>CAKZOB010000064.1 GCA_937135955.1 uncultured Anaerolineales bacterium | reverse complement strand
ACGCTGGTCGTTGCCAGCGCCGCCAAAGATTGCAGCCTGGGCGGGGGCGAGGTGTCCATTTTCACCCTCGATACGCCCAACGCCGCCCTGCTAACGCTGGCCGAAGGCCCGACCTTCACGCGCCTGGCGGTTGATGCGGCGACAGGATTGATTGCTGCCAGCAGCCAGGAAACGCTCTGTGCGGGGGATTACCTGGTGCGGGCGTGGTACGCCAGCGGCTACCAGGCGGCAACGCTCAATCACGGCGGCAATGCTATCAGCGGGTTGGCGATCGGCCCTGGCGCGACTCTGATCGCCAGCGCTTCAGCGGACGGAGCGCTGCGCCTGTGGGATACGGGCACCAGCGCCCAGCTAGCTGTCCTTTCCACAGGCGGCACGGTGGAAGCCGTCGCTTTCAGCCCGGATGGCACACGGTTGGCCTCTGGTGGCGCTGCCGACGCGGTGTTGCTGTGGGGCGTGGGTTGATCTACTCCACAGCAGGGAGATGCTCGTATGATGCGACGGGCGGGTCTGCTGCTGACGATGTTGCTGAGCGCGGCGCTCGCCTGCACGCTGCGCTTCGGTGCGGATGAGGACAGTTCGCAGCAGCCCGCGCCCATCAATGCGCCTGGCGCAGCGCCGACCGTGCGCGTGCTCGCGCCGGAAAGCGGGGTGCGCGTGCCCGCCAATCAGCCGCTCGACATCACCGTCGCCACCGATTCCGCGGCCACCAGTTTCCTGATGAGCGTGGGCGGGCGCGTCGCCACTACCAAGGCCCTGCCTCCGGGACAATCCGGCCCGGCGCAGGCCATCCTCACCTGGACGCCCGACCGCCAGGGCACCTTCACCCTGGAGATTGTGGCCTTCAACGGCAGCGCGGCCAGCGCACCGGCGACGCTGCTGGTAGAGGTCAGCGGGGTGGCCAGCGGCGCGGGGGCAGGGACAGGGGCCGGGTGTAGCGGGCGGGTGGTGGTAGATAGCCTCAACTTCCGCGAGGGGCCGGGCACCTCGGCGGCGCGGCGCGGGCGGTTTGCGCTGGGCGAACTGGTGACCATCATCGGGCGCAACGCCGACACAAGCTGGTGGCAGGTGCAACGCGCCAACGGTGAACAGGGCTGGGCGATCAACAACGGGCAATGGTTGCAGATCAGCGGAGCGTGTGATGGGCTGCCCGTCACCGGCTGAGCAGCGTCCCCCATTGGCTGTTTGACGATTTCCCTGCGTCTTGGTGACCGGTTCTTTGCAGGGCAGGGGTGTCGGGCTACAATGAAGGCCCGGCGATCTACGCCTGATCTGCCGGCTGATGTCTCGTGTGACTGCAGAGGAACAGTTTCATGGCGCGCATTGTGCTAATAATGTTGTTTGATGACGTAGATACGCTCGATTTTTCTGGCCCGATGGAAGTCTTTTCGATCACCGGGCAGCGAGCTACCGGACCGGTGCCATTCAGCGTCACCACTGTCGCCGAGCGCCAACTGCCCCCGGTCACCACGCGCAGTGGCTTGCGCGTCACTCCCTACCATACCTACGCTAACGCGCCGCAGGCCGATATTCTGGTTGTGCCCGGCGGGTTGGGGGCGCGGCACGAGCGCAACAATCCGGCCACTGTGCAGTTCATTCAACGGCAGGCGCGCGGCGCAGAACTGGTGATCTCGGTGTGCACAGGCGCGCTGTTGTTGGGCGCAGCGGGACTGTTGCAGGGCAAGCGTGCCACGACCCATCACCGCGCCTTCGACGAACTGGCCGCGGTCGCGCCGGATTGCGAGATTGTGCGCGACGCCCGTTTTGTGGACAACGGACAGATCATCACCGCGGCGGGGATCACGGCGGGGATTGATACGGCGCTCTATGTGGTGCAGCGGCTGATCGGCAAGGAGACAGCCCTGGAGACGGCCCGGCATATGGAGTACCGCTGGGAACCCTCCTGATCCACAAAAGAAGGCGCACAGATACCGGCGAACGGTGGCATCTGTGCACCTATGTGGGGGGGAGGGGGATGTATTCAGGCTGCTTGCTGGCCTTTGGCGCGCAGCGCCTCAGCCGTTGTCCTCAAATCTTATCCTCTTATACGCGCTCATTGGCACAATTGATCACTGGCTGCTGGTTTTTTTTCTGGCCTTGCTCCCGCTCATGATCTCAGAAAACCTGGCGAGTTCGGCTCGTTTGCCTTGCCGCCAGCCGCGCTTCGCTCTCTCAGCAAAAGGTAGCGGAGCATATCTGCGCCGGGCGGGGCGAGGTAAATCAAGGCCAGACGACTGGACTTTCTCGGAGACTACATTGAGAAGCTTTGAGCGGCAGCTTTTACCTCACCCCTGAATCTCCTTCCCACACACGGGGAAGCGCTCACTATCTCTCCATGCAGGGAAGCTGAGGGCGAAGTTTTGGAACGGTCTCCAATCCTTACCTGAATTCGCTACTGAACCGATTCTTCTGCTGACAAGTAACATACATAGAGGGATGTGACAGTCTTCCTGGCGGCACATCTGTAGAGACCGTTTGAAAAGCCCCCCTCAACCCCCAGCCCCTTCTCCCTCTGAGGGGCGAAGGGGAGACAGGCCAGATTTTCCCCTCGCCCCATTGAGGGAGAGGGGTGACGCACAGCGCCGGGGTGAGGGGTTATCAAATGGCCTCTAAGCTGGGCAGACGGGAACGCAGCCCCAGCGCGCCCTCTGTATCGTTATGGTACACAGGCCCTAAACGAACAGCAATAACTTGCCAAACGGGCATCATGTGATGTATATGTAGAGTATATGCATGACGAACCATCTGCGGTTCCAGAAGATTTTCTCAGGAGATTTTGGGCAGGCATCAGACACAATAGTTACTGCTTACATATGCCCGGAGACCATTCCCCAGCCAACGATATTCCCTCTGCCAGCAGGGCCGGATGGCATTGACTGGATGGCGCTATCATGGGCCTTGGATGGGCAAAAGGGGAAGTTATTTTTTATAACCTTATGGCTCAAAAGTGTTATGGTACAGCAAAGGAGGGACACCTCATCGCCAACGACCTGACCCCGCTCGCCGAGGCAAGGTGGTCGGCACAGAGTAGACACGTTCAACGACTTAGCGGTTGTTCTCAAATCTCAAGTGGCTCACAGGAGGAGCTGAATGTTTAAGAAAAGCTATCGTGCCTTTGCGCTGGCCGTGGCGCTGACGATGGTCGTGTCGCTGCTGCCTACGAGCTTCGCCTTCGCCAGCACCGCGGACGTCACCCTGGTGAGCACGGTGCGCCAGGGCGAACCGATCACCGCCTATCTGCTGGAAAGCTCGCAGATCAGCACGCTCGACCCGCAGTTGGCAACTGACTCGGTCTCGATTGACTACATCGAGAACCTGTTCCTGGGCCTGACCAACACCAACCCGCTGGTCCCCGGCCAGATTGACCCCGAACTGGCCACCGAGTGGTCGGTCAGCGAAGATGGCCTGGTGTGGACGTTCACCCTGCGCAACGATGTGCCCTGGGTGCAGTGGGATCCGGTCAACGATGAGGCCAAAATCCTGCGTATGGTGACCGCTGGCGACGTGGAGTATGGCATCAAGCGTGCCTGCGACCCGCGCGTGCTGGCCGAGTACGGCTATGTGGTCTCTGGTGTGGTGGCCGGTTGCGCCGACACGCTGGCGATGGATGCCGAGACCTTCACCGATGCCGATCGCGACCTGGTGCAGGTGACCGCGCTCGACGACACCACCCTGCAGGTTACCCTCAATTTCGCCGCGAGCTACTTCCTCAGCGAAACCCCCATGTGGGTCTATCGCCCGGTGCCGCGCGAAATCATCGAGCAGTACGGCGACAACTGGACCGAACCCGGCAACCTGACCACCAACGGCGCGTACATGATGGATGAGTGGATCCGCGGCGTGCGTCACGTCTTGGTGCGCAATCCGCACATCCCCGCCGACCTGGTTGGCCCTGGCAATGTCGAGCGCTTGGTCTTCACCGTGGTCGAGGACGCCGGTACGGCCTTCGCGCTGTATCAGGACAATCAGATCGAGGGTGTGGGCGTTCCCACCGCCGAGCTGCAGTCCATCCTGGCCGATCCGGCCTACGCCGATCAGTTGCATCAGGTTTCCGAGCCAGTGGTTTTCTACTTCGGTCTGGCCTTCGACAAGTCGCCCACCGACAATGTGAATGTCCGGCGTGCTTTCTCGGCTGCCGTGGATCGCAACGCCTTCATTGAGGAGATCCGCGCTGGCTTGGGCATCCCCATGATCCACTTCACCCCGCCCGGCATGTTCGGTGCGCCGCCGATCAACGAGGTAGGTGTGGGCTACGATCCAGAATTCGCCCGCGCTGAACTGGAAGCCGCCGGCTATCCTGGCTGCCAGGGCCTGCCCAACATGGAGTTCGTCACCTACAGCGGTGCGGGCACCTGGGCCGAATTCCTGGCTGCGGCGCTGGAGCGCGAACTGGGCTGCGACCCGAACCTGTTCACCATCGAGCAGCAGGAATTCTCCGTGTTGCTGGAGACGGTATCTGCCCAGAACGAGGCCGCTGACCGTCCGCATGTGTGGACGCTGGGCTGGGGCCCCGACTATCCGGATGCCAACAACTGGGTGAACGACGTGCTGCACTGCGAGTCAACCCACAATGATATGAAGCGTCCGTGCTCCGAGGTGGATGACCTGATCATTCAGGCCATGGTGGAGTCTGATCCGGACGCCCGTATCGAGCTGTACTATCGCATCGAAGAGCTGTTCTTCGGGCCTGAGGGTCTGCACCCCATTATCCCGCTCTTCATGCGTCTGCGTTACTCGCTGCTGAAGCCGTGGTTCTCCTTCCCCATCGAGACGGACGGCCTGTTCGGTGGCAATCACTTCGACTACTACACCATCGATCAGGAAGCGCAACTGGCAGCCCGTGGCGGCTAGGCGCTGACTGTTCGCCCAGGTAGTTGAAGAGCGGCGGTGTCCTGCGGGGCACCGCCGTTTTTTTGTGGATAGGGTAGGGGTGCCTGGCGTCGGCTCGCTGGTCACTCGTCTTGTGCCCGCCGGCACTCTGGTTCTTCAGCCAGGCTGTCCAGGGAGATTTCGCCGTCATCGGTCAGGGGAACGCCCGGATCGGCGCGCTTGGCCTTCTCCGGCGCAAGGCCGTAGAGCGCCAGTAACTCATATTCTTTCTGGATGGCGCGGTCGGCTGCTTTCTGGGCGAAATAGCTGGCGGTCATGAAGATCGTCCCCATGCCGAACAGCACGGCGAAGACCAGGACAATGGTTCCCGCTGTGCCGCTACCGCTGCTCAGCAGGGCGATGCCGGCTGCGCCCAGGGCCACGCCGGTCACCAGGCAGGCCCAGGTCATGGCGCGCAACTCGATCAGTTCTTTGATCTGCTTTTCGCGCCGCGCCAGGTATGTTTCGTCGAACGGGTGCATGGGCTTCCTCCCGCGCTACAATTCGAACTATATTCTATTACGCACAGGGAGCCAGGGAGTTGTGATCGCGCCCATCGCAGGCACGAAAAACCCCCGCGCGCGGGCGGGGGCGTGAACCGTAAAGGCAGCGTGTGCGCTCAGCCGATGGGTTCTTTGTAGATGTAGTAGCGCCCCATGTCGTCGCCCTTGGCGATGCAGGTGGCCATGTCTACCTTGAACTCGTGCCCGCCAGAGACCCAGCGCAGCCCTTCCTGCAGCAGGCCCTGGCCCACATAGCAAACTGGGCGATCGGCCTTGCGATTCCAGCACATGGGGCAGCGTTCCAGGGTGTAGATGTACTTGTCATCTTCATCGTGCACGTTGGAGATCTGATCTGAAAATTGTGTGAAAATGTTGGCCATGGCGGGCAGACCAATCTTCAGCTTGGCCGCCAGCGGCAGCACCTTGAAGGCAAGATCGCCTACACCTGCCAACGCCCCAAAGCCGCGCAGCGCATCGGCAAAGGTCGCGCGACCGGCGCGCAACGCCAGGCCGCGTCCCCCGCGCGGGCCGTACATTTCCTCCAGCGCCACACACAGGGCGGTGAAATAGGCGAAGTCGAATTCCTTTTCCAGGTTGTCGGGCGGATAGTTGTTGATGTATTCGGACAGGCCCGCCAGGTGCAAAATGGCGTGAAAGCCGTTCTTGCCCATCACCGCTTCGAGGGCATTGAAGGTGATGCGGGCGAACTTATTCGGATAATAGAACCCACTCTTCTCAGGGGGCATGGTGCCAGACCCTCCGCATCGTGTGCCGGTGCTCTGCGGGACTGGAGTCCACGCAACACCACCTCACCGGATGATTACGCTTGAGTATACGTCAATTTCACAATAATACCACAATGCTGGCGCGGGCGGCGCACGTCGCCACAGGCCGCAGCCTGCCGGGTGCTGTGTAACCCGCACCCTCGTAATTATAGCGCATCTGCAAGGTATGCCAGGATCGCCGCAATAGATTGACCTTGCCCCTCACCCCTCAATCCCCTCTCCCTCGCGACTGCGTCGCGGGGCGAGGGGACTTACTTTCTCCCGCCGAGGCGCTCCTCTTCGCCCGCGGCGCGGGAAAAGGGGCCGGGGGATGAGGGCCATCGGCTCAAGATGTGGGTAATGATAAGCCCCGACGCGGGGAGGGGGCAAGCCGAGCAAAGCGAGGCGGGGGTGAGGTAAAGCGGCAAGCGGCTTGATGCAATCTCGCTGGCCCGCCGCCATCCCAGCCTTCTCACCGACTACGCTCTTTGTTACAATCATCGCGTATACCAAATCGAGAGACTGCGAAATACCAATGCGTAAACCACTTGTAGCCCTCGTCGGACGGCCCAACGTGGGCAAGTCGTCGCTTTTCAACCGGCTGGTTGGAATGCGCAAGGCCGTCGTTTCCGAAGTGCCCGGCACCACCCGCGACCGCATCATTGATCAGGCCGACTGGAACGGCGTGGTCTTCGACGTGGTGGACACGGGCGGCCTGGAGGTCTATCAGCCGAAAGGCAGCCCGCTGGAAGAAGGCAGCGCGCACTTCATTGACGAAATCCGCGCTCAGGCGCTGATCGGCATTGAGGAGGCGGACGTGATCGTCTTCGTGGTGGATGCTTTGCAGGGCATCACCGCCGCGGATGAGGAGATCGCCACGCTGCTACGCCGCACGGCCAAGCCGGTGTTGGTCGCCGCCAACAAGGCCGATCATGTGGGGCATTTCGATGAAGCATTGGAGTTCTACGGATTGGGGCTGGGCGAGGTGTATCCGGTCTCGGCGCTGCACGGCAAGGGCACCGGCGATCTGCTGGACGCCATTGTTGCGGCGTTGCCCTTCCACACGCCCGAAGATCACGACGCCGAAGACACTTCGATCAAAATCGCCATCGTCGGGCGGCCCAATGTGGGCAAGTCGTCGCTGCTCAACCGACTGCTGGGCCAGGAGCGGGCTATCGTCAGCCCCGTCGCGGGCACCACGCGCGACGCCATAGACACGCGCATCACCTGGCATGGCCTGCCCATCACACTGATCGACACGGCGGGCATCCGGCGGCGCGGGCGGGTTGCGCCAGGGATCGAGAAATACAGCGTGCTGCGCGCTCACAAAGCCATCGAGCGGGCCGATGTGGTGCTGGTGGTGTTGGACGCCACAGAGGGCATCACGCAGCAGGACGCGCACATCGCCGGTATGGTGCGCGATGCCTTCAAGAGCGTGGTGCTGGTGGTCAATAAGTGGGACGCCATCGAGAAAGACGCCTACACCATGACCGCCTTCCAGCAGACCATCGCCCGCGAGCTGGACTTTCTGGATTTTGCGCCGGTGCTGTTCATCAGCGCGCTCACCGGGCAGCGCATCCATACCGTGCTGGAAACCGCTGTGCGCGTGCAGGAAGAACGCCTGGTGCGCATTCCCACCAGCGAACTGAACCGCATCATCCGCGAGGCGATGCTCAATCATCCGCCGCAGACCAAACAGGCGCGCCCGCTGAAAATCTTCCTGGCGCAGCAGGTGCGCGTTGACCCGCCGACCTTCCTGCTGCACGTCAACGACAAAAACCTGCTACACTTCACCTACGAGCGCTACCTGGAAAACCGCATTCGCCAGGCCTATCCCTTCACCGGCACGCCGATCCGTATCAGCGTGCGCGAGCGCAGCCGCAAGGGCAAAGGGCAAGATCGGTGACTGTCCCCCGGCCCAGTGCGTATAGATAGAAAACCGAATAGTTTTCGCCTGAGCAGGAGATGCCCCATGAGCAAAACGCGCTGGGCCTGGTACCTGCTGGTGACCGTCATCGGGACAGTCTGTACGGAAGGGCAGTCGTGGGCTACGCCCATTGTGCTGGCCGACCCCTTTGTGCTCCTGGTCTATGGCCTGCATTACCTGTTGATCCTCGACTACCTGGCCCGTCAGCAGGCGCTGACCCTGCGCACGTTGGCCGTCGGCGGGCTGGTGGTCGGCTTCACCACCGAAAGCCTGCTGACCAAAGTGATCTGGAACCCCGGCTGGGAAAGCGGTGACGGCGGACGCCTGTTGGGATTGCACGTGTTCGCCGTGGGCTTCGTCGTTATGGTGTGGCACACCTGGTTGAGCATGGGGCTGCCCTTTGCGCTGACCCTGACCTGTTTCGGGCAAAGTCAGGTGTTGAGCGAACAGGCTCTGCGTCGCGTTCTACTGGCCATGCCGCTGGTTCTGTGGTACAGCGCCAGCCTGCAAAGTCCGGCGCTTGTCCCATCTGCGGTGTTGGGCATCCCGCTGAATCTGCTGGCCATCGCTGGCGCGGCTTGGCTCTACGAGCGCCAGGCTCGCCGCGTCCCCCTTCTGTCTCCGGCTGACCTGGCCCTCACCCGGCGCGAGCGATGGATCGTCTGGGCGCTCATCCTGCTGCTCTACGCCCTGCTGACGCCTTACAATGCCGAAGCCCTGCCCGCTTGGGGGCCGTTCCTGCTGGGCATGGGGTGGGTCGTGGGGAGCATCTGGTTGTTGAGCGCCGTCGCGCAGGCCGATCGGGGGTACACTGCTCCCGCCCACGCAGACGACCCCTTGCGCTATACTCCGCGCCGCTTCTGGCGCTACGCGCTGGTTTACGGAGGGTCTGGACTCGTGCTGATCGCGTTGGGAATGCTGACCCAACCCGCCTCCACTTTCGTCACTCTCGTCGCGCTGGTGCCGCTGACGCTGGTTGCAGATGCCTACCTGTTGCATCTGGCCTGGCGTATGCGCCCACGACCCCGGCTACGCTCAGGCGTGATGGGCTGAACAGCCGCTTAGCGAAGGTGGCCGTCACGGGGCGGATTGACGCGCGACTGTGCTGGCCCAGGCGGCGGGGATGTATCCGGCGGCGTGATCACCGGCTTGGTGTCGCTGGAGTGTGTCTGCGGAGTGGGCAGGAACGATACGCGCAACGCCAGGCGGCCTAGCACCAGTTCGTCGTTGTTGCGCAACACGCGCGGTTGATGGGGTAGCAACCGCATTCCATTCAGAAATGTGCCGTTGGCGCTCTCAAGGTCCTGAATCATCACTGTGCCGCTCTGGCGCATCAGCTTGGCATGACGGCGCGAGACGCCGCGCTCCATGGCCCGATAGGGACTCAGGTCAAGGTCGGCGACGACATCCCGATGAGTGCGCCCCAGCACACATTCCTGGTGCAGTTCAAAGGTGATCTTCTCGCCGGTCTCCTTGACCTCGAATTGTAGCAGGGTGTGTTCGTCGAAGAGAGCTGTGCCCCAACGCAACTCCAGCTTGGGTTGCGGAACGGCCAGGCGTTGTGTCGACATGGCGCGTCCGGCGGGCAGAAGCTGTCCGCACCCCAGGCAATAAGCTTCGTTCTCAGGGTTGACTTTGCCACAGTGCTCGCAGGTCTGGTCGGGCATTGGCCTTTCTCCCCACAGCGTGCCGCAACCGAGCGGTCGTCCATCCCAGGTTTATTATATGATCGAACTCAGGAGTCCGTGCAGGGCAAAAAGAGAGGTTACAGCGGCACACATCGCGCCAACAGCGTCAGACAATGCATCTCGTTTGTGCTACAATCGTCCCATCACATACTGACGAGGAGCAATAACCTATGGCTGAGTTCGCCGGCAAAGGCAAGGTCGCCATTCTCAAGACATCGCCAGAGACAGTGCTCGACGACGTACGCCAGGTGATGCGTCTGGCGGGCTATCAGGACGCTCTGCCCAGGGACAAAGACACCATCCTGAAGATCAATATCTCATGGGACACCTGGTATCCGGCCTGCTCCAGCACGCCCTGGCAGATCGAGGGCGTCATCCAGGAATTGCAGGCGGCGGGCTATCCGCGCCTGATCGCCGGACACAACGACACGGTCGTGGTAGATGCCCGCGTGGGCGAGATCAACAACAAGCATCGTTTCGTCACCGACAAATACGGCCTGGAGAACTGGCACCTGTATGAGCCGCAATTCGAATGGGTGCGCTACGAGCCGAAAGAGCCGTTCCTGGTGCTCGACCGCGTCTATCCCGAAGGTGTCTACATCCCCAAGGTCTTCTATGGGCGCAACATCATTCACCTGCCCACGGTCAAGACGCATGTCTTCACCACCATCACCGGCGCGATGAAGAATGCCTTCGGCGGGCTGCTGGGGCGCAAGCGGCATTGGACGCACGCGGTCATTCACGAGACGGTAGTAGACCTGTTGCAGATTCAGCAGGACATTCACACGGGCATCTTCGCCGTGATGGATGGCACGTTCGCCGGTGACGGCCCCGGTCCGCGCGCCATGCACTGGCACGAGAAAGACATCTTGCTGGCCTCCGCCGATCAGGTGGCCATAGACGCCATGAGCGCCTATCTCCAGGGCTTCGACCCCATGACGCTTGATTTCATCCGGCTGGCGCACGAGCGCGGCCTGGGCGTCGGTGACCCCGATCAGATCGAAGTGGTGGGCATGGACAAAGCCGAGCTACCGCGCTTCGGCTTCATTCAGACCGACACCTTCGCCAGCAAGGGCCAGAAGATGATCTATCACGGCTGGCTGAAGGGCTTCGAAAGGGTACTGTTGCGCTCGCCGCTGGTGCCGTGGAGCTATATGGCGAGCAACGTCTACCACAACTACTACTGGTATCCCTTTGTGGGGCGCAAGCGCGTGCAGGAAGCGCTGGAGACCAAATGGGGGCGGCTGTTCGCTTCTTATGGCGATGGCACAGTGGTGCTGCCCGGCGTAGACCCCGCAGAAGCGCAGAAGTTGGCTTTGGCTGGGGCGGCAGTGGTTGGCGGGGCGCTTTTCCTGGGAGGGCGGTTGCTCGGCGGCCTGCTCAACCGCCGCCGATCTTGAAGCGACGCTAGCCCTCTGGCCTGCCGAATCAACAGCGCCCGACCTGTGCCCAGGCCGGGCGCTTGGTTATCCAGGTGTAACAGCCGCGGATCAGCCTTCTTCGGCAGCCTGGGGCGAGAAGTAACCGCCCTCCAGGTTGGCCACGCACCACTCGTCGCCGTCCTGCTCCATGGTCAGGACGATGCGGGTGTTGATCTTCTCTTCGGTGTTACCGTCGCCGTCCACATCGCGCTTGTCGCGGGCCGAAGCGGCCAGTTCATACTCGACCTCGGAGTCGGCGATTACCGTGCCCGCCTCGGTGAGTTGTACCACGTTGTAGGAGCCGGTGACGATCACTTCTTTGGCATTGTTGCCTTTGCCAATATCGTACTTCAGGTCAATGTCGCGAATCTGACGATTCTGTTCGGCCAAAGCCGCGCTGAGGGCGGCCAGGGCCGCGGTGCCTTCCTGGAACGAGTCGCAGGCATACTTCTGGGCAGTCTCGACCTCGCCCTTCAGCAGCGCGTCCATGTAATCTTTGGCCGTCTCTGTTGAATCCGAACCACAAGCGCTCAAGACCAGCGCGGTGAGCAGCAACACCGCCAGCAAAAGTCCGTACCGCTTTGACATAGTGAGTGAACTCCCCTCTCAGATCGGCTACGCATAGCACGCCCAAAGGCTGAGCAAACGGTATGATGATACTGCTTTGTGCCGTTGGGCGCAATAGGAGTCCGGCGGGGCAATCGCATCAAAACCAGCCAGCAGAACCATGGGCAGAAGTAAGCGCAGGTGTGTTCTGCTGGTTGACCTCACCCCCACTCGGCGCTGGCGCGCCTCGTTGCCCCCTCTCCGCGTCGGAGCTTATCATTACCCACATCTTGAGCCGATGGCCCTCAACCCCCGGCCCCTTCGCCCGCAGCGCGGGAGAAGGGGCGCACTCGCGCGACAGACAGTCAGTCCCCTCGCCCCGCGACGCAGTCGCGAGGGAGAGGGGATGTAAGGGTGAGGGGAGACTGGTGGGTAATGTATAGCGTACTCAGTACGCATTCCGGTTGCGTCCGGAGAGGGTCTGGAAGATGGTGCGCAGCACGATCTTGATATCGAGCCACAGCGACCAGTTTTCAACGTACCACAGGTCGTACTTGGTGCGCTCCAGGATCGAGGTGTCGCCGCGCAGCCCGTTGACCTGTGCCCAGCCAGTCATGCCCGCCTTCTCGCGGTGACGCTCCATATAGCGCGGGATGTATTCGCGGAACTTCTGCACATAGTAGGGCTGCTCCGGACGTGGCCCCACCAGGCTCATATGCCCCCAGAAGACGTTGATGAGCTGCGGAATCTCGTCCCAGTTGGTGCGGCGCATGATGCGCCCGATGCGCGTCACGCGCGGATCGTTCTCCGTCGTCCAGCCGGGGCCGTCTTTTTCGGCGTCGGCGCGCATAGAGCGGAACTTGATCATGGGGAAGGGGTGCCCGTCCAGGCCCATGCGCTCCTGGCAGAAGAACACCGGCCCTGGCGATTCCAGCTTGATCGCGATGGCTGTCAGCGTCATCAGCGGGCTGAGCAGCACCAACCCAATGAACGACCCCACAATGTCCATGGCTCGCTTCAGGCTCAGCTTCCAGCCGCGCAGGGCCACGTCGCGCACCGACAGCAGCGGCATTCCGTTGAGATCGTCCACCGTCAGCCCGCCGGACATGTAAGCGAAGATATCCGGGTAGACCTTGATATCTACCCTGCCGCGCTGACACTTGCTGACCAACTGTACCAGCTCGTGCCGCGAAGCTTCGGGCAGGGCGATGATCACTTCGTCTACTTCATAGCGGTCTATGATCTCCGGCAGCTCGTCGGTCGTACCGATGATCGGCACATCCCCCACCGATCCCGTCGCCTCACCATTGACCGCGCCGACGACGTTCAGTCCCAGGTTGGGCGACCAGCGGATTTTCTCAGCAATGGTGCGGGCCACCTCGCCAGAGCCGACGATCAGCACGTTGTCGCGCCCGATGCCGAAGTCGCGTAGCCGCACGGTGAGCTGACGGTGAAAGGTTCGCCCGGCAACCACCAGCACGATGCCCAGCAGCCAGGCATAGACCACCACTCCGCGCGGATAGTCCAGTTCCAGCGCGCTGTTTTTGAAGGCCAGAGACTCCAGGGCGACCGCCATCAGCGTGCCGATGGACACGTTCTGCGCCACGGCGTAGCCTTCGTCGAAGCGGCTGACAGCGCGCCGCTGATGGTACATGCGGGCGAAATAGAAGACGACCAGCGTGGTGAACACGTGCACGAGCAGCATCGGCACGTAATTGCTGAGCGGCGGCGGATTGACCGGCACGGCGGGCAGGGGCAGGCGCGCGCGCAGCACGTAACCGAGCACGAACGCCACCGCCAGCATCAGCATATCGCTGAGCACCAGCGCCGTGCGCAGAAAGCCACGTACTCGCCGGTCAACCGTTGGGCTTACCTGGAAGCGGCTGCGGGCTGCCACAGGTCGCGCCAGAGAGGCCGCCCGCCCCGCAGGGCCAGCCCCATCAGTACCAGACTGTGCAGCCACCAGGGAGTCGTCCGGCGGTAGTGTTTGCGGTAGAAGATCAGCATCGCCCGGTAGAATTCCTGTTGTGCCCGGCGCGACTGTCGGCTCGCCGCCCGTTTGACGTGCCTGACTGTCACCCGCGGGTTGTACATCACTTTCCACCCGGCCTGCTTGATGCGAAACGCCCAATCCAGATCCTCTCCGTACATAAAAAACGTCTCGTCGAACAACCCCACCTGCTGAATCGCCTCGCGGCGCACCATCATGAACGCCCCCACCACAGAGTCTACCTCGGTCTCGATATCCGGATCGAGGTAGGTCAAATTATACCGCCCGAAGCGCCGGCTGCGCGGAAACAGCTTCGATAGCCCCACCATGCGATAGAAGCTGATCTCCGGCGACGGAAAGCTGCGCCGACAGGCCAGGTCGAGTGATCCGTCGGGCAGGATCAGCTTTGGCCCGGCCACACCGATGGTCTCGTCGGCATCCATATAGGCCAGCATAGCGCTCAGCGCGTCGGGGGGCAACACCGTATCCGGGTTGAGCGCCAGAGCATAGCGCGGCACATCGGCTCCACAGCCCTGCTCGAACCCCAAGGCCCGAAAGCCCTGATTGTTGGCGCGGGGATAGCCCACATTCTCGGCGTTGGCGATCAGGGTCACGTCGGGGAACTCCGCGCGCACCATGTCGGCGCTGCCGTCGGTGGAGGCGTTGTCCACCACCACCACGCGGTAGCTGAAATCGCCCTGCGAGGCCAGCACCGAACACAGGCACTCGCGCAGCAGATCGCGCGTGTTCCAGTTGACGATGACGATCCCCAAATCCACCCGTGCACCTCCTACCTCTGTGCGCAGGCGATTTTAGCATACCATATTTCTGATAGCGAAGTACTGTGCGCACTCCCAACGACCGACACGCGGCCAGCGGACGCTAGCGCATCATGCGCCGCGCCTCCGGGAATGCCTCGCGCCAGGCAGCCAGCAAGCGGGCATGGGGTCCGTCCGGCGCAGGGTCTACAATGCGCACACGGTCGTAGCCGTGTTCGTCCGCCCGCTCTACCGTGAAGGTAACCCCGTCGTGCACATGCGGAGGGACAGCATCGCCCGTCCAGGCGAGTTCGGCGTCCTGCAGGTCGCGCAGGAACTGTTCCAGCACCGCCGGTTCTACCTCACGCAGGCTGCCCTGCCCCAGTGAGGTGCGCGGCGTACAGCTATTGCAGCATACCAACTGCGCACAGCGCCCCGTCACTACCACCATGCAGCGATTCTGGCTGACAGTGAACGGCTGTATGGCCGTCAGGATGTACACGCTATCCGCGCCCTGCTCCTGGCGGAATTGCTGGACAGTTATGGCGCGCGGGTCAGTCATGACGCTTCCCTTCTTCGCACAAGAATCGAACCTGCACCCCGTGAACAGAGAGTGCCTCTCTGAAGTCCCACCAATCGCGATCGGTAGCGTTCAAAATAGGCGGGTGTTGCGAATGCGCCAGGCAAACAGCAACGAATTTGCGATCCGAGGGATCGAAACTGGCCAGAGCCGGATCGTCGGGGAATTCTCGAAAATCGGCATTATCTGGATCATTGGGGTTGATGGGCGTGATAAGCACTATCTCGATACGGGCCGGATTGGCAATGTTGTTAAATACCCACTTTAAAAACGCATCACCGACGCCTGGCTGTCCACTAGAGGATAGATACTTCATGTACTCGCGCAGGATACGCCACCGATCGTCTAGAACCAGTTTGCCCTCCCTGGTAATCTGCTTCAGTTGTAGCGCACAGACGTTCACACTCTCTACAGAAGCTTGCTCAGAGCGCCCATTGGCCACAACGGGCACGTTGGTATCTACGATGGCGATCATCGCGCTCCGGCTCCCATGCGCCTGGCCATTGCCTCTACCTGCGCAGTGCGGTCACTCATCTCATCCGCCCAAAAGTCCTGGGGCCAGTTGGTGATGTTGCCGAATAAATCCAGATGCAGCCTCTCGATCTGGGACTCGCCACCTTCTATTCGGCAAAAATACAGGGCTGCCTTGTCTGCTGCCAGCTCTTCTTCGGCAATACGCCGCTGAAGACGCCTTAGCAAGTGCTCGCTATGGCTCTCGACGATGATCTGTACGTTGCGATTGTTCACGACATCAATCAAGACATCAGCCAGGTCAGCCTGTACCGAAGGGTGTAGATGAATCTCTGGCTGTTCCAGCAAAATGATCGAGCCTTCGGGGACATAGTAGCACAGCACCAGCACAGGCAGAATCTGCGAAACGCCGAAACCCACATCAGTGATCAAGACCTGTGGACCGCCTGATCGGGTCTTGACGCGAAGCTCGTAGACTTTGCGGTTCTCGGCCAGGGGTTCCAGCATGAAGCTATCAACAAGTCTCATGCGCTGCAACCAGTATCCCACTCGTTCCTCGACCGTCTGACGCCGTTTGCGAGGGCCGGGTGAAATAACTTTGCCCATACTCCTGGATGCCAACAAGGCGGGAACGGCCAGTTCGCCCCGCCGACCCACGTCAAGGGGACTCTCTCCTGCCCACACATAACTGCGTTTGGGATACTCACGCAATGGCCCCAGATAGGCGATTCCCGAAAACAGGTTCTCGAACGCCAGAACAAAATCGGGCAGGAAGCCAGTGTTCTGGTAGTATCCTACCGCTTCGTCGGGGAATCCGTAGCACTTCACTGGAGGCGGAAGCGGCCATTTGCGACCAAGCGTACGCTTGGCGTGGTAGGGTTCGCTGATTAGATCGTACCTCTCTTCGTCGGGTCGCCGCGCCATGCCAAACCGTTGATCGTCGAACCGATAGACAAACGTCTCGACGCCCAGCCGGGTGTCCCGTTGGTGTACAACGGTCGAAAACGACAACGCCTTGATTTCGAAGAGTCGTCTGTTTGTTTCGGGATCGGCGACCTGAAGCGGCTGGGGGAGCGCCCAAGTCAGCCAAAACGCCAGGGCTTCCTCTGTTGTGTGGGCATGAACTACATCAAAAAATGTGCCCAGGTCTACCAGTGAGCGTTCGTCGCCAAAGTGCAACACCCTGCGCCGATCCGGTGACTCAACAGTCTGTTTCAGCATCAGCAATAATTGCAGAATGCTGGTCTTGCCAGAATTGTTCGCGCCGAACAGCCCTGTCAACGGCGCAATTTCCAGGTCGCCCGTGTCCCGCCACGATTTGAAGTTCTGCGCCCGCAATCTGGTCAACATGGCTGATTCTCCTCACTGATCGGCGCTCTGCGCCGTCGGCAGGGTGAGCAGCGGCGTCCCGCGCAAGGCTGCGCGCAGAGCTTCGCGGTCGTCCCACGGATACTCCACCGTCCCGAAGCACATGCTCTGTTCGTGCCCTTTGCCGCAGGCGATCAGCAGGTCACCGGGCCGCGCCAGCGAACAGCCAAAGGCAAGCGCCCGTCCGCGGTCTGGCACGCGCCAGAAGGCTTCGCCTTCGCGCCCGCCCTGGCTACGGCAGCCCTCGGCCATCTCCGCCAGGATCGCATCCAGCGACTCGGTGCGCGGGTCTTCGGCGGTGAGCACCACCCTGTCCGCCAGCTTCATACCGATCTCGGCCATCATGCGCCGCTTGGCGCGGTCGCGCAGGCCCGCGCTGCCGAAGACAGCGATCACCCGCCGATCCGGCGCGATCATCGTCCGCGCCGCTTCCAGCGCCCGGTGCAGCGCGTTGGGCGTGTGCGCGAAGTCCACGATTGCCAGGAAGTCTTGCCCCTCGTCAATGCGCTCCATCCGACCAGGCACCGGCGGCATGGTCGCGAGGCCCTCCGTCAGCGCCGCGCTCAGGGTCGCTGGATCGGGCAGCAGCACGCTGGCCGCTGTCGCAGCCGCCAGCACATTGGCGACATTGAACGGCCCCACCAATGCAGTGCGCACCGGTACGCGCAGGCCATCCGGCCCGGCAATAGTCAGGTGCGTGGCATCGGGGGCGAAGGTTACAGCCTCGGCGCGAAAGTCGGCGGGCGCTTCCAGCGCATAGGTCAGGGCGCGATCCACGCCCGCTGCCCACTGCCGGAACACGTCTGCGCTGGGGTCGTCGGCGTTGATCACGGCAGCTTTGGGCACGCCCAGCTTGCGCCGCGATGTCGCCGTCATCCGGAATAGGCTCGCTTTGGCGTCGCGGTACGCCTCCCAGGTGCCATGAAAATCCAGATGCTCATGGGTGACGTTGGTCAGGGCGGCGAGATCGAAGTCCACGCCGTTGACGCGGCCCTGCGCCAGCCCATGTGAGGTGACCTCGATAACGGCGTGCGTCAGGCCAGCCTCGACCATACGAGCCAGGTAGCGTTGCATCTCGTCTGCGCCTGGCGTGGTGACGTGCAGACCGGTATCGAGCGTCTCGTCGCCGATCACAGCGTTCACCGTCGAGATCAAGCCAACCCGCGCCCCCGCCGCCTGTAAGATGCTGTGCAGCAGGGTACAGGTAGTCGTTTTGCCGTCGGTGCCCGTCACGCCGATGACGATCAGCTTCCGCGATGGGTAGCCGTAGTAGGCGGCGGCCAGCGGCCCCAACGCCGCTCGCCCATCGCTCACCTGTGCATAAGGGACGGGGCAGGTCACCGCCTGGGGCGAGCGTTCGCCCACCACCGCCGCCGCGCCGCGCGCCACTGCCTCCGCGATCAGGTTGTGCCCGTCGGCGGAAGCGCCGCGCCGCGCCAGGAAGACTCCGCCTGGCTCGACCGCTCCCGCGTTCTCGCTGACGGGCGCTGTGATGGCTGTGTCGCGGTCTGGCAGGGCGAGTAGACCGGGCAGGTCGGCCAGCAGTTGGCTGAATAGCATAGGCGCTCCATGAGAGAAGTGCGCGAACCCTCTCCGGTGCGCCTTATTCTAGCCGATCCGCCCCCGAAGTTACAGGTCGCTCCTCGCAGGAAAGTGCCTATCAGAATAGACTTCATCGCAGAGAGACGCCGAGAGCGCAGAATCCTCACCCTGTTTTTTTCTTCTCAACGCTTTCTGCGCCTTTGCGGTTCAACTGGTTTTTCGCCTATACCCCCGCCTCGTCCAGGCGACGCATCTGTTCCGCGCTCAGGGTGACCTGCAGCGCGCCCAGGTTTTCGGCCAGTTGTTCCGGAGTACTGGCAGCGATCAGCGGCAACACCGGCGGATCGCTCTGACGCAACCAGGCCAACACCACCTGGTTGGGCGTCGCCCCGACTTCGGCAGCCACCGCCCGCAGCGCCGCCAGACGCGCGTCGCTGTCCGGCCCGGCGTACTGATCCGGCAAGGGGCGATCGGAGCGGGTGTAAGCCCCACTGAGCAGCACCGAATAGGCCAGCAACGTGAATTCACCCTTGCGCGCCCGCACATAGTCGAGCAGATCGTCATTGGTGGCCAGTTGCGGGTCGAAGGTCTGCCCGGCGCGAGGGCGCAGATACGTGTAGCGCTGCTGTACGCAGCAGAACGCCGGCCAGCCGTTGGCTTTGCTGAGGGCGTGCGCGCGCTCCAGGCGATAGGCGCGGTAATTGCTCGCCCCGATGAAGCGCACCTTGCCTTTTTCCACCAGGCGGGCCAGCGCTTCCAGGGAATCGCGCAGCGGTGTGACGCGGTCGTCTACGTGCGCGTAGTAGAGATCGATCACGTCCACGCCCAGGCGGCGCAGGCTCTTGTCGCATTCGGCCTCGATGAGCTGCGGGGCCAGGCTGCGCGGCACGTCGCCGTACTCGAAACCAACTTTGGTGGCGATGAACATGCGCGCGCGATGCCCCCGCGCCTTCAGCCAGCGACCCAGCAACGTTTCGCTCTCGCCGCCCTGCCCGCCGGGCACCCAGTGCGCGTAGATATTGGCCGTGTCCAGAAACGTGCCGCCCGCATCTACGTACTGATCCAGCAGGCGAAAAGAGGTCGCCTCGTCCTGGCGCGTGCCGAAGTACATCGCCCCCAAGCACAGCGCGCTCACCCGAACACCCGTATTGCCCAGCGGTACGGTCTGCATCTCCTGCGCCCCCCTTTCAGCTTGCGACGCACAGCCAGCATGAACTTTTGTGACAATGGCCAACCGAATGCAAAGCGCCAGGGATAATACATCCGCTGGCGCTGCCAGGTACAACGAAGGCGGGGTCGTGCGGGACGCTCAGCGCAAGGCCATCGAAAGCGCGCTCAGGTCGCCGCGCACACTGCCATCCACCACCTTGTCGCCAGCGCGCAGGATCATCCCGCCGAGGATGGACGGGTCAACCCTGTACTCGATTTGCTTCGCGCCGGTGATCTTGAGCACCTCGGCCTTTTCATCGTCGGTCAGCGGCACCGCGCTGACTACCAGCACCTTGTCGCCCAGACCCTTCGCCTCGGCAGGCACGCCCGCGAAGAAGCGCTTCAGGATGGCTTTCTGGCGCTTCTCATCGAGCGTCTCGCCCACCAGGCGCTCGGCGGCGGCCAGGGCCAGCGCCACAATGTCGTCGCGCGCCTCGGCCAGAATGCGATTGCGCTCTTCTTCCGCCTGTGCCCGCGCCTGTTCGCGGACTTTCTCGGCCTCGGCCTGCGCCTCGCGCAGCATCTGCTTGAGCTGCTCTTCGCCGCGCTGCCGCGCCTCTTCGAGCACTTTCTGCGCTTCGGCGCGGGCCTGCGCCAGCAGCTTGTCGCGCTCGCGCTCGGCGTTGGCGCGCGCTTCTTCAGCCGCCCGTGCGTCTTCCAGGCCCTTGGCGATGCGCTCCGAGCGCTCGTCGAGCATCTTCAGCACGCGCGGCCAGACCAACTTGGCCAGCAGCAGGAAGATGATGCCGAAGTTGACCAGTTGGGCGATGAAGAACCCCAGATTAATCCCTAATGCGTCCACCGACTGCCTCCTGGAGCGCCACTAGAGCACGAACAGGATGATCAGGGACACAACCAGTGCATAGATCGCGACGGCCTCGGCAAATGCGATACCCAGGATCATGTTGGTGGTGATCTGACCGGATGCATCCGGATTGCGCCCGATGGCGTTGAGAGCGCCCTGAACCAGCACACCAATGCCAATGCCTGGCCCGATGACGCCAATCATCGCCAGCCCCGCGCCGATGGCCTTTGCAGCATCTACTTCCATGAATGCTTTCCTCCTGATGGTAGTCGGTTATACTCGGTTTTTCGCCCCGCTTCAGGCGGAACGTGATTCCATACCTAGTGGTGCTCCTCGCCGTGACCATGCCCCTGCATGGCCATAGCGCTGAAGACCAGCAGCAACATGGCGAACACAAACGCCTGGATCAACCCCACGAACAGTTCCAAGCCATAGACGCCCGCCGGAACGAGCATCGCCAGCAAGAACGACATCACAAAGAGCAGCACGCCGCCCGCGAACAGGTTGCCAAAAAGACGGAAGCCAAACGAGAGAATCTTCGCCAGCTCCGAGATGATCTCTAGCAACCCCACCACGAAGTCCATGATGCCCATCGGGTTCTTGCCGACGTTCTCCAGGGCGGGCGTATTGAAGAACTTGGTGAAGTAGCGCAGGCCCTGCGCCCGCACGCCGAAGTACTGAATGGCCAGGAACGCCAGCAGACCCAGCCCCAGGGTCAGGTTGAGGTCGGTCGCTGCGCCGCGCACAAAGGGGGTGACGGCATACAGGTCGTCGCGGTAGTACGGCTCCTCCAGCACGGCGGGCACCAGTTCGGCGGGCGATTTGGCCTCGGCGGTGTGCTCGCCCTCGCCTTCCGCGGGCGCTTCGCCTTCGGCAGGCGCGACGGCCATCTCCTCGGCCAGGGCCAGCGCCCGCGCCAACACCGCCTCGACATCGCCGCCCTGCTCGGCGACATATTGGGCCACGCTGCGGGCATTGCCCACATCGTCGCGCAGGGAGATCGACTCGACGCCCAGCTCCTGCGCCGCGGCACTGAGCACGGCGCTCAGCGCGGCATCGTGCGCCGGATCGTGATGCTCGCCTTTGTGATGGCAGGCGTAGTAGTTTTCCTTGGTAGCGCGGATGCCGGTATCCATCGCTTTGTCCACCTTGAGCAGGATACCGTTACGGTCATAGCCGTTAACCCCTTCCGCGGCGCAGTGCATCAGCCCGATGCTCTCTGCACCGGGCAGCAGCTTGACCCAGTTGGCGACCAGCAGGAAGATGAAGATGGTGGCCATCAGCGGGAAGATGGGCCGCGCATTGGGGCCAGCCGTAGACTTGGCCAGGCTCCACAGGGCATCGGTGAGCACCTCGAAGAGGCCCTGCAAACGGCCCGGCACCATGCGCATCCGGCGCGTGGCAGCGAAGGCGAAGGCCAGCACAATGACATCGGCGACCAGCGTGCCGATGATCGTGTTGGTTATCGTCAGGCCCTTAATGCCCAGAAAGTCTTCCCACACCACTTCGCCGGGCACCATGATCACGGGCAGGGCCACCGCTACCCCAGCGCCTGGCATGACCACAAAGGGGATGATGCCGCAGAAGATGACGCTGACGGCAATGATGCCTAAGAGTATCAGCACTCCTTTCAAGAGCTATTCTCCTTTGTTGTGCTAGTGTCTGACGGCGTGGGCGATGCCTGGGCTGCGGTGCGTCCTCCTTGCGCGGGAGGCGTCATCCGCAGCGACGCTACCGAAGAGAGCATCAGCCGGATCATTGCGTACAGACTCACCGGTACACTGAGCAGAACCAGACCGATCGTGAAAATGGGGTGAGTGTCCAGCCTGGAGTCCAGGAACATCCCCCCAAACAGCGCCACAAAGATGATGATCACTGTCAGGCAGCCCGCCTGCCCGGCGACACTCGCCAGCGCCAGGTTGCGCGCGTAATCCGGTGTGATTTTCGGGTTCATGCGCAACGTCCTGTAGAGCGCCCAACCATAGGCCAGCGGGATACTCGCCAACAGCAACCCGACACTGAACAGCGGGTGCAGCCCCGTCACCCAGAAATCTAACAGCAGCCCCAGCCCCGTGGCAAGGGCTATCGGTCCCAGCGCCGACAGTCCAGCTTCGCCCAACACCGCTGTCAGCGCAGACTGACGGGTAAGCCGGTGTGTACGTTGCAGCGACATAGAGGGCATCTCGCGTCTGGTGACGTAAGGGTGTGTCGGGCACGCTAAGTGTTTGTATCTATTTTGGTGGCATGTGCCTTCTTGCACAAGCCTAGCAAAGTGAGCCGAAATTGTCAAAAATTCCTTTTCAAAAATATCTTTTCAGCCAAACTTTCTAACGCAATGTTGATGCACTCTCTCCAACGCCGGGGCTGTCGTCTGCATCTAAAATCCAGGGGGAAAGATAGCGAGACTATCCCCCTGGGAGGGAAAGACCATGGCCCGTTTAGATACACCGATCACCACCAACGATCAGGCGCTGGACCGCGTGTTGAGTGCAGGGATGCCTGTTTTGGTCGTTGTTTGGGGTGGCGCTCCGCTTGACCCCGCGTTGGATGCAGCCATGCGCGACATAGCCCGCACCGAGGCCGGACACCTGCTGGTGGCGAAAATTAACGCGGACGAGAATCCGCAGATCGTCAGCCGCACAGGGGCAGGGCCATGGCCCGTTCTGCTCGCATTTAAGGACGGGCAAGAGGTGACACGGGCGGCAGGCATTCGTGCCGCCGATGTGCGGGCCTATGCCAGCTACCTGCTGGGCCGCGGGCCGCGCCCAGGGAGCAACGGTTCTCGACCGACCACAACGAGCGGACGGGCTAACGCCCCCGCCGCGCCGGTCACGGTCACCGATGCCACTTTCGCGCGCGAGGTGTTGGAAAGCGATCTGCCCGTGCTGGTAGACCTGTGGGCACCCTGGTGTGGGCCGTGCCATATGATCGCGCCTGTCGTCGAGAAAGTGGCCCGCGACTACGCCGGTCGGCTGAAGGTGGCCAAACTGAACGTGGACGACAACCCGCAAACGGCCATGCGCTATCAGGTGCAGGGCATCCCCACCCTGCTGATCTTCAAGGGCGGGCGCGTGATCGATCGCATCGTGGGCGCAGTGCCAGAACCGTTGTTGCGGGGCAAGGTAGACGTTGCCCTGCGCAGTTGATATCCCCCGCTGCGCAGGGCCACACCTACCCTCTGCGCGCCCTGCGCGGCTTTCTCTTCCCCCGCCAACCGCTGTGACAACCGCTTGCTGATGGTGATTTCAGAGGTAAGACCCGCGCGCACGCCCGCGCCCAGACTTTTGCCATAAATTCGGTTCTGTAGGGGCGCTGCTTGCTGCGCGCCAGGAATTTACGGATGGGTTGTTTGTTAAATATGCCTAAAACATGTAGATATCGCACAAAAAAGTCTGCGAGATTTTTTCGAAAAAAGTACTAATTATTGTCCTCTTTTCTGGCCTACACTGGTCTGGCAGGTGGCATATTGTCACCATTGCACATCATGCAGCCAGAGTGGAGGGACAGAGCCATGCGCATCCTGCGATCTCACAGGCGCAAACTCGCGGTTATCACCTTGATGTTGTTGCTGCTCGGCGTGCTCAACGTTGGCGGGGCCTTCGCCCAGGGTGACGGAGAGACGGACCCGTATGCGCTGGCGATCAACACCGTGTGGGTGTTGTTCGCTGGCTCGCTGGTGTTCTTCATGCAGGCGGGGTTTGGCTTCCTGGAAGCCGGTTTTGTCCGCGCCAAGAACGTGGGCAACATCCTGATGGAGAACTTCATTGACACAGCCATCACCGGCATCAGCTATTGGGCTATCGGCTTCGGGATCATGTTTGGCGCGGGCAGTGCCCTGGTGGGCACGGAGTTCTTCCTGCTGCTAGACATTCCGGACACCTACGCGGGCATCCCGACGCTGGCCTTCTTCTTCTTCCAGTTCGCCTTTTCGGCAGCCGCCTCGACCATCGCCTCCGGCGCGCTGGCTGAGCGCACCCGCTTCAAAGCCGACCTGGTCTACAGCGCCATTGTCAGCGGCCTGATCTACCCCATCGTCGGGCACTGGATCTGGCAGAGCGAAGGCTTTCTGGCCAAGATGGGCTTCTGGGACTTCGCCGGTTCGACGGTGGTGCACTCGCTGGGCGCGTATGTGGGGCTGATGGGCACGCTGTTCCTGGGGGCGCGACGGGGCAAGTCCTTCGGCAAGAACGCGCAGGGCATCCCCGGCCACAGCATGACCGTCGCCGCGTTGGGCACGTTCATCCTGTGGTTGGGCTGGTTCGGCTTCAACCCTGGCAGCACCCTTTCCGGCATGGCCGCCGCGGATATTTCCCTGATCATGGTCAACACCAATCTGGCCGCCTGCGCGGGGGCGTTCGTGGCGCTGGCGTTGGGCTGGTGGCAGTCGGGCGTGCCACAGCTTCCCTGGGCCTTCAATGGCACCCTGGCCGGCCTGGTGGCCATCACCGCCCCCTGCGCCTGGGTGACGCCCTGGGAAAGCATCATCATCGGTGCGGTTGGCGGGGCGATCATGTATGCGGGCGTCTTCCTGCTGGAGCGCCTGAAGATAGATGATCCCGTCGGCGCAGTGCCGGTGCACGGCTTCGGCGGCGTATGGGGCACCCTGGCCGTCGGCATCTTCGCCAATTCCAGCACGGGCGGCCCGGTTGGCCTGCTGCACGGCGGCGGCCTGGAACAACTGGGCATTCAGGCGGTGGGTGTGGTAGCGGTGGCGGCTTTCGTGCTGAGCAGCGCGGGCGTGATGTTCGCCGTGATCCGCGCCACCATTGGTCTGCGCGTGCCCGCTCAGGCCGAGGTGCTGGGCCTGGACATTTACGAGCACGGCCTGGTCACCTATCCGGAGTTCACCAACGCCTTCAGCGTGCCCGCCGAACCCAGACCCGGCAGCCCACATGCCAGACCGCGCGCGGGCGTGCAACCGGCTGTGGCGGACCTGCTAGGCACCGCTGGCGAGAAATGAGTCAAGGTGGAGGGACAGAGGCATGACCAAGAAGATCGAAGCCATCATCCGCGAAGACAAGATGGAAGCCGTCAAAGACGCGCTGACGGAGATCGGCATCATCGGCCTCAACATCACGCAGGTGCGCGGACGAGGTCGTCAGGGCGGGATCAAGCTGAGATGGCGCACCGGCTCTTATGTGGTAGACCTGTTGCCGCGCGTGCAGTTCAACATCGTGCTGAGCGACGATAACGTCGAGGCGACCGTCGAGGCCATCCGCAAAGCGGCCTACACCGGCAGCGAAGGCGACGGCTTGATCTTCATCTATCCGGTCGAAGAGGTGATCCGCATCAGCACCGGAGAGCGAGGCCGTCCGGCCATCACCTACGAGGGCGACATTGATCGCCGCCGCCAGAAGGTCACCTCCTGACGGAACAGCGCCAGGGGGCATAGGGGGCGGCCCTGGTGGAGCCGCCCCCTCGTTAAATGCCCCTGCTACAACCCCTTGCCGCGGATGTATTGGCGCACGTCTACATTGTAGGCGACATCGTGCAGCGTGAAAACGGCCCAGGGCGTGCCCTCGTCCTCCCACGTCACCGCTGCAGGCGACGGGATCAACAGGCCGTTGAACCTCTGCCAACCCTGCGGTTCGAGAATCCAGCGCGTCAGTTTATCCGGATCGGTGCCTTTGGGGCGCAGAGCCTCCATGCGGGCGATCAACCCTGTCTGCGGGTCGAAGGTCACGGTGAAACGCTCTTCCTGCTCGCCAAAGGGCACGAACAGGGCCGCGGTCTGCGCGTCTACCGCTTCCCAGCGGGCGCGCGGGTCAGTGAGGAAGAGCGAAGGTAGCCAGATTGATTCGCCCCACAGGCCCAGGTTGGCGGCGCGGTCTACGGCGGGTTCGTTCTCGGTGGTGCCAAAAGGCAATTCCAGGCGACCTTTGCCATCCAGGTACCACTCGTTCACCTTCATCACCGGTTGCCCGAAGATCGTCGCCTCGATATAGTGCCGGTAATTCTGCCCGGCCTCGTGCGTGAAGCGAAAGCGCCCGTTGAAAGTGATCCCCTGAAAGCGCAGGCGCACCGTGCCGGTGATCACCGCCGAGTTGATCACGGGCACCGTCTCCCCGCTGATGGCCTGGTAGAAGCGCGTCACTGGCTCCGGCAGGCCATCGGGCAGGGGCACTTGCTCCAGCGGCGGGGTCGGTTCGGCATAGGCCGGGAAGCGGGCGGGCTTTGCCTCCAGGCCCCAGACGCCAACGGCCAGCACTGCCAGAATGACGACGTTGATCACCGCGCCGCGCCAGGCTGCTGACCAGTCGCCCAGGATGAGCAGTACCGAGAGCACTGCCGCGCCCGCCATCAGCACCGCCCACCAGTTGTGACCGGACAGCCAGCCGCCGACGGATAGCACAAAGCCGAGCGCGGCGATCAGCCACAGGATGCTATACAGGCGCATTCCCGTCCGCCCGATCTCCCAGCGTCCACCGAAGAGCGAAGTCTTATAGGGCAGTTCCTTGAGTTCGGCCAGCGGCCAGTAGGCGACGAAGCCCATCAGGTGGATCAGGCCATGCGCGAGCACCACCAGCGCCACCCCTCCTATCAGAATACGAGACATGATCTACCTCCAGTCGGCACAGGGTGCCGCGCATCAATGGATCGGCGGTTGCAGATAAAGGATGATGTATGGTTCGTTCCGGCCCGGATAAACGACTGCGCGCCCGATCATCTCGTCAAGCACCCCGGAATGCAAGTGATCACTGGCACTCGCCATATTCCTGTTTGTCACCCGTCCGATCGCCAGTCGGTTGCGGGCTTCTTGATCTGGATCAACGAGAGAAGAGCATATCAGGGTATAGAATTTTGAGGACAACCGTGGCGAAAAGCGACAGGCATGGACGAGCGTTGGTTTCCGCAGATCGATTCGGCCTTGTGTAATGGCTGCGCCGAATGTATCGAACGTTGCCCGACGGGAGCGCTGGGAAGGCACCAGGGGCTGGCCGTCCTGGTGTATCCCGACCTGTGTAGCTACTGTGCCGCGTGCGAGGACGTGTGTCTGTCCGGCGCAATCGCTCTGCCCTATATCGTCTGTACCCTGGACACAGACCGCTGGCCTGGATCAAAAACAAGAGGAGATTCCGTGAACGGGTTCGTCTACTTTTCCAACCTGACCGATCTGGTGCCGGAGATTCCGCCCAACAGCATCCTCAGCCGGACGCTGCACGCCGACGACGACGTCAAAGTCGTGCTGTTTGGCTTCGATGCCGGGCAGGAACTGTCCGAGCACACCGCTTCGCAACCGGCCAGTCTTCTGGTCTTGCAAGGAGAAGCCGACCTGACGTTGGGCGGCGAACGGCGCAACGCCGGCCCCGGCACCTGGGTACACATGCCGCCGCACCTGCCGCACAGTGTTCACGCGCGCACGTCGTTGGTGCTGCTGCTGTTGCTCCTGCGCAGAGGACACGAGGGGTAGGGCAGTGCGTCGCGCGGGGCCGCGTTGGCTTGGAGCCTGGATGCTCGGCCCGCTGGATAATCGGCAGTCCGTCAGAGTGGCGTCCCGTGGATAAGGGGAATAGATTATGCGCCTGCTCATCCTCGTCACCGGCGACTACGGCTGGCGACACGTCCATAACCTGCGCCAGCACGCCCCGCCCGACTGGGCGATCCGTACCTGGGAAACGCCTAAAGTCCTGCCGCCTGTCGTAGATTATCCCGAAGACTACCTGCCCGACGCCCTGCCGCCCAGCGACCTGATCCTTTCACTGGCTGAGGTCAAGGGTGTCGCCGAGCTGATCCCCGACATCGCCCGCATGACTGGCGCGCGGGCGGTGATCGCCCCCATTGACAACGTGGCCTGGTTGCCGGTGGGGTTGGCCCGCCAACTGCGCGACTGGCTGGAGCGCCTGGACGTTGCCTGTGTCACGCCCATGCCCTTCTGCTCGCTGACGGAGACACACTTCAACGCCCTGCGCCTCAAGCAGCCCTACGACGACCCCCTCATCCGCGCCTTCGCCCGGCACTTCGGGCAGCCCGCCTTTCGCGCCCAGGTAGATTCGCAGACGCGGCAGATCGTGGCCCTGGCAGTGACGCGCGATGCCTGCTGCGGCTGCGCTCGCCATGTGGCGGAGCAATTGCGTGGCACGCCAGTGGACGATGCGGTCGAGGCGGGCGGATTGCATCATCATCACTATCCCTGCCAGGCGACGATGGGCATTGAACCGCAGTATGGCGACACCCTGTTACATGTGTCGGGCAACATCATGAAGGATGCGCTCAAGGAAGCGCTGAGCGAACACCTGCGCGCCCGCTATATCCGTCCGGCGGCCTATCGCGAAGACTCCTGACACTGAAAAAAGAACGCCCCTGCGGGGGACGTCCATACGTCGTGTCGTGTTGGCTGGCGCTCAGTCCTCTTCGGCCTCGCGCTCGCCCAACTCGTGATCGAGGATGAGCAGTGCCACGCCGGCGTCCCCGGCCATCTTCAGCTTCTGCACGATGGCGTCGGCGGAGGCTTCTTCTTCCACCTGCTCGTCTACGAACCACTGCAGGAAGCTGTTGCTGGCATGATCCTTCTCGGCGATGGCCAGGTTGACCAGATCGTGGATCAGGCCGGTGACCTTTTGCTCGTGCGCCAGGGCATTCTCGAACACGGCCAGCGGCGACGCCCACTCGGTGGGCACAGCGGCGACCGGCTCCAGCAACACCCGCCCCCGCCGCTCGACGATGAAGTCGAAGAACTTCATGGCGTGCCCCAGTTCTTCCTGGGCCTGCAGGCGCATCCAGTGGGCAAAGCCGGGCAGATTCTTATCCTCGAAGTACGCTGCCATGGATAGGTAGAGATAAGCAGAGTGCAACTCGGCGTTGATCTGCTTGTTCATGGCAGCCTGCATTTTCTCGCTCAACATAGCATGCCTCCTTAATCATCGGCCAGAGAAAAGATTATTGCGCCGGAGTGTGAACCCCGGCGCACGGAAAGGGCTACTCCCAGTTCTTCAGCAACTTGGCTGTCTCTTCGGCGTGACTGGTTTCGTCGCGCACCATATCCTCAAGCTGCACCATCAGGCCTTTGTCGCCGAACTCTTCGGCTTGTCTGGCCCGTTCGGTGTAGTCGCGGCCTGCCTGCAACTCGGCCTCCAGGATGGCCTTGAGCATGTCGCGCGGAGTCGCAGCAGGCGGGACAGGGCGCGGGGTGGTCGTCGGTTCGCCGCCCAGGGCCGCGATCTTATCCGCCAGGAACTGCGCGTGCAGCAACTCGTCCTGGATTTCGGTCTGCATGAACTGTACCAGTTGGGGCCGCCAGGGGCCGGTGACGCGGGCGGAGTAGGTCAGATACTGGATGATGGCTTGCAGTTCGCCCGCCAGATCGCGATTCAACGCATCAATCAGCGCTTGCTTGTCCATCATTTCACCTCCGAGGTAGATGCACTTTGAGCACCAGAGGGGGCTGAGCCGCTTGCAATGGAGGGAAACAGCGGAGGCGTGTGGCACAGGCCAACCCTCACTTATCAATGTGCGGCGCGACTGCGCTCGCCACACTCTATAGATTGTAGGGAATCGCGAGGCCGAAAGCAAAGCGAATCGCGTTAGAATCGTGTCAATTCCTGCGCAACTCTCGCCTCGCTGCGCGCGTATTGATTGATGGAAGAAAGCGAGTGCTGTTCAATCAGCACGGGACCAGACCCCATGACTCAGCAACCGCATGAACCTCACCGCGTTTCTGGAGATGCGCCGGCCCCGCCGGAAGTGCGGGGACTTCCCCCCGACCACAACGTGCCGCCGTCCGCGCCGCGCGACGGGCGGCCCGTGCCGCCGGTTAGCGTGCACGAACTGCTGGAAGAGCGCAACTGGACGGCACTGGCCGGGCTGGCATTGATGGGGGTGGGCGTGTTGATCCTGCTGGAAGACGCGCTGACGATACACCTGAGCCTGTGGGCGCTGCTGTTGCTGGGGCTGGGTGGGTGGCTGGCCCTGGACGGCTGGAACCGCGCTCAGCGCGTTGGAGCCTGGGATAGCACCGCCCGCAACCGGGCGCTCTTCGGCGGTGTGATGGCGCTGATCGGCATCATCGGCTTGCTCGACCTCAACTGGTGGGGCTTGTTGCTGATGGTGCTCGGCGTACGGCTGGGTCAGCAGACCTGGCTGCGCTATCAGCGAGGCGGGCGCAGGTGGACAGTGGGCCTGCGCCGCCGGGCTTTCCTGGCGGTTGTCCTGATTGCGATTGGGTCGTTCAGCTTCTTACACCTGGGAAGCGCATGGCCGCTGCTGTTAGTGATCCTTGGCGCGGCTCTGTTCCTGGAGCGCGCCGGTCGCTGAGACGGCCAGGCTGCGCTTCCACCCCCTACGCCGGGCGGAGCCTCTCACCCTACCAGGTTCCGCCCTTTTTGTTGGCCCGTAACTCGGCGCGCTCCCAGGCGAGCTGTGTGTCTTCGGGCCGTGCCCACACGCCCCATGTTCCGGCTATGCTCACCGGCGCTGCGCCCAGCCGTTCCCCGTTGACGCGCAGGCGGATCGCACCGTCTGGCTCGCGGTGCAGGGTGATCGTGTTGGCCTCCCCTGGGGCGCGCAGGCGCGGGTGAAACAGCCAGCGCCACTCTGAACGCAAGGCGGGGCACTCTTCGAGGGCCTCTGGCACGATATGTTCTGACGAACAGCGGCGGATCGTCCAATAGCCCGCGCCGTTGATCGCATAAACCACACGCGAACCGTCCGCTTCGGCCAGCCAGACGCCCCACGCGCCCACTGGATCGGCTCCGGCGGGCAGGCGGGCGCGCACCGTCACAGTGAAGGCGGCGGGTGGCATCGGCAGGGCAATGGGTGCGCTGGCCCAGCCAGAAGCCCCCGCCCAGGCGAGCACCTCGTCTGCCCAGACGACCGGCCCGGCGACTGGCGGATCGGTCGCTCCGCTGCCGATGAGCCACACCCCCGCGCCAATCAGCGCCAGGACGGCGGTCAGGCCGAGCGCCGTCACTCGCCACAGCCAGGCGGGCAGCAGGTCAGCAGGAGGTCTGGGGTTCATGCTCCCAGCATACCCGCCGCTCGCGACGAAATACAAAAACGCCCCGACAGTTGCCGGGGCGTGTTGTGCGGTTAGCAACGGCTGATCACTCGACGACGAGGGTCGGCAGCGGCGTGCCCTGCCAGACCTCATCGTGGCTCGGCCCCATGGTGCTCACCGGCACTCACAGCGGATCGCACACCCGGATGATCTGGTAGTAGGCTCCGCTGGCACACTTTGCACACCCCAGCCTATGCAGCCCCTCACTGCGCTGTGTAACCGCCGTCAATGACCAGTTCAGCGCCAGTGACGAACTTCGCCTCGTCCGAGGCCAGGTAGAGCACACCATAGGCCACGTCCAGCGGTTCGCCTGGATGGCCGATGGGGTGAATGGCCGCCCGCCCCCGCATATAGGCTTCGTAGCCTTCCGGGCTATTGCGGGCCATTTCCTCAACCAGCTCGGTGATGATGGTGCCGGGGTGCACCGAATTGACGCGAATGTTATCCCTGGCGTAGAAAATGGCGTCGGTCTTGGTCATCAGGCGCACTGCACCTTTGGCCGCATGATAGGGCGGGATGTCGGGCGCGCCGACCAGCCCGTAGATGGACGACAGGTTGACGATGCTGCCGCCACCCTGCGCGCGCATATAGGGCACAGCGTGCTTGGTGCAGAAGAACACGCCCTTCACGTCCACGGCGAACACGGCGTCCCATTCTGCTTCGGTGATCTCGTGCGGTGATTTGTCTGCTCCGGCCACGCCCGCATTGTTGACCAGGATGTCCAGCCGCCCCCAGGTCGTATGAATGTCCGCCAGGGTCCGCTGCACACTGTCCTCACGCGAAACGTCCATGTGCCAGTAGCGTGCCTGCCCGCCGTGCGCGCGAATCTGCGCGGCCAGCGCCTCGCCCGCCTCGTCCACAATGTCGGTGATGGCGACGCGCGCGCCTTCCTGCGCCAGCAACTCGCAGATGGCCCGCCCGATGCCCTTGGCTCCGCCGGTGACCACCGCCACTTTGCCTGTTACCCGTCCCACAGTTCACCTCCTGGTTGCCAGTCACGTGAGCTGCGATTATGCCGCAAAACCTCTCCTACCAGTCAAAATCGCGCGCGGGGGTGAATGGTGAAAGGGGCATGGCTGCGAAGAAGGGTGATCTCGCATATACTGAGATTAGGGCCTGTTCTTCCCTGTTTGCTGTTGGCTGGTCGGCACTGAACAGAAAGGAATGTGTGATGACCGGACAACCTGTTTCGTGTACGCAGTCGGCGCGAGGCCCGCTGGTCACTGCGCCGACGACAGCAGAGGGATCGGTTTCCGCAGCACCAGCGAAGGAGGAGGTACGCATGATCGCACGTGTGGGCAAGCCCGCACCGGATTTCGAGGCGATGGCCTATCATGAAGGGGGCTTCAAGCTGATCCGGCTTTCTGACTTCAAGGGTCATTGGGCGCTCTTGTGTTTCTACCCCGGTGATTTCACCTTCGTTTGACCGACCGAGCTGGCGGCAGTTGCCGTCCACTACGATCAGCTTCGGGCGCTGGATGTGCAAGTCCTCTCTGTAAGTACCGATAGCCACTTCACTCACAAAATCTGGCAGGAAGAAGAACTCTCCAAAATGGTCGAGGGTGGGGTACCTTGGCCAATGCTATCCGATCCTGGCGGACGCATTGGGCAGATTTACGGCGTATACGATGAACAGGCCGGCGTAGATATCCGGGGCCGCTTTTTGATTGATCCTGATGGTGTGATCCAGGCCATGGAAGTGATGACGCCACCGGTTGGGCGCAACATCAGGGAACTGATCCGGCAGGTGCAGGCTTACCAGCATGTGCGGGCCACCGGCGAAGTGACACCCGCCGGCTGGGAACCGGGCAAAACCACGCTCAAGCCCGGCCCAGAGCTGGTGGGCAAGGTCTGGCAAGTGTGGCAGCCTAGCAAAGAGATCACGGGCTGAGACTCTGTCCGGCGCAGCAGGGCACGCAACGGCGGGATGGCAGCGCAAGCTATTCCGCTGTTGCTTGTTCCGGTCGGCGCTCCCGATGAAATGGCGCAACGAACACGAGTGTGCTACTGCAAGAATTGACACAAAATGCATGATAGATTTCTTGTAAATCACGCTTGCCATGCGGTCGTGCGATCCTGTACAATCTGCCTATCGCCACTGCGCAACTTCATTCACTCCCTGGGCGTTGTCTTCTATGACGCCCATTTTCATGCTGCTTGAGGGAACGGCACATGGCAAAACCGAACAAAGACACACTGCTTGACTGGTACCGGCAGATGGTGCTCATCCGGCGCTTCGAAGAGCGCTGTGCCGAACTGTACCAGGAAGGGTTGATCGGCGGCTTCCTGCACCTGTACATCGGGCAGGAAGCGACGGGGGTCGGCGCGGTTGCGGCCTTGCGTCCCGATGATCATGTCATCACCGCCTATCGCGATCACGGCATTGCTCTGGCGCGTGGCATGGACGTCAACCGCGTCATGGCCGAGATGCTGGGCAAGCGCACCGGCGTCAGCGGGGGCAAAGGCGGTTCGATGCATCTGGCCGACCGTGCCCTGAACATGTGGGGCGGTTACGGCATTGTGGGCGGGCACCTGCCGCTGGCCGCGGGCATTGCCCTGAAAATCCAGTACATGGGCGAGGATAGCGTGGTGCTGGCCCTGATGGGCGATGGGGCGACCAACATCGGCTATTTCCACGAAGCGCTCAACCTCAGCGCGGTCTGGAAACTGCCTGTCGTCTGGTTGATCGAAAACAATCAGTATGGCATGGGCACGGCGGTAGAGCGTGCCAGCGGTGCCAAAGAGCTGGTGCGCCGCGCCCTGGCCTATAGCAGCGAGGATGGCAGCGGCATGAAGATGGGGCCGCGCATAGATGGCATGGACGTGCTGGCCGTGTACGAAGCGGTCAGCGAGGCCGTGGAATACGCCCGGCACAACGGCCCGATTCTGCTCGAATCGCTCACCTATCGTCTGGAAGGGCATAGCATGGGCGATCCGCAGCGCTACCGCACCAAGGAAGAAGTCGAAGCCTATGTGAAGGGCGGTCCGATCGAGCGCTTCCGCAACTACCTGACCGAGACCTACACAGGGATCGTGAAGACGCTCGACAGGATTGACGCCGAAGTGTTGCAGACCATTGACGAGGCGGTCGCATTCGCCCGTAACAGCGAAGACCCGACCTACGAAGACCTGATCAGTCACGTGTACGTGGACTAAGAAGGGCACGAGCTATGGCAGACAGACCGATCACGTACCGCGAGGCGCTCAGCGCTGCCCTGCGCGAGGAAATGCAGCGCGACGAGCGCGTCTTCATCATGGGCGAAGAAGTCGGCGTGTGGGGCGGCACCTACGCCGTCACGCGCGGCTTCCTGGACGAATTCGGCGCAAAGCGCGTGCGCGATACGCCGATTTCGGAGATGGTCATCGTCGGCGCGGCAGTGGGCGCGGCGATGGCCGGTTTGCGCCCCGTCGCTGAGCTGATGACGATCAACTTCGCTTTCGTGGCCATGGACGCCATCGTCAACCATATGGCCAAGGTGCGCTATATGTTCAACGGTCAGTTCACCGTGCCCATGGTGGTGCGCACCACAACCGGCGGTGGCAAACAACTCGGCGCGACGCACTCGCACGCCCCCGAAGTGGTTTTCGCGCACTTCCCCGGCTACTACGTCGCCGTGCCCGGCACCGCTTACGACGCCAAGGGGATGCTCAAGGCTGCTATCCGCGACGACAATCCGGTGCTCTTCGTCGAGCATAGCACCATGTTGCAGCGCCGCAGCCCCGTGCCCGACGACCCAGACTTCGTGTTGCCCATCGGCAAGAGCGACATCAAGCGTCAGGGGCGCGATGTAACCATCGTGACCTACCAGAAGGGCCTGGAATATTCGCTGATCGCCGCCGAAGAACTGGCCAAGGAAGGCATCGAGGCCGAGATCATTGACCTGCGCTGGCTGCGCCCGCTCGACCTGGAGCCGGTCTTCGAGAGCTTCAAGAAGACCAACCGCTGCGTGGTGGTGGAAGAGAGCCTGCCCATGTTCAATGTGGGGGCCGAGGTCGCAGCGCAGATTCAGCAGGAATGCTTCGACTGGATGGATGCGCCGGTCAAGCGCGTGGCGGCGATGGACATTCCGCTGCCCTATGCCCGTGAGATCGAGCAGATGGCCCTGCCCAGCCCGGAGAAGATCATCCGGGCCGTGAAGGAGGTGGTGTGATGGCCGAACCCATCATCATGCCCAAGCTCGGCTTTGACATGGCCGAGGGTACGCTGATCCGCTGGACGGTGGAGATTGGCCAGGCGATCAAGAAGGGCGACGTGATCGCCGAGATCGAGACGGACAAGGCTACCATCGAGATCGAGTCCACGGTAGAAGGCACAGTGTTGCAACTGCTGGCGCAGCCGGGCGAAGTGGTAGCCGTAGGTTCGCCCATCGGCTATGTCGGCGCGCCGGACGAAGCGGTTGCCGGCGTCGGTGCACCCGCGCCACAGGCCGCGCCTGCACCTCAGCAGGAGGCTGCCCCTGCCGCCGCGCCTGCTCGTCCTGCTGTGCCGGTCGAGGCTGCGCCGCAGCCCAGCGCCGAAGCGGGCGGGGACGGCTTCATCAAGGCCAGCCCCATCGCGCGCCGTCTGGCGGACGAACGGGGAATCGATCTGCGCCGCGTGAAGGGCACCGGCCCTGGCGGACGCATCACCAAGAAAGATATCGAGAACTTCCCGGTGGAAGAAGCGCCCGCCGCGCCTGTCGCACCGGCGGCGGCGCCCGCCGCACCTGTCCCGCCGCCCATCCCGCCCGAAGCGCCGCGCCCGACCATGCCCACCTTCACCGAAGTGCCCAGCGGCCCAGACGTGGAGATCATCCCGCTCAGCCGTATTCGGGCGCGCATCGGACAACGCCTGGTCGAGAGCAAGCAGTTCGTGCCGCACTTCTACGTCACCAATGAGATTGACGTGGCGAGGGCGCTCGAATTGCGGGCGCAGCTCAACGAGAGCATCAGCGATCCGGCGGGCAAGATCACCGTCAACGATCTGATCGTCAAGGCGGTGGCTCTGACTCTGCGCGAGTTCCCCAACCTCAACTCGCACTACTACGGCGATAAACTGGTGCGGCACAAGCGCATCAACATCGGTATCGCCGTGGCGCTGCCCGAAGGCGGCCTGGTCAACGTCACTTCCTACGACGCAGACAAGACCTCGCTGGGCACGATGGCAGCCAATCATCGCGATATGATCACCCGCGCCCGCGAGGGCAAGGTCAGGCCGCACGAGATCGAGGGCAGCACCTTCAGTGTGAGCAACCTGGGGCCGTTCGACGTGGAGCACTTCATCGCCATCATCAACCCGCCCGAAGCAGCCATCCTGGCCGTTGGTTCGGCGAGGAGGGTGCCGGTGGTGCTGGAGGACGGCACGCTGGGCGTCGGGATGCGCATGAAGGCGACGCTGAGCGTGGATCACCGGGTGAGCGATGGCGTGGAAGCTGCACAGTTCATGCAGAAGCTCAAAGAACTGCTGGAAAACCCCATGCGGCTGTTGATCTAGCCGTCGCCTGCTAGATCGTCCGGTCTTGGTAGCCAGGGGGGGAAGGCAAATGCGCCTTCTCCCCTGTCTTTTTCCTGGAGCAGGGCCGTGCTCGGCCAGGGCCATCGCGTTAAAGGTCTTGCTATTATTCGCATACAGATTTTCCAAATCCCTTGGCATCATTTGTGAAATTTTGTACAATCTCCCTGTAACTGGAACCGCCGTCAAAGACCCAAGGAGGGACATCATGACTACCAACGGCAAGGGTTTCCGGGGTTTGGCAGGCAAAGTGGCCATCGTCACGGGTGCGAGTTCGGGCATTGGCCGGGCTACGGCGCTGGCTTTCGCCCGCGAAGGTGTGAAGGTGGTGGTGAGCGATGTCAACGTGCCGGGCGGTGAAGAGACCGTCCGCCTGATCAAAGAGCAGGGCGGCGAGGCGATCTTCGTCCGCTGCGATGTGTCGCAGGAGAGCGAAGTCAAGGCGCTGGTCGAGACGACGCTGGCGACGTTCGGACGGCTGGACTTTGCCTGCAACAACGCTGGTATCGGTGGCGACCTGGCTCCCACCGCAGACTACACGCTGGAAGGCTGGAACCGCGTGATCAGCATCAACCTGACCGGCGCGTTTCTGTGCATGAAGTACGAGATTCCGGCCATGCTCAAGCAGGGTGGTGGGGCTATCGTCAACATGGCCTCGATCCTGGGGCATGTCGGTTTCGCTGGTGCGCCGGCTTATGTGGCCGCCAAGCATGGCCTGATCGGCCTGACCAAGAACGCGGCCATCGAGTACGCGAAGCAGGGCATCCGCGTGACGGCTGTCTGCCCGGCCTTCATTCACACGCCCATGGTAGACGACGGCCTGACGCCCGAAGCCAAGGCGCAGGTGGAAGCGGCTCATCCCATTGGGCGCATGGGCAATCCGGAGGAGGTGGCCGAGCTGGTGGTCTTCCTGTGCTCGGATGGTGCGTCGTTCATGACCGGCAACCCAATCCTGGTGGATGGGGGCTACGTCGCGCAGTAGCGACCTACAGGTCACATCTGGAAGGGGGGGCGGTCGTCGTGGCCGCCCCCTTTTCATGTGGCTGTTCCTTCCTTTTGGCCTAAAATCTCGGCAGATAAGACCTCTTCCGACCCGCGCCATTACTTGTGACAGGTGTAACTATCTGGCGAAGGCGGGTCATGTTAAGCTCCAGGCATGACAAAAGATTAAAGATATTTTATCATTGTGCCGTTTTCGATCTGTGGGATTACTGCGGAGACTGCGCTTGAGCACATACTCCACCGATGTACTGGTCATTGGCGGCGGCGCGACCGGAGCCGCCGCCCTCTACGATCTGGCGCGACGCGGCCTGCGCGCTTTGCTGGTCGATCAACTTGACTTCACTACCGGCACATCAGGTCGCTATCATGGCCTGCTCCATTCCGGCGGACGTTACGCCGGGCACGACCTGGAAACCGCCAAAGAGTGCATTGTCGAGAACGGCGTGTTGCGCCGCATCGCTCCCTTTGCCATCGAGGACACGGGGGGCTTATTCGTCGCCACGCCCGCCGACCCCGCCGATTTCCCTGCCCGCTGGTTGGATGGCTGCGCTAAAGCGGGCATCCCTGCCGAGGCGGTGACGCCCGCGCAGGCCCGCGCCGAAGTGCCCGCCCTGACGCCACTCATCACCGCCGTCTACCGCGTGCCGGACGCTTCGGTAGACTCCTTCGACCTGATTCACGGGCTGGTCGAAGCGGCGCGTTCCTACGGGGCCGAGGCCTGGATTTATCAGCGGGTGATCGCCCTGCTGCGCGAGGGGGACGCTGTAGTCGGCGCGACGCTGGAAGATACGCGCACCGGCGAGCGCCGCACAGTGCACGCGGCCTGCATGATCAACGCGACTGGCCCCTGGGCGGGGGTGGTAGCGGGCCTGGCTGGCCTGGAGGTGACGATCAAGTTCGACCGCGGGGCCATGATCGCCATGAACACGCGCTGGGTCAACACGATCGTCAACCGCCTGCGCCCCGCCTCCGACGGCGACATCCTGGTGCCGGTGGGCACGGTGTGCGTGCTGGGCACGACCTCAGTGAAGACCGATCATCCGGACGACTACCGCATCGAGCCGTGGGAAGTGACGAAAATCCTGGCCGAGGCAGATGTGGTCGTGCCGGGCATCCGTCATGGGCGGGCATTGCGAGCCTGGGCGGGGGTGCGCCCGCTCTACGAGCCGCCCGAGTCGGGTCACGGCGAGGCAGAGGGCCGCGAAGTGAAGCGCACTTTCTCGGTGATCGATCACGCTGAGCGCGACGGCGTGCGCGGCCTGGTGACAGTCACCGGCGGCAAGCTGACTACCTGCCGCCTGATGGCTGAGAAGGCGGTAGATGTGGCCTGTGCACAGCTTGGCGTGAGCACACCGTGCAGCACCGCCGATGAGGTGTTGCCTATTCCCGCTGCCGCCGCCCGCCGCTATCATCGTCTGGATCATCGCCTGCACAAGCTGGAGCACGGCGAGATGCCCGGCGAACTGATCTGCGAGTGCGAACTGGTCACCCGCCCGCAACTGGAAGCGGCTATCGCCGCCTACGGCGATCAACCGGTGGCGCTGGACGACCTGCGCCGCGACCTGCGCCTGGGGATGGGGCCGTGTCAGGCGGGCTTCTGTGGGGTACGGGCGGCAGGTGTGTTGCAGAGCGCTCGCAAACTGACTGCTCCCCAGGCAGTGGCAGCGTTGGGCGCGTTCGTGGACGAGCGGTTTCGGGGCGTGCGGCCTTTGCTGTGGGGGCATCAACTGCGGCAGCTCTACCTGGACGAACTGATCTACCGGCGCATCCTGGGGCTGGATGCGTTGTTGAAGGTCAGCCAGCAGACGCCTGTAGTCAGCGCTGAGGTCGCAGGGGAGGTGAGCCATGGCTGAAGCCGGTCGTTCCGCCGAGGTCATCGTCATTGGTGCGGGGCTGGCGGGGCTGCTGGCTGCTGTTCACGCGGCCAAACAGGGAGCGCACGTCCGGTTGATTGCCACTGGCTGGGGGCAACAGATCGTCAGCCCTGGCTGGATCAGCGTATACGACCGCGCCGACGGAGATGTTCTGTCCGCTGTACAGGCATACGCTGCCGCACAGCCCGACCATCCCTACACGCTGGCCGGGCACGAGGCGCTGGTCGGTGGGCTGGCGCTGTTGCAGGAGATCGCCACCGAGATCGGCGAGCCGTTCGCCCCGCCCCGCCCGGATGGGCGTAACCTGCGCCTGCCGACCATGCTCGGCGGGATTCAAACGCCGCTACTCGCTCCACAGGGCATGGCCAGGGGCGACCTGACCGATGGGCGTGGCCCTGTGCTGATCGTCGGTTTCGAGGGGTGGCGCGATTTTTACCCGGAGATGGCCGTGGGGAACCTGACGGCGCAGGGCATCGCGGCACGGGCATTGAGCGTGTCG
>CAKZOB010000063.1 GCA_937135955.1 uncultured Anaerolineales bacterium | reverse complement strand
GCCGTTTGTCTGCCAGTTGGATATAGTCCAAATCCTCGATGTTCATCGTGCCTTCCTGCTTCTTTATCCCCTTCATCTGCTTCATTCTATCGCCTGTTTCTCCCCCTCCATATTTGTGGGTAATGCATAGCCGACGCGAAGAGGGGCAAGCCTCGCTTCACGCGGCTGAGGGTGAGGTAAAGCACAGCCCAGCGCACGGCCTGTCATGTTTGCGCGCGCACCCCTCAAATCAGGTCTGAATGTTTTATCAGCCGACCGTGAGCTTTTGTGAAATGCACCCAGCCGGCGGGCGTGTGTGTTGCAAAAAGCGGACTTGACTATAATGAAGGCGCACAGAGGAAGCACGCGCCGTCCCCGACGGCCCGATCCGCTGTCTGAGGAGGATTAGTGATGATGTGGCACAAAACCGCGATGGCTCACCTGAAACGCCGGCGCTGGCCATTGGTTGGCGCACTCCTGGCCGTGTGGATCGTGGCCGGGCTGATCGTCCCCGCGACGCGCGCCGCCCCACCGACCCAGGGCGACGTGTTCCGCATCGGCTATCTGGGGCCGTTGGGCACCGAGACAGCCAACGGCGCACAACTGGCCATTGATCAGATTAACTCTGTCGGCGGTGTGCGCGCAGCAGGTGGGGCGGCGGTGCGCCTGGAACTGGTGGCGCTCGACGCAGCGCCAACCGTCGAGACGATGGCCGCCGCCATCGAGGAGTTGCGCGGCCAGGGCGTCGGCGCGTTGCTGGGGCCGGATAGCAGCCCGCAGATCACGCCAGACACAATTGCGGCGCTGGTCGCTACCAACCTGCCCGTGCTCACACCGGTCACGCAGAACGCCATGACCGACCTGGACACGACCAATTTTCTTTTCCGCACTCGCGCACCGGAACGGGTGTTGAGCCAGGCCATCGCGTCCTATCTGTTGGGCGAGCTGGGCATTGCCAACATCGCCGTCGTGCAGACCGAGGTCGAGTTCACCGAGTCGCTGATGGATTTCGAGGCCGCGCTGGCCGCAGAGGATCGCTCGTTGGGCGAAAAGATTCAGGTGCCCGGCGGCAGTGCCCTGCTGGACGAGGTACCGCGCCTGCTGAGCGCCAACCCCGGTGCGATCGTCATGTGGGGCGGCTATGAGGACGCGACGGCCCTGCTGCGGGCGCTGCGCGATGCCGGCTGGAGCGGCGTCTTCGCCTACCGCAAGGCCGAGGCAGCGGCGCGAGCGGGGGCGTTGCCCGGCGACCTGACCGACGGCGTGCTCGGCTTCGACTCCTGGTGCTATGCCGACGCGCTGCCCGCCTCGCGCATCTTCCTGCGCGACTACGTCCTGGCTTATGGCGAGGTGCCGGGGCCGCTGGCTGTCGCCGCCTACGATGCCATCTGGTATCTGCGCGCGGCCATCGCCGAGGTGGGCACGGCTCCGCTGGCTCTGCAGGGCGCGTTGATCGGCGGCAGGGCGCGCACCTTGGTACAGGGCGTGTGGAATCCCTCCGAATTCATCAACGGCGACCTGACGCGGATCGCGGTGGTGTATCGGCTGGGGCGACACGGCGGCTCGACGGCGGTTGCCCGCTTCTACGATACGCAGCGTCTGGGGCTGGATCAGGCCGGGCCGCAAGTACAGCCGCCGCCCGCCGAAGGACAGCCGACGCCCACCCCTGGCGAACCGGGCGCGACGCCTGTGCCCACTGCCACACTGGAGGGCGTGTGGGTCAAAGTGACCGCCAACACGCTGAATGTGCGCAACGGGCCGGGTTTCGAGTTCGACAAGATCGGCCAGGTGAAAGCCGGGGAACTGTTCCGCGTCTTGGGGGCCATCGCCGACTATAGCTGGCTGGTGATTGACTACCAGGGCGGTGTCGGCTGGGTGAAGACGGAATACACCGAGGTGTTGGGCGATATCAACCTGGTGACGGTGATCGCCTCGCCGCCCACGCCTACGCCTGCCGCGCCCACCCTGCCCCCCAACCCGGACATCGTGATTGACTCCGTGTTGCTCAGTCCCACGCAGCCCATCCCCGGTCAGCCCTTCACGGCCACGGTCACCGTGCGCAATGCGGGCGGCGGCGCAGCGGGGCAATTCGCGGTGGCGGCTACGTGGGAGCCGGGCGACGTCTACACGGCGACTTTTGTGCCAGGGCTGGCGGGCGGTCAGACGGCGCAGGCGCAACTCACTGCCACGGTGACCGGCACGGGCGTTTTCCAGGTGGCGGTCGTGGCCGATCTCAACAAAGAAGTGGCCGAACTCAACGAAGACAACAACCTGTTCAACGTATCCTACCGTGTGGACTATCCGCTGCTGGCCAATCAGGTCAACCTGCAACTGGCACCGCCCATTTCGTGGGACCTGTTCGGCGGCACGCCCGACCTGAGCTGGGACGGCAACAACCTGTCCATGCTCAATGGCTCGCTGATCGGCGTGCTGAGCGGCGTCACCTATGAGAACGTGCACTTTGGGATGCTGACGCCTGCCGTGATTAACAACCCAACCGGTCTGAACACCAGCCAGGTCTTGCCCGGAGCGATCTTCGGCATGACTGTCGCCGAGGGGCGGCAGGCGGTGATCCGCGTGGACAACCGCTCTGGCCCGACGATCTGGATCAGCTATCGCGTCTATAACGACACGCCCTGAGCCTGACAGGGCACCGTCTGCGTCGGTGAAGGAGGGGTGGTCGCGGCCACCTCTCTTTTTGTGTGTCGAAACCGGTGCAGACCTGCCGGGGATGTCCGGCGCGGCAATTTTCGGCAGGTGCAATGCCTCACCGGCAGGAGATGACATTCGACGCTTGCGCACTGCTCTTCGCCACCTTACAATGTATTCCAGTTTATGAATGTAAGGGCGGGGACATGACCGATTACGAAGCACACGCGGCACGACTGAAGGCGATGGCTCACCCGGTGCGCCTGCAGATTCTCGACATGCTGCGGAAGGGTGAGGTCTGCGTGTGCCACATGGAGCGGGCGCTCGGCAAGCGGCAGGCGTATATTTCGCAGCAATTGATGGTCTTGCGCGAGGCGGGCCTGGTCGAAGCGCGCAAGGACGGCCTGCAGGTCTTCTACCGCCTGGTAGACCCGGCGGCGACCGCCCTGCTGAACGCCACGCTTGGCCCGTCCGCCAGGCAACAGCCGGAAGTGCTGCCCGCCTGTCCCTGTCCACACTGTGCCGAGGCCAGATCGCGCGCAAGTTCTCGTTGAGGAGCGAGGAAGGACTGCTCAAGATGTTGACTATCAAGGTGCTGGGATCGGGTTGCCCCAACTGTCAGAAAGTCGAAGCGAACACCCGTCAGGCGCTGGCCATGTTGCAGCCGCCGGACGGGTATCAGGTCACACATGTCAAAGACCCGCTGATCATCAGCCAGTATGTGCTCAAGACACCCGGCCTGGTGATCAACGAGAAGGTCGTCAGCGAAGGGCGCATCCCCGATCCAGCGGAGATCATGACCTGGCTGGCTGACGCCCTGGCGGCTCAGCAGTAAACGCGGCGCACGCCCTGCCGATGCAGGGCATTTTTGTGGTTCCTCATAATTCAAAATCGCGAATATGGCGAGGCGTGCAGGCATGGAACTCATCCTCGATTTGCTGAACGCAGGCTGGACGGGGCTGCTGGACTATCTGGCGGCGCACGTGTTGCTATGCCTGGTGCCGGCCTTCTTCATCGCCGGCTACCTGAGCGGGCTAATGCCCAAGGAAGTCGTCACGCGCTACTTGGGGCCGAAGACCCCAAAGTACATCAGCTATCCGGCAGCAGCCATCGGCGGCTTTGTGTTGGCAGTGTGCTCGTGCACCATCCTGCCGCTCTTTGCGGGCATCTGGAAGCGCGGCGCTGGGCTTGGCCCGGCCATCACTTTCCTCTTTGTCGGTCCGGCGATCAACATCCTGGCCATCAGCTACACCGGTTCGGCCATCGGCATGGATATTGCCATCGCCCGGCTGATCCTGGCGATCGCCTTCGGCATTGTCATCGGCCTGATCATGGCCGCGCTGTTCCGTCAGGAACAGCCCAACACGGCCAACGCCGCTGTATTCGAGCAAACAGTCACGCTGCGCCCGGCGTTGCGGGCGCTCTTCGGCCTGCTGATCGCAGTGCTCATCGCAGGCACGCTGCAGATCGGGTTGCTCAAAAACGCCATCTTGTCGGTCACGTTGCCGGTGACTCTGTCCGGCGGGGTACAGCATACGCTCGATGCGCTTAGCCTGACGGCGCAGGGCGCGCTGCTCATCCTGTTGCTGGTGCTGATCGCGCTGGTCGCCTGGAAGGGCATGAGCAACGTACTGGTGGAGTTCAACCGCTGGACATGGCTCGCGCTGGCGCTGGTGGCGATCACCCTGCTGCTGGCTGCTCCCGCGACCGAGACCGGCAGCCTGGTGATCCGCTTCACCGGGCGCTTCTTCGCCGAGGCGATCTTGCTCGCAGCGCTGGCGTATGTGGTGGCGGCCAAGCTGGAGCGCGACGAACTGGCGCGCTGGCTGTGGGAAACCTGGCGCTTCGTGCGGCAGATCTTCCCGCTGCTGATTGTGGGCGTATTCTTTGCGGGGATGTTGCGCGAGATCACGCCGGAGGAATGGGTGAAACAACTGGCCGGGCGCAACACCATCTGGGCCAACCTGATCGGCGTAACCTTTGGCGTGTTCATGTACTTCCCCACCCTGGTGGAAGTGCCCGTCGCCGGAGCCTTCCTCGACCTGGGGATGCACCGTGGTCCACTGCTGGCCTACCTGCTGGCCGACCCGGAACTGAGCCTGCAAAGCATCCTGGTCACCGGGCGTATCCTGGGCCGCAAGAAGACGATCACCTATGTGAGTCTGGTGGCTGTCTGCAGCACTGCCGCCGGTTACCTGTTCGGGCTGGCGCTGGCCGCCTGGTAACTGGCAAAAGGGATGTCCGCCATGCCTGTGCGACGCCCCATCGTCAACAAATGCTATGCATTACCCACAAGTCTCCCCTCACCCCTAAATCCCCTCTCCCAACGCTGTGGGCGAGGGGACTTCCTTTCTCTCGGCCAGGCACTCCCCTTCTCCCGCGCTGCGGGAGAAGGGGCCGGGGGTTGAGGGCCATCGGCTCAAGATGGGGGTAATGATAAGCTCCGACGCGGAGAGGGGGCAGCGAGGCGCGCGAGCGCCGAGCGGGGGTGAGGTAAACCACAGCGCAGCAAACTACCTGTCACCATTTGCGCGCACCTTCGAAACCCTTGCCATCGTTGGCAAAAGCGATTATCATATAATTGCCAACGATGGCAAATAATGTTTTTCAAAGGCATCTGGCCAATGACGACGATCAAAGAAGTAGCCCGTCGCGCGGGCGTTTCTATACGGACGGTCTCTCGCGTTCTTAACGATCATCCTCACGTGGCCGCTGCAACGCGCGAACGGGTGCTGAGTGTCATCGAAGAACTTGACTTTCGCCCAAGCGCCGCCGCCCGCTACATGCGCACTGGCCAATCGCAACTGATCGGGTTTCTCACCGATGAGGTGGCCCAGAATGCTTTCAGCTACGAGGTGATCGTCGGCGCGCAGCAAGCAGCCTGGGAAAACGGAAAACTCCTGTTTCTCCTTAACACAGGCAATGATCCGCAAGTTGAGATGCGGGCCATCAACGTGATGCGCGATCATCAGGTCGAAGGCATCATCTACGCGACGATGTATCACCGCGAGATCAAGCATTCTCAATTCCCGGCAGACATCCCCACGATCCTGGTCAACTGTTTTGCCGATGACCGGTCGTTGCCATCCATCGTTCCGGACGAAGTTGGCGGTGGACGCCTGGCTACCGAGACGCTGCTCAAACATGGTCATCGGCGCATCGGGTTTGTGAATGTGGCCGCCAAAGAACCCGCCCCACTGGGTCGGCTGGAGGGCTACCGCCAGGCTCTGGCCAATTATGGCATCCCCTTCGACGAAAAGCTGGTACGCTTCGTTGAAGAACCGTTCGAGGGCCTGGCTACCAGCACCTATGACTGCGTACTCTCACTGCTGCAGATGAGCGACCCCCCGACAGGCATTTTCTGTTTCAACGACATGATGGCCCTGGGAGCCTACGACGCCGTCCGCAAGTCCAACCTGCGGATTCCGGAAGATGTCGCCATCGTCGGGTTCGATAACGTCGAAATACTCGCCGCGCAGATTCATCCGCCGCTCACGACCGTCGAACTTCCCTACTTCGAGATGGGGCAGCTCGCCATCCGCATGTTGCTTGGGGAAGTAGAGATGGTGCGTGATGGGCAGCCTGTTCAATACGTGATGGAATGCCCGCTTATCGTGAGGAAGTCGGTGTAAACGTTGCAGGAAAGGAGGCGCTATGAAGGATAGCCGATAAGGAGGGGGGTAGTATGCTGGCAGGCATAACTACCCCGTTGATAGTGCCGGACGTCCCAGCAGGCGACTATCTATGGAGAATTATAGCTGGAAAAGGCCGAGACAGATTGGCGTGCCTGACGAACAGTACCCGCTTACCCGGCGCTATCTCTCCTTGGGACAAACGCAGAAATCTACTTCCACTCGATCTTTGTGGTTTTCTTTCTAATGGAGGATGACAATGTCCACAACACGCAAGTTCTTTTGCACAGTCGCCTTGCTGGCAATTCTTTTGGTTGCCATGCCGGTGCCGAATCCCTCCACAGCCCAAGAAGTTCCCAACTGTGGGACCGAGCCAATCACGCTCAACGCCTATTTCGAGACCGGTTTCGACCTGCCCTTCAAACTGGCCGAAGAATTCGCCAGGCAGTACCCCAACGTGACCTGGGACATCAAGCAGGACCAGTTCACGAACCTCATCAACTCGACGCCGCGGCTGCTCTCTGGCGACAACCCGCCAGACCTGATCAGGCTGCCAACCATGGTCTCGTTTGCCAAGCAAGGGCTGCTCAAGAACCTTGATGAGTACGCCGCTGCTTTCGGCTGGAACGAGTGGCCCGTGCCCCAGATCAACCAGAACCGCGTCGCAGAAGATAGCACCCGCGGCTCCGGTTCACTCTATGCTATGGGCCTCAACTATAGCCTGACCGGTGTCTTCTATAACAAAGAGCTGGCAGCGCAGATTGGCATGACCGAGCCGCCCAAGACACTCGCCGAGTTCGACGAAGTGCTCGCCAGAGCCAAAGAAGCGGGCCTGCTGCCGATCATGATGTGGGGCAGCGCCAAGAGCGGCATGGGGCTTGCTTTCCCGCTGCAGAACCTGATGGCCGCCTACGGCCCGGTTGAGCCGATCAACGACTGGATCTTCCAGAAACCCGGCGCGACCATTGATACGCCGACGAACCTGTTGGCCGCCCAACATCTCCAGCGGTGGATCGAGAGTGGCTACTTCCCACCCGACATCAATGCCATTGAGTACACCGATGCCAACGCTCGCTTCGTCGAGGGTGAAGGGGTCTTCATCTTCAACGGTGACTGGGAGAACGCCCGGTATGATACCAAGCCTGGCAAGTTCGGGTTCTTCCTGATGCCGCCCCTGGAAGCCGGAGGCAGCCCGGCAGCGATGTCCGCCCCGCTGACATTCGGTATCGCGGCCAGAGCCAAGCACGCTGACTGCGCCGCCTTCTTCCTCAACTGGGTCGCTACAGACGAGACAGCCCGCCAAATCAACGTCACGGTCGGCGGGTCTAACCCAGGCGGCCCGGCAGGCCTCCCCATGCCGTCCGTCGCCCCTGACTCGGTGACAAACGAGACCCTCGCTGCTGGCGTGGTGATCGGCGAGGCTGGCACGGCCATGGACTTCATCGCCAATGCGACCAGCGCGATCTTCGCCCAGGGCTGGACGCCTGAGCTCCAGAAGATGGTCGCTGGCAAGCAGGATGCTGCTGGTCTGCTCAAGGCTGTTCAGGAAGAATACGAGCGGCAACTCGCTGAGTGACGGTGAGACAGGCGCAGGAAGCGACCTGCGCCTGTCATCTTATGGTGCTAAAGATGATGAGATCAGACGACCGCTCCGCAGCTCCCGCTTTCTCCTGGTGGATCGCCCTCAGCAAGGCGATCCGCCGGGAAACCCTCATCGGCTGGTTGTTCGTTTTGCCCGCGCTGACCATGTACGCGGTCTTCGTGTTGGTCCCATTCCTGTTGAGCGTCCGGTACTCGTTCTACCGGTGGGACGGCATCGGTCCCATGACCTGGGTGGGGTTCAAAAACTACAGGACTGTTCTCGAAGTACCCAATCTGCTTGAGACCATCTACAACGCCTTCCGGCTGGTGGCGTACTTCAGTTTCATCCCGGTGACGCTTGGCCTGGTGGTCGCGAGCGTGATGTACCGCGTGGCGACTGGGAGCTTCGGGGCAGCGGCGCGGACAGTGTTATTCCTCCCCCAAGTCATTCCGCTCGTAGCGGCGGGCATCATCTGGGGCTGGCTGCTGGCCCTGCCAGGTTTGATCAACGAGATCCTCAGGGCAGTCGGCCTCGGCTCGGTGACTCGCGCCTGGCTGGGAGACTTCGACTGGGCGCTCCCGTCTGTCGGCCTCATCGGAATCTGGGTTCTGCTGGGATTCTGCACCGTTCTGTTGTGGACGGGCATGACGAAGCTCGATCCGGCCCTGTATGAGTCGGCGCGCATTGACGGCGCTGGCTGGTTCACAGAGTTCATCAAAATCACTGTCCCGCTTCTCAGGCACGAGATCGGCGTATGCCTCACCGTCACTGTGACGGCAGCGCTGGCAGCATTCGACATCGTCTACGTGGCGACAGCCGGCGGCCCCGGCAATGCGACGGCGGTTCCCGGCATCCAAATCTACATCCTTGCGTTCACCCAGCAGCGGATTGGCCTGGCATCTGCCCTGGCCGTCATGCTCATGATCCTGGTGTTGGTGGTCATCCTGCCTATCCAGCGGTTGAGCCGGGAGACGACGCTATGAGGATCAGTCGCGCCGAACTGTGGGCAGGCCGATCGCTTCTCTTCGGGTTGATGGCGATCACGATCCTGCCCTTCATCAGCATCTTCATGACCGCGCTGCATCCGTCGGGAACCGTGCCCCGCGGGCTTGAGTGGCCCGACGACCCGCAGTGGGGCAATTTCGTGGAGGCGTTCAAGGTGGCGGAAATGCCCGCGCTCCTCGCCTCGAGCACGTTCATTGTCCTCGCCGTTGTCCCGGTAGCCCTCGCCATCTCGACGATGGCTGGCTTCGCCATTGGTCACCTGCGCATCCCTGGCTCGCGCGCCCTCCTGTTTCTGTTCGTGTTCGGGCTGACGCTTCCCTTCACGGGGATCATCGTTCCCCTCTACTATCTTGAGCGCGATATGGGCATCTACAATACCCGGCTGGCAATCGTGCTGCCGTTGATCGGCCTGTACATGCCGTTCGCCGTGTTCTGGATGCGCGCGCACTTCGTCAACATGCCGGCGGAGATTTCGGAGGCGGCGCGGGTTGATGGCGTGAGCACCTGGGGGCTGTTCTGGCGCATCCATCTTCCGCTCGCACGAGCGCCTATCTCGTCGCTGGGGATTCTGATGTCGGTGTGGACGTGGAATCAGTTTCTCATCGCGCTCGTGCTCGTCGAAGACCCGACACAACGCACGATGGCCGGTGCGCTGGGAGCATTTCAGGGACACTATGCGACCGACATCCCCCTCTTGTGCGCTGGCACAGTCATCATTGTGCTACCTACCCTCGTGCTGTTCGTCCTGTTTCAGCGGCAGATCATCGCAGCCCTGCTGCAAGGCTCTGTCAAAGGATGAGCAAGGCCGGCAGTGCGAGGTTGGCAGCCGGTTTGTGCTCCAGGGCCTCCCCGCTGCTGAGAGCGTCCGGACTGCCTGCAATTATAAGCGCCTGACCTTGCTAGTTGACGGACAGGCGCTTCAATCTTTCCCGTATCGGCCCCCGGTCGGAGAGAAAGCCGCTAGCGCCGCGCGCGAGCCGCCTGCCGTACCTGTTCCAGGTTGATGAGCTCGGCGACTTCGAATTCGGTCACCACAGCATTGGGCACCGGACGCAAGCGGACGATCGCCGGGAAGTGTCCCATACGCCCGTGCAATTCGGCCAGCACGACCGCAGCGATGTAGTTCAGGGAAGGGAGCAGCACCAGCCAGGGTTCGCCCTGCCAGCTTTGCGGGGCGATGCCCAGATCGTCCAGCAGCCTGACAGCCTGCGCAGTAAACGGCTCGTTGAGGTCGAACTGCACCCGCGCCTCGATGATGGCCCTGACCGGCTGACCGGCCAGGGCCTGAATCTGCTCGAGCTGCTGCGCGGTGAGCGGATGAGACAGGTTGAGAAGGTTCATGGCTACCACTCGCGATACTTTTGATTGAGAAAGTCAGCCGCCCAGATCAGCTCGTCCGGAGATGTCGCGGTAGTGAAAATCTCAAAACGCCCGCCGAAGTTGTCCTTGTCCTGATAGGCGCCGAACAACCGTCCCTCTCGCACATAAAACCCAATGCCCTTGATGCCCCTTTGCCCGCTGTAGCCGCGCGATTCGGCGGTCTCGATCCAGGGCGTCTCCTGCCACACTTTGCGCACGAATTCTTCGAACCCCTTAGGATAGTGATGGTCTGAGAAGCTGGGAGGGCGCTTTTTGTCCTCAGCGGCGGGCGGCAGAGCATGTGGCTTCAAGACCCGCTGCCTGTAGCCAAGCATGAAAATCTCCCCGATAGCCCCCAACTCGAAGACAGGTTCGCCATCCACATCCACTTCCTCTAGCAAGACGCGCAGGCGTTCATCCAGTTCCCCCACCTCCGCGAGCGAAAACGCCTCGCCACGTTCAAAGTCAGTGAGCAGCGCCGAATTCTCGCCAAGAAGCGAGTAGTCAAAGGCCACAGGCATGGGTGGAAAGTCAATGATCTCGGAGAACCGCTCATGCCGGTACAGCACAGGTATTCCCAGCGTCTGCCCGATGACCACCGCGATCGCGATCTGCGCCTTGTAGCCGCCCGTCGCATTGATGACGATGCGGTCCGAAGTGTATCGCTGAATGACCTTGCCCATCTCGCGCACGAGATTCCGCAGGCCGTGAATCTTGAAATCCTTCGGTTCCTTGTCCTGCAGCTTCTCGACGGCGACGAATTCGCTCGTCTCCAGGTCCAGGTCTCGACGCTGACGGTAGTACCTGGCGAGCAGGTCGCCCATCTTCCTGCCGTCAACCGTATCGGACACGAACAGGAAGAGATGACGCAGGTTCAGCGATTTGGTGGTGAGGGCATCCTCGATGGAGTTGATTTCGGCCCCGCAGATACGGCTGGTAGGTTCGATTTCCAGCAAGAGCTTCAACAATGCCACATCGTTGTCGCTTCGCCGCGCCTGCTGTAGTTTTTCGTGGAGTTCGGCGCTGATGCCAGCCTCAGGCTTATAGGGCGTGTCTATGTTGGTCAACAGGCTCGTGCCAACCGTACAAATGATCACATCGCGTTTTTCCACAGGTCGCTCCTTTCTATAAGCGCACCACGAGCAAGGCCATCCGGTCACACCCGACCGGCGAGGATATCCAGCAAGACCTGGCGCTTGCTGGTAGCCGTCTCGGCTTCGTCGCACAGATCGATCATCTTGCGGTAGATACCCTGCAACTGGTTCTCCACTGTGCGCGTGGATTTGCCCAGCATCCCGGCCAGTTCCTCATTGCTGGCATACGGATGCTGTTCGAGCAGGGCGACAGTAGCTTGCTCGGCGGGCGTCAGGCGACTCAGCAACGCCTGCCGCGGGTCGCGACGATGGGCGATCAGGGCCAGGGGATCGTCCAGAGTGGCGTGCTCCGCTGGCAACAGGCGCGGTGGCAGAATGGGCAGATCAACCAGAAGCGCCTGATCGCGCCTCCCTGGCGGCAGGTGAAACAGCCCTTCACGGATCAGCTCAGGCGGGGTCAACACCGTCCACACGCGGTCGCGCGGGCCGAAGATCAGCGCGGCGGCGAGCGTGGCGTAGATGGTCATGGCTTTGCGCCCGCCAGCTACCAGCAGGTGAATGGTGTAGCCCTCAGCGCGGTAGTCGCGCAGCACATGCAACACGCCCCGCATGTAGTCGTTGGCCGTATCCTGGTCGGTGATATCTATGAGCGACGCTCCCGTGACGCGGCGAAGCTCATGCCAACGCACTGGCAGATCAGGATAGTCTGCGGCCAGGACAGTCTTCAGGCTGTTGCGCGCATCGGCAATGCCGGATAGCTGCGGTTCCGTGTGCAGAATGGCCACCGCTGCAAAACGATAGCGAGCGTGTAATTCGTCCAGCGCCACGGTGATGGCCTCAGGCCGTTGACCAAGCGTCGCAGCGAACAGATTCGGCACGTTTGCCCCTTTCTTGACTGGATTTCTCGATGCCCCCAGTATAGCTCTGACTCGCGCCTGGGGCTGAGTAGCGGTACTCAAAACATGCTCGTCTACCAGAAACAAGTCGCTGATAGCCCCCGCTCGCACGGGCGCACACCCGCGCCCCCTTTCGTCTCCCCAGGCTGCGGTATAATGGGCGCTGTGTTTCTCCCCAGGCATGTTTTCAGGAAGAGCTTCGCCCTATGACTCACTCGCTGGACTACGTAGCCATCCTCGATATTGCTGAGGGTATCGCGCGGCACGCGGGGGTGGTGCTGCGCGAGCATTTCGAACGCCCGCGCCGATCGTACAGCAAAAGCTCGCCAATTGATCTGGTCACGGACGCCGACCGCGCCTCCGAAGCGCTGATCGTGGAAGCCTTGCGCAGCGCCTTCCCCGATCACCATATTCACGGCGAAGAAGGCGGAGGCTATGGCCCCTCGCCCGATCAAACGCCCTATCACTGGTATGTAGACCCGCTGGACGGCACGACCAATTTCGCCCATCGCTTCCCGGTCTTCGCCGTGAGTCTGGCGCTCTCCGGCCCCGATCTGCAGCCTATTCTGGGTGTGGTCTATAACCCCATGAGTGACGAACTGTACAAAGGCATTCGCGGGCAGGGAGCAACGCTCAACGGGCGGCGGCTGCGCGTCAGTCAGGTGCCCGACCTGGCGCAGACGCTGGTGATCACCGGCTTCCCCTACGACGCCTGGACTTCGGAAGACAACAACGCCGCGCAGGTGGGGCACTTTTTGCGGCGCACTCAGGATGTGCGCCGGGTGGGATCGGCAGCGCTCGACCTGTGCTGGGTAGCGGCGGGGCGTTGCGATGTTTACTGGGAACACGGGCCGAAGCCCTGGGACGTGCAGGCAGGGATTTTGTTCGTGCTGGAAGCTGGCGGTAAAGTAACGGACTATGAAGGCGCGTTCAGTCGCACCGCGCTATCCGGTCAGCGCATCCTGGCGACCAATGGCTTGGTGCACGAACAGGCCCTGGCCGTGCTGCAACTGGGCGATGCTGCGCCGCGCCCGACCCTCGCCCGTTGACTATGATCAAGAGGTAAATTGCCATGGCTCGTTTTGTCCGTCTTATTCCCCTGCTGGTCTTATTGCTGGTCACTCTGAGCGTCTTCGCTCCGACCCTGGCTCAGAGCGACAATCCGCTGTATACGCCGGTCAAGCTGCTGGAGCCGGAAGTGCTCTCTGTGCGCCCACACGATACGACGGCCTATACGCAGGGCTTGCTGCTCCACGACGGCTATCTTTACGAGAGCACAGGCCGTCATGGGGCGTCTACGCTGCGCAAGGTAGACCCGCAGACCGGCGAAGTGCTGCAGATGATCCGCGTGCCGGACGAGTATTTCGCTGAAGGGCTGGCTCTGGTGGACGACCGCCTGATTCAACTCACCTGGCAGTCGGAGGTGGCCTTCATCTACGATCGCGAGACCTTCGAGCAGATCGGCACGTACACCTACGAGGGCGAGGGATGGGGATTGTGCACCGACGGGCGCTACCTCTACATGAGCGATGGCACACCTTTCCTGGATGTCCGCGACCCACAGACCTTTGAGCTGATCTTCAGCGGTCTGGTCACCGTGCAGGGATCGCTGGTGGAGCGCCTGAACGAACTGGAGTGCGTGGGCGACTACATCTACGCCAACATCTGGCAGACTGACTACATCGTGCAAATCAACAAGTACAACGGCGTCGTGGTCGCGGTGATTGACGCCTCGAACCTGCTCACCGAGGAAGAGAGGGCGCAGTTCGACGAGCAGGAAGTGCTCAACGGCATCGCCTATCTGCCGGAGACCGACACCTTCCTGATCACTGGCAAACACTGGCCCAAGATGTACGAAGTGCGTTTCGTAGAGAAACAAACCGGCGCGGGCCAATAGCGCGGCCAGGCGAGCGCCTGGGTAAACGCCCTGCCTTGCGCTTGAAACCTCATCGTTCCACGCATGGAGAACGCGGCTTTAAGTTCTCCGCGTGGGGAGAGGAAACCCAGGGCTGAGGTAACGCCGCCGAACAGGGCTTCGCAAAAGGTTTCTGAAGGCAGGCAGACCCCCGGCGGCTCGAACGCGCTCAGGCTCCGCCTTCGTAGAGAGCCACTACCCGCGCCAACGCCGCCCATTCGTCCAGGCTCAGCGTCTCGGCGCGGCGCTGTGGATCAATCCCAGCCTGGTGCAACAGCGCCGCGGTGCTCTCTTTGTCCAGCCGCAGACCCGCGCTGAGGGCGTTGCGCAGTTGCTTGCGCTTCTGGCCGAAGCCAGCCCGAACCACGCGGAAGAACACCCCCTCATCCGGCACGTCTACGGGCGGGCGCTCGTAGACATCAATGCGCACCACCGCCGATTCGACTTCCGGCGGCGGCCAGAAGGCAGCGGGCTTGAGCCGCAGCAGCAGGCGCGGCTGCCCATAAAACTGCACGCTGACCGCCAGCAGGCTCATGTCGCCGGGGCCAGCGATCAGCCGCTCGGCGACTTCGCGTTGCACGGTCACCACTACCCGTTGTGGGCGTGGCAAGTGCTCGAAGATATGCCGCAGGATGGCGCTGGTGATGTAGTAGGGCAGGTTCGCGACGATCAGGTAGGGTGTGTCGCGCAGCCGCTCGCTCAGGTCGAGCGTCAGAATATCGCCGTGAATGATCTCCACGTGCGGCTGATCGGCGAAGGTCTGCTGCAGGCCAGGGATCAGCCGCTCGTCCACTTCCACGGCCAGCACGCGCCCGGCCCGCGCCGCCAGCGCGCGCGTCAGCGCCCCCGTGCCCGCGCCGATCTCCAGCACGGTGCCGCCCGCTGGAATGTCTGCCAGCTCGGCGATTTTTTCCAGCAGGTGCGGATCGCGCAGGAAATTCTGGCCCAGGCTTTTCTTGGGCGCGAACGCGGAGGGATCGGCAGCGGGACGATCGGTCATGAGCCTTGGGCGATGATACGCGGCACCGGTGTCCGCGCGATCCACTCGGCGACCGTCTCGCGGCTCACTTCCTGGCCATCTTCCAGGCGCACGCGCACCTGCCGCCGTCGTATCCCTTCGACCCCCTCCTGGATCACGCGCTGTTCACCAGGAGCCAACGTGGGATCGCGGCGGGCGATCGTCTCGAAGGGGATCGGCTCTTCTTTGAGGATCAGGTCTTCGCTGACGCGCACGACCTGCACCGTCATGCCGGCAGTCAGAGGCGTTTCGAGCGGCGGAATGGTCATGTCCAGCCCCACCGGTGCGACGCCAATCTGTGCCAGCGCGTCGCCCACCGTCGGGCCAAGCGCGCGGGTGGCGATCGTCTGCCCGTCGGCGACAACCGTCAGCGGCAGGGAACGCTCGATGGCGATCACCAGCCCATCGGCGACCGGTGTACTCAGGTCGGGAATCACACGGTCGGCCACATAGAGCGACACGCCTGCCGCGTTGAGCGCCCGCCCCACGTCCGCCTGAGTGGTGTGCAGCACCAGCGTCGTGCCATTTTCCACAACCTGAATCGTGGCGCTGCGCAGCACGCGGATGGACAGCGGAGGTGTGTTCCAGCCCTGCGCTGCCAGCCGGGCCAGTGTGTAGGGCTGCCCGTCTACCTCCACCAGGTCATGAGCAGCGAGCGATACAGAGAGTTCGGCCAGAACGTCGAGCGGATGCCGCGCCTGAGTCCGCAGCGAGCGCAGCGCACCATCGGCCTGCACGAAGACGGTGTGCGCCTTGCGCACGGTGATCGTCATATGATCGCGCAGCGGGGTCTCTGGGGCCGGAAAAACCAGGTCTTCGGGGGCAAGATGCACGCCAGCTTCGGTCAGGGCGGACTGCACCGAATCAGCATGCGTATGCAGGCGGCGCAGACTGCCGTCCACATCCACCGTGACCGTCTTGCGGACCAGCCAGTCCGCGGTCAGGACCGCCCCGGCCACCAGTGCGACTGCTGTGCTCACCATGACGACGCGCAACCAGCGCCGACGGGCACTATGGCTCGATTGGCTGCCTTGCTCAGCGCTCACCCCAGGAAGTCCGTCTCTCGGCCCTCAAAACAACGGGGTTGCGGGCACGTTGCTCGGGCCAGGCGCTCCTGCGGCACCCAGGGGAAAGTCCTTAGTGCTGCTGCCTTCCGGCCCTGACACGGTTCGGACGCCCTGCCGCGCAGGACCCAGTCCGAGCAACCTGCCAGCAACCCACGAGGAAAGGGATCACTGCCAGCGAGGAACGCAGAGCATTCCCCGGCCCAGGATGTTAGCGGATTCCCATCCCCTTGTCAACGGCGAGACGGATTCGGGCCAGGGTAATGGCATCAAAACCAGCCTGCAGACCATGGGCAGAAGTAACAACCTATCCGTAAATTCCTGTCGCGCAGCAAGCAGCGCCCTACAGAACCAAATTTACGGAAATGCCTGAAATGCCCCCCTTTGAGAGGTGCGCGCAAACTGTGACAGGCCGTTTGCTGCGTTGTGGTTTACCTCACCCCCAGCCTCGCTTCGCTCGGCTTGCCCCCCTCCCCGACGCGGGAAGGGGGCAGCGAGGCGTGCCAGCGCCGAGCGGGGGGGAGGTAAAGCGGCAAGCGGTTTGAGGCAATCCCCCTGGGATTCGGGCGCGGCTGGATTTCTTAGCAATCTGCCGGCGGTCATGGTGCCGGGCTGTTGAACCGATGAAATCAACCCTGCCCGGTGATGCGCGTCAATGTTCTGTTCAAGCCAGGCGGTGAAATTGAACGCTTCGTGATCGAACGCTTCGCGTAGCGGAAACCTCTCTATTTTCCCGATCTGTTTCGACATTCTCGGTTCACTCCGAAAATACTGGTCGTCCAATCGCCAGGCCGCGTTCCAGCGCCGCCATGTTGATCTCGTGCAGGTGCGCCTTGCGCGCGCCGAGCTTATCCTGCAACACCGCCCGCACCGTCTCGACGCGCACCAGCGGTCGCCGGGCCAGCAGCGCCCCAAAGAGGATCATGTTAGTCGCGCGCACCTGCCCTATCTCCGTCGCTATTTCGGTCGCCGGAACGAGCACGATCTCCAGGTCGGCGCGTTGCGGCGCAGCAACCATCAGCGACTGATTGACGATCAGCAGGCCGCCCGGCTTGACCAACGGCTCGTATTTTTCTAGCGACGGGTTGTTGAAAACGACGGCGATGCTGGGATGCAGGCACACCGGCGAGCCAATCGGCTCGTCACTGACTACCACGGTGCAATTGGCTGTGCCGCCGCGCATCTCTGGCCCATAGCTGGGAATCCAGGTGACGTGCCGGCCCTCTTCCAGGGCAGTATAGGCCAGCAACTGCCCGGCGAAGAGCACGCCCTGCCCGCCGAATCCGGCGAAGATGATTTCCTCGTGCATGGCTAGCGCTCCTTCAACAGGGCCTCGACACCTTCGGCCACCTTGAAGTCGCCCAGTGGATAATAGGGCACCATCGCCTCTTCGATCCAGCGCATGGCTTCGGGCGGCGACATGCTCCAGTTAGTGGGGCAGGCCGAAAGTAGCTCGACCATGCTGAAGCCCAGCCCGGCCAACTGCACCTTGAAAGCAGTGCGGATGGCCTTCTTCGCCTTCATGATCTCCTTGACATTGTGCAGCGAGCGGCGCGCCACATAGGCCGCGCCGGGCAAACCGGCGATCACCTCCGCCATGCGGATGGGGAAGCCCGCCGTCTCCACGTCGCGGCCCGCGGGCGACGAACTGGTGTACTGACCGGGCAGCGTGGTGGGAGCCATCTGCCCACCGGTCATGCCATAGATGGCGTTGTTGATGAAAATGGTGGTGAACAGCTCACCGCGCGTGGCGGCGTGAATGATCTCGCCGGTGCCAATGGCGGCCAGGTCGCCGTCGCCCTGATAGGTAAAGACGACCATATCCGGGCGCACACGCTTGATGCCGGTCGCCATGGCCGGAGCACGTCCATGCGCGGCCTCGCAACCGTCGGTGTTGAAATACTTGTAGGCGAACACGGCGCAACCCACCGGCGAAACGCCGATCGTCCGCTCACGGATTCCCAGTTCGTCGAGGACCTCGGCCACCAGCCGGTGCGCCACGCCATGCGTGCAGCCGGGGCAGTAGTGCGTCGGCACGTCGCGCAGCGACGCGGGCCGCGCGTACACCACCTGTTCTTCGAGCACTGTTTCCGCAACCATCATGGTTCACTCTCCCCAGCGTGCGCTGTCCGGCAGTTTTCTGTACAGCGCGCTGATTGCCTCGTAGATTTCCTCCGGCACAGGGACCATGCCGCCAGTGCGCCCGTAGAAGTCCACCGGCACCTGTCCACCTGCCGCCAGCCGCACGTCGTCGAGCATCTGCCCGGCGTTCATCTCCACTACCAGGAAAGCGTCTACCCGGTCAGCCAGGCGCGACAGGCGACGTTCGGGGAACGGCCACAACGTAATGGGGCGGAATAACCCCACGCGCATCCCCTCGCGCCGCGCCTGTCTGACGGCTGTCTGCGCGATGCGTCCCGCCGTGCCATAGCCCACCACTACCAGCCGCGCGTCCTCGACCATTTGCTCGGCGTAGCGCTGCTCGTGTTCGCGAATCTCGCGCAGCTTGGCCTGCAGGCGGTTATTCACTTCTTCCAGGGCGGGCGCATCCAGTTCCAGCGAGGTGATGATGCGCGGCGCGCGGCCCTGCGCGCCGGTCAGCGCCCAGTCGGGGCGCTCTGCCCGCAGCGGGCGCATGGGCGGCAACTCCGCCGGTTCCATCATCTGCCCGATCAGCCCGTCCGCCACCACCAGCACCACATGACGGTACTTATCCGCCAGGTCGAAGGCGAGTACCATCAGATCAATCGCTTCCTGGACGGAGGCCGGAGCCAGCACAATCGGGTGATAGTCGCCATGTCCGGCGGAGCGCGTCACCTGGAAGTAGTCCGCCTGCGACGGCTGAATGTTGCCCAGGCCCGGCCCCCCGCGCATGATGTCCACCACGACGGCGGGCACTTCCGAACCGGCGATGTAGGAGAACCCTTCCTGCATCAGGCTGATGCCAGGGCTGGACGACGAGGTCATGGCCCGCGCACCGGCGCAGGCTGCGCCGTAGACCATGTTGATGGCGGCCAGTTCGCTTTCGGCCTGGACGAAGGCGCGCCCCAGTTCCGGCATACGCTGGGCCATATGCTCCAGTAATTCTGTTTGCGGGGTGATGGGATAGCCAAAGTACGCCTCGACCCCGGCACGGATCGCGGCCTCGGCCAGTGCCACATTGCCTTTTAGCAGTTCTACAGCCATAAAAGTATCTTTCTCCTCCCGCTAGACCGCCGCCTCCTGAGGGCGCGTCTTGGCGGGCACCTGACGGTAAACGGTAATACACACGTCCGGGCAGGCTACAGCACATAGCGCGCAGCCGGTGCATTGGCCCTCCGGATCAACAAACATGGCCGGATAGTACCCCTTGGCGCTGGGATGATCGGTAGCCATGACGATCACCCCTTGCGGACAGGCGATGGTACACAGTGTGCAGCCTTTGCAATTGTCTTCGTTGATCTCGATCCGTCCCCTGGCCATGAATGCCTACTCCTCACTCTACTGTTAGTAACCCCATCAGCGGGCTGTGGGGACGTCGTCCCGCTGTGCCCGCCAGGGGATAGCGCGAGGCAGGTAACAGGGGCATAGGGCTATGCCCCTCACCCTCTCGCCGCTTCGCCCGATGACCTGTTCTGACCGGCCCAGGGCACCTCCTTGACGAACAAACGCGGCACGTGGAAGAGCCTTTCGGCGGCTTCGGCCAGCTCCGCGCGGAAATTCGGATGCGCGATCTCGATCAGCGCTTTGGCCCGCTCGCGGATGGTGCGCCCGTAGAGATCGGCCACGCCGTATTCGGTCGCCACATAGTGCACGTCGTTGCGGGTGGTGATCACCCCCGCTCCAGGGTCGAGCGTGGGGACGATGCGGCTGATCGTCCCCTCTTTGGCCGTGCTGAGCATGGCGATGATGGGCATCCCGCCGTTGCTGCGCGCCGCCCCGCGCACGAAGTCCACCTGACCGCCCGCGCCGGAATAGAAATAGGTGCCGATGCTATCGGCGCATACCTGGCCGGTCAGGTCTACCTGCAGCGCCGAGTTGATCGAGACCATGCGGTCGTTCTGGGCGATGATGAAGGGATCGTTGATGTATTCGGACGGGTGCAGTTCGACGATGGGGTTGTCGTCCACGAAGTCGTAGAGGCGCTGCGTGCCCATCAGGAAGCCAGCGATGATCTTGCCGGGATGTAGCGTCTTGCGCTCGTTGGTGATCACGCCCGCTTCGACCAGGTCCACCACGCCGTCGGAGAACAACTCGGTATGCACGCCCAGGTGTTTGTGATTGCGCAGCTTGCGCAGCACAGCATCCGGGATGCCGCCGATGCCCATCTGCAGCGTCGCGCCGTCGGGGATGATCGCCGCTAGATGATTGGCGATGGCCTCCTGTTCTGGCGACGAGATGGCCATGTGCACTTCGGGCAGTTTGTAGTCCACCTCGACCACGTAGTCAATCTTGCCCACGTGAATGAAGCTATCGCCCAGCGTGCGCGGCATGTTGGGGTTGACCTCGGCGATGACGATCTTGGCGCTTTCGGCGGCGGTCTTGGTCACGCCGACCTCGGTGCCATAGGAGCAATAGCCATAGCGGTCGGGCGGCGACACCTGGATCAGCGCCACGTCAATCGGCAGCCGCCCCGTCTTGAACAGGCGGGGGATTTCCGACAAAAAGACGGGCGTGAAGTCGGCGCGCCCGTCATTGACCGCGTCGCGAATGCCCGGGCTGATGAATAACGAGTTGACGCGCAGATGCTCGGCCAGTTCGGGCCGCACATAATCGGTCTTGCCGATGACCAGCACCTGGATCAACGTCAGATTGTGCAGTTCCAGGGCGCGCTCTTCGAGCGCTTCCACCAGGCGCTGCGGCACCGAAGCATTGCCGGTGACGAAGATGCGATAGCCGGAGCGCAACACGCGCATGGCTTCCTGCGCCGTCACCTTCTTGGGTTTGTACTGGCTCAACCAATCCATACCGGGTCTCTCATCCCCCTACAGAGCGATCATCGGATGCGCCGCCCGTTGCAGGTCTTTGATCGCTTCGCTCAGGCGGCGGATGCCTTCCACGATGGCGTCTTCGGGCATGCAGGAGAAATTGAGACGCGCCGTCGGCGGCGGATCGGGGACAGTGAAGAAGGCATCGCCGGGCACAAAGGCCACATTGCGCCGGAGCGCCTCTTCGAACAGCTCGCGGATTTTGATCTCCGAGGGCAGATGCACCCACAGGAAGAGACCGCCGGTAGGATGCGTCCAGCGCACTTCGGGCGGCATATAGCGATCCAGCGCCGAGAGCATGACATCGCGCCGTTGCCGGTAGACCTGACGCAACAGGCGCACGTGCTCGTCAATGAAGCCGTCTTTGGCCACTTCGTAGGTAATCATCTGCGTGAAGGTGCTGGTATGCAGGTCGGCTCCCTGCTTGAGTTGCACCAGCTTGTGAATGACCGGCGGCGAGGCGACGATCCAGGCAGTGCGCAGGCCGGGAGCCAGCGTCTTGGAGAAGGTCGAGAGGTAGATGACGTTGCCAGTATAGCAGTGACCATTGTTACCGGCCAGTTCCGCGTCTACGGACACCAGCGGCGGCAGGGAGTCGCCCTCGAAGCGCAGTTGCCCATAGGGGTCGTCTTCCACAATGGGCACGCCCTGCTGCTGGGCCAGCCCGATCAAGACCCTGCGCCGTTCCGCGCTGATGGTCACGCCGGCGGGGTTCTGGAAGTTGGGCAGGATGTACATGAACTTGGGGCCGTGCCGCAATGCCGCCGGCAACTGATCCACGCATAGGCCGTCGTTGTCGGTGGGGACGCCGACATAGTCGGCCTGATAGGTAGCAAACGCCTGCAATGCGCCCAGATAGGTAGGTTGTTCGACCAGCACATGATCGCCGGGGTTGATCAGCAAAGCCCCGATCAGCGATAACGCCTGCTGCGAGCCGGACGTGATCAAGACGTTGTCCACGGTCACGCAGATGTTGTCGCGCGCCATGCGTTCAACGATCATCTCGCGCAGGGGTAAATATCCTTCGGTGGGGCCATATTGCAGGGCATAGTGGGCCTGGGTCGCCAGCACGCGCTGGCAGGCTTCCTGGAAACGTTCGACCGGGAAGTACTCCGCCGCTGGCAGCCCGCCAGCAAAGGAGATGACCTCCGGGCGCTGCGTCAGCTTGAGCAGCTCGCGGATGACGGAGCTGGTCATCCGGTGGGTCCGCAGCGCAAACCGCGATTCCCATAAGGTCTCCATGTAGTTTTCGTCCTTACTCTCCTCTAAGATGTTAAGTTGCCAGAGGCGGCTTACCATTGCCGCCTCCCCCTCTTACCCTCACTATAGCCCCCCACCAGACAGGTGACTAGTGGCTTCTGCCACACCACAGGGCGCGGGGTGTCACTTGGCAAAACTGCCTCCAGCGACACACAAGGGGCGACTACCGCCCCCTGTTCATGTATTCGCGCGCGCCGCCGGCTGCTCAGTCTATCCTGTCTACATCCCATATGCCGGTGCGCAGGAAGTGATCAATGGAGCGCGCGGCTTTGCGCCCGTGCCCCATGGCCAGGATGACCGTCGCCGCGCCCACAGCGATGTCGCCGCCAGCGAATACGCCACGCCTGGATGTGCGCATCGTCTCCAGGTTGGTCTTGATCGTGCCGCGACGCGGGTCTACTTCCAGCCCTTTGGTGGTCTTGGGCACCAGAGGATTCGGCCCGTTGCCAATGGCGACGACGACCGTATCTACGTCTATGGTGTATTCCGAGCCTTCGATGGGCACCGGTCGGCGGCGACCAGAAGCATCTGGCTCGCCCAACTCCATGCGGATGCACTCCACCTGCTGCACGCGCCCGCTCTCGTCGCCGATATAGCGCACTGGCGTATGCAGCAGCTTGAAGATGATCCCCTCTTCTTTGGCGTGATGAATCTCTTCGGCGCGGGCGGGCATTTCGGCCTCAGAGCGGCGGTAGATCAGGTAGACTTCCTTCGCGCCCAGCCGGACAGCAGTACGCGCCACGTCCATCGCCACGTTGCCGCCGCCGATCACCGCCACGCGCTCGCTGGCAGCGATGGGCGTATCGCAGCAGGGGAACTCGTAGGCGCGCATCAGGTTACAGCGCGTCAGATATTCGTTGGCCGAATAGACGCCGCACAGATTCTCGCCGGGCAGGTTCATGAACCAGGGCAGCCCTGCCCCTGTGCCCAGGAAGACAGCATCGTGCCGTTCGAGCAAATCATCCACTGTCTCGATCTGCCCGATGACATAATTGCACTGAATGTCCACCCCCATGCGCCGCACGACCTCGATCTCGGCGTTGACGATGGACTTTGGCAGGCGGAATTCAGGAATGCCGTACATCAGCACGCCGCCGGGCGCGTGCAGCGCCTCGTAGATGGTGACGCTGTGCCCCATACGGCGCAGGTCAATGGCAACGGTCAGACCCGCTGGCCCGCTGCCCACCACGCCCACGCTCTTGCCGGTTGGCTCGCCGATGGGCGGCGGTTCCATCAGGCCATGCTCGCGTTCCCAGTCTGCCACGAAGCGCTCCAGCCGACCGATGGCGACCGGATCGCCCTTTTTGCCCAGCACGCAGTTGGCTTCGCATTGCGTTTCCTGGGGGCACACGCGTCCGCAAATGGCGGGCAGCATGTTGGTCTCTTTGACTTTGCGGATCGCGCCTTCGAAGTCGCCACGTGCAATGAGCGCCACGAAGCCAGGGATGTCAATCCCCACCGGGCACCCCTCGACGCAGGCCGGCTTCTTGCAGGCCAGGCAGCGATTGGCCTCCACCACGGCGGTCATAGACGGCAGACCATAGGGCACTTCGCGGAAGTTGGCCCGCCGCTCATCAGGACTCTGTTCGGGCATGACCTGGCGCGGAATCTGCATACGCTCCTTGGCCGATAGCGCGCGCAGGGTCTCGATCTCTTTGGGATTCAGTTCGTCGCTCATGCTCGTCTCAGTCACCGGTGCTGCTAATCCTGCGCCGATCTCAGGAGGGGTCGGGCTGTGCGATACCTTCGGCCCGGCAGCGCTCCAACATGCGCTGATAGGCGATCGCTTCCTGTTCTTTGTAGAACGCCTGACGCTTCATCAGTTCGTCGAAGTCCACCTGATGCCCGTCGAAGTCTGGCCCATCCACACAGGCGAAGCGCATCTCGCCGCCCACGGTCACCCGGCAACCGCCACACATGCCCGTCCCGTCAATCATGATCGGGTTGAGGCTGACCATGGTGGGGATGCCGTGCTCTTTGGTGAGCAGGCTAACGTACTTCATCATGGGCACCGGCCCAACGGCGAAGACAAAATCCGGCTTGCCGCGGCGGGCGATCAGGTCGGCCAGGGCATGGGTCACCAGGCCCTTCATGCCATAGGAACCGTCGTCGGTGCAGACGATCACTTCGTCGGAGGTGCGGCGCATTTCCTCTTCCAGGATCAGCAGCGATTTGCTGCGCGCGCCCAGGATGGTGATCACCGTGTTGCCCGCCGCCTTGAGCGCCTGCGCGATGGGGTGCGCCGGGGCGATGCCGATCCCACCGCCGACGACCACCGCTGTGCCGAAGCGCTCGATGTGCGTGGGCGCGCCCAGCGGCCCCACCACATCCAGCAGATAATCGCCGGGTTTGAGCAGGGTCATCTGGGCGGTAGTCTTGCCCACAGCCTGCACAATGAGGGTGATCGTGCCCTGTTCGGGATCGGCGTCGGCGATGGTGAGAGGAATGCGCTCGCCGTGCTCGTCAATGCGCACGATGACGAACTGACCAGCCTTGCGGCGCTGCGCGATCTTCGGCGCTTCGATCACATAGCGGTTGATTTTCTCGGCAAGGACTTCATTCTCAAGAATTTTGTTCACTGGCTCCGCTCCGTACCTGGGTCAACCGTTGGGAGGGGTCAGCGAGAAGCTACCCATTCTAAATACTAGGGGGTTGTCCTGGGCCGGCATAGTTCAAAAAAGTACCTTCTGCCGCGATTAATATCACGATAATCGAGGAATCCGGGCGGAGAGAGCAGAAAAAAAGACCTGCTTTGCGCAGGTCATCAGTGCTGGGGAGGCTGGATTCGAACCAGCGAATGGCGGCTCCAAAGGCCGCTGCCTTAGGCCACTTGGCGACTCCCCACTACGGCGCTGATTATAGCACACGCCGTCTGCGCCGGACAAGGCTGCGTTGCTGGGGGAGTGGATAAAATTCAGGAGATTGGTAAAATAGGGATATGAGCCAAGAATGTCCATATTGCCACCAGAGTGA
>CAKZOB010000062.1 GCA_937135955.1 uncultured Anaerolineales bacterium | reverse complement strand
CGTCCGACTTGCATGTATTAGGCACGCCGCCAGCGTTCATCCTGAGCCAGGATCAAACTCTCCGTACTTCCTTCCAGCCCCTCCTCAGGGACCGCTCTCCTTCCGCACGTCGGCTTCCTGTCACTATGCTGTTGTTAAGGTGCGCTGTTTTCCAAACCAGTGTTTGGCATTCTAACAAAAGCTACCGTCTCTGACAAGGGTGAATTTGCCAAACCCGGGTCTTTTTTGCCGCTTCCAGGTCATTCCACCCTACCCCACAGCAAAGTTTTAGCGCAAGCTTGCCCCGTCCAACAAACACAAACGGCACACGGTATCCCCGCGTGCCGTCTGTACAATATCAATTACTGACAGGGCCAGCCGTCAGCCGATGGGCAGGATATCCCCCAGCAGACGGTTATAGGACGGATCTTCTGGCACACGTTCAAGCCAGTCATCGCGCCGTTCGATCTTCGCCGCCGCCTTGCGCTCGTCCAGCCAGTCCTGGAACTTCTGCTGACGGCGCGTGCTCAGTTCGCCCGCCGAAAGTGGACGCACCTCGCGGGCGTGTACCTGGATGATGTGATAGCCGTACTCGGTCTCGATCGGTCCGACAATCTCACCGATCGTGGCATTCAACACTGCATCCTTGAAGGCCGCCACGTATTTGTCCGGACTGGCCCAGCCCAGTTCGCCGCCGTGCGTTGCGCTGCTGTCGTCCGACACCGCCTTCGCCAGGTCGGCGAACGGCTCGCCGTCCTGCAAGGCCTTCATCACTTCCTCAGCGCGCGCCAATGCAGCAGCCTTTTGCTCGTCGGTAGGCGGCGGGGCCTGACCAGCCGGCAGATCCGGATTGAACGAGATCAGAATATGGCGTGCGTTGACCTGCAACTCTTCCTGCGGCAAGTCCTTGGTCAGCTCCTCCAGCAGAGCCGTGCGCAAGGCGTCGTAGTAGAACAACTCCCGCACTGCGCTGCGGCTGACTTCCACCGCATCCTGAGCGCTCTTGTAGAAATCGTTTGCCTCGCTCTGCAACGTTGCCATTACTACTGCCGGTTCCAGAGTAGCCGTAGGCGACGGGATCGGCGTCTCTGTGGGGGGAACGGTAGGCGTCGGCGAAGGGCCAGGGGTAGCAGTATTGGCAGGCGTAGCTGTCGGCACCGGCGTCGAAGTCTCAGTGGGCACAGGTGTATTGCTGGGCGTCGGCGAAACCAACGGCGTCGGGGTGATCGTCGGCGTCAGCGTCGGGGTAGGCGTCTCGTCCGAGGGAACGGTCATCCCCAGGCGCTGAGCCATGTAGCGATTCACCTGCTCATCAACGGCGGCCTCATCCACCGTCACGCCCAGTTCTCTGGCCGCTTGGCGAAGGATCGCTTCCTCCTCCATGTCGTCCAGCACCTGGCTGCCGACGATCTGCGGACGGCGCAGGTCGGTGATCTGCTGGCCCGCATATTGCTGGATCGTGTCAACGTTGCCGCCCGTCAGATAGTACAACTCGCGGATCTGCTCCGCTGTCAGCCAGCGAATCAGACGCACGCGATCCTGAAAGTCGCGCGTGGTGATTTCTTCGCCGTTGACGGTAGAGATCGCTTCTCTGGGGCGGACGACCTGTTCGTAGAACAAAGCCGCAATCAACACCAGCACGCTGATCGCCACCAACCCTACTGTGGCGTACAGGACACGCCGCTGCCACAATCGGTCACGCTCGGCCCGCGACCTGTATTCCCGACGGCGCTTGACGTCTGCCTCGGTAATACGGTGAGGACGGGGACCGCCAGTGGTGCCTTTCTTGGCCATAAAGATTATTCTCCTCCAATGACGGTTAATTCTGCAAAGCCATCTGGCACATAGTGGCCTGGCGCGCATCACAAGCAGACGCGCAGCCAGGCCAATACAACCAAGCCATCAAGAGCGCACAGGGCGCTCGTTGTCGGGCAGGCCCCTACCGACGTGTCTGCTCATCGGTGAAGGGCAGCAGCGCTAGATGGCGTGCACGCTTGATCTGGCGCGCAAGCAACCGCTGATTCTTGGAACTCAGACCGGTCTGGCGGCGCGGGCGAATCTTGGCGCGTTCGGTCAGGAAGCGCTTGAGCGTTTCCACATCTTTGTAATCCGGCACCGTGTTGCTGGCCGCAAAGATATCTTCCTTGCGCCGCATTCCGCGACGACGCAGGCCTTGCTCAGAGGCAGCCCCTTCTTCCGCCTGATCGAGTTCTACAGCTTCTTCCTCTTCGATGCCGTTATCCAGGTCCTCAATGTCGCTCACCTGAATGTCTCCTTGTCTGATCGTGCTTCAGAGCGGACAGGCATGTCCTCCGTCCGCTTAAAACGGGAAGTTGTCCTTGTCTTCGTCTTCCGGAGCGTCACCGTCGTGCATTTCCTGCGCCGGGTGACGGTCGCCCAACAGGATCATCTCGCTGGCAACCAACTCGGTGCGAAAATGACGGGTGCCGTGTTCGTCTTCCCAACCGCGCGTTTGCAGTCGCCCTTCAACATAGACCTGCTGTCCCTTGCTCAGGTGCGTCTTGCAGATCTCGGCCAGGTTGCCCCAGGCGACCACATTGAACCACTCAGTTTCTTCGCGGCGATCCCCTTCCGCCGAAGTCCAGGTGCGACTGGTAGCTACGCTGAAACTGGCTACGGGGCGGCCACTGGGGGTATAGCGCAATTCAGGATCGCGGCCCAGGTAACCGATGATCATCACTTTGTTCAATCCGCGGCCCATGTCCCCCTCTTCCTCCAGCCATCGCTCACGCGGCACCTGGCACAGCGGTTGCCCTCGGCGAAGAAGGCTCAGTTGTCCAGCCGCACCACCAGGTGTCGGATGATCTTATCGCTGAGCAACAGGTTGCGCTCCAACTCGCTCACCTTGTTTGGCGGCATGTCCATGCGCAGGAAGACGTAATACCCCTCGCGATAGTCATCAATGGGATATGCCAGCCGACGCCGTCCCCACTTATCTGTATCGGTGACTGCGCCGCCGAACCCCTCGATCCATCCCCTGACCATCTCGATGACGGAATCCGTATCCGCTTCCGTCACGTTGCTGGGGATGATGAATCCCAACTCATACGCACGATTCATGTGTGGAAGTGTCTCCTTTCCCTGGGATTGCCCCCTGGCCCCGACGGGCGTCGTGCCAGCGAGCGGAAAGCCTCCCCCTGCCTGTGAGGGGGAACGAGTAAGCGACCAGAATAGTACCGCAGGCAAACCTATTTGACAAGGCCGGAATCGCCCGGGGGGATCGCATCAAACCGCTTGCCGCTTTACCTCACCCCCAGCCTCGCTTCGCTCGGCTTGCCCCCTCCCCGACGCAGGGCTATGCATTACCCACAAGTCTCCCCTCACCCCTCAATCCCCTCTCCCAACGCTGTGGGCGAGGGGACTTACTTTCTCTCGCCCAGGCACTCCCCTTCGCCCGTAGCGCAGGAGAAGAGGCCGGGGGTTGAGGGCCATCGGCTCAGAATGTGGATAATGATGAAGGATTCAGAGGTGAGAGGCAGCAGACTGCAGCAAAATGGCCCCATGCTTTTGCCCCACAAACCCGCCTCTTGCTTGGCCGTCAAACGCTCAGGTATAATCGGTGATAGCTGCACAGAGTATCCCCGCAGGTTACGTCTGCTCATTTGTTCACGAATACCCACCATGTGAAATGGGAAAGGTCTGAGAATGTCTGGGCACAGCAAGTGGTCTACGATCAAGCGGAAGAAGAGCGCCGAAGACGCAAAGCGAGGCAAGATATTCACCAAGATCGCGCGTGAAATCACCATGGCTGCCAAGCGGGGCGGGCCAGACCCAGAAGCCAACCCCCTGCTCCGTCTGGCCATTGACAAGGCGCGCGCGGCCAACATGCCCAAAGACAACATCGAGCGGGCCATCAACCGCGGCGCGGGCATTGGCGACGACACCGAAGCCATGGAGGAGATCGTCTACGAGGGATACGGCCCGCATGGCGTGGCCCTGATCATTGACGTGCTCACCGACAACCGCAACCGCACCCTGGCCGATCTCAAGTACGTGCTCAGCCGCAACAACGGCAGCCTGGCCACCTCCGGCTCGGTGACCTGGCAGTTCAACCAGAAGGGCTATGTAGCTGTGGATGCGGAAGGGGCCGACTTCGAGGAAGTCTTCATGATCGCTGCCGACGCCGGTGCCGACGATGTGCAGCAAGAAGACGAGATTTTCGCCATCTATACCCCTCGTGAAGCCCTGGCCGCAGTCGCCAATGCCCTGGAAAAAGCAGGGTACCGGGTTCAGGAACGCGAACTGATCTGGATGCCGCAGAACGAAGTCGAGCTGCCCACTGAAGAGGCGCTCCAGGTCATGAGCCTGATCGAGAAGCTTGAAGACCTGGATGATGTGCAGCGCGTTGCCTCGAACCTGAGCCTGACGGATGAGGTGGCCGAGGCACTCAGCGCAGCCTGATCGCCGCCTCCACCGACGGGGATCGCAGAGATATGCGCGGCACCGCGCGCCAGGTCGGTTCGCGGGCCGCTTGTTGTTTCTGGAGAGCGCCCATGCTCGTCCTCGGCATTGATCCAGGCACGGCCACTACCGGCTACGGCCTGGTGCGCGAGCTGCCCAATGGTGATCTGGAGATGGTGGACTTTGGCGTGATCACCACTCCCGCCCGGATGCCCATGCCGGATCGCCTGCAGCAACTCTACGAGCAGATTGTGGCGCTCATTGCGCGTCACCGGCCCGACGCAGCCGCGGTCGAGGCGCTCTACTTCGGCAAAAACGTCACTACGGCCATCACCGTCGCGCAAGGGCGCGGCGTGATCCTGCTGGCGCTGGCGCAGGCCGGACTGCCCGTGCGCGAGTACAAGCCCGCCGAAGTCAAGCAGACCATCGCCGGCTACGGCAACGCGGAGAAAGAACAGGTGCAGGAGATGATTCGCCAGCTATTGCACCTCGACGAACTGCCCCACCCAGACGACGCGGCAGATGGGTTGGGCCTGGCCATCACCGATCTCAACGCCAGCCGCTTCGAGCGCCTGTCGGCAGAATAAAGCAGGTGAAGGAACGATGATTGACCGCATTACCGGACAGGTCGTCGCCTTGGGCCAGCATCACGTGGTGATTATGGTCGGCGGGGTGGGTCTGCGCGTGCAGATACCGCCCACGGTGCGCGATATTCTGGACGGCATCGGGCAGACGATCACGCTCTACACCCACCTGCAGGTGCGCGAAGACGACCTGACCCTCTACGGGTTTCCCACGCCGGAGGAGCGCGCCCTGTTCGAAACGCTGCTGACCATCAGTGGGGTGGGTCCGCGCATTGCCCTGGCCGTGATCGGCACCCTGACCGTGGAACATGTACACAATGCGGTAGCCCGCGAAGACGCGGATATCCTCACCCGTGTGCCCGGTGTCGGCAAGAAGCTGGCTCAAAAACTCATTTTCGAACTCAAAGATAAACTGGTGATCGAGCCGTTGCCCGGCGTGTCCGCCCTCAGCGAACTCGACACAGACGTGCTGGCCGCGCTCACAGCGCTGGGGTACAGCGTGGTAGAGGCCCAGGCCGCCTTGCAATCCATCCCGCGCGACGCGCCCGCCGATGTGGAAGAGCGAGTGCGGCTCGCCCTGCAATACTTCGCCTGATCCCTGGCAGGTCTCCAGGAGGGGATGTCCCATGACTGAGCGCTCTTCTCCCCGCGAAACGCTGGTCGGCAAGCGCGTGCCCGTGCTCGACCAGGGCTGGATCGAGTTGCAGGACATGATGGGCGACGATCTGGCGATCGTCAGCGCGGCGCGGGTCTCCTTCCTGGGCGAGAGCAAAGGGGCAGAGCGCGACAAGAAGCTGCTCTTCTATCTGTTGCAGCACCGCCACACCTCCCCCTTCGAGCAGGTAGAGTTCCGCTTCCGGGTGCGCGCCCCGCTGGTGGTGTGGTGGCAGTGGGTGCGTCACCGCACCTGGCATGTCAACGCGCAGTCGGGCCGATACACTTCTTTCGAAGAGGGCGATTTTTACGTCCCCGCCGCCTGGCGACTGCAGGCCGCCGACAATAAGCAGGCCAGCGAAGGCGAGTTGACCGGCCCCCAAGCCGAGGCCCTAACCGAGGCGCTGCGCCAGCACTACGAACGCAGCTATGCGCTCTACCGTCAGGCGCTCGACGCCGGCGTGGCCCGCGAACTGGCGCGTATGTTCCTGCCTGGGTTCGCTGTGTATTACACCTGGGTGGTCAAGGTAGATGCACACAACCTGATGCACTTCCTGCGGCTGCGCATGGCCCCCGACGCTCAATACGAAATCCGGCAATACGCGCTGGCACTGTATGAGCATTTCTTCAAGCCCGCCCTGCCCTGGACGGCGGAAGCGTTCGAGAAATACGTCGCACCGGAGTTCTCACGGGCCGATCAGGTAGAGCACATGTCTGGCGCTGAAGAGCAGCAGCCCTGAGGTCAGCCCTAACAGACAGATCAGGCGCAGGCGCTGCGACGGGATGCTGCGCAGTTTATCCGCTAGCAGGATGGTCAGCGGGAACAGCACCAGCGTATAGCGCCCGAAGCTCTGGCTGTAGGTGACTTCTCCGGTGAAATGATCCTGATTGATCTTGCTGAGAAACAACAGCAGATGCAGCCAGGTGTAGCTGAGCAGCGGAAGCTGACGGAGACGCGGGTGGCGCAACTGAAGCACGCCCAGCGTCAGGCTGACGATGAGCGCCAGCAGATCGGCATCGTACAGGCAGTGAGGCCACTGGCGCACGAAGTGACGGGCGTTGAGGTACACCCCTCGCAACGGATTGGTGTAGAAGTGGTGGGAGAAATTGGCGTAAACATCGGCTAGCGGGGGCAACCCATGACTCGCACGGAAAGCGGAGAAGACGAGCGCGCCTGTTGGAATGAGCAGCAATACCCATCCCCGGCAAATCCCTTCGCGCAGCCGGTTGGGACGAGGTTGTATGGCGGTCCACAGCATCAGTGCGGCTACGACGGTCAGCAGTATCCCCTGAGTGCGCGCGAGGGTGGCCAGCCACCCGCACAAGGCCGCAACCAGCCAGCGTCCGCGGCGCGCTGCGTATACAGAACCCAGAGCCAGTGCCAGGTAGGCTGATTCCGAGAGCGGAGCCGCGAACATGTAGGAAAGAGGCAGCAACGCTGTCAGCCCCACGGCCCAGCGAGCCAGTGCTTCGTCGTCGAAATCGGCTGCGCACAGACGGAACAGGAGAGTCAGCGCCAGCCCAAAGACAAGCGTCTCGAAGACCATCGCGCTCAGGTCTACCGGTCCAGGCAGAAGCGGGTCGAGAGCGCGGAACGCCAGAGGGGTCAACGGGCCGAACACCGTCGGGCCGGGATTATCGGCCTGGTAGCCATGGACGGCCAGATGCAGATAGTGGTTGGCATCCCATCTGCGCCATACTCCGAAAATGAGCTGCACGACGGGAGTGGTCAGGCGCGGAAGACCATGCTTGGCAACTGCGTCGAAATCGGCGGGGTACGTGGTCCAGGGACTGATCACCAGCCAGACCAGGGCCATCCACAGTCCCAGAAACACCCTGTGGACGAAGGCGACCCCAAAGCCCCATCTAAACGCCACTTTCCAGTCGGAGAGGGTCTGCTGGGTCTCAGTCTGCGCCTGAATACTCAGCGGCAATGCGAGGCGACGCAGTTTAGCCGTTGGCTGAAGGAGGCGCTGCATATGCTCTGCATTCCTGGCGTGGCGCGAAAGGTCTCTTCGGCGTTACCTCAGGGGCGCGGCGCGATCCGCCGCAGGATGCGCTGCGTCGGCAAGGGAGCCTGGCAAAGCCACTACCTTGCCAATCAGCTAAGCCATGCTGTCAGCGGAAACTGACCACGATCTCACCGCCCGCCGGGAAACAGGTGCGCTCGCCCTGTTCGTTCAACGGCCAGATTTCCCAGCCATACGCCCCGGCCACCCGGAAGACCTCGCCGGGCACAGTATGCTCAGTCCCTCTGACGGTCTGCTGATAGGTAACACCTCCTCCTGGCACGTATACCAGCAACAGATAGTCGCTGAAACCGCTGATGGGCGTCCAGCGCAGGGTAATACTCGTGCCGGTGCGGATATCCGTGTCTCCGCCAATAACGGTCAGTTCATAACAGTAATCGGGCAAGGCCGTCCAGGTCGGCGCTGGCGGCAGCGTCGGCGGCGGAGTGACCGTGGCCGCCCTGGGGGTGCTGGTCGGCGGCTTGCCTGGCGTCCAGGTTGGTGGGAACGGCGTCCCACCGACCAGTGAGCCGCCAACGGGGCTGGGTTGCAGCGTGACTGTGGGGGTAGCAGTGGGTGGCGCTGGCTTCTTCTTGTCGCCACAGGCAGCCAACAAGGCCATCAGCACCAACACCAGGAGCACACCAATCCACCATTGCCGTTGTCTGTGCATGGGCCAACCTCACTCACCGATTCCGTTCAGACCAACAGATAGCCGAACAGCAGGCCGTATAGTGCTAACACCATGAGCACGATCAACGCGGCTGCTCCGATCACAGTGAAGAGCACCGCGCCCTTGCCCGCGCGCCAGGGCTGCCCTGGATTCCAGTCGAAGCCCACCAGCGCCCACCAGCCAATGATATAGACGATCACACCGGTTCCCGCGGCGATCCAGGCGGGAGCCGATCGCGACAGATCGCCGGCGATCACACGATCTACCAGCAAGCGATCAACCACTACCGAGACCAAAATCACCAGTTCGACCGTGATCGCCAGGCTGAGCACCACACGCCGCCCGCGCGATTGACGGTCGAGCCACACTGCCCATCGCTCCAATCGGTCCGTCGTGGCAGTCCCTTTTCTGGCCATGTCGCCCCCTTTGCCTACCGCTGGCTGATACCACCTGCCTGGAGTGCCTGCTTCTGCTGCGGTATTATAGCACGCAGTATCCACACGGGTGCGCACGGCACGCTACCCCCTTTGCTTCGCGAGCGAGACTATTCGATGCCCGACGATCGTCCTCATGTCACTATCTACACCGACGGCAGCTGCTCGCCCAACCCCGGCCCTGGCGGCTGGGGCGCGCTGCTGATCGCCGCGAACGGTGCGACTAAAGAACTGAGCGGAGCCGAACTGCACACCACCAACAACCGTATGGAACTGACCGCAGCCATCGAAGCGCTGCGCGCGCTCAAGCGTCCCTACCAGGTGACATTGCGCACGGACTCGGAATACCTGCGCCGGGGCATTAGCGAATGGCTGCCCGCCTGGATCGCCCACAACTGGCAGCGCAAGGGCAACAAGCCGGTCGAGAACGAAGACCTGTGGCGAGCGCTGCACCAAGCCACCCAACGACACGAGATCCAATGGGAATGGGTGCGCGGGCACGCTGGTGACGAATACAATGAGCGCGTCCATACCCTGGCCACCCGTGCCCGCGAGCGTCTGCTTGCTGCAGGCGGGCGCGCTGCCCCTCCCCCAGCCGATTACGAAGTGGCTCTGCGCATCTCGCTACCCAAAGGTTCTGCAACCGGCGGCTGGGCCGTGCGTATTGTAAAGAGAGACGCAGCGGCACCAGAACTGATCACCGGGCAGGTGCGTGCCGACTCCAGCAATCAGCTCTGGCTGATGGCAGCGCGGGCAGTGCTGGAACATCTGCCAGCGGGCGCTACTGTGCGTTTTCACGCACCGGATAACTATCTCATCCAGGGGATCACCCGCTGGGTGAAAGGCTGGCAGGCGCACGGCTGGCAGACGAAGGACGGTTCGCCCGTCCGACACCGCGCTGCCTGGGAAGCGCTGGCAGCCGCAGCCTCGCAGCGTACGGTGCACTGGTCGCAGGACGAAGGGCCAGCCGACCTAGCTGACGGTCTGGCGGCTTTGGCCGCACAGGCGGCCCGAGGCGACGGCTAGATCGGTCATATTGTGAAGTTATTCATTAACACGAGCCTGTTTCGTGGTAGAATCCACGCCATGCCAGAGACTCACACTGCTGTGGATCACCACACACGCGAAGTACGGCGCGTGCTCTGGGTGGTGCTGTTGCTGAACGTAGCTGTCGCCGCCGCTAAGCTGTTCATGGGGCTGTTCACCGGCGCGGTATCTATGATCGCCGACGGCTTCCACTCCTCGCTCGACGCCTCATCGAATGTGATCGGCCTGGTGGGGCTGCGCATGGCCGCCCTGCCCCCCGACGAAGATCACCCCTACGGCCATCGCCGTTTTGAGACGCTCGCCACACTGGGCATCGGCGGGATGATGCTGGTGGCCGCCTGGGAAATCCTGCAGACCATGTTCGACCGTCTGCTCAATGGCGGTAGCCCAGAGGTGCTCCCCGCCAGCTTCGCCATCATGATCGGCACCATGATCATCAACGTGCTGGTGAGCTTCTACGAGCGGCAGCAAGGCCGCGCCCTGCGCTCCGATATCCTGCTGGCCGATGCTTCGCACACCGCCAGCGATTTCCTGGTGTCCCTGTCCGTGCTGGTGAGCCTTGCCGTGGTCGAGCTAGGCTATCCCTGGATCGACCCCATCGCTGCGCTGCTCATCGTCATCATCATCGCGCGTATGGGCGTGCGCATCATCCGTCAGACCAGCGATACTCTGGCCGATCGCCAGATGATCGATCCCCAGGAAGTGATACGGCTGCTGGCCGACGTGCCCGGCCTGGAAGAAACTTCGCGCGTGCGCAGCCGTGGCCCCGCCGATGCCATTCACGTGGACATAGACACGCGCGTCAAGCCCGCCGTCACCACGGATCACGCCTATGCCATTGCCCGGACGATCAAAGAGCGCATTCGCGCCGCCTACCCGGCAGTCAGCGAGGTGCAGGTGCATTTCGCCCCGCAGCGCAACGCCGCCCTGGATTGGACGCTAGAAGCGCGGGCGGTCGCCGACGGCCTGGGGCTGGCCGTGCACGAAGTCATCCCCGTGCCCTCGCGCGACGGCACTTCCCTGGAAATGCATGTCGAGGTACGCCCTGGCCTCAGCCTGGGCGAAGCACACCGTCAGGTGAGCGAACTGGAACGCCGCCTGAAAGAGCGTCAACCGGGCCTGCGCGAGGTATTGACCCATATCGAGCCAGCCAATCAGCTTGGCGCGCCGATCACGCAGACGCAGACCGCGCTCGATCTGCGCGACCGCGCCCTGGAGATCGCCTATCGTCTCTATCCGGCAGCGGACTGGCATCACACGACCATTCGTCTGGCCCCCGGCGGCTACGCGCTGACCATGCACTGTCACTTGCCCGCCTCGGTGAGCGTGGAAGAGGCGCACACCATCGCCGAACACGTCGAAACAGCCATCCGCAACGAGCTGCCCCTGGTACAGCGCGTGACCATTCACACTGAACCGCCGGAGAAAGAGAAATAGCGTGCGTCAAGGAGAGCCACAGGTGACCGCCACAATGCACAACCATCGCTATCCGTTCGACCTGTCGGTGGTGCTGCCTGTCTACAACGAAGAAGACAATATCCGCCTGGTGCACGAAGAACTGAAAAGCGTGCTGGACGCGCTGCCCTTGCGCTATGAGATCATCTATGTGGACGACGGCAGCCGCGACTCCAGCCGTCAGCAAATCATCGCCCTGGCCGAGGCCGAGCCGGAGATCGTGCGGGCGGTGCTCTTGCGCCGCAATTTCGGCCAGACGGCGGCCATCCAGGCCGGTATTGATCATGCCAACGGCGCGATCATCGCCCTGATGGATGCCGACCTGCAAAACGATCCGCACGACATCCCGCTGATGCTCGAACAGATGGAAAAGGAAGGCTACGACCTGGTGAGCGGCTGGCGCAAGAACCGCCAGGACCGCGCCCTGTCTCGCCGCCTGCCCTCGAAGGTCGCCAACCGCATCATCTCGCTGGTGACCGGTGTGTCGCTGCACGACTATGGCTGCACGCTGAAGACCTACCGCCGCGAAGTGCTCGACCACGTGCGGCTGTACGGCGAAATGCACCGCTTCATCCCTGTGCTCGCCAACGCCGCCGGAGCAAACATCGTCGAGCGCGTGGTCAATCACCGCCCTCGCCTGCACGGCAAGTCAAAATACGGCCTGTGGCGCACCATCAAAGTCGTGCTCGACCTGATGACGGTGACCTTCCTCACCAAATACAACACGCGCCCCATGTACATCTTTGGGGGCGTGGGCTTCATGCTCTCGATGCTGGCAATGATCAGCCTGGGGGTGATGGCCGTCAGCGGGATAGTCTACGGCGACCTGCGCTGGAATTCGCCCTGGCCGGTGCTGACCGCCCTGTTCGGCGTGTTGGCGATCCAGTCTATCCTGCTGGGGCTGATGATGGAGATGCTGATGCGCACCTACTACGAATCGCAGGGCAAAGGCCCCTATGCCATTCAGCGCGTGATCAATGGGCACCGCCATGTGCCCGTCGCCGCCAGCACTCCTCACGACGCGGCAGGTCACGCTTGAAAGCCCCGACAGCCCTTCGCTGCTTCGGCTATGTCATGCGGGAGACTCTGGCACCGATCAGGTCATCAAAAAAGGAATCTTGAGCTTGCGACAAAGCGCCTCGGCCTCGGTCGCGATGAGGACGCGGTAGGCGGGGCGATACGCCTGACAATAGGCTGGAGAGTGGTGCACCGCCGGCCAGTTTTCCTGCGCCCTCACCCGCCCGAAGAGTATCGCCTCGCGCTGTTCGCACACCCGGCTGCATAGTTCTCCCTGGGCGCACAGCACCTGAAAAAGACCCCACCAGCGCGCCATGGTGTCCGGGTCGCCCTGCACCCGCTCAGCAGAGCGCACGAACGCATCCAACAACGCCGACAGGCTGCCTCTGTGTGCCAGATAGGGGCGCAGGTGCACGCGCACCATCAGCCCGTCCGGGTGCACGCTCTCGATCAGCATCTCGTCGGCGGCGGGAGTCTGTTGACCGGCCTCGTGTTCCAGCCACTCCCGCGTCGCTTTCTTGCTGACAATGGCATGCCCCGGCCCAAAGACTCCCTGGTGCAACAGCTTGTACATATCGGCAATCTGCGCTTCTGGATAGCGTTGCAGATGCGCGCGGATCAGCGCGACAACGCGCTCTTCGCTCATACTTGCTCCTCGCTCAGGTGCTCCGGCAGCGCCTCCCCATACCCGCGCGCACGCGCTTTCTCGCGCAGGCCCAATTGCTCCACTAAAGCCTCGCGCCCCGGCCATTCCTCACGCAGCAGGCCATACATGGCCATGTTGCGATAGGCTCCTCCATAGTACACCCATCGCTGCCGCAATCCCTCAAACACATAGCCGCATTTTTCTACCTGACGGCGGGCGCGGACGTTGTCCTCGCGCGTGGTGAGCCACAGGCGACGCAAGTCGAGCCAGCGAAAGGCGTAGTCGGTAATCAGCAGCATGGCATCCGAGCCGAAACCGCCACCCCAGTAAGCCGGTTCGCCGATCCCCGCCCCCACTTCGGCAATGCGGTGCACCGGGTCAATCTGATTTAACGAAAATAGACCGATCGGCACCCTGTCCTTGGTCTGAACTCCGAAGCGCAGATGACGCTGCCGCACGCTCTCCGGCTGAGCCGCCCACTCCTCGTTACGCCGCCGTTGCGCCGCCTGGCTCCACAGGCCAACCTGCCCCCACCACTCACCCATCGGCCCGTTGAGCCAGTCTACCATACGCGACTCGAAACGCGCATCGAAGGGGACGAGGTCTACCAGCACACCTTCCAGACGCATGATATCCTTCCTGGGTGATCGCGGCACACCGCCATTATACTCGCAGCCGAACGCCCGCGCAGCCCCTCACGCACTGGGCATTCGCCGCCGGTATAGGTATAGTAAGTCATTGTAGAGAGGCTATGTCCCCGTAACACCGGGTAGGAGGTTTCCGATGCCGCGCCTAGCATCTGTCAAAGAAGTTTTCGAGCACATTCGCGAGGGATTCAATCCCGCCAAAGCCGAAGGGGTTAATGCCATCTTCCAGTTCAATCTCACGGGCGAGGACGGCGGGCAGTACTGGATCAGGGTAGCCAACCAACAGGCAGAAGTGCACGAGGGCACGCATGAAGCGCCCACCATGGTCATCACTGCTGCAGCAAACGACTACCTGGCCGTAGTAAACGGCGAGATGAACGCCATGACCGCTTTCATGCAGGGCAAGATCAAGGTCAAGGGCGATATGGGCCTGGCTCTCAAACTGCAAGCCATGTTCGGCCTGGTCTGACGGTCTTTATCACCAAAGGCGCGGGCGTGATCGGCACAGGGGATCACGCCCACGCTCTTTTGCCGACAGCGCTCAGGGGATGGGCACATTCACCTGCAGTTGCCGCAGCGTGCGCAGGGCCAGCAGCGAGCGCAACGGCACGCCGTATTGATCGCGCACATCGTCCGTCAGTAGATCGTTAGCCCCCGGTGACGTAGGCCGTAGCGCGCCATCTACGCCCGCCGCGCCCAGGTTGCGCTGAATGGGTCGCCAGAAGTTCGCCAACGGCAGATGGTAGCGCTCGGCTACGCGCACGATGGCGCTGTTGTAGGCGTTGAGCGGCGGATACTGATCGGGCGGGCCGGGGATGGTGGTCAGCACCGGAATAGCGCCGAATTGCCCGATTGTGCGCACGATCTCATCTACCTGCGCCTCGAATTGATCCACTGGCGTGCCGCCGAGCACATCGTTGCGCCCGATCACTACGAAGACCACCGCTGGCCGGTTGACCCGCAGCTCACAGGCGAGCGGCGTCTCGCCCGCGCAGAAATTGCCCCACGCCAGCGCTGGATTGAGCAGATCGCCAGCGCGCCAGTTGGGGTCGCTCGCCAACACTCCGCCGCCATCGAAGCTGTTGCGCCCGGTAGCCAGCGGCGTGCTGCTGTAGTAGAACACAACCTCGCTCAACTCGGCGGCATCCTTGAGCGTCCCGAAATCACCCTGCCCGTCGGCGAAATCGCCCAGGAACTCGGCAGGCGGCGTGTCACCAACCACGCTGAACACGCCAGGATTCATGCCCTGGTTCAGGCCCCGGCCATACAGGTCGCGTGCCGTTTTGAGCACATCACCTTCCACTGGCGACACGTTGGGCAGCGCGTCCAGGTCTATCTCGCTGGGCGGCGGCGGTGGCACCGGTGTATCGGTCGGCACTTCCGGAGGCGGGTTGACCGTCACCCCAAAGACCGCCGCCGCATAGCCCCCGCGTCCGTCCTCCACCGACACCGTCACATTGGCCGTCCCCACGCCAACCGCCGATAGCGTCACCACCCCCGGCGCTGCGCTGAACGCCGTCACCACGCCCCCGTTGTCCGACACCGCCACCGCGTTGACCAGAACATCCCCGTCCGGGTCAGACACCACATAGTACACCTCGCGCGTCTCACCCACCGTCAGCGTCACTCCCCCGATCGGCTCGATCACCGGC
>CAKZOB010000061.1 GCA_937135955.1 uncultured Anaerolineales bacterium | reverse complement strand
CTTGTAGGTGCGAATCATGTGTTACTGATGTACCTATACTTGTGCTTATTATCAGGCTACAGTCTAACTGTATCACGAGAGAAGAAAGGAGGCAAGCGCCATTCCCCACTGGGCTAAAGCCCGGTGCCCCCTGGCGCAATTTCTATGGGGGGCCATTCAACCGCTCTCAGTATGCCCCGGCCTTGCCAAGGAGCGACCAAATCGCCGTAAAGCCCCGTTAAGGTGCGAGAGTTCAGCTTTGCCCGTACACGACGGGAGCCTGCAAAGGTTGTCAGCGACCTTGCTGCGCCCGCTGTAAATTGCCTGTCACATTTTGCACGCACCCTACACGATCCTGCCTAGATCGCCAGCGCCATCCGGCGCTATACTATGGCCAGGGATCAGCCCGATAGAGGAGAGCGATTATGCGTGCAGAAATCCTGTACCGCCCGTCCTATTCGATGGCGATCGTTGATCTGGAACCCTACGAGGAAATCAGCGTGGAATCCGGCGCGATGGTCAGCATGACCGAAGGGATGAAGCTCAAGACCCGTGTCGCGGGAGGCGTCGTCCGCAGCCTCACCCGCTCGCTGTTCGGCGGGGAGAGCTTCTTCGTCAACATCTTCCAGGCCCCGGCCCAGGGTGGGCAGATCAACCTGGCCCCGGCCATGCCAGGCGACATGATGATCCTGGAGACGTACGGCGAGTCTATGCTGGTGCAGAGCGGATCGTATGTCGCTTCGTCACTGGGCATCACCATTGACGCCAAATGGGGCGGCGCACAGACCTTTTTCGCGTCCGAAGGATTGATCATGTTGCGGGCACGCGGCGAGGGGTTGCTGCTGCTTTCCAGCTACGGCGCAATTCACCCGATCGATCTGGCCCCTGGGCAGCGCTACACCGTAGACACCGGGCACCTGGTTTCTTTCACCGAAGGGATGGGCTTCCGGGTGCGGACCGCAGGCGGGGTACGCTCTACCCTGCTCAGTGGCGAAGGGCTGGTGGTAGACCTGACCGGTCCAGGGCGGGTGTATATGCAGACACGCTCGGCAGACGCTTTCCTGGCCTGGCTGGCCCCCAACCTGCCCCAGGCTGGCCCGCCGTCGGCCCAGGGTTAAAGGGACTGGCGTCCCAACCTGACCCCGGCTATGATTAGCGCGCATTCTACCCTGGTCTCTGTGCAGCACGAGGAGGAGACTGCTGCATGACTCACGCTTTGATCACTGGTGGCGCTGGCTTCATCGGCAGTCATCTGGCTGAGTACCTGCTGGCACGCGGGCAGCAGGTGACCGTGATCGACAATCTTTCGACCGGACGTTTCGAGAATATCGCGCACCTGGAAGGCACGCCGGGCTTCCGCTACGCCATCGAGGACATCCGGCACGCCGCCGTGATGGATCGCCTGGTGAGCGAATGCGATGTGATCTATCACCTGGCCGCCGCCGTTGGCGTGTTCTCGATCGTGCATAGCCCCATTGACACGCTGGAGATCAACGTCGGCGGGACGGAGATCGTCTTGCAAACCGCCCGGCGTTACCGCAGGCGCGTGTTGATCGCCTCCACGTCCGAAGTCTACGGCAAGGGCGTCAAGGTGCCCTTCTCCGAAGACGACGACCGCATCCTCGGCCCCACCACCAAGAGCCGCTGGAGCTACGCCGCCTCGAAAGAACTCGACGAATTCCTGGCCCTGGCCTATCACAAAGCGGTCAACCTGCCGGTGACCATCGTGCGCCTGTTCAACACGGTCGGGCCGCGCCAGGTCGGGCACTACGGCATGGTCGTGCCGCGCTTCGTGCGCTGGGCGCTGGCCGGAGAGCCGATCCAGGTCTACGGCGACGGGCAGCAATCCCGTTGTTTCGCCAACGTGCACGATGTGGTGGACGCCATCGCACGCCTAGCCGCCTGCGATGCGGCTATCGGTGAGGTCTTCAACATCGGCAGCCACGAAGAAGTGACCATCTACCAACTGGCCGAGCGGGTCAAGGCGCGCACTGGCAGCACCTCGGAGATCGTGCTGATCCCCTACGATCAGGCCTATGAAGTGGGCTTCGAAGACATGCGGCGGCGCGTGCCAGACATCAGCAAGATCAGGCGCGTGATCGGTTGGGAACCCACCACCCCGCTGGACACCACGATCGATCAGATCGTCGCTCACTTCCGCGCTCAGGGGGAATGAGACGAACGCTCCGGCATAAAGATGCGCATCCCGTCTTTTTCGTCGCGGACGAGCGCCTCCGGCCCGAAGCGGCGCACCACCCAGGCCATCCACAGGTCGCCGCCTGCGCCGGAGGCGTTGACGAGCACGGCCAGCGCGATCCATTGGGACATTTCCACCGATGTCCACCAGAGCAGCGCCAGGCCGACCAGGGTGATGGCCCACAGGGGGGCGAGCAGCACGCGAAGATATTCGTCGCGCCGGAAGTAGGCATTCTCCGCCGTCGTGAACAGCGCATACCAGGTGACCCCATAACGTGGCCGGTGCCCGCAACGGCGAATCACCTGCCCATGTACCCATTCGTGCAGCGGCAGCACCCCCAACAGCAAGGCCATACCCACCAGGCTCGCGGCACCCTCCGGCACGTCAACAATTGCCAGGGGCGCACCGCTTGCCTCATAGGCTGCCAACAGAGTGAAGCTCAGCGCGCCGCAGATCAGCACTGCCACGATGGTCAACAGCAGCACCGGCAGCCAGACTAGCGGCTGTTTGATGGACAGATGATAGACCTCTCGATAGTCTGGCGGCAGGGTGGTAACAGGCTCAGCAACAGGCATATTGTTCACTCTCTGCGCAACGAGAAGCACCAACAAGAAAAACGGACACCTGATTATACATCGGGTGTCCGTGCCATCTACGGCAGCATCCGCTACAGGGTGTGTGCAAATGTGACAGGCAATTTGCGGCAGTCTGCTGCCCCGCAGCGCGGGATGAGGGGCAGCGGGCGCAGCAAAGCCGCTGACAACCTTTGCATACACCCCCGCTACAGCCGGGCTTCGCGCAGTCGCAGGCTATTGCCGATGACGAACACGTCGCTGAGCGCCATCGCCAGCGCTGCCAAAATCGGGTGCAGGTGCCGCAGTAGCTCCGGTGCCCAGGCGAAGGGAGCGAGCACACCTGCCGCGACTGGAATGAGAGTGACGTTGTAGGCGAAGGCCCAGAACAGGTTCTCCTTGATAGTGCGCATGGTCTTGCGGCTGAGCGCCAGCGCGCGCGCCACGCCGCGCAAGTCGCCGCTGATCAGGGTGACATCGGCGGTCTCCATGGCCACGTCCGTGCCCGTGCCGATGGCAATGCCCACGTCCGCCTGCGCCAGGGCTGGCGCATCGTTGATGCCATCGCCGACCATGCCCACCAGATAGCCCTCGTCCTGCAATTGCTTGACATAGGCGGCCTTGTCGCCGGGCTTGACCTCGGCGAAGACGCGCTCTATGCTCACCGCGCGGGCGATGGCCCGCGCCGTCGCCTCATTGTCGCCGGTCATCATCACCACCGTCAGACCCAGCGCGTGCATCTGCCGTACTGCCTCGGCGGCTCCTTCCTTGAGGGTGTCGGCGACGGCGATCACGCCCTGCGCCACGTCGTCCACTGCCACCCACATCACCGTCTTGGCCTCGTCCTGCAATTTCGCGGCGACCGCCTCCAGGCCGTTGAGATATACGCCGCGCGCCTGCATCATAGCCTGATTGCCCACCAGCAGCGCGCGATCGTCTATCATCGCCTGAATGCCCTGCCCGGCGACTGCCTCGAACCGTTGCGGCTGAACCAGAGTCAACCCGCGCGCCTGCGCTGCGCGAACGATAGCCGCGCCTAGGGGGTGCTCGCTGCCCAGTTCGGCGCTCGCCGCCAGGTTGAGCAACGTATCCTCGTCGAAGCCCGCCTGCGGGCTGACAATCAGATCGGTCACGCCTGGTTCGCCGCGGGTGAGCGTCCCCGTCTTGTCCAGTACAATAGCAGTGAGCTTATGGGCGCGTTCCAGGGCTTCGCTGCTCTTGAACAGGATGCCCATCTCCGCCCCCTTGCCCATGCCCACCATGATCGCGGTCGGCGTGGCCAGCCCCATAGCGCAGGGACAGGCGATGATCAGCACCGCGATCATCCGCACCAGCGAAGGAGTCAGATTGCCCGTGCCGATCATCCAGATGGCGAAAGTGATCAGGGCTATGGTCACCACAGCAGGGACGAAGATCGCCGAAACCTGGTCGGCCAGGCGCTGAATGGGCGCTTTGCTGCCCTGCGCCTGTTCCACCAGCCGGATGATCTGCGCCAGCGCCGTCTCGCGCCCCACCCGCGTCGCCTGGAAGGTGAACAGGCCCTGCCGGTTGAGCGTCGCGCCGATGACCGGATCGCCAGGGCCTTTCTCCACAGGCAAACTCTCGCCCGTGATCATGCTCTCGTCTACGGCGCTGTGTCCTTCTACCACCACGCCGTCCACGGGGATTTTCTCGCCGGGGCGCACGCGCACCAGGTCGCCGACGCGCACCTGTTCGACCGGTATGTCTTGCTCCACCCCATCGCGGATCACGCGGGCCGTTTTCGCCCGCAGGCCCATCAACGCCTTGATGGCCGCGCTGGTGCGGCCTTTGGCGATTGTCTCCAGCAGCCCACCGGTGGCGATCAGGGTGATGATGCTGGCCGAGGTCTCGAAGTAGACGTGCCCGCCCATGATCCCCAGCGTCACGACGACGCTATAGAAGTAGGCCACACTCGATCCCAGCGCGACCAGCACGTCCATATTGGCCGAGCCGCCGCGCAGCGACTTGTAACCGCTGCGATAAAAGTCGCGCCCGACCCAGAACTGCACCGGCGTCGCCAATGCCCAGAACAGCCAGTTGACCCAGCCCTGATGTATCCAGTGACCGAACACGCCCAGGTCGCGGCCCATGCTCAGCAGGAACAATGGGATGGTGAACAGCGCACCGATCAGCACGCGCCGCACGTTGTGGCGAATCTCGGCCTGACGGGCGGCAGCTTCGGCGTCTTCGAGCGGTTCCTCGCCGGTAGCCTGCACCACGCCGTACCCCGCGCTCTCGACTGCCGCAACCAGCGCCGACCACGAAACGCCGGGCGCAGCTCTTACCAGGGCGTGTTCGCTGGCGAAGTTGACCTGCACGTCAATAACGCCTTCAACCTTCCGCAAGGCGCGCTCGACATGGGCCGCGCAGTTGACGCAATCCATGCCCGTGATCGCCAGATCGAGCGTCTGCTCCGGCACGTCGTAGCCCGCCTTGCGGATGCGCGCCACGATATCCGCCGTGCCCAGCAGCGAGTCATCGTAGATCAGACTGATCTTCTCGCTGGCGAAGTTCACGTTGGCCTCGCGGACGCCCTCCAGCTTGCGCACATTGCGCTCGACGGTCGCCACGCAGTTGGCGCAGGTCATGCCCGTCACGGGCAACGTGAGTGTCTTGTCAGCCATGGATCATCCCTGTGCACAATCCCGAACAGACACTACGAAGGCTTCAGTTCGTCTCGGCGGGCGGGTAATTGATTTCAACCAACAGCGCCTTGATCTGCTCCCAGGTAGCCGGCGCGTCCCATTCCACCGTGACCATACGCGTGTCCTTGTCGGCTTCCACGCGCCGCACGCCAGTCAGCTCGCTGACCTCGTTCTTGATGGTCATCACGCAGTGACCGCACGAAATATTGGGGACTTCGAAGGTCTTGGCAGGCATGAGCATTTCTCCTCACAACTACGATGCAGGACACCATGGTCAGGGTCTGTTGGAGTAGCGATAGACCTCGATCACCTCGGACAACACGCGCTCGCGCTCTGCCACATCATCGCCCTGAATGGCAGTAGTGACGCAGGTGCGCAGATGTGCTTCTAGAATGCTCTCGCTGACCCGCGCGAGCGCCGTCTGCGCCGCCTGAATCTGCTTGATCACATCAATGCAGTAGCGGTCCTCTTCGAGCATGCGGATGATGCCATTGACGTGCCCGGCGACACTTTTCAGGCGGTGAATAGCTTCCTGGCGCGTTCTATCGTCCATCGGGGCCTCCACCCCCACCCCATGGGGGGTGGGGTCATCATTCTGGAGTTTAGCAGGAGACACAGCATTTGTCAAACCCGACAAAAGTATCTAGACTGGAGATCGATCAGGTCATTCGCTTTGTGTCTATCGTCATACCGAGCCTCTAGTATTTGTCACTGCTAGTGGTGTGCCGAAAACCTGTATAGTTGCAGTATAGTCACTGTCGTGCTACTGCGAAGGAGCTAAAATGGCCGACCTGTCAACAACCTATATGGGCGTTCCTCTGAAAAACCCTTTGATCGTAGCGGCCAGCTCGATCTCGAATTATGTGGACAAAGTGAAACGAGCTGAAGAGGTCGGCGCAGGCGCTTTGGTGATCCGTTCGCTGTTCGAAGAACAGATTCAGCACGACGAGATGACCATGGCTGACTTCCTGGAGCGAGCCGCTTACATCTCGCCGGAAGTGCACTCCTCATTCTATCCTCCAGTTGAATCTGGCGGCCCGCGCGAACATCTGATGTGGGTGGAAAAGACCCGCCGTGCAGTTAACATGCCGATCTTTGCCAGCCTCAATGCTGTCTCGCCCGGCGCATGGGTCAGCTACGCTCAGCAACTGCAGGAGACAGGCGTGGCCGGGCTGGAAATCAACTACTACGTGGTGGCCACCGATCCTGACGTGCCTGGCAGCGAACTGGAACAGCGCCTGTTCGACATCGTGGAGAGTGTGACGCAGGCGGTATCTATCCCGGTCGCCGTCAAGCTCAGCCCCTACTACACCTCGACACCGCACGTGGTGCGCGAAATTGAGAAGCGCGGGGCCAAAGCCGTGGTGCTTTTCAACCGCTTCTTGCAGCCAGACATTGACGTGGATGAAGAGACCCTGACCAACGATATGGTGCTCAGCACACCCCGCGAAATGAAGGTGCCGCTGCGCTGGGTTGCTCTGCTCTATGGACGCACCAAGCTCGATCTGGCCTTGAACACAGGCGTACACAGCGGGCGCGATATCGTCAAGGCGATCCTGGCCGGGGCGAGTGTGGTACAGGTGGCGTCGGCGCTGCTGGAAAACGGCCTGCCCTATCTTTCTACCATGCTGCTGGAGCTTCAGGGCTGGATGGAGGAAAAGGGATACGAATCGCTCGCCGAATTCCGTGGCAAGGTCAGTCAGCAGAACGTGATCGATCCCTTCGGATTCGAACGTGCGCAATACATGAAGTTGCTGATGGCGCAACAGTAGCCGTCCGCGCCAGGATAAAGAGTAAAGCAACGGGGCCAGGCAGGCCCCGTTCGTTTACATCGGCGGCGAGAACATCGCTGCGACCGCTTCAGGCGGCAGCGGCGGGACCGTCGTCAGCAGCAGGTTCTCTTCGACATGCTCCGCCTGGCTCATGCCCACCAGCGCCGTCGTGACGCCAGGCGTGGAGCGAGCAAACTGCAGGGCGCGCTGCGCGTCAGTGCGCAGGCCAGGGAAATAGGGTGACAGATCGGCCATGAAGGGGCTGGCCAGCGTCCCCTGCTTGAGCGAGGCGCTAGTCATCACCGTCAACCCCAGTTCCGCCGCCACTTCAATGGGGCTGGCGAAAGTCTCGCCCAGTTGCTGGTTGCTCAGCGCATAGGCTTCGGCCATGATCAGATTGTAGGGCATTTGCACTACAGCGAAGTGATGCGCCTCGCCCGCCACCTCGAAAGCCAGGCCCATCAGTTCGGTGAGCGACAGATAGTCCGGCGCATCGGGCGGGCTGCGAAAGCCCGACCAGGTCGCCACCCCATAGCGGGCAATTGTGCCACGCTCTACCGCAGCCTCCAGCGTTTCGAAAGCATCCCGCATCCGCTGTCGGAAAGTCTCGTGCGAATTGTTGATGCGCTGCGTCTCCGGATTGTGCAGGTAGTAGATGTCAATGCACTCTACCCCCAGGTTATGTCGACTCTGTTCGATCATCATGTCCAGGAAATCGGGAGCCAGGCAGTGATGGTAGTTGGCGACGAACTCGTGCGGGTGTACCAACCCCGGCTCGATATAGCGTTCGTAGACCCAGCGACGCGGATCGGAAGGCGGTGCGCCATCGAATGGCACAAAGCCTCCCTTGGTAGCAATCACCACTTCGTCGCGGCGAACCGAACCCGTGCGCACGGCTGCGGCCAATGCCTGCCCCAAGGCCCGCTCGCTGCGCTGATGGCGGTAGTTGACCGCCGTGTCTATGACATTGACACCAGCCGCCAGGACGCGCTGAACAGCCGCCAAATAGCGCTCGTCGGTCGCGTCGTCGGGCGCGCCGAGATACGTGCCCATGCCCAGCGAAGAGAGCGTCAGCCCACCCGCGCCCTGCCGGAAGTGCTCCGCCGCACAAGGCGGCTGCAGGCGGGCCGCGTAGGCAGCGGTCCCCTCGGCGGTCGCGCGCCCTTTCAACGCCATCGTCAGCCCCTCTCTCCGAATAGAATCAGGGATACGTGAAATGGTCGGACTCCGGGCGGGCCAGCCATTCGGCCAGCGTCTGTGCACGGGCGTCTTTGTCGGACAGGATCGGCTGCTTCACCGGCCAGGCGATGCCAATGTCTGGGTCATCCCAGCGGATGCCGCTCTCGGCGCGGGGATTGTACAGTCCCGTGCACTTGTATTGCACGACGGCCACCTCCGACAGCGCGCAAAAACCGCGCGCGAAGCCCGCTGGTGCCCAGACCTGGCGCTGATCCTCCGCTGATGCCTCGATCCCCACCCACTGCCCCAGCGTAGGCGAGCCTTTGCGAATGTCTACCGCCACCAGAAAAGCGCGCCCCAGTGTCACCCGCATGAGTTTGCCCATCGGCGGATCCCACTGAAAGTGCAGGCCGCGGATCACACCCTGCACCGAGTACGACTGATTGTCCTGCACGAACTCGTCAGGGATGCCCATCTCGGCGAACAGGTCCCGGCGATAGGCTTCCATGAAGTAACCCCGGTGATCTTCGAAGACCGTGGGCACGATCACCTTCACCGCGCCCAGGTGCACACTCTCGATCGCGAACGGCACAGTTTCCTCCCAGATACAGCGCCTTGCTCAACGGCGGAAGAAATTGCGGACGATGAACCACACATTGGCCGGACGCTCGGCCAGCCGCCGCATGAAGAAAGGATACCATTCGGTGCCGTATCCGGCATAAATGCGCACCTTGTAGCCATCGTCGCGCAGTTGGGCTTGCAGGTGCGGGCGAATGCCATAGAGCATCTGGAACTCGAAGCGGTCGTAGGGTATTTGATGGGCGCGGACGAAGTTCCTGGCCGCAGCGATCATCTTCTCGTCGTGCGTGGCAATGCCCAGGTAGGCTCCTGGTACATCGGCCCCTTCGCTGAAGAAAAGCTCGGTCAGGCGCACAAAGTTAGCGTCTACGTCGGCCTTGTCTGGAAAAGCGCGGTCGGGCGGTTCTTTGTACGCGCCCTTGCACAGACGGACGAAAGCCCCTTCGCGGGCCAGAGCGCGTATATCGTCCTCGCTGCGGTACAGATACGCCTGGATCACGATCCCGACGTTGGGATAGTCCTGGCGCAGCGTGCGATAGATGCGCAATGTACTCTCTGTGTAATCCGAACTCTCCATGTCAATGGTGATGTGATTGCCGGTCGCCTGGGAGCGCTCCAGAATGCGGCGCATGTTTTCCAGGCACAACCCCTCGCGAATATCCAATCCAAGCTGCGTCAACTTAAGCGAGGCGGTGGCCCGCACGCCGCTATTGGCTATTGCGTCGAGCAGAGTCAGGTAATCTTCTGTAGCATGACGCGCGCCCTGTTCATCGGTAACCTTCTCGCCCAGATGATCCAGTGTCACTTCCAGGCCGTCATCGTTCAGACGGCGTGCTACCTCAAGCGCCTGTGCCAGCGACTCGCCCGCCACGAAACGTTCCGCCGCGCGGTGAGCTGGCCCCACATTGGTGATCAGCGATCTGGCCCAGTCAGCTTCTGACAGATAAAGCAACAACGAACGAAGCATGGTCAATCCTTTAGTGTTGCAAGAATAAACCTGGCCCTATTGTACGGCGCTGCCGCTGACTGTCCCAGTGCTTTCCGTCAGTGAAAACACGAGCGCGCCCCACTGCGCGCTCATTTCCAGGGACCGCCCCGCGTACCTTCATGATCCACTGGCGACTTCGGCAGGCGGTGCCAGCGCATTGCGCGAATAGCCCGGCACGACGATCGCCACCTCGTAGGCGTCCCCCGACCGTTCAATGACCTGCACGTCACCGCGTCGCTCGCGTGCGTTCAGCCAGACCTGCGTTGCCAATGACCCTTCCAGCCAGCGTTCCTCCTGGCTATCGGCCAGTTCAGACAGGGTGAAAGGCGCATTGGAGGGCCATAGCCAGGTAGGCGCGGAGGTGTTGCGCGGAACACGGTAGGCGCTCACCCAGCCCGCCGTCGGCAAGACCCGCACCGGTGTATCGCTCAACTGCTGACATTTCTCCAGGATAAGCGCATAACTGTTCTGCGGCCAGTAGCTATAGCGACGAACGGTATGCACTTCGTCGTAGAGCGATACAGTGATGCTTTCGAGCACGGGTGTCGTCTCGCTGGCGAAAACCAGTTCGTCTTCCCACTCATAGAATCCACGCGCAATGATGTCTTCCAGAAAGGCGCGGATGGCCGCATCGCTGGCTCGCCCTTCTAGAATCTCTTCAGAGCCGAACTGGTCGAGCGTGCTCCACACCACCCGCCCATCTCCCCACAGAGTACAGGGGGGAATGCTGTTGAGCAGGAAGGCCGGATTATCGTCCAGCGGACGGCTATCCAGGCGGACTATAATCGTCTGTGGGTCACGCTTCCAGTCGAACAATCCCAGCCGACCCGTGTTCTGCTTATCCTGTGCGCCGTCACCGCCACACGCCGCCAGAACCAGCGCCACCAGCATCACCAGGATTCCTTTGTGTCGCATGGCACGCTCCTTGTTGCCATCCGTGATTGTTCTGCATTGTAGCCCGGCCCTGGTTTGCTCACAAGCGCCCCAAAAGTCATGGCGGCCAGCCCAAAGGCCAGCCGCCAGATACTGACCAGGCAGAAACTCGTCCGCTACTGCGGGACGATCTGGTAGGCCTGCCCTTCCCAGACGAACAGCACCTGCTCGCCCAACGCCAGAAACTCGCCGATCTGAGGATCGCGATCCAGCAGCGCGAAGTACTCGTCACTGAGAAAGACGATCCGTTCTGGCGTCATGCGATCGGCATCGTAGAGCGTGTCCACCCAGACACCATCGCGCCAGACGAACGTGCGGTCGCCCACATAGCGGATGACTTGCTCGCCGGTCGCGAACTTCGTCTCCTCACCAGGGGCCACCATGGTTGGCATAGGCGCAGGAGCGCTCAGCGGAGCGTTTGCGCCAGAAAGCCCTGCCGCAGCTTCTGCCGCGTCTACTGCCGCCGCGCCAGACGGAGCAGCGAAGGCGGCTCCGGCCTCGGCCTCGAAGCGCATCTGCACCTCTTCGCGACCCTCTTCCGTGAAGATGTCGTCTTCGGTGATTAGGAATGACGTGTACGGCGTGATGATCCCGTAACGGATGCTCAGCCGGATCACGCTATCCACCAGTTCGGGGTCTTCGCCGTGCAGGCGAATGGCATTGAGCAGCGCACCGATCTTGCGCGTGGCCCATAGACGGGCGATGAACGCCTCACCGCCTGCGCGCTCGCGAAACTCCACCTCGTAGGTATAGACCTTGCGCTGTCCATCAAGATTGCCTTCCAGCCGGATCGTCGCCGGGCCGCCATCGCGGTAGCGCCCGACGATGATCAACTGGGTGCCAGCAAACAGGTCAGGCAGCGGCTCGGCGGGGAACAACTCTTCCACGCGCACCCCTTCGACTTCCAACTCGATGTCGGTGAGCACGGGTGCGCTGATCTTGTTGTAGAGGCTGCTCACCTCGTCGTCCACGCGCTCGCCGGGCCGGACGTATGTCCCTGCCCCACGGAAACGTTGCCAGAGCTGGTCGAGCAGGAAGGTATCCACATCATCGCCCACGCCAAAGGTGAAAATGCGCACGTTAGGAGGTGCGAGCTTTTCCACGTGCGCCAATATCCTGGCCACGTCGGTCTCGCCCTCGGTTGGCAGGCCGTCAGTCAGGAACAGTACCACCGTCGAACGCTCGCGGTCGGCCATGCGCAGGGCCTCGCTCAGCGCGCCATCAATGTCAGTACCGCCGATGGCCTCCAGCCCCTGCACCCATTCAATCGCTTCGTCGGCCACGCTCACGGGTTGCAGATCGTCGGCAAAGACGCGATAGCCCGTACTGAAGGCAATTACATTGAAGCGATCGCGCCGGTTCAGGTTCTCCAGCACGAACTCGACCGCCTTGCGCGCCTGCTCCCACTTCTCGCCGTGCATCGAGCCAGACTGATCAAGGACAACGATCACATCCTTGGGGACGATGCGATCGGCATCGGCCTGTAGCGGCGGAGCAATCATCAGGGTGAAGAAACCATCCTCGCGCGCGCTTTCGCGGTAAGACAGCAGATTGGCGTTGATCTCCTCGCTCGCCAGGCCGTAGTACAGGCTGAAATCGCTTTCGGGGCGAACGTAGGTATTCTCGTAGCCGACTCGAAAGGCGTACTCGCCCTGGCGCGAGATGGCAATGCGGTGAGTGGGCGAATACACAGTGCTGATAGGATCGTTGGAACGCACACTGACACTGATACTCAGGCGTTCTACAGGGTAACGGCTCAGATGCTCAGTGCGCAGCGGGTACCTGTAGTGCACCAACCCGTCTTCGACCGGCAGTAGCTGGCCGTATTCGATCTCGATCTTCACCTCGGAGTACGGCTGGATGGGAAAAACGCTGGCCTGAATCGCGCCCGCGCCCACATATTCCAGCAACGCTGGATCGCGCATCCGCCGGACGATCTCGTCATAGATGCGGCGCGCTTCGTCTGCGTCGAGAATCTTCGCCTCGACCGGCTTGCCGTCCACCCACATCACCAGGTCGGAGACTGCCGCGCCCATCGGCAGCGGAAAGACGTAGGTGCCCTCGGCCACAAAGGAACTGTCGTTGAAGAACACCTGCTCAATGCGCGTGACAGCGACCTGATTGTCAATCTCGACACTCACCCGATGTTCCTCGATGATCACGCCTTTGTCGCGTTGCGCAGACTGTTGCAGCCGGGCTTCGGGCGGCGTGGTGGCCAGGGCCAGCCCACTCTGCGCGACCAGTAACATGACTATCCCTAAAGCGATACACAACCGTCGCATGATCGTGCCTCCTCGTAGCTCATGAGCTGCTGCGCTGCACACAACCCTCCGTGCTACACCTAAGACGTTCGGCTATCCGCAAAGGTTCCCTCTCCTTCAGACCTTATCATTACCCACATCTTGAGCCGATGGCCCTCAACCCCCGGCCCCTTCTCCTGCGCTGTGGGCGAAGGGGAGCGCTCGCACGAGAGACAGCAAGTCCCCTCGCCCCGCGACGCCGTCACGAAGGAGAGGGGATTGAGGGGTGAGGGGCAGCAGGCTGCCACAAATTGCCTGTCACATTTTGCACGCACCTGTTTAACAGACGTGCCATGTGCCATTTTCTGCGAGTTGAGGCATACTTGGCGGCGAAAGCGCCCCTGTGATCCGTGCGCTTGCCTGGCAGGGCGTTGTCTCCCTTGCGACAGGGATGGAGTCCATGGCTGACCTGAACGCACCTGACGATCTGAATGCCGACGCGCTCCTCAAACACATTCGTCACTTGAGCGTGACCATCGGCCCACGTCGCCCGGCCAGCGCCGCCGAACGCGCTGCCGCCGCCTATGTGCAGGAGACCATCCGGCAGATCAACCCCCGCTGGGAAACGAACAGTCAGCCCTTCCGCAGCGTGGACGGACTGCGCTACCGGCTAGTTCCCCTGGCGACTCTGGCAGGGCTGAGTCTGCTCCTCGGACTGCGTCGCCACCGTCAGACGCAGGTTGTCACAGGGTTGCTCTGCACCGGGCTGAGCGTCATCAGCCGTGACGCTTTCCTGGCCCGCCCGATGGTCTGGGAAACCTGGGTGCCGCGCGGGGAATCGCAGAACGTGATCGTGCGTATCCCGCCGCGCCGCCGCGCTCAGCGCCGCGTCGTCTTTCTGGCGCACCTGGACTCAGGCGTACACCGTCTGTCCACTAACCCCCGCCTTGCGCGTCATCTGCCCTATACGCTGGGCGGGATCACGCTCATGGCGCTAGTGGGCGGTGTGCTATCTGTGCTGGCGGGCAAAAAAGGACGCTGGCGCGGGCTACGAGGGATGATAGGAATATCGGCCCTGGGCTCAGCAGGCCTGGCCATCGCCGACGAAAGCGGTCCAGAAGTCAGCGGCGCGATTGGCAATGCCTCCGGCGTCGCCGTGTTGCTGGGGCTGGCCCACACACTGGCTCGCCATCCCTTGGAACACACCGAGGTCGTGCTGGCCTTCACCGGCAGCGGCACGGCCACCTCCACCGGAGCCGATATGCTGGCGACTGCCTACGGTGAGGCGTGGCGTGATGCTCTGTGGGTGGTGGTAGCCAATGTGGGGGCCGGGGAGTTGTGCTGGGTCACACGGCACGGGATCAGCCCCTACGCCTATTACTACCCCCACCCCGACGCGGTGCGCGTCATGGAGCGCGTGGCCGACGCCCGCCCTGACCTGGGATTGATGGGCAAACCCATGCTCTCGCTGGATGAAGTCGCCCTGCTGCGCGATCGCGACCTGCGCGCCGTCGCCCTGATGGGCTACGACCGCGTCACTGGCCTGATTCCACACTGGGCGCAAGTGAGTGACACCATACACGCGATCGCGCCGGAAACGGTCGAGCGGGCGGCGCATGCCTGCTGGACGACCGCCCGTGTGCTGGACGAAAGCGACATCTGGTCGTCTGAGCTGTGAGCACGCCCCGCCGCAGCGCTCAAATGGGCCAGGTATTCAGGCCGTAGAACCCGGCGCTATCACTGACTCAGCCGGGCCGCCGAATCCACCAAAGACTGCTTGACATCCCATAGCGCCTGCGTGAGCGACACATGGTAGATGTGCGGGTTGACCAGTCGCCGCACGCCTGGATCGAGCCGTTCGATATCCGCCTGGCGAATAGCGCGCATCTGCTCAATAGTGGGCAGGTCGTACACCAGCTTACCCTGCCGCAGCACCTCGACCAGCAACGGCTCGATCTCGGAAATCTCGTCGCGGCCCAAGGCACGACACTTGGTGTGGTCGGACGGATGGCGCAAGATCACGCGATCCATAGCGCGCGGGTCTTCGTCCTCCAGGCTGAGCAGATCGGCGGTGGCTTTGCCGCGCATATCGTAGACGCGCCAGACGCGCTTGTGGCCGGGGTTCGGCGTCTTGTCCGGCGAATCGGAGAGCTTGATCGCCGGTACCCACTTGCCGCCATCGCACACAGCCACCAGTTTGTAGACGCCGCCCAGTGCCGGCTCGCCCCACGACGTGATCAGCCGCGTGCCCACGCCAAAGACCAGCCGATTGATCAGGTGATCGGCGTCAATCCCCCAGCGCGGCGCTTCATCGCGAATTTGCGTGATGATCTGCCAGATGACTAGCTCGTCCAGGTTGTTCGAGAGCACGATCACCGTGTCCGGAAAGCCCGCCGCGTTGAGCATTTTAGCTGCCTGAATGCTCAAGTAGGCCAGGTCGCCCGAATCCAGGCGAATACCCACCGGTTTGTGGCCTTTGCGCCGCAGCTCTTCGAAGACGGTGATCGCGTTGGGGATGCCGCTCTGCAGAGTATCTATGGTGTCCACCAGCAACAGGCAGTCGTCCGGGTAAAGTTCGGCGTAGGCGCGGAAAGCGCCCAGTTCGCCCATGCCCAGAGCCATGAATACCTGCACCATGCTGTGCGCATGGGTGCCTTTGGGCGGGTAGCCCAGCACGCGCGAAATGCCGACGTTCGAAGTGAAATTCGCTCCGCCGATCAGCGCGGCGCGCGCCCCTGCATTTGCGCCCCGATCGTGCGCCCGCCGTACCCCGAACTCCAATAACAGGCGTCCGCGCCCGCTGTCGTGCATCCGCGCGGCTTTGGTGGCGATGAGCGTCTGGTAATTCAGGTGATTGAGCAGGGCTGTTTCGAGCAACTGCGCGGGCACCATCGGCCCCTGCACCACCGTCAGCGGGACGTTGGGGTGCACAACGCGCCCTTCGGGGATGGCGTGAATGGTGAGGCCCTCAAAGGTGCCGTTGGCCGCCAGCCATTGCAGGAAGTCGTCGGCAAAGAGTCGCCGCCCGGTGCGCCCCTGCTGGGCGCGCAGATACTCGATGTCGTCGGCTGTCAGGCGCGCTTCGGCCATCCAGTCGAGCAACCATTCCAGGCCCGCGTTGACGCAGTAACCCGCTTTGTGTGCGCCGTAGTCGGGATAGTCGCGGAAGAAATGATCGAATTGAACGGTCTTCTCGTGCAGCCCCATGCGATAGTAGAGCTGCCCCATGGTCAATTGATAGAAGTCGGTGAAGAGGATGCCCTCTGCCACGCGACGGTCTGCTTCCTTCACAGCGTCTCCTTTGCCAGGTAATACCTCACAAATGTCTGCCCCTCTTCATATTATCCCTCAACCCATCGCAGTTGGGCATACACAGCCCAGGGGGATTGCCTCAAACCGCTTGCCGCTTTACCTCACCCCCAGCCTCGCTTCGCTCGGCTTGCCCCCTCTCCGCGTCGGAGAGGGGGCGCGAGGCGCGCCAGCGCCGAGCGGGGGTGAGGTCAACCAGAAGATCACACCTGAGCTTATTCTGCCCATGGCTCTGCTGGCTGGTTTTGATGCGATTACCCTGATACACAGCCCAGATTGCCAATCGGCCCTATAATGCGATCGAACCGTTCGACCGGAACTTTCCATAGCCCAGGTACGTCCTAAAGACACACTGCTTTGCAGGCTATATGATGACGGAGGGCACCTGTGAATACCAGAAAACTCCTTATAAGGTTTGGCCTGGCAGCGCTGAACCTGTTGCTGGTGGGCGTGAGTCAGTCACTGGCCCAGGAAAGGAGCACCCCCTTGCCACCCCACGTTATCGAGATTCAGCCGTACCCTGGTGAAGAAGTACTCACCGACCAGGCCGTCACGGTGATCTTCGATCAGCCCATGGATGCGGCCAGCATCGAAGCCGCCTGGCAGATGACTCCGGCGGTTCCCTTGCGGTTCACCTGGCCGGACGAACGCACCTTGCAAGCCATCCCCCAGGGCGGCTGGCAACGCGCCACCCGCTACACCGTGACGCTGAGCACAGACGCGCGTTCTGCCGACGGAGTAGCGCTCGAAGAGGCGCATAAATTCTTCGTGCAGGCCATCGGTCACCTGCAAGTGAGCGCCGTGATTCCGGCGGAAAATGCCGAAGGTGTGGCCGCGGACGCGACGATCACGGTTGCCTTCAACCGCCCGGTGGTGCCCCTGGTCTACACCGGCGATCTGGAGGGTCTGCCCGACCCGCTGGCATTTAAACCGGCCATAGAGGGGCGCGGTGAATGGATCAACACGTCAATCTACCAGTTCACGCCATCCAAACCGCTTAGCGGAGGCACCACCTACACGGTGACTGTAGAAGCCGGCCTGTCCGACCCCCTGGGTGCGACGCTCGATGAGCCGTTCGTCTGGCGCTTCAGCACGCTGGCCCCAGAAATCCTCAACGTCTCGCCCTACCCCAGTCAAAGCGGGGTGCGCCTGGAAGCGCCAGTGACCATTCAGTTCAGCCAGCCCATGGATCGCGCCAGCACCGAGGCCGCGTTCGCCCTGCTCTTTGGCGGTGAGCGCGTGGCGGGTAAGTTCACCTGGACCGACGACAGTCGGCAATTGAGCTTCCAGCCCAACGCACTGCTCCGCCTGGAAAGCACCTATCTGGTGACGCTCGCGCCCACAGCGCGCGGCATCACCGGCGAAGCCACGCTCAAACAGGGGTTATCCTACGCCTTCAGCACCGTGCCTGCGCCAGGCATTGATTACACGAACCCGGCCAATGGCGAACGCAATGTATATCCTGGCGGGGGCGTGTCCATCACTTTCAAATCACCGATGAACACGCAGACCTTCGCCGACAAGGTGGAGATCGTCGAGCCGGAGGGCGTTGTCTGGAAGCCGGTCGTCAGCGGCGATCAGACGCTGTACCTGGACTTCGCCACGCAGCCGGAGACGCGCTACACCATCCGCTTCAAGCGGGGCGCAGAAGATGTCTACGGCAATGCCATCGAGACAGACTACACCTTCAGCTTCAGCACTGGCGCGCTCGAAGCCTGGGCCGCGCTGCCCACCTACGAACGTTTTGTGCTCACCAGCGCCTACCGCGACGACACGCGCATCGTCATGAGCGTGCAGGGCAAACCCAAGGTGCGCTTCTGGCTGCACCCCCTCGATACGGGACAGATCGGCAGGGCCATCCGGGCCTATGGCGACGAGCTAGAGCGGCTAGCACGGCACCATCCTCCGCTGCGGCAGTGGGAACAAACGCTCGATGCCGGGCCAGCGCTGCGCGGAGTAGACGACGTCCTGCTCGCCTCAGAAAACGGTGGTCAACTCGCGCCTGGCGTCTACCTGCTGCGCGTACAGACCCCGCCCTATCGCTACACCGAGACGCTGGCCCTCGGCGTGGTCACCGCCAACCTGACCGTCAAAAGCAGCCCCGACGAGATGCTGATCTGGGTGACTGACCTCCAGAGCGCCGACCCCATCGCGGGCGTGTCCGTGCGCATCTATGATGTAGATGGCAAACAGGTGGCCAGTAGCGAGACAGGGCGCGATGGTGTGGCGCGCCTGCCTGTTGATCGCTCCGGCTATGGCGATCGCTTCGTCTATGCAGTGGCCGAAGGGCCGGGCATTTACGGCGTGTGGATGTCGTGGAATAGGGCCGAACGGCCCACTACCGCCGGCTATCTCTATACCGATCGCCCCATCTACCGCCCTGGCGAAAAAGTCTATTTCCGCGGGGCGATACGCGACCGCCAGGACATGACCTACCGCCTGCCCACAGCCCAGGAGGTGCACGTCACCATTGATGTTAACTGGGGCGGGCAACTGCTCTTCGAAGGCGACCTGCCGCTCAGCGAGTTCGGCACGTTCAACGGCGAAATCAGCCTCCCCGACGACGTACAGCTCGGCCAGGCCAATATCAATGCCATCTACCAGGGCGCTTATGTCGCGCAGGTCTCCTTCTCGATCGCTGAATTCCGCGTGCCAGAATACAAGGTCGAACTGACGCCGGACTATGATCAGATCGTACAGGGCGACCCGCTGCGCGCACTGATGACCGCCTCTTACTACTTCGGTGGTCCAGTGAGCAACGCCAGGATGAGTTGGAACGCCATCGGCGAGGCTACCTGGTTCAATTACACCGGCCCTGGGCACTACTCCTTCGCCGACGACACCCAGGAATACTTTTACTGGCAGAACCTGGGGAGCGGCGAAGCAATCACCGACGCCAGCGGACAGGTCATCCTCACCCTGGAGAACACGCGCGCCCCTTCGCGCCGCCCCATGACCATCACCGTCGAGGGACAGGTGTGGGACGAGAGCGGCCAGGTGATCAGCGGGCGAACGTCGGTGCTGGCCCATCCCGCCGACGTGTACGTGGGTCTGCGGGCCGATCGCTACTTTGGGCGCGAAGGCGTGCCGATAGATATAGACCTGATCGCCGTCACCCCGCAAAGCCAACCGCTAGCCGGACAGAAGATTGACGTGAAGGTCATCCAGATTCGCTGGGAACGCATTCCCGTCGAAGGGCAGTTCGGCGTCTACGACTGGCAACAGCAGGAGATCGAGGTCGAGAGCGCCCAGGTGATCACCGGCGCGGACGGCACGGCGCGCTATACGTTCACGCCGCCGCAGGCGGGCCTCTACCGCATCCAGGCCCTGACGCGCGACATCTACGAGCGCCTCAACAGCGCCACGCTGCGCCTGTGGGTGACGGGCACGGCCCCCGTGTGGTGGGGGCGTCCCAGCAACACCATTGACTTGGTGGCCGACAAAGAGAGCTATCAGCCGGGCGACACCGCGGAAATCCTGATCCCCACCCCCTTCACGGGCATCTCCTACGCCCTGATCGCCATCGAGCGGGCGAGCATTCAGACCTATGAGGTGGTGCGCATCGAAGGTTCGACGCTGGTCTATCGGCTACCTATTACCGAGGAGCATGTGCCCACCGTGCACGTGTCGGTAGTGCTGGTCAAAGGGGTGGACGACGAAACGCCCAATCCCTCGTACCGCACCGGTGAACTGGCGCTTACCGTTGAGCCGGTGAACCGTCGCCTGGAGATCACCATCACTCCTTCGGCGACACGCGCCCGCCCCGGCGAGACCGTGACGCTGGCGCTCAAAGCCGTAGATGCCCGCGGCGAACCGGTGAGCGCTGAGGTAGGCGTAGTCGTCACCGACCTGGCCATTTTGTCGCTGATGCCGCCGAACAGCGTCTCGCTGGAAGAGCGGTTCTACGGCCCGCAACAGAACTACGTCTACACCGACGTGGCCCTGCGTGCCCTGCTCGATGTGCTCAGCGACGAACTGATCGAGCAGCAGACCAAGCGTGAAGCGGAAATCGCCTTCGCTGCTCCTGCTGCCATGTCCACCGCCATCCCCGAAATAGCCCTGGGGGCCGCCGATATGGCCACCCAAGAGGGCGCGCCACAAGCGGTGACCATCCGCCAGGACTTCCAGCAGACGCCCCTGTGGGCGCCGCGCGTCGTCACCGACGCCAACGGCCAGGCCGTGGTGACCGTCACCCTGCCCGATAACCTGACCACCTGGCGCGTAGATGCGCGCGGCCTGACCGCCGACACCCTGGTTGGAGACCAGACAACCGATGTAATCGCCACATTGCCCTTGCTGGTGCGCCCGGTGACGCCGCGTTTCTTCGTCGTGGGCGACCGGCTGGCCCTGGCCGCCGTGATCAACAACAACACCGCGGCCGAACAGACTGTACAGGCCACGCTGCAGGCCAGTGGGGTGACCCTGGCGGGCGCTGCGACGCAATCGGTCACCATCCCAGCCGGGGCGCGCGCGCGCGTCGAATGGTGGGCTACCGTGGAAGATGTGCCCTATGTAGACCTGACCTTCTTCGCCATCGGCGCAGACGGCTACCAGGATGCCGCCAAGCCCATGCTCGCCACCGGCCCAGACGGAACCATCCCGGTCTATCGCTACACCGCGCCGGACACAGTCGGCACGGGCGGCGTGCTGCGGGGAGAAGGCGCGCGCACCGAAGCGATCAGCCTGCCGCCCAGCCTGGACACCGACCAGGGCGAACTGACTGTGCACCTCGATCCGTCGCTGGCGGTGACCACCGTGGACGCGCTGGACTATCTGAAGAACTTCCCGCATCAGTGCATCGAGCAGACCATCAGTCGCTTCCTGCCCAACGTCATGACCTACCGCGCGCTCAAGAGCCTGGGCCTGGACGATCCCGAACTGGCCGCCAACCTGCGCACCGTACTCAACGAAGCGTTGGCCCGCCTGGCCCGCGAGCAAAACTACGACGGCGGCTGGGGCTGGTTCGCGCAGATGGAGAGCAATCCCTACATCACCGCCTACGCTGCCCTGGGGCTGATCGAGGCGCGCGACGCCGGTTTCGAGATAGACGCGATGATGATCGATCGGGCGCTCAACTTCGTGCGCTCCGACCTGATCCGCCCCGCCGTAGATACGCCGGCCTGGCAACTCAATCGGCAGGCGTTCTACCTCTATGTGTTCGCGCGGGCCGGGCAAGTGCGCGCCGCCGAACTGGATGCCCTGTTCGATCGGCGGCTGGAATTGGACACCTGGGCGCTGGCGTTCCTGCTGATGGCCTATCAGCAATTCGACCCCGCCGACGATGCCATCCCCGCCCTGGTCAGCGACCTGCAGACTGCGGCCATCCTTTCGGCCACCGGTGCGCACTGGGAAGAAACAAAACGGGATTGGTGGAACTGGAGCAGCGACACGCGCAGCACAGCCATTGCCCTGGCTGCGTTGGCGCGGGTGCAGCCACAAAACGAGCTGCTCCCCAACGTCGTGCGCTGGCTGATGGTGGCCCGTCAGGGCGATCACTGGGCGACCACCCAGGAAACCGCCTGGGCTGTCATGGCCCTGACCGACTGGATGGTTGCCAGCGGTGAGTTGCGCGGGGACTACGACTATCAGGCCGTGCTCAATGGGCAAGGGTTGGCCGAAGGCACGGTCACGCCGGAGACGGTGCGCGCAGGGCAGGTGTTGCGCGTGGCCGTGCGCGATCTGCTGCGCGACGAAATCAATCGCCTGACGATCGCGCGTTCGGCGGGCGAAGGGGTGTTGTACTATACCGCGCACCTCAAGACCAGGCTGTGGGCTTCGGAAGCCAAACCGATCAGCCGGGGCATCACCGTCTCGCGCGAGTACTTCCGCGCCGACGACCCGGACACGCCGATCACAGCGGCCAAAGTGGGCGATGTGATCACCGTGCGGGTGACAATCACCCTGCCCCAGGAAATCTACTACTTCGTGCTGGAAGACCCCATTCCGGCGGGCACCGAGCCGGTAGATACCTCGCTGCTGACCACCAGTCAGCTCAATCAGCCTCCCACCATCCGGCCCACCTACGACCCGCGTTGGTACTGGGGCTGGTGGCTGTTCGACCGTTCGGAGCTGCGCGACGAGCAACTAAACCTCTATGCCGACTTCCTGCCGCGCGGCACCTACGTCTATACCTACCAGGTGCGGGCCACCATTCCCGGTGAGTTTCAAACCATGCCCAGCCACGCCTACGCCTTCTACTTCCCGGAGGTCTTCGGGCGCGGTGCGGGGACGCTCTTCACCGTGACGCCAGCGGCTGAGTAAAGCTCCGCCTGACAACACAAAAACGCCCCAGGGCTACCGCTCTGGGGCGTTTTGTTAGCGAGAGCAGTCAGGCTGCCAGAACCTCGGAGACTCCGAAAGTCCTCCCTGTGACTAGAGGTCGAACTGCGCCCACTGCTCGTACATCTTCCAGCGGGCAGTCACGTCCTGGCGCATCCGCTCCAGCAATTCTTCGGCGCGCTTGGGGTCGGAGTTGCGCAGGATGCGGAAACGGTTCTCCTTGTACATCCACTCGCTGATGTCCAGTGTGGGCGCTTTGGAGTCCAGCGTGAGTGGCTGCTTGCCCGCGCGAGTGTTGTCCGGGTTGAAGCGGTAAAGCGGCCAGAAGCCCGATTCCACGGCGTCCTTTTGCACCTGATAGCCGTGGCGCAGATCGTAACCGTGTGCGATGCACTGGCAGTAGGCGATAATCAGCGACGGACCGTTGTAAGCTTCGGCTTCAGCGAAGGCCTTGACCGCCTGCGTCATGTTGGTGCCGAGCGCGATCTGAGCGACATAGATGTTGCCATAGGTCATGGCGATCATGCCCAGGTCTTTCTTGGGCATATCCTTGCCCGCCGCGGCGAACTTGGCCACTGCGCCGCGCGGTGTGGCCTTGGACATCTGACCGCCGGTGTTCGAGTACACGCCCGTGTCGAGCACCAACACGTTGACATCGCGCCCCGACGCCAGGACGTGATCCAGGCCGCCATAGCCGATGTCGTAGGCCCAGCCGTCGCCACCGATGATCCACACCGACTTCTTGACCAGGTAGTCCGCCACGCTGAGCAACTGCTGGGCGAGCGGGCTGTCGTCCTGGCGCAGCAGGGCTTTCAGCTCGTCCACGCGCGCACGCTGCGCCTCGATGCCTTCGGGCGTGCTCTGGTCAGCGTCGCGGATCGCCTCCAGCAGTTCGCGGTGATTCTGCGCCTGCGCGATTAGCCGGTCGAGCAATTCGCGGGCATACTGCGTGAACTTGTCCACTGTCAGGCGCATCCCCAGGCCAAACTCGGCTGCATCCTCGAACAGCGAGTTCGACCACGTCGGGCCGCGCCCATCGGCGCGCTTTGCGTAGGGTGTGGTGGGCAGGTTACCGCCGTAGATGGACGAACAGCCAGTCGCGTTGGCGATGATGGCGCGGTCGCCAAAGAGTTGCGACATCAGCTTGATGTAAGGCGTCTCGCCGCAACCCGCGCACGCACCGGAGAACTCGAACAGCGGACGTAGCAACTGCGATCCCTTGACCGTGAAACGGTTGAAGGTCGAGGGATCCGTCTCTGGCAGCGACAGGAAGTAATCCCAGTTCTCGGCCTCGCGGCGGCGCAGGTCTTCGGTGAGCGGGGTCATGTTGATGGCTTTGCGGTCGGTCTTCTGGCCCTTCTCGTCCTTGGCGTAGGCCGGGCACATCTCCACGCAGACACCGCAGCCGGTGCAGTCTTCCGGCGCAACCTGCACCGTGTACTTCATGCCCTTCCACTCGCGCCCCTTAGCCTCGGTAGACTTGAAGGTCTCCGGCGAATTGCCATTGGCATACTCTGCCGGATAGACCTTCATGCGGATGGTGGCGTGCGGGCAGACAAACGAGCACTGATTGCACTGGATGCAGACTTCCGGATCCCACACCGGGATTTCAGTGGCAATGGCGCGCTTCTCGTACTGCGTGGTGGCCGTCGGGTAGGTACCATCTACCGGGAACTTGGAGACAGGCAGCCAGTCGCCGCGACCGGCGATGATCTCGGCGGTCACTGTCTTGACGAATTCTGGCGCGTCTTCCGGCACAGGCGGGCGCATGGAGAAGGTGCTGGTGACCTGGTTGGGATAGTTGACGCGCTCGATGCGGTCAATGGCCACCTGCGCCGCCTTGATGTTCATGTCCACCACCTTCGAGCCTTTGCGCCCGTAGGTGTCTTCGACTGCGGCCTCGATCATGGTCATGGCCTGGTCTTCGGGCAGCACACCGGAGATGTTGAAGAAGGCTGCCTGCATGATGATGTTGATGCGACCGCCCAATCCCACCGACTTGGCGATGGCATCGGCGTCAATGACGTAGAACTTGGCCTGCTTGTCAATGATCTGCTGCTGCACCTCGCGCGGCAGGTGATTCCACACTTCGGATGCGCCATAGGGGCTGTTGAGCAGGAAAGTGCCGCCCGGCTCTAGCTGGCTGAGCATGTCGAACTGCTCGGTGAAAGTGAACTTGTGGCAGGCCAGGAAGCCCGCTTTCTTGATCAGGTAGGTGCTGCGGATGGGCTTCTTGGAGAAGCGCAGGTGCGAAACCGTGCGCGCGCCCGACTTCTTGGAGTCGTAGACGAAGTAGCCCTGGGCGTAGTTGTCGGTCGCCTTGCCGATGATCTTGATCGAGTTCTTGTTCGCGCCCACCGTGCCATCTGCGCCCAGCCCGAAGAACAGCGCCCGGTGCACCTCTGGCCCTTCGGTGGAAAACTCGTCGTCCCACTCCAGGCTGGTGAAGGCCACGTCGTCAATGATGCCCACCGTGAAGTGATTCTTTGGCTTGTCTGCGGCCAGATTGTCGAAGACGGCCTTGGCCATGCCAGGGTTGAATTCCTTCGACCCCAGGCCATAGCGCCCACCGACGATCAGCGGCAGCGCGCCCCACGTGCCGGCGGCCTGTGCTTCGGCGAAGGCGGTGATCACATCTTGATAGAGTGGCTCGCCCACCGCGCCCGGCTCTTTCGTGCGGTCGAGCACGGCGATGCGCTTAACCGTCTTGGGCAAGGCCGCTACCAACGCCTCACCCACGAAGGGGCGGAACAGACGCACTTTGAGCACACCGACTTTCTCGCCCTGTGCGGTCAGGTAATCCACTACCTCGTGTACCGTCTCCGCGCCCGATCCCATCAGCACCACCACGCGGTCAGCATCCGCTGCGCCGAAGTAGTCGAACAGGTGATACTCGCGCCCCACGACCTGCGCAAAGCGATCCATCACCTTTTGCACAATGGCGGGTACCCGCTGATAGAAGGGATTGATCGCCTCGCGGCTCTGGAAGAAGACATCCGGGTTCTGTGCCGTGCCGCGCAACACAGGGCGATCGGGCGACATACTGCGTAGCCGGTGCTCCAGCACGTAGCGATCATCAATCATGGCCCGCATTTCCTCGCGCGACAGCTCGCAAATCTTCTGGACTTCGTGCGAGGTGCGGAAGCCATCGAAGAAGTGGACAAACGGCACGCGCGCTTCAAGGGTGGCCGCCTGCGCGATGAGAGCGAAGTCGTGCGCTTCCTGCACGCTACCGGATGCCAGCATGGCCCAGCCCGTCTGACGCACAGCCATTACGTCCGAGTGATCTCCGAAGATCGAGAGCGCATGTGTGGCCAGCGAACGCGCCGATACATGAAACACGGCAGGAAGCAGTTCGCCCGCGATCTTGTACATATTGGGGATCATCAACAGCAGGCCCTGCGACGCGGTGAAGGTCGTCGCCAGCGCGCCGGTCGTCAGCGCGCCGTGAACCGCGCCCGCTGCCCCGCCTTCGGACTGCATCTCTGTCACAGAAGGCACCGTGCCCCAGAGATTGGTCACCCCCGCTGCCGAAAGCTCGTCGGCCTCCTCACCCATTGGCGAGGACGGGGTGATCGGATAAATGGCAATGACTTCGTTCAGGGCATGGGCCACGCGCGCCACTGCAGCATTGCCATCAATCGTCACCATATTCTGCGACGATGTCTGCTTTGCCATCTATTTCCTCCTGTGTCTTTCCCTCGGACGACTCCCCGCCCAGCGTGGGAGCCGACTGCGATGACCGAGAACCGATCCGTTGAAGGCGAACGTTGGGGAAACTTGCAAGACTCACACAAGATGGGCCACTCAGGCCCAGTCCTCCCAGACGTTTCGCCACAAGTCTAGTCCGTTTGTCCCAGACTCAGTAGTGTGAAAAATCGTGGTTTCGTTGATGAGTGTCACTTTTGCCCAAACTGTGCCCCGTCTCTCTGCTTTGGGCGATATAATCTTGCGCAGGTTTGAGTCGCCAACTTCTATGATATAGGATACCACGCGTTCTATGCAGCCCAAGACACACCTGGTTCTGTTCGATATTGACGGCACGCTCTTACACTCTGGCGGATGTGGTCGCGCCGCCACCCGCCTGGCCATCCAGGATGTGTTTGGCACTGTAGGAACGCTGGATACGGTGAGTTTCGCGGGCAAGACCGACTGGCAAATTCTGCTGGAAGCGCTGCGGTTGACGGGCATCACGCCCGAGCAGATCGCCGCACATCTGGACGCCTACAATCAGGCGGTGGCGCGCCGCCTGAGCGAGATCATCGCCGATTTTCCGGTGCGCGCCTGCCCCGGCGCACCGGCGCTGGTCGCAGCATTACGCGCCAATCCGTCGGTGTTGCTGGGCCTGGTCACGGGCAATATGGCGTCCCTGGTGCCAATCAAGCTGCGAGCGGCAGGCTACGATCCCGCCGACTTCGCAGTGGCTGCCTACGGGTCAGAAGGGTGGGATCGGGCCATGTTGCCGCCCCTGGCGCTCGAACGAGCGCGCGCCTTCAATGGGGCGGACTTCGCGCCGGAGAACGTGGTCATTATCGGCGATACGCCTGGCGATATCGCCTGTGCGCGTAGCATCGGCGCGCGCACTCTCGCGGTTGCCACCGGCCCGTTCAGCGTGGCACAGCTCGCCCAGCACCAGCCCACCTACGTCTTTCCCACGCTGGAAGAGACGTCCGCCGTGCTGCGCGCCATCCTCAACGACGGCTATGGCGGCTGAGCGCCCGACCGGTTTCAGGCGAACCTGGCTCATGGGGATATGCCTGGGCGTATTAGGTGCCGGTTGCCTGCTGGGGGGACTGATATTGCTCGGCTGGCGATTGCTCGCGCCTGAGGAAGCGATCATCCTGCCCCCCAACTTCTCCGGCACCGTCCCACCAACGCCTACGCCGGGCATCCTGGGGACGCCGTTGCCACTGCCGCCACTGCCTTCCACACCCGCTGCCGTCGTGATCCTGCCCGTCAGTGAGTTGCCCAGTCCCACGCTGGCAACGCCGCTTCCGTCACGCACATCACCGCCCACCCGGACGCCCTCACCCCGCCCGGCAAGCGTCACGCCCTCCCCCCTGGCTGTTGTGCGGTCCCCTACTCCGACACACACGGCGACTGTCACCGCGCCGCGCACAGTCACACCCGCTGCCGCCGTCAGCACGCTGACAACTACACCAACGCCAACAGCTGCCTTCTCCGGCGCGCCGCCGGTGCGCATCCGCATCCCGCGCATTGGCCTGGACGCGCCTGTCGTGCCGGTTGGTCAGCACCCCGTCACGCTGGGAGGGCAGCTTTACAGTCAATGGGACGTGCCGCCCGCCCGCGCCGCCGGCTGGCATCAGACTTCCGCGCCGCTGGGCGTCCCCGGCAACACGGTGCTCAACGGACATCACAACGTGGCCGGAGAAGTCTTCCGCTACCTGTCGGCGCTCAAGCCGGGCGATCTGCTCACGCTTGAGGGAGCAGCGCGGCGCTACCACTATATGGTCGTGCAGACGATGACCCTGGCCGAAGAAGGACAGCCCCCGGAAGTGCGCGCTGCAAATGCCCGCTGGATATTGCCGACCCTTGATGAACGTGTTACGCTGATAACGTGCTGGCCCTACACGTCGAACACGCACCGCCTGGTGGTGATCGCCCTGCCGCTGTGGAAAGTCGTCCCGCCGGGCGATATCCCCTAGTCGGGCGGGTCAGCTTCTCTGACCAACTTAGCCTGGGAGGTGCAAGCGCATGATCCAGTTTCTGGCGATCCTGCTCGCTCCGATCCTCAATATGCCCATCGTCCGCCGCGTCCGCCGCAATCACGGGCTGGAACATGCCACCATCCATGTGCTCAGCCGCAAGGTCAAGAACCTGAGCATGGCCGGACGGTCTACCTCCAGCGGGTTCTATCTATACGGCAATGTCCCTACGCCAGAGATTGAGGCGGCAGTCAACGAAGCGTTGCAGCGGATGCAGGCGGGCGAACACGGTCTGGCCATTCATCCCAACTGCGGCACAGGGTTGGTGACGGCGGGCGTGCTCACCAGCCTGGCTACCCTGGTCGGTACCAGCGGGATGCGCAGCGGTTGGGGCGAACGCCTGTCGCGCCTGCCCACGATCATCCTGCTCTCCACCTTCTCGCTCATCCTGGCGCAACCGCTGGGGCTGGCCCTGCAGCAACACTTCACCACGCTGGGCGATCCGGGCGACATGGAAGTCGTGGACATCAACCGCTTCGAGTTCCCCATCCCCTTGGCAGGACAGCGGCTCACAGTACACTTCGTGCGCACCCGCTCCAGCTAGCCGCGAGGACGCCATGACGCGCACCGCGCCCACTTTCTACGTACTGCACGGCCCCGACGAGTTCAGTTGCCGCGCTCAGGTACAGGCGCTGCGCCAACACATGGGCGATCCCTCGCTGGCCGAACTGAACACAGTCGTCTTCGACGGACGCGAGGTGAGCGCGGCGGATGTGCTGGCCGCGGTCAGCGCCACTCCCTTCCTGGCCGACAAGCGCCTGGTCATCGTCGAGGGAATGCTGAGCTGGCTGGCGCGGCGGGGCGCAGGAAAAGCCGCCAAAGACGAACTGGAGACCCTCGCTGCCGGTCTGGTGGAACTCCCCGCCTGGGCACGGGTAGTCTTCTTCGAGACGGAAACACTGCCGGACAGTCATCCCATCTTGCAGCTCGCCCGGAACGCGCCGACCGGCTATCACAAGCTCTTCGAGCCGCCGCGCAACCCGACGCGCTGGATCACCGAGCGGGCGCGTTCGGTCTACGGGGTGGACATCGAGCAGGCCGCGGCAACGGCGTTAGCCCTGGTGGTGGGCGACGATCTGCACGCCGCCGACAATGAACTGGCCAAGCTGGCCACCTACACTGGCGGCGAACGTCCCATCACCGAAGCCGATGTCGCCCTGCTGACGCCCTACGTCGCCGAAGCGAACATCTTCGACATGGTGGACGCGCTGGGGCGACGCGATGGTCGTGCAGCGCTGAGTCTGCTGCACCGCCTGTTGCAGGAAGACGATCCGCTGCCCATCTTCGGCATGATCGTGCGCCAGTTCCGCCTGTTGCTGCTGGCGCGGGAGTATCTGAACGAGGGAGGAGCGCCACGCCAGGCAGGGGCCGCGCTGGGCGTGCATCCCTACGTCGCCGAGAAAGTAGTCAGTCAGGCACGGGTGTTCACCCTGGAGCAACTCGAAGCGATCTACCGCCATCTGCTGGACACCGACGTGGCGATCAAGACGGGCAAAGTAGATGCTGGGCTGGCGCTCGATCTGCTGGTCGCTGGGGTTGCCTCCTGAGACTGCCTTGCCTGCGTTGTTTTTCCATTCATCCTCGACTTCTTCACAACTTTTTCATAGCATTTTCATCTATTTTTCCCCCAATTTTCAGGGTTCTGGGCTATCGTGTAAATAGATAGTGTAACTTCCGCTCCTGCAGTGCGTACAGATTGTCAGTGATAAGGGTTATTCTGTGGCGCACACCGGAGAGCGGACATGTTCAACCCAGGGCCTTTCGTATGTCTGCAATGCCTGTGGATTCTGATTGTCGGTGGGACTGCTGGTTTCCTGGCAGGTTACATTATCCGCGGGCGTGGTTACAACCCGCTCGGCAACGTGTTGCTGGGCATGGCTGGTTTCCTGGTGGGCAGCCTGCTCTTCGGACGCATGGGCACAGCGGGTCTGTGCGGAGCGATCATCGTCTCCTTCCTGGGAGCACTGGTGCTGATCCTGGGCGTCCGGCTGTTGATAGACGAGAACTTCGCCCGCTGAGCGAGCATGGCAGCGGGCGCGGCGAAAGGCGAAAGCCGTGTTCACCATCATTCAGCCAGAAAACCTGGCCCATACGCTGATCATCGAGGTCGTCGGGCGACTCGATAGCGAGCACGCCGAAAGGCTGGCCGAACAGGCGCAGGCAGCGCTGCGTACAGGCCGCGTGCACCTGGTGTTTGACCTGAGCGGCGTTAGTTTCATCAACAGCGCTGGTCTGCGGGCACTGATGCAGACCATTAAGGGGACACAGGTATCTGGCGGCTCGCTGACCCTGGTGAACCCGTCCGAAAGTGTCTGGCGGGCGCTGCAACTGGTCGGGCTGGACAGTGTCTTGCCAGTCGTCTACGACGCGCAGTGGAACCTGCTCCATCCAGGACTTACACCGGTCGCCCGACAGGTGTGCGTCCTCGCCTGACACCCCCTCCCCCAACCCCTCTCCGCTCCACACTGCTAATGCCCTGAGGCGCATCGGCACCCCAGCTTGGTGGGCTGTGCTACAATACGGCCGACTTTCTCAAAGACTTTGCCAAGGAGCTTGTGCATGAACGATACCAAGACAGCCTGGATTCACGACGAAATCGCGCAGTTGCAGGCGCAGGGGCTGTTCACCCATATCCGCACGCTGGATAGTCCACAGGGGGCCTGGCTCGTCGTAGATGGCAGGCGCGTGCTCAATTTCTCGTCCAACAATTACCTGGGTCTAGCCAACCATCCTCGCCTGATCGAGGCCGCCAAGCAGGCGATGGATCGCTATGGCGTCGGTCCGGCAGCGGTGCGCACCATCGCGGGCACCATGTCGCTGCACGTGGAACTGGAACGTCGCCTGGCCGCTTTCAAAGGGGTGGAGGCGGCGATCACCTTTCAAAGCGGCTTCACGGCCAACCTGGCCACCATCCCGGCCCTGGTCGGGCGCGGCGACGTGATCTTCTCCGACCGGCTTAATCACGCCAGCATCATTGACGGCTGCCGCCTGTCGCGCGCGCAGATCGTCGCCTATGAACACTGCGATCCGGATGATTTGCGTCGGCAGATCGCCGCAACCAGTGAATACGGACGGCGACTGATCGTCACCGACGGCGTCTTCAGCATGGACGGCGACATCGCCCCGCTGCCCGAACTGTACGAAATCGCTGCCGAGCACGACATCCTGCTGATGGTAGACGACGCGCACGGCGAAGGCGTACTTGGTCGCGGTGGGCGCGGCATCGTGGATCACTTCGATCTGCATGGCAAGGTAGATATCGAAGTCGGCACGCTCAGCAAGGCGTTTGGTGTGGTAGGAGGCGTCGTCGCCGGGAAACAGGTCATCGTAGACTGGCTGCGGCAGCGCGGACGGCCCTTCCTGTTCAGCAGCGCCATGACTGTGCCAGACGTGGCGGCCTGCCTGGCCGCAGTAGACGTGCTGGAAGAGAGCACCGAACTGGTAGACCGGCTGTGGCAGAACGCGGAGTACTTTAAGGCGGGGATGCAATCCCTGGGCTTCGACACGGGCCGCACGCAGACGCCGATTGTGCCGGTCATGCTGGGCGAAGCGCCCCTGGCACAGCAGTTCAGCAAGCGCCTGTTCGAGGAAGGCGTGTTCGCCATGGCCATTGGCTACCCCACCGTGCCGCAGGGACAGGCGCGCATCCGCGTAATGAACAGCGCCACGCACTCGCGCGACGACCTCGACCTGGCGCTGGATATCTTCGCCAAAGTGGGGCGCGAACTGGGCGTCATCGCCTAGAGCGCGAACGTCCCCCTCGCCCACAAAAAACGCCCGGCGATCACACTGATAGCCGGGCGTTGATATTCCATCTGGGAACTGTATCAGCTATAACTGAAACCCCTGGCGAAAGCGCACAATCTTGCGGCGGTAGTTGGTCACATATTCCTGCAACTTGGCTTCCAGCTCGCACCAGCGCTCGCTGCGCAGGACCTCCTGGATGGTATCCAGTTCCTCAGCTACATATTCGACCTGGCGCAGATGGTGTTCACCATCAGCGTGGCCGGGGATGGTCTGGAACGCGCCGAACAGGTACAGCCCCATTTCGTGCAGGGCAGGCACCATTTCGGACATGACGAACTGGAAATAAGCCTCGGCATCGGGTGTGGCCAGATCGTAAAAAAGCATCAGTTTGTAGCGGGGGACAATGTGCCTGGTCATAGTGCGCGTCGTCTCTGGCTGGGAATCAGTGATGATGGGCGATGGTTAGCGCGTATTCATGCATCTTCAGCGCCAGATGCCGGGGACCGCTGTGCCGCACTGAGGACACACGCCATCCGTCGCCGAAAGGCGATTCTCGATGACCATGAAGCCCCGCCGCCGGATCAGAGTGGTGCCGCAGCCAGGGCAACGCGTGTCCTCCCACGAACCAGTACGCCCCGGCAGATTGCCAGAATAGACATACTTCAGACCGGCCTCATAACCGATCTCAGCCGCGCGCACCAGCGTCTCGGCGGGGGTGCTCCCGCGGTCGGTCATCTTGTAGTCCGGATGAAAGGCGGTGACGTGCCAGGGGATATCGGGCGATACGCTGCGGATGAACGTAGCCGCCTCCCAAAGTTCATCATTGCTATCATTGAAACCGGGCACGACCAGGGTGAGCACTTCCAGCCAGATACCCGCTTCGTAGACGCGGCGGATGGTGTCCAGCACGTGTTGGAGCACTCCCCCCAGCTCTTGGCGATAGTGGCGATCCTGCATGGTCTTGAGGTCAATCTTCATGGCGTCGAGCCAGGGCTTGAGGTAGTCAATCACCTCGGGCGTGCCGTTGCCATTGGAGACGTACATGGTCAACATGCCCGCCGCCTTGGCCTGCTTGAAGATTTCCACCGCCCATTCGGTGGTGATCAGTGGCTCGTTGTAGGTGCTGGCGACCGCACGAGTGCGGCGGCTGCGGCCCAGGGCGATCAGGTCGTCGGCGGTGATGGGAATGAAGTCGCGCCCGGCAGCCTCGTCGCGCAACGTCTGCGAAATCTCCCAGTTCTGGCAGTAGCTGCAACGAAAATCGCAGCCCAACATGCCAAAGCTGAGCACCGATTGCCCCGGTGTGACGTGAAAGAAAGGCTTTTTTTCGATGGGATCGATCTGCAACGCGCCCACATAATTGGCGGGCACGCGCAACACGCCCCCATCGTTGAAACGTACCTTGCAGATGCCGCGCCGCCCGTCTTTCAACAAGCAGCGGTGGCCACAGGCTACGCAGCGGATTTTCTTCTCCTCGGCCTCTACCACTTCGTAGAGTGCGCCGGGAACAGTCCGTTCGTCGAGGAGGTCTTGCAAACGCACAGCCCCAGCCATGAACTTTATTTCCCCTTCATGAGTGTCTACTTCAGACTCTAGCACAAACTCGCGAGCAGTGGTTAGTGGCAGGCAAAAAAACAGCGCCGGACCGTTCGCCCCGCGCTGCCGTAACCGCAAACCGCGTCCTGCCGCCTACACCGTCTCCAGCCGACGCCCTTCCTTGGCGCGGCGAGCCAGCATCAGGATATCATAGGCGCTCTGGCGGGCGCTGCTCGTTTCCGCGCCGAGCATCTCGGCCAGTTCTTCGACGCGCCCCTGATCGTCCAGGCGCTGCACGCGCGTCACGGTGCGGTTGCCCTGCACCTGCTTGCTGACGCGGTAATGGGCGTCGCCAAAACCGGCCAGTTGCGCCAGATGCGTGACCACCAAGACCTGATGCGTCTCCGAAAGACCCCACAATTTGTGCCCGACCACCGTGCCCAGCCGACCGCCGATGCCCTGATCGATCTCATCGAAGATCAGCGTGGGCACCTGATCGGCGTGCGAGAGCACGCTCTTGAGCGCCAGCATGATGCGCGCCGTCTCACCGCCGGAGGCGACTTTGGCCAGCGGGCGCGGGGGTTCGCCCACGTTGGCCGCCAGGTAGAATTCCAGGCGGTCAATGCCCGTCGCGTCGAAGGCCAGGCGGCGATCCCCCACGTAGCACCCTTCCGGATCGTCCTGATGCTCGAAAACGACTTCGAAGCGGGCGCGCTCCATGCGCAGATCGGCCAGTTCTGCCACGATCCCTTCGGTCAGGCGGATCGCGGCCTGTTGCCGCTGCTCACTGAGGCGGGCCGCCCGCTGACCAATCTCGCGCAACAGGCGCTCTTCCTCGGCACGTAATTCGGCCAGCCGCTCTTCGCTGTGTGTGATTGTCTCCAGTTCGGCCTCGGCGCGCTGCGCATACTCCAGCACCGCCTCGATCGAGCCGCCGTATTTGCGCTTGAGGCGTGTCAGCAAATCCAGGCGTTCCTCGATCTCGTCCAGGCGGCGTGGATCGAACTCCAGGCTGTCGCGGTAGGCACGCAGAGAGCGCGTCAATTCCTGGCTTTGTGCGCTGATTAGCTCGGCCAGTTCGGCATACTCCGCCGTCGTCGGGTCCAGGCGAGCCAGTTTGGCGAGCACTACGGCAACCTGCGCCAACATATCTTCCGCACCTGACCGGTCGGCCAGGTCGCCCGCGAGTGCCAGCAGCGCCTCGGCAGAGAGTTCGGCGATCTTCTCAGCATTGACCAGTCGGTTGCGCTCCTGACGCAGCTCTTCTTCTTCCTCTGGGCGCGGGGCAGCAGCGCGAATTTCGCCCACCTGATATTGCAGCATGTCCACACGGCGAGCTAACGCCGCCTCGTCGGTGAGCAGCTCGGCGATTTGCCCGCGCACAGAGGTCAGTTGGCGCACCAGAGCGCCCAGAGCCTGGCGTTGCTCGTCCAGGCCGGCGAAACGATCCAGCAGATACAGATGTTGTGCTGGACGCAACAACGACAGATGCTCGCTCTGCCCGTGAATGTCCACCAGCAATGCCCCTACGTCGCGGTAGACCGACAGGGTGCACAGGCTGCCGTTGACGCGGGCCTGACTGCGTCCGTTGGCGCGCACCTCGCGCGAGAGCACCACTTCGTCGGCGCTCTGCCCTTCCAACCCTTCGCGGGCCAGCAATTCAGCGACCTGCGCCTGCAGATGCGGCGGTATCCGAAACGTACCTTCGACGATAGCGCGGTCGGCACCGGCGCGCACCAGCGTGGCATCCGACCGCTCGCCAAGCAGCAGGTTGACTGCATCCACAATGATAGATTTGCCCGCGCCCGTCTCACCGGTGATGACGATGAAACCGGGGTCGAAGCGCAGGATTAGTTCGTCAATGATGGCGAAATCCTTGATACGCAGTTCTGTCAGCATAGGTTGCCCGCGTCTTTCTGCAAGAGCGCGTCACAGGTGCAACCGGAACTGAGCCACCGCGGCTCCGGTCGCCATGAACAGGTAGATACCAATCGCCAGAGGGTTCCATAACAGGAACGGCACAGCGCCCAGCACTACGCCTGTGCCGACAATGGCCGCCGTATAGCGCCCGCGGCGTTTGCCGGTCAGCCGCCAGACCGCATTGCCGATGAGACCGCCCGCCGCTGGCGAAAGGAAAAAGGCGAACAAGAACCAGCCCAGCCGCGCCACGATCGCTGCCGCCACGAAGCTGACCACCAGACTCACCACCGCCGCGATCAGGTAGTCGAGCAACTGCGCGTTGAAGAACTTATCCTGCTGCGCGCGCACGCATTCCCGGCAACGATAGCCCACCGGTGTCTTGACTGCGCATTTCGTGCACATAGGCCGACCGCAGCGGTTGCAGCGCAGGGTTGTCGCCACCGAAGGGTGTACCGTGCAGTACAGGGTCACTTCGGCTTCTGCCACCGGAGTCACTCCGGAAGGATCGGATACTGTCATCTGTGGTCGCTTCCCTGTGCCCCTGAGACAGACTACGCTACCGGTCTGTCGTCAGGGCCGACGATTATGGCAGATTCTGACCCGAACCGCGGGAAATGCCCAACCGGTTCTGGCCAGGTCGCGACGGCACGCGTGGTTCCAACCGGTCGAGTAGCGACCGGTAGAAGTAGTTGCGGTCGCGCAAGCGGACGAAACGGCTGACGCTATCGCTGGCCCAGATCACCACCTGGTCGAGCGTCTTCATGCTGGCCAGCAGTTCGCCGTCCACCGTCAAGACCACTTCGGCCACCGTGTGCGGCTCCACCACCACTTCCACCGTCGCCCCTTGCGAAAGCACCATCGGGCGATCCATGCTCAGGTGCGGGGCAACCGGCACCACCAGAATATTCTTCAGTTCCGGCGGAAGGATCGGCCCTCCTGCCGCCAGAGCATAGGCGGTCGAGCCGGTGGGAGTCGCCACGATCAGACCATCGCAATAATAGGTGGTTGTCCAGCCTCCGTCAATGTAGGTTTCGAGCTGCACCAGCTTGGCGATGGCCCCACGGCTGATCACCACGTCGTTGAGCGCTTCGCTGGCGATAACCGGTACTCCGTTGCGCCGCACCTCGCAGCGGATCATCATGCGCTCTTCGATCCAGTAGCGCCCTTCCAGCAGAGCGGGCAGGCTCGTTTCCCACTCCTCCGGGCTGATCTCCGTCAGGAAGCCCAGATAGCCCGTGTTGATGCCCAACACTGGCACGTTTTCCGGTGCACAGGCCCGCGCTGCCCGCAGCATGGCCCCATCTCCGCCGATGGCGATCACCAGGTCGGAGCCGCGCACCTGCGAGCGCACCCGCACCGCATCCCACACCGAGCGCGTCCAGGTAGTGATGCCGTGCTCCTGCAACGAGCGAGCTACCGTCTGGGCCAGGGGAGCCGTAGCGGGCCGCAAGGGGTGCGCCAGAATGCCGATCCGCTGAAAACGCTGCACGAGCCACCTTCACCTTTCGCCGGGCCAGACACCGCGATTGTATAGCCGCGAGAGGCGGGCGTCAACCAGAGAGCGCCGCGCCGCATCCTCTGGGTCCGTGCAAAGGTTGACAGCGGCTTTGCTGTGCCCAATGACCCTCATCCCCCAGTCCCTTCTCGCGCGCTGCGGGAGCGCTCGCGCGAGAGACAACAAGTCCCCGCGCCCTGCAACGCAGTCGCGAGGGAGAGGGGATAGAGGGGTGAGGAGCAGCAGACTGCTGCAAATTGCCCATCACAGTTTGCGCACACCCATCCTCACCCATGCCTGGACAGGCCGCCCGCCCAACGGTACGATCGTGCCCATTCGTAGGTCAACAGCGAAGGAGAAACTGCATTTCGCTATGAGCGATTCCTGGGAACAATACTGGAAAGAGGATTGGGAAACAACGCGGCAGCGCTTCATCGCCTGGTGGCGACATGAGGGGCTGGTGCTGCACGTCCTGGCCCCGCGCGACAACGCCCCCGGCAGCATCGAACACGAGCAGGCGCCCTTCTTCTATCTGCTCTCCGGCCTGGACACCCTGGCCGATTACCCCGATCAGGCCGCCTTACAACAGGCCTGGCTCGACCCAGAAGGGCGCGCGCGCCGCGCCGAACAGTATCTGCAAGGCATCTACTTCGGCGGCGAAGCCTTCCCCTATTACGATACTCACCTGGGGCCGGGCAACCTGGCGACCTTCCTGGGGGCTGAACCGGAGTTCGCCCTGGATACCGTCTGGTATCATCCCTGCATCACCGACCCGGACACTCACCCTCCGTTGCGCTTCGATCCGCGCAACCCCTGGTTCCTGCGCCAGAAAGCGATCCTGGAGGAGGGTATGCGCGTGAGTCGAGGACGTTTCCACGTAGCCATCCCCGACCTGGTGGAAAACCTGGATATCCTGTCCGCCCTGCGCGATCCTCAGCAGATGCTCCTCGATCTGGTCGAACGGCCCGACTACGTGCAGGAGCGTATCGCAGAAATCAATCAGGTCTATTTCCAGGTCTTCGAGCAATTCTTCGAGATTGTGCGCGATCCCTGGGGCGGCAACGTCTTTTCGGCTTTTTGCATCTGGGGGCCGGGCAAAACGGCCAAAGTGCAGTGCGACGCTGCCGCGATGATCTCACCGCGCATGTTCCGCCGCTTTGTGGTACCTGCGCTGGCCGAACAATGCGCCTGGCTCGATTACTCGCTGTTCCACCTCGACGGAACACAGGCCATCGTCCATCTGGACGCGCTGCTGGAGATCGAGGAGCTAGACGCCATCGAATGGACACCCCAGGTGAGCCTGCCGCAGGGCGGCGATCCCACCTGGTACGATCTCTACCGGCGCATCCTGGCCGCAGGCAAGAGCGTGCAGGCCATTGATGTTCGCCCCCACGAAGTCATCCCCCTGCTGGAAGCAGTCGGGCCGCAGGGCATGTTCATCATGGTCAACGCGGACAGCGAAGCCGAAGCGCGCGCCCTGGTCGAAGCGGTTGAAGCGTACCGCTGATCCGCTGCGCCTGGCTCGAAAAGAAAAGACCAAACGCCCGGTTCGCGAAGCGTCTGGTCTTGGGGGAGCAACCGGATGGCCGAGGGGGGCATCAGCCATCTCAGTACTGCCTTCATACTAAACCGTGCCGGTACCGCAAACTTGACGGGCAGCCATCCCCTGCCCTACGCCTGCCTGACATGTTAGAAGAGTCCAGAGCAAGCAGACTGGAGCGCAGGGGAAACTTATGAACAGCCCCTAAGGCCATCAGCGCGCGGAACGTAGCACAGCATCGCCCGGCCCCACCCACAGCGCATGGCTTTCGTCCCACACCCAACCAGGCGCGTCAATGGTCACCGGCTGTCGCGCCCAGCCCGCGGCAATGCGCGCCTGCGTCTCATCCCAGGGACGCACCCCGCTCAGCGCGTCCGCCGCTTCGACATTGCACGCGCCCACAGCGACGGCGCTGGTCAGCGCCTCTTCGACCGTCTGCCCGCGCAACAGGCCCGCCAGGAATCCAGCGATGGTGGCATCGCCCGCCCCTGTTGTGCCAACCAGCGGTTCGGGGACGAAGCACGGTGCCCACAGCTCGCGGTTGCGCCAGCCGGAGTCAGGCAGATCGGGCAGGCTCTGTTCGCCAATGCGCAGGTAAAGGCCGCGCTGCCCCAGCTTGAGCACCACGATCTTTGCCCCCAGAGCCAACATCTCTTCTGCCACTTCCGAGACGACAACATCGGCCAGAGCCTGGGCAGTGGGGAGTTTGCGCCCCAGCATCACCAACAGCTCGTCGAGGCTGGGCAAAAACAAATCCACATAGGGCAGTGTGCGGGTGAGCACCACCCGCCAGTCCACCCGCCCACTTGGCCCGTGCGGATCGGGCATGGCCATGTCAAGCGAAGTGATCACGCCGGTCGCTTTGGCGCGGCGGAACATGATTTCGAGCTGTTCGCCGTCGTTGGCGTACATGCGTTCCATCACGGGGGGATAGCCGAAGTGAAACAGGCGAGCCTGACGCAGAATCTCGTAATCCACATCGTCGGCGCTGAAAGTGTGATTGGCTCCGGCGCAGTGCAGAAAGGCGCGATCCATGCCCTCGGGGCTGATCACCAGGCTGTAGGAGCTGACCTCACCGGCGACGACGATCATGCCGCACGTCAGGTCTGGGTCTTGGGCGCGGATCAGGTCGAGGATGATATGTCCAAAGGCATCATCGCCTACCTTGCCCATCAACCAGGTCTTGATGCCCAAGGTGTGCAGGTTACGTCCGGTATTGGAAACCGGCCCACCAGTGCTCAGCACCGCCGCGCCAATTTCAATCAATGCCCCTGGTCTCAGGCTCGTCTGTATATCAATCGCCCGCATGTGCGGGATGATATCCAGGCAGATATGTCCGGCCACAACCGCCCCTTCGCGCTGCATTGCGACATGCCCCCTTTCGCAAGAAGAACTTTCTCCAGCTTACGAAGTCAACCTCTTTTGCCTCGATGATACAACCGCATGAGCGCGGCTCACAAGCTTGTCAGTCACCTGCAGCCCCAAGCAGCGCCTGACTCCGAGACCGGTTACCCTCAGACAATAGTGAGGGATAGCTGTGCTTTTCAGGCGCTTTGTTAGTGCACCGCTTGCGGCGCGCGCTACAATAGGAATCCTCACAGTAGGAGTCTTTACAATGCCAGGATTGACCCCTTCTCGGCTCAGATATCGCCGACCGCTCCATACACCCACAAGACGAAGGCCGCCATCGTATAAGTTTAGTCACCAGACAAGAGACGCACAGGAGGCATAGCCGCTGATGCGCATCAGTCAACTTGCCCAACAGATCAAAGAATCCCCAACCCTCAAGCTCAACGAAGAAGCCATGCTCATGAAGGAGCGCGGCGCGCCGGTGATCAACATGAGCGCCGGTCAACCTGCCAACAAAGCGCCGATCACGGCCATCCTCGGCTCAGCCGCCAAGCTCAAGACTGGCGAAATGAAATACACGCCGGTTGATGGCCTGCGATCGCTCAAGCAGGCGATCATCCGTTACACTGAGGAAAACTACGGTCGGCTGCCCGCGCCGGAGAACGTGATCGTCTCCACGGGGGCCAAGCAGTCCATCTTCAACGCGCTGTTCTCGATCCTCAACCCGCAGGACGAAGTGATCATCCTGGCCCCGTACTGGGTGAGCTACCCGGAAATGGTGAAGATGTGCTACGGCGTGCCGGTGATCGTCACGCCCGAAGATGGCAGCTTCTACCCGCGCTTTGAGGAAGTCGAGCGGGCGATCAGTTCCTACACCAGAGCGATCATCGTCAACAGCCCCAACAACCCTTCGGGCTTGATGTATTCGGAAGACTTCATCGCCGACCTGGTCGATCTGTGCGAGCGGCGCGGCATCTTTCTGATCATGGACGACATCTATCACAAGCTGGTCTTCGACGGTCGCCAGCACACGCCAGCTTACCGCTATACCACGCGCGACATTGACGATTCCTGCATCATCGTCGTCAACGGCGTCTCCAAACTCTATGGCATGACAGGCACGCGCATCGGCTGGACCATTGCCAACCGCAGGCTGGTAGAAGTGATGGCCAACGTGCAGGGGCAGATCACCTCGTCGCCGCCGGTGATCTCGCAGGCAGCCGCAGAGGGAGCGCTGACCGGCATGCAGAGCATCGTCGAAAACCTGCGCCTGACCATCCAGAACAATCGCGACGTGACTCTGGCCGAGCTGCGCTCGTTCACCGATGTGCGCGTCATCCGGCCCGATGGTACGTTCTATTGCCTGGTGGACTTTCGCGCTTACTCCAACGACTCCGTCGAGCTAGCCCGTTTCTTGCTGCACAAGGCGCTGGTGGTCACGGTACCGGGCAAAGAATTCGGCGCAGAGGGGTATCTACGCCTGACCTATTCGGGCAGCGTCAAAGAAATCATCGAGGCCATTGATCGTATGAAGTGGGCGCTCGACCCCAACGCCCCCAACGAAATCTACATTGGCGACCGTAAGATGGTTCGCGACTGGCTGTAGCGAGGACTGGCGATGAACAATAACCTGCTCAACATCAAAACCCCTGCCGAAGGGCAGGCTCATGCGTTGAAAGCAGAGTATGGCCTGGTGAATCACGGCCTGATCAATCTGCGCCAGAGCTACTGGAACCTGCCCACCGAGGCTCTATATGAGGAGATTGTCTTCCGCGGCGAGGGACGCATTACCACACAGGGGCCACTGGTGGTGTCGTCGGGCAAGCACACCGCGCGCGCCGCGCAGGACAAATACATTGTGCGCGAGCCGTCCTCTGAACAACATGTGTGGTGGGGCGGATACAACCGCCCGCTGAGCGCCGAAAAGTTCGACGAAATCTACAGCCGCCTGCAGGGCTACCTGCAAGGGCGCGATGTCTTCGTGCAGGATTGCTATGTGGGCGCGCACCCCGACTACCGTCTGCCCATCCGCATCATCACCGAACTGGCCTGGCATTCGCTCTTCGCCCGCAATATGTTCATCCTGCCGCAGAGCCGCGAGGAATATCGCCTGCATGTGCCAGAGTTCACCCTCATTGCCGTGCCGTCGTTTAAGGCCTTCGAGCCGATTGATGGCACGCGCACCAGCACGGTGATCGCCATCAACTTCGATCAGCGCCTGGCCCTCATCGCCGACTCCGGCTACGGCGGCGAGATCAAAAAAGCCATCTTCACGGTGATGAACTACCTCCTGCCGCTAGAAGGCATCATGACCATGCACTGTTCGGCCAACCAGGGCGCAGATGCCAATGACGTGGCGCTTTTCTTCGGGCTTTCGGGCACGGGCAAGACCACCCTTTCCGCCGACCCGTCGCGCGGTCTGATCGGCGACGACGAACACGGCTGGTGCGACGATGGGGTGTTCAACTTCGAGAATGGCTGCTACGCCAAGGTCATTCAGCTTTCGGAATCCGCCGAACCACAGATTTACCGGGCCGTGCACCGCTTCGGGGCTATCCTGGAGAACGTCGTCTACGACCCCATCACGCGCAAGATTGACCTGGACGACGATAGCATCACCGAGAACACGCGCGCTTCATACCCCCTCGAATACATTGACAACGCCATCGCCTCCAAACGCGGCGGGCACCCGAAGAACATCATCTTCCTGACCTGCGATGCGCAGGGCGTGATCCCGCCCATCGCCCGCCTGACGCCCGATCAGGCGCTCTATCACTTCATCTCCGGCTATACTTCGAAGATCGCCGGCACAGAAGTGGGCCTGGGCGAAGAGCCGGAGATCACCTTTAGCGCGTGCTTCGGAGCGCCGTTCATGGTACATCACCCCACCTTCTACGCCGACCTGCTAAAGCGCAAGATCGAGCGCTACGGGGTCAACTGCTGGCTGCTCAACACCGGCTGGACGGGCGGGCCGTATGGGGTCGGCAAGCGCATCAGCATTCGGCATACCCGCGCCCTGCTGAACGCAGCGCTCAGCGGCGCGCTGTTGGATGTGGAGTACTACCGCGACCCCATCTTCGGCTTCGAGGTGCCCAAGACCTGTCCTGGCGTGCCGGACAGCGTGCTCTATCCCGCCGAAGCCTGGCCGAGCAGTGATGAGTATTGGAAGAAGTACCGGCAACTGGCCGCGCGTTACGTGGACAATTTCAAGAAGTTCGCGCCCGACTGCCCGCCCGAAGTAGTCGCAGCCGGGCCACGCCTGACCTGATCACTCTGGCATAACCGCCGGGGCAGGGCCTTCACGTGGCGGGAGCAGCCAGCGGTAGCTGCACTGTCACCGTTGTGCCCTGCCCTGGTTGGCTGTCAATCTCCAGCGCGCCTCCAAAGAGACGCACCAGCTCGCGCGTCAGCGCCAGCCCCAATCCGACTCCCTGCTGCTCGCGTAGGCGACGTTCAAACTGCACATACGCGCTAACCTGGTGAATCTGCTCGGCGCTCATGCCGCACCCCTGATCGCGCACACGGAGCACGTAGTGTTCGCCTGCTTCTGCCTGCACCTCGATCGGCGTGCCAGCGTTGGAAAATTTGCAGGCGTTGTCCACCAGCTCGGCGACAATCTTGCGCAGCATTGCCCCAGCCACGTTCACGATGGCTGGCACGACTGTGAGCATCAGATCGGCGGTGCGATTGTGCGCGGCGGTTTGTTGCTGGGCCACCTCCTGGATAATCTCGTCTGGATATTCGAGCACGGAGACAGGCATCGTCTCCAGAGAGCGATTATGCCGGTGTAACTCAACCTGCGCATAGAGCAAGAAGTTCTCAAGCTGTCGTCGCAAGCGCATACCGGCCTTGAGGATGGCATCGGACATATCCACCACTTCGACCGGTTGCAGCGTCTGGCTATCTACCAACATCAATTCTGCAAAGCCGATCATGCTGGTCAGGGGGGTGCGCAGTTCGTGCGGCAGAGCCAGCGCAACGGACTCGCGTAGATGGGCCAGGCGCTGCTCAAGCTGCGCTCTGACCTGCGCGCCACGGGCCAATCGTGCCTGCACCGTCCGCAGCAGATCCTCATTGGTGAACGGCTTGGGCAGATAGTCGTCCGCGCCCAGATGCATTCCCAGGCGCACCTGATCTATCGCGGCTTTAGCCGTCAGGAAAATGAAGGGGATTTTACTGGTAGCCGGGTCAGCCTGCAGAGCCAGCAAGACCCCATATCCATCCAGCACAGGCATCATGATGTCGGAGATGATCAGATCAGGCAGGTGCTCCCGCGCCAGACGCACGCCCTCGCCACCATCCGGTGCGCCCAATACTTCGTAGCCCTCGAAGCGCAGGATGGTCATCACGTCATCCAGCAACGGCTTATCGTCTTCGATCACCAGGATTTTGGTCATCGTCCGTAGCCCTCCGTGCTCTCACCTCTCAGCGACGTTTTGATGGTAGCTTGAGCGACGGATTCGCGCCAGTGCACGCAACGCCCGCGTAGGTCCCGTGCGCCGCGTGGCAGGGAACACACTTTGGTTCGCGCAGATGAATTGCTAAGATCAGGGCAGGACGGCTATGTGGAACAGCCTGGAGTATGGACAAAGCATTGCTCAGCGAAGCGCAGTGGATCGCGCTGGAGCGATTATACGCGGCGGGCAGACGTGGCATCCCCTACACCGGCCAGGGATACCAGGCCGCGGGGTCATGGCAGGTGCTGCGCGAACTGCGCGATCACGATCCGCCCCTGGCCCGCGAAATTACCTGCCTGGACCCCGAACACGAAACCACGCACTACCTGGTGATCATCACCGAAGCCGGCGAGCGCTTCTATGAGAAGCACCGCCGGCTTTACAACGCCCTCTACCCGCCACGCTAGGAGCACACGCTAACGCGCAGCGACAGGCGCATAGCGATCGCGCAGGAAAGCCACCTGTTCGTCGCTCAGGTAGTTGACATGTCCTAGCTGAACAGCGGTCAGGTAGATGCGCGCGTTCAGTTCCAATGACTCCATCAGAAACAGCGCCTCGCGCAACGTTGGCGCATAGGTCACCGCGCCATGATTGCCCAGCAATAGCGCCCGATGCCCGGCCAGATAAGGCACCAGTGACTCTGGCAATTCGTCGCCTCCCGGCGGGACATAAGGCACCAGCGGCACCGGGCCGGGGCTGATGGCCATCTCCGGATGAAAGACGCGCTCCAGGCCGCGCCCGGCCACCGCAAAACCGGTTGCCGTCGGCGGGTGCGCGTGCACCACGGCGTGCATGTCGGGCCGGTGCCGGTACACGGCCAGATGCATCCGGTATTCCGACGAGGGCTTCAGGCCATTCGCACTTTCCAGAAGCGTCCCATCGGGCGCGATCTTGAGGATATCCTCAGGGCGCAGCAGCCCCTTGCTGACGTGTGTGGGCGTCATCAGGATTTCGCGCTCGTTCAACCGCACCGAGATATTGCCGTTGTTCCCGGCTACCAGAAACAGGTCGTAGAGTCGCCGTCCGACCTGGCAGATTTCTTCCCGTGCTTCCCATTCCTGGCGAGTTCCCTCGCTCATGTTCGCTCTTTCCTCCCTATGCCTATGCTGAAGTCTGGCGCGTATGCGCCGCTCACCGACTCCAACCACCCAGAATCTGGCACAAGTGCCTGCGAATGCCCATTAAATCTTCATAACTTTTCCCCTGCTTTCAAGGGCCGGGGCGAGTTCAGCAGTGCTATACTGAAGGCATCCGGCCATGAGAGTCTGGCGGGCACAGCTATGAGACGGCTTTACGGCGGCATCGCTCTGTTTTCGGCCACAGTATTGATCTTCCAGATCGCCCTGACGCGGCTGTTCTCCATCGCGCAGTTCTATCACTTTGCCTTCCTGGTGATCAGCCTGGCGTTGCTGGGCTTTGGGGCAAGCGGGTCGCTGCTGGCGATCTGTCCGCGCCTGCGCACCCCCGCCTGGCGGTCGGTCTTCGCGCTGGCGACCGGCCCGGCCATGCTCGCCGCTTACCTGGTGCTCAACCGCTGGGCCTTTGATTCCTATGCCATCGCCTGGGATCGGGCGCAGGTCTGGCGGCTGCTGGGCAACCTGCTATGCCTGGCAGTGCCTTTCACCCTGGCCGGAGCGCTGATCGGGGCCTTGCTCGCCGACCCCGCGCTCGTGCCTGGGCGTATCTACGGAGCGAACATGATCGGCTCGGCGCTGGGCGCGGCGGTCACCCCGCTCTTGCTGGCACAGCTTGGCGACGAGCGCATTGTGCTGCTCACGGGCACAGTAGCTGCGCTGGCTGCCCTGGTCTTGCTGACCGGCGACGCTCAACGCGAGTGGGTTGCTCGCCTGATCGGCCTGGGTCTGCTGGGGGCTATGCTGGCCTTGCTCAGCGCTCCCCCCGCCCCCTTCTCCGTCGAGCCTTCGCCCTATAAGGCGCTCAGTCACTTCCGGCGCAACCCAGACGCAACCCTGTCCGCTGCGCGCTACAACGCCTATTCCCGCCTGGATATGGTGCGCAGCCCGTCCATTCATGTTGCCCCCGGCCTGAGCATGACCTACCTCAGCGGGCCGCCGCCGGAGATCGGCCTGCTGATTGACGGAGACAACCTGTTGCCGGTGCTCCAGAGCAGCGCGACGCCGCTCGCTTTTGCCCAATCCATGCCCGCCGCCGTGCCGCTGACGTTGTACGAGCAGCCGGATGTGCTGGTGCTGGGCGCAGGCGGCGGCCTGGACGTGACCATCGCCCTGCATAATGGGGCACGGTCGGTTATCGCGGTGGAGGGCAACAGTTTGCTCGTGCAGGCGCTGCGCGGGCCTCTGCGGGCCTGGGCCGGTCTGGCCGACGATCCGCGTGTGACGTTGATACACCAGGAGATGCGCCCCTTCGCCCGCCAGAGCCAGGATCGTTTCGACATCGTGCAACTGGCGCTCAGCGATGCCTACCGCCCTATCACCTCCGGCGCGTTCACCCTCACCGAAAACTATGCGCTCACCGTCGAGGCCTTCCGCGATTACCTGGCTTTGCTGAGGCCAGGGGGGGTGTTCGTGGTCACGCGCTGGCTGCAAAACCCGCCCAGCGAAGAAGTGCGCACGCTCGGCCTGATCCTAGCCGCGCTCGATCCGCTCACCGACGAACCGGCGCAACACGTGATCGCTTTCCGCTCTTTCCAGACGATCACCTTCCTGGTCAAACGTGCTCCCTTCACTCCCGACGAAGTCGCGCGCGTGCTGGAGGCGACCGATCGCCTGCAATACGACATGGTGCTGGCCCCCGACCTGCCGCCGGAGCGCATCAACCAGTACGCCCGCCTGCCCGATCCCGTCTATCACCGCACCCTCAGCCAGTTGCTGGCCGCCAACGATCGCGCCGCTTTCTACGCCGCCTACGACTTCGACGTGCGTCCCCCCACCGACGATCGCCCCTTCTTCTTCCATTTCTTCAAATGGCGGCAGACGCCGGACATCCTCAACAACCTGGGGCGCACATGGCAACCGTTCGGCGGCAGCGGGTATTTCGTGCTGGTGGCCCTGCTGGGGTTTGCGGCGTTGGCGGCGGCGCTGTTCGTGGTGCTGCCTGTGGCGCTGGCCGGTCGTTTCCGTCACGCCCTGCGTGTCGCAGGAGCCGGAACACGTCACCGCACCCTCATCTACTTCGCGAGCCTAGGCCTGGCTTATCTGTTCATCGAAGTTGCCACGCTACAGCAGTTCGTGTTGATCCTGGGACAGCCCACGCTGGCCATGGCGACGGTGCTCGCCACCCTGCTGCTGGCTTCCGGCGTCGGTAGCGCCCTTTCCGACCGCCTGCCCTGGAGCCGTGCGATGCTGGCACTGACCCTGCTGGCGGCGCTGTGGCCCTGGCTCGTCCCGACCGTGTTCGGGCAGGCACTGGGATTAGGGCTGGGCGTGCGTTGGGCGCTGAGCGTCGCGGCACTGTTGCCGCTGGGCTTTCTGATGGGCGTCCCCTTCGCTCGTGGCCTGGCGGCGATCCGTCCGGTGGCAGACCTGTTGCCCTGGGCCTGGGCCATCAACGGAGGAGCGTCGGTGATCAGCGGGGTGCTGGCGGTATTGCTGGCGCTATCCGGTGGCTTCTCGTGGGTGCTATGGGCGGGCGCGGCCCTGTACGGGATCGCCTGGCTCGCCCGCCCTGCGCTTATTCGCGGGTGAAGGGCACGAACATCACACTGAACAGGCGCTGCATGGTTACGTCCTCGCCGTGCCGCTCAATCAGCCACAGGCTCTGGTAGCCGCCCGGCGGGCCAACTGGAATGACCATGCGCCCGCCGTTAGGGCTGAGCTGGGCCACCAACGGGGCGGGCACGTGATCAGGCGCAGCCGTGACGATGATGGCGTCGAAGGGCGCGTATTCCCACCAGCCGTAATAGCCGTCGCCGCGCAGCGTGTGAATATCGCCATAGCCCAGCGTATCCAGAATGCGGCGGGCCGTGCCAGCCAGTTGAGGGATGATCTCGATGGTGTACACCTGATCCGTGATCTCGCGCAGGATCGCCGCCTGATAGCCCGATCCGGTGCCGATCTCCAGCACGCGCTCGCCCGCTTGCAGATCGAGCATCTCGGTCATCATGGCTACCAGCGAAGGTTGCGAGATCGTCTGCCCGTAGCCGATGGGCAGGGGATGATCGTTGTACGCCTGATCCAGATAGCTGGTGGGCACAAAGCAATGACGCGGCACAGCCTGCATCGCCGCGATCACGCGCTCGTCGGAGACCATGGGCATCACCTGCCGCCGTACCAGGGCATCGCGGCGAGCGCGCATCTCTTCGCTGTCGGTCAGGCTGCGGTCGAAGTCCTCATCAGCAGGGGTAGCAGCCTGTTCCGTCGGGCGGAAGGTCGGGGTCGGCGTAGGCACGCCGGGGGCCTGAGTCACCAAGGAGGGCGTCACGAAGGTTTGTACTGGCGTTTCGACCCATTCTTCGACGGGGCCGCGCCCCCGCTGTCCGCAGGCGCGCACCAGCGCGACGATCACCGTCAGCACCACCAGCCCCACAACCCATCCCAGTCGCTCGCGCCTGCGGTTCTTCATGCGGCCCTCCTCTGCTACTCCATCAGGCCTGTCGGTCGAGGAACCCCCTGGCGAACTGCACGAAGCGGTATACATCGGCGAAGTTGGTGGCAATGCCCACCGAAACGCGCACCGCGCCGACCGCATCTCTGACCTTGCCGCTCATGACCTGGATGAAGTCTTCAAAAGTCATGCGCTCCTGGCGATGGAAACACTCAGCCAGATCGGCAGCAGTCAGGCCGTGTGCCTGTTCGCCTGCTCCAGGGTTGCAGAAACAGCCCGTGCGTAACGAAATATTGACCTGGTTTGCCTCCGCTTCCACCTCGCGATAGTCAAACAGCCTGCCAGCGGGATCGTAGAAGTTGATGGTGATCGTGCCACCGCGTTTGGTGGTGTCGGCGGGGCCGTAGAGGTGGATCAGCGGCAGGCCGTTGCTGTGCCGTAGCGCCAGCAGATTCTTGAGCAGCCAGTCGGTCAGGCACAACACCCGCGTGTGAATGGTCTCGATGCCCACCCGCTCGATATGACACAAACCGATCTCGACGGCGGGCAGGTTCACGTAATCAATCGTGCCGTCCTCGAAGCCGCCCTCGTCGTCGCGCAGATAGTAGCCGTCGCCCTGCACCGAGGCGATGGTGATCGTCCCGCCCGCGAACCAGGGTCGGCGCAGTTTGCCCAGCGCCGCCCGCCGCGCGATCAGGGCACCGACCCCCGTCGGATAGCCGAAAATCTTGTAGAACGACAGGGAGACGAAGTCCGGATGCCACTGGCTCAGGTCAAGGCGATTGGTAGGTACGAAAGCCGCCGCATCCAGCAATACATCCCATCCCAGGGCCTGCGCCCGCGCGATCCATTCCAGATCGTGTTGTACGCCAGAGAAATTGGACTGGGCCGGATAGGCGAACAGGTTGGGCAACGCTGGATTGGCCTGCGCCAGATATTCCTCCATACGGGCGGCATCAATACGTAGCTCCGGTGGCAACACCGGCGCATAGGTGACCGCGGCCCCTTTGGCGCGGGCGAATTCGCGGATGCCGTTCACCGAGTTGTGGTTGTCGAAGGTCAGCAGATAGTGTCCGCCGGGCTGAAACGGGTAGGACTCACCGACCAGTTTGAGCGCACCGCTGGCGTTCTGGGTGAAAATCACCGCGTATTCCGCCGGGTCCGCGTTGAAGAACTCCAGTACACGGGCGCGGGTGCGTTCGACCAGATGGGTCGCCGCCAGCGAGGTAGGGTTGTTGGAGTGGGGGTTACCCAGGACGTGCGTGCGCAACAACGCCTGGTGCTCGCTAATCTGGCTCTCGGCATACAGGCCGCCCCCCGTATAGTCTAGGTAAACGTGACCATACGCATCGAGCCGGGCGTAATCAGTGGCGCGCAGATGTTCCAGCGCCGGCATATCGAAGGCCGGGTAGGCGCGCTCGAATGCCGCCCGTGCCTCTTGATAATGGGGATCGCGCTGCAGGGCCTGCAAATCTACCAACACACCATCGGGTACAGTCATCCGTTCAAAACCTCCGCAAAGCGCACCACGCTACAACCCCAAGTATACCAGCGCCTCGCGACCAGGGGCAGACGATGAGTGCGCGCAAAATGTGGCTGCTGACACCCTTTGCACGCACCCCAGCCGATTTGCGATTCTTTGTTTGTATTGATGACGAACAAATCTTGCGCTACAATCAGTTATGGAACCAGGTAAAGTCAGCCTGGTTAGCCCTAATTAGCCGCAGGCCAGGGTTGTGCTACAATGGAAGCAGTGTCAGCGAAGGAGGTGAAACACTCACGACCTGAGCAGACAGAAGTACCTCTTTTGAATCCACCGAATGCGGCCTCGTTAGTAGTGACACAAGGAGAAAAAAAGACTATGAAGAAGCTTGTTGGTCTGATTGCTGTCCTCGCTTTCGCAGTGGCCTTTGTGCCCGTTCAGCAGACGCCTGCAACCCAGGCTCAGGAAAAGGTCACCCTGACCATCGAGAGCTGGCGCAACGACGATCTGGTCATCTGGCAGGATGTGCTGATCCCGGCGTTCAACGCCCACTACCCCGATATTGAGGTGATCTTCGCGCCCACCGCCCCCGCCGAATACAACGCAGCGCTCGATGCCAAGCTGCAGGGTGGCACCGCTGGCGACCTGATCACCTGCCGTCCGTTCGACAAGTCGCTCGAACTGTTCAACAAGGGCCATCTGGCCCCGCTGAATGACCTGCCCGGCATGGAGCACTTCGGCCCTGTGGCTCGCAGCGCGTGGATCACCGACGACGGCTCGACGGTCTTCTGCGTACCGATGGCTTCGGTCATTCACGGCTTCCTCTACAATGTCAAAATCTTCGAGGAATTGGGCCTGAGCGAGCCGGCGACCGAGGAAGAGTTCCTGGCTCTACTACAGAAGATCAAGGACGAGAGCGACTACGCCCCCCTGGTGATGGGCACGCACGATCAATGGGAAGCCGCGACGATGGGCTTCCAGAACATCGGCCCTAACTACTGGAAGGGCGAGGAAGGCCGTCTGGGCCTGATCAACGGCACCATCGGCTACAACGAAGATGGCTTCCTGGAAGCGTTCCGCGCCCTGGCCCGCTGGAAAGATTACCTGCCGGAAGGGTATCAAGCGCTGACCTATCCGGATGCGCAGAACCTGTTCGCCGTGCTGGAAGAGGGCGCTATCTATCCGGCGGGGTCGTGGGACATCGGCTACTTCCAGCAGCTCAACCCCGACCTGCAGATGGGCGCGTTCAAGCCGCCGGTGCCCGCTGGCGCGGAGAAGTGCTACATCAGCGACCATGTGGACATCGCCATCGGCCTGAATGCGGCCAGCCCCAACAAGGAAGCTGCCCTCAAGTTCCTGGAGTGGGTGACCACGCAGGAATTCGCACAGCTCTACTCTAACGCTCTTCCCGGTTTCTACTCGCTGTCCGATCACGAGATCACGGTAGACAACCCGGTGGCGCAGGAATTCTTGAGCTGGCGCAACGAGTGCGAATCCACCATCCGCTCGTCCTACCAGATTCTGTCGCGCGGCGAGCCGAACAACGAGCAAGACCTGTGGCTGTATAGCGCCGAGGTACTCAACGGCACCATCTCGCCTGAGGAAGCCGCCAACAAGGTGCAGGAAGGGTTGGCTGCCTGGTACGAACCGCAGAAGAATCGTAGCAAGTAAGTATCGCCAATCCCCATGAGGTGCCGGTAGGGTCTATCGGCACCTCATTTCTGTTGCCACTTTGCCCTGGGAGAGAGTTCCCCCATGAAGCTGGCTACGCAATTCAGAGACGGGCGGCGGTTCCCCCTCCACATCATTGTTTTTCTGGCCCCGGCGGTGATCGTCTACACGATGTTCATGATCTACCCGCTGGTAGACTCGCTGCGGCTGAGCCTGTACACCTCCGACGACCGGGGTAATGAAACGTTCGTGGGCCTGGACAACTACCACAAACTGGTCACTGATCCTTTGTGGGAACCCCGTCTGAAAGGCGCCATCATCAACAACATTAAGTTCTTCGCCATTCACATGCTGGTCCAGAACCCCCTGGGGTTGCTGCTGGCGTCGTTGCTCAGTTCGCCCTACATCCGCGGGAGGACAATCTACCGCACGCTGATTTTCACGCCCACCGTGCTATCGGTAGTGCTCATTGGTTTCATCTGGAGCATGATTCTCAGCCCGCTGTGGGGCATTTCGGGGGATTTCTTCACGGCCATCGGGCTGGAACAATACGCCAAGAAGCCCTGGCTGGGCCTGGAGAGCACCGCCCTGACAACTCTCTCGCTGGTGTCGGTGTGGCAATGGGTGGGTATCCCGATGATGCTCTTCCTGGCCGCCCTGATCAGCATCCCCGACGAACTGATCGAGGCGGCGCGCGTAGATGGGGCAACCGGCTGGGGTGTCTTCTGGCGCGTCAAGTTCCCGCTGATTCTGCCTACAGTGGGCATCGTCAGCATCCTGACCTTCGTGGGCAACTTCAACGCCTTCGACCTGATCTACACCACGCAAAAGGTCAACGCCGGCCCCAATTTCTCTACCGATATCCTGGGCACGTTCTTCTACCGGACGTTCTTCGGGCAACAGTTGCAGCCCGGCAACCCAACCATGGGGGCAACCATCGCTGGTGTCATGTTCCTGATCATCCTGACCGGCGTCTTGCTCTATATGTTCGGCTGGCAGCGCCGCATCACACAGGTCGAGCTGTAGGAGGGAAGCCATGTCGTCGCTCTCGTCAACTCTCATGCGGCGCTTCCGCCCTGCCCAGCAGATTCAATTGATGGCTGCGCACGTCATCCTGCTGACTTATACGGCATTTGCGCTGTTCCCCATTGTGCTGATCCTGATCAACTCCTTCAAGACGCGCAAAGCCATCTTCAAGTCGCCCTATGCGCTGCCCGACGCGGACACCTGGAGCACCGTCGGCTATGAGACGGTATTCAAACGGGCCAATTTTCCGGACTACTTCCGCAACAGCCTGATCGTCACCCTGGGGGCGCTGGCATTGATTCTGTTCTTCGGCACGATGGCAGCCTGGGCGCTCTCGGAATACCGCTTCCCTGGCAACAACCTGATGGGCCTCTACCTGGCGCTGGGCATCATGATCCCCATCCGGCTGGGCACGGTGAGCATCCTGCGCCTGTGCGTTGATCTGGGCATCGTGGACACCCTGCTGGCGCTCATCCTGGTGTATACAGCATCCGGCCTGCCACTGGCGATCTTTGTGCTGACCAACTTCATGAAACAGGTGCCCCGCGACCTGAAAGACGCGGCGCGAGTTGACGGGGCCAGCGAATACCGCATCTACCGCATGATCTTGCCGTTGGTGCGCCCGGCCATTGGCACCGTAGCGGTCTTCAACATGATCCCCATCTGGAACGATCTATGGTTCCCCCTGATCCTCGCTCCGTCCGAGCGCAACAAGACGGTCACGCTAGGGGCACAGACCTTCCTGGGGCAATTTGTCAGCGACTGGAACGCCGTGCTCGCCTCGCTAACCCTGTCCGCCGTGCCGGTGGTGATCCTGTACATCATCTTCTCGCGGCAACTCATCCGCGGCCTGACAGCGGGCGCGGTCAAATGAGCCGTGCGCTGCGCAGTTGCGGGGGCAGGCTGAATACACGAGAGAGGACAGTATGTTTCGAGTAGGCATCGTCGGGTCTGGCTTCATGGGGTCGTTTCACGCCGCCGGTTGGAGCCAGACCCCCGCAGAACTGGTTGGATACCATTCGCTTGACCAGGCTCAGGTCAACAAGTTGATCGAGCGCTACGGGGGACGCTCTTTCCCAACGCTCGACGCCTTGCTGGACGCGGTAGATGTAGTGGATATCTGCACCCCCACTCATCTGCACCACCCGATGATCTTGCAGGCGGCAGCCAAAGGCAAACATATCGTCTGCGAGAAACCGCTGACGCGCACCGTGGCCCAGGCCGAAGAAGCGCTGTCCGCCTGCCGGTCCGCCGGGGTCAAGCTGTTGGTGGCGCACGTGGTGCGTTTCTTCCCCGAATACGCCCAGGCCAAGGCCATCGTGGATCGCGGCGAAATCGGTCGGGTAGGTGTGGTGCGCCTCAAGCGAGTTAGCTTTCAGCCCAGGCTGGCAGCCGACAACTGGTTTCTGGACACGGAAAAGTCAGGCGGCATGATCCTCGACCTGATGATCCACGACTTCGATTACGCCCGTTGGGTGGCCGGCGAAGTCGAAAGCGTCTTCGCCAAGAGTGTGCGCAGCGCCCGCCCCGACGCAGCGGGCGATTACGCCCTGGCCATTTTGCGCCATACCAACGGCGCGCTATCGCACATCGAGGGCGGTTGGGCCTACCCGCCGCCGATGTTCCGCACCAGCCTGGAAATTGCCGGAGACGGCGGGCTGATCGAGCACCCCGCGGGCAGTTCGGTGCCGCTGAGCATTCACCTGAAGGAGAGCGGGCAAGGCGATGCAGAGATCGCTGTGCCTGCCAGCCCCCTGCTCGAAGACCCCTACGTCACCGAGATCAAGCACTTCTACGATGTGCTGGCGCACGACGCCCCGCCGCGCGTGACCGCTGAAGATGGGCTGGCCGTTCTGAAGATCGCGTTCGCTGCTGTCGAGTCTGCCCGCACGGGCCAGCGCGTGACGTTGTAGGAGGTGCCCTATGCGCTTCGCCATCATGAGCTTTGCCCACCTGCACGCCGAAGCCTACATCAACAATCTGCGCGCCATCCCCGGCGTGGAAATGATCGGCTTCGCCGACGACGACCCCGCCAGGGGGCAACACTTCGCCGCCCTCTACAACACGCGCTGGTTTCCTACGTACGAGGCGCTCATCGCCGAAAAGCCGGATGGGGTGATCATCTGCACTGAGAACGCACGTCATCGCCCTCTGGCCGAGATGGCCGCCGCGGCAGGTATCGCCGTGCTGTCCGAAAAACCGCTGGCCACCACACTGGCAGATGCACAGGCCATGGTGGAAGCGTGTCAGCGAGCGGGCGTCCCCCTGATGACAGCTTTCCCCATGCGTTTCAGCGCGCCGGTCATTGAGGTCAAGAAGGTGCTGGACAGCGGCGCTCTGGGCACGATCTACGGCTGCAATGCCACCAACCAGGGCCAATTGCCCCGCCTGCACACCGCCTACCCGCGCGACTGGTTCGTGGACAAAGAACTGGCGGGCGGTGGCGCGGCTGCCGATCACACAGTGCATGTCGCCGACCTGCTGCGCTGGTATTTCGGCAGCGAAGTGACCGAAGTCTACGCAGAACTCAACCACATCTTCTACCAGGAGCCAGGGATCGAGGTCGAGACCGGCGGATTGATCATGCTCTCTTTCGCCAATGGTGCCTTCGCGACGATTGACTGTAGCTGGAGCAAACCTCCCCACTACCCCACCTGGGGTGGCCTGACTATGGAACTGGTCGGCGAAGGCGGGCTGATCACGCTCGACCCCTTCCGGCAGGTGATGACTGTCTACGGTAAGGATGCGCCACGCCCGCGCTGGGCCTATTGGGGGTCCGACCCCAACCAGGCCATGATCAACGAGTTCGTAGCCGCCGTGAAGGAGAAACGCGCTCCGGCCATCACCGGCTACGATGGTTACAAAGCGGTCGAGATCGTGGAGGCAGTCTATCGCTCGGCCCTCAGTCGTCAGCCGGTCGCGCTGCCGCTGTCATAGGCTCTCTGACACCACAACGGAAAGGGGCGGTCTGCTGTGCCGCCCCGTTTTTTTCTCTGGCGAGGGCTTTCCCCTCACTTGTCCGGCTGAACCAGCATCACTGGACAGCGAGCGTGCTTGATCACCTCCTGCGCCACGCTGCCCATCAGCCAGCGAGCCAGGCCAGTGCGCCCATGGGTGCTCATCACCACCAGGCTGATCCCTTCCTCGGTTTCCACATAGTCGCAGATGGCCTGCGCCGGATTGCCGCCGCGAACGATCACTTCGCGCGCGCGCAGCCCTTCCTGGCGCAGGCTGTTGCGCAGCGCGATCAGTTGCTCCTGCATCTGCTCATACGCCTGATCGGCGATCTGCTGTTGCCCGGCCAATGCCCACTGACCGGCGTAATCGCCGCTCCTGGGCTGATAGACGTGCAACAAGACCAGTTCGGCATCGTGCACGCGGGCCAGCTCGGCGGCGCGAGGGATGGCGCTCTCCGACCAGCGCGACCCGTCCAGGGGCACGACGATGCGCTGATACATAGGCCGCACCAGCAGCAGCGGCACCGGAAAGTTGTTGATGGCCCGTTCCACTCCAGAGCCGAAGAGCCAGCGCAACATGGCGGTGCGCCCTTGCGTGGACATCACCACGGCGCTGATCCGCTCGGAATCAATGACTTTGTACAAGGCCTCAGCCAGGTCATGGCCGGCGGTATACTGAATGTAGGTGCGCACGTCTGCCGCGCGCAGTTCTTTGCGCAGACCTTCTAGATAGGCGTTGATCCCCGCCTGATCGCGCGCGCTGTCTCCCCTGGCATCGGGGTCTGCCGTCTGACCCGACAGGTGTTCCAGATAGAGCAAGACCAGGTCGGCGTCGTGTTTCGTCGCCAGATCGGATGCAAAGCGGATGGCGAATTCCGCTGCCGAGGAGCCGTCCAGCAGCACCAGGAGCCGGTTGTAGATGCGGGCGGGAGTCATTCTCGCGTCTCCGCGCGTCTAGAGAATCTGCGACAGGAACAGCTTGGTGCGCTCGTGCTGCGGGTTGGTGAAGAAATGTTCGGGCGTGCCCATTTCCACGATGCGCCCCTCGTCGAAGAGCACGATACGGTCGGCGACCTCTCGCGCAAAGCCCATTTCGTGCGTGACTACCAGCATGGTCATGCCGCTGCGGGCCAGTTCTTTCATCACGTCGAGCACCTCTTTGATCATCTCCGGGTCGAGCGCCGAAGTTGGCTCGTCGAAGAGCATGATCTTGGGCTGCATGGCCAGCGCACGGGCGATGGCCACGCGCTGTTGTTGCCCGCCCGAAAGCTGCCCCGGATATTTGCGCGCCTGTTCGGGGATGCCCACCCGCTCCAGCAACTGCAAAGCCAGTTCCTCGGCCACACGGCGCGGTTGTCGCCGCACGTAGCGCGGAGCCAGGGTGATATTGTCGAGCACAGTCAGGTGTGGGAACAGGTTGAACTGCTGGAAGACCATGCCGATCTCACTGCGAATAGCCGCAATGTTGCGCACATCGTGACTCAGCTCGATGCCATCCACAATGATCTGACCTTCCTGGTGCTCTTCCAGCCGGTTGATGCAGCGGATGAAAGTGGATTTGCCCGAACCGGATGGGCCGATGATCACCACCACCTCCTGTGGCATCACTTCCAGGCTCACGTCTTTGAGCACGTGAAAGTTGCCAAACCACTTGTTCACGTTGCGGCAGATGATGATCGGTTCAGGAGACTTCGTTTCGCTCATAGGTCTTCCTCACATCGCGGCTGACCGCCTCATGGCCAGTTGCCAGGCAGACGCCGTTACAGGCGGCGGATGCTCCCCGCGCCCGACTGTTCCAGGCGGCGGCTCACGTCGGACATGGCATAGCTGATCACGAAATAGATGATGGCGATGACGATGTAGGCTTCGCGCTGATAGGGGCGGTAGATAGCCTGGCCGCTCACGATACGATCCACAATGCCCACCAGTTCGAACAGTCCGACCACCGCCACCAGCGATGTATCCTTGAACAGGCTGATGAACTGTCCCACGATGGCGGGGATGACCGCGCGGAGCGCCTGTGGCAGCACGATGAAAGTCGTCGTCAGCAAGGGATTCAGCCCCAGGGCGCGCGCGGCTTCGATCTGCCCGTGCGGGATGATCTGCAAGCCGCCGCGCACGTTCTCCGCCAGATACGCGGCGCTGAAGAGCGTCACCCCCACCATCATGCGCACGGTCAGGTCCATGTTCGACAACGCCGACGCAAAGAACGGCACGATCTGCTTGGCCATGAACAGAATGGTGATCAGCGGCACGCCGCGCACCGTCTCGATGAACAGGGTGCACGTCCACTTGATGGCCGGAAGATCGCTGCGGCGGCCCAGCGCCAGCAACACTCCGAGAGGGAAGGACGCCGTAATGCCGACCACCGTTAGCAGGATGGTGAGCAACAGACCGCCCCATACAGAAGTTGGCACCAATGGCAGGACCCGCGCCCCCTCGAACCCGCGCAGCAAAATGAGGATCACCGGGGCAGCCAGAATCCAGCCAGCCAGCGCCGCGCGCCGCACCCACTTCTCGCGCTTGCCGAGCGTGCCGATCACCCAGGCATCGAAGAAGAGCGCTGCTCCCACCAGGCACGGCAGCGCAATATGGTTGAAGAACGGCCGTACCTGCAGGCTGATGAATTCGCCGAAGGTGCGCGCCCCCTCAAACCGATAGGCGGCTTCCTCCGCAAACAGCGCTCGCTCGACAGAGGGCGGCGCGCCATACTGCTCGATACGTTGCTGCGCTGCAGCCTCCTGGCTGGGGAAAATCTCGACGCCGCGGATCCGCAGCCAGGCGTACCCCTGGTTGCCGCCCGCCCCGCCGTTGACGAAGTCATCCCGCCGCACTTCCAGCACATACCAGTCATCGGCAGGCAAGATGTATTTTAGGGTGCCGCCCGCCGGGTTGGCGACGAACTGTCCGCTGGCCGACCCTGGAGCCGGGGGTACCGCCTTGCCGTTCTCGTCCAGCAGGCGCACAGAGACAGCGAGGTTGTACTGACTCAGGTCAACCTCACCCGCCCGCACTTTGAAGGCCTGCGTAGACCATTCGGTGCGCGATTGATTCTCGACAAAGCCCACCAGCCTTTCTGTAGCATCCTGGGGATCGGTGAGCGGGTCGAAGGTGAACGAGACCTCCTGACCTTTCAGGCCCACAAACACAAAGCCGGCAGGCTGGCGTTGGGGTTCGACCAGCACATAGATGGTTGGCTGAGGCACCTGTGCGCCGATGACGGGCACAACGACCAGGATTGCCAGCACGAACAGGACTACTAGGAAAGTACTGCGCGGCAAACGTCCCCACACGCCAAACCCCAGGCCGCTCAGGAAAACCAGGAGGCCCGCCGTCAGTTCCATGCGCCAGATTTCGCGCCGGTCGTAAAGGCCGCTGGTGACCAGCCGCAGGTTATTGTAGATGACCCCCCATTGGGCGCTGCGCACCGACCAGGAGAGGAACATCCACAGGAACCAGACGATGAAGGCCGCCGTGATCACCGTCGCCACCGAATTGACCTTGCTGCTGAACAGGTTAGCGCGCATCCAACCCAGCGGCCCCACCTCGGTGATCGGAGGGCGGCGGCTGGGCGGCGGTTCGAGCGGCGCCACGTAAAAATCGCGATCCCTTGCCAGGCCGCTCATATTACCGGCTCCTCAGGCGCAAACTGTAGTTGACCGCGTTCATCACCAGCGAAATTGCCAGGCTGGTGCTCAGGTAGATGGCCATCATGATCGCGAACACCGCCACCGACTGCCCTGTCTGGTTGGAGATGATGCTGGCGATGTTGTACACATCGAAGAAGCCGATGGCAATACCCAGGCTGGAGTTCTTGGCCAGGTTCAGGTACTGGTTGCCCAGCGGCGGGATGATCAGCCGCAGCGCCTGCGGCAAGACAATCAGGCGCAGCATCTGGTTGTTGGTGAAACCCTGCGCGCGCGCCGCCTCGATCTGCCCATAAGGCACGGCCTGGATGCCCGCCCGCACAATGTCGGCAATGAAGGCCGCGGTATACAGGATCAGGCCCAGCGTCAGGGTGATGTATTCCATCGAGAGCTTGTCGCCACCCTCGAAATTAAAGCGCCTGAGCTGCGGATGCTCGACCCGGAACGGCCCGCCAGCCAGCCCCCATCCCGCCGCCGCAAAGAGCAGCACGGTCGGCACGAACCAGCGTAGCACGTTCGCCGGCTGACCGGTGCGATCCTGCACGCGCAAGCGCCATATCCACAGCGCGATCCCCAGCACCAGCCCTATCAGCACCAGGACATAGAAAATCTCAACCTTTTCGGTGCCCTGAATGGAAGGGAAATTGACCGCGCGCCGGTTGACGTAGATTGGCCCAGGCAGCTTGTAGGAGTCCTGGATGCGCTCCGGCATGGTCACGCGCAGACCCCGGTAGAGGAAATACAGTTGCACCAGCAAGGGTGTATTGCGGAACAGCTCGATATAGGCAATGGTGACCGACCGCACCAGGAAGTTGCTGGAAAGCCGCCCAATGCCGATCAGCACACCCAGCAACGTAGCGCCCACCAGCCCCACCGCGACGACGCGCAACGTATTGCGGAAGCCGATGAACAGCGCTTCCCAGTTCGAGGTCGTAGACGGATCGAAATCTGTGGTGCCTTCAGAGATATTGGTGCCGAAGGGGCGATCGAATGCGCCGAAATTGATGGCCATGCGGTTGTCGGCCAGGTTGTTCACCAGGTTGTGAATCAACGTATAGCCGAAGGCGATCACGGCGACGAGGAACAGCACCTGCAGAAAAGCCTGAATGAAGCGAATATCGCGCCAGAAGGGGACTGGCGCATGACGGGCTACATCGAAGGTGGAAGCTCGCTGATCGGGCATGGCTCGATCCTGTCGTCACCCGGGTCAGTCGCAGACGCCCCGCCGATACGGCAACGCCCGGAGGCGCAGAAACCTCCACGCCTCCGGGTTATGGGCATGGCTCAGCGCACTACCTGATACTAACGCCAGGCTGGTGCATAGATCAAGCCGCCATCGCTCCACAGGGCGTTCAGGCCACGCTCCAGCCCCAGCGGGCTATTGACGCCCACATTGCGCTCGAAGATTTCGCCATAGTTGCCCACGGCGCGGATGATGTTGACCACAAAATCATTGTCCAGCCCCAGCAACGAACCGCTGGCCTGATCGCCCTGCCCCAGGAAGCGCTGGATCGCCGCGTCGTCGCTGGCCAGGAACTCGTCAATATTGGCCTGGGTGATGCCATATTCTTCGGCCTGGATCGTGGCATACACCGTCCACCTGACCACATCCGCCCACACCGGATCGCCCTCGATATAGGCCGGAGAGAGCGGTTCCTTGGAGATCACATCGGGCAGGATGATATAGCGCCCCGGATCAGCCGCGCTGCTACGCAGACCAGCAAGCTGGCTGATGTCCGAGGTCAGCGCGTCACAGCGCCCCTCTTCAAGGCCACCGAGCGTTTGAGTGGGCTGCTCGAATTTGACCAGTTCATAGCTGAGGCCGCGCTTCTCCATCGCCTCGGTGATGTTCAGTTCGGTGGTTGTGCCGGTCAATACGCAGATGGACGCGCCGTCCAGATCGTCAATCGAAGATACGCCCAGGTCTGCTGGCACCATCACACCCTGCCCGTCGTAGAAGTTGGTCGGGCCGAAGTCAATGCCCAGCTCGGCGTCGCGCTGCAACGTCCAGGTAGCATTGCGGAACAGCACGTCAACCTGGCGATTCTGAACGGCAGTGAAGCGCTCGGCAGCTGTCAACTGGACAAAAACCAGATTATCGGACGTCACTTCGCCAAAGATGGCTGCCGCCAGCGCACGGCAGAAATCGGCATCGAAGCCGAGCATCTGGCCTGTGTCCGGATCGAGATACCCAAAGCCGGGCAGCCCACCGTTGACCCCGCAGATCAGGGAACCGCGGGCGCGCACCTGGTCGAGGATGCTGCCCCCTTCCTGGGCCGAGGCGAAGGGCGCGGCCAGAGACATGATCAGCAACAGCGCCGACAGCAGGCCGAACAAGCGTACTTTCTTCATGGTGCTTCCTCCTTGATGACTAAAACTACATGAGGTTCTTTGGACTGAGCCGTACGAAAAGCTCTCTTAAGCCCGAGGATGAGCCGCCGGATTGGCCGCAGTCACCTCCTTTCTCTTACTAATAAGAATGTTCGTTCTTTTGTATAACGATTAGACATTTTTTCTAAATTATCAATTTTTCCCTGAGCTGTCAAATGATGAACTTCGCCCAATACGGGCATGATGCACAAAAGGCTATGCCTTACCAGACTATCGGGCGACACACCAGGCATCAGCGAGGGAAAGCGAAAGGCGTGTGTGCGCTATGGGCAGCGTGCACATCCTATTTTAGTATGGTGCGAGGCGTGCCTCGTTGTACAGTCTGTACAAGTGAGAGGCACTATGCACAACGGCAATCGGCCCTCATGTCCGGTAATGGCCGTTGATGGTGACGTAGTCGTGACTGAGATCGCACGTCCACACGTGCGAGCGAGCCGTCCCCTGCCCCAGATCAAGGCGGACACCCCAGGCCGGAGTCTGCAGCAGGGCAATGGCTGCCCGCTCATCATACTCGGCAGGCTCACCGCCCGCGACAAGCTGAATCGCTGGCGCACCCTGGGCGTCCAGCAGCCATAGCGCCAGCCGCGCAGGGTCCAGGTCAACGCCAGAATAGCCCGCTGCGGCCAGGATACGCCCCCAGTTGGCATCTGCCCCATAGAACGCCGTCTTGACCAGCGGCGAGATGGCGATCTGCCGGGCGACCGCCCGCGCGTCGGTTTTGGTCGCCGCGCCGGTCACCTCCACCGTGACGAACTTGGTTGCGCCCTCGCCATCGCGCACTATGGCCTGAGCCAGCTCGGTGCACACCGCTGTCAGCGCGGTCTGGAATTCATCCGGGTCGGGAACGTTTGCTCCAGCAGCGCCATTGGCCAGCAAGAGCACGGTGTCGTTGGTGCTCATGTCTCCGTCTACCACGATGCGGTTGAAGCTGGCCTCTACGGAGGTGCGCAGCAGGCCGCCCAACTGCGCCGCAGGGAGTGCGGCATCGGTGACGATCACCGCGAGCATGGTCGCCATGTGGGGCGCGATCATGCCCGCTCCTTTGGCCATGCCAGCGATCACCGCCCCGCCCGACAGGCGCGCAGAAGCCAGCTTGGGGCGTGTATCGGTCGTCATGATCGCTGCGGCGGCTTCTGGCCAGCCATCCGCGCGCAGGGCGGGTACCAGGGCGACGATCCCCCGTCGCATGGCCTCCATGTTCAGCGGCAGGCCGATCACGCCCGTCGAGAGCGTGAGCACTTCCTCAGGCTGGCAGCCCAGCAAATCGGCTACCAGCGCCGCCGAAGCATGGGCATCGTCCAGGCCGCGCTGACCGGTGCAGGCATTGGCGCTGCCCGTGTTGATCAACACAGCGCGCGCTAACGGCTCTGGCCTGCTCAGCAACGCCTGATCGCGCAACACAGGAGCGGCTTTCACACGGTTGGTGGTGAAGACACCCGCTACCGCGCAGGGGCGGTCGCTGACGACCAGGGCGATATCCGAGCGTCCATCACGCTTCAAGCCGCACGCTAACCCGGCCAGTCGAAATCCCTGGGGCGCACAAAAGGTCATGATCGGTCTCTCCTGGCATCAGCTCCAACACCAAGGCGATCTCGTCGCAGCGATGGCGGAAGGGGCACGGCGCACAATCGCGCCAGACTTTCTCCGGGAAGTTGCCCACCGCATCGCGCACAAATCCCAGCCGTTCGAACAGGCCCGCCGCGCGGGTGAGGGCGAGCACCCGCCGGACGCCGCGCTCCTGGGCCTGTCGCACTGCTGCTTCGACCAGACGGCTACCAATGCCACGCCCTCGCTGATCAGAGCGCACCGCCAGCGAGCGCACTTCGGCCAGCGTGCCGTTGAAGAAGACCAGCGACACACAGCCGACGATCTGCCCTTCTTCTTCGGCCACCAGCCAGTCGCCCAGGTGTCGCAGAATCTGTTCCGGAGAGCGGGGCAACATCAGCCCGGCGGCCACCTCTGCCGCAAACAGGCCGCGGATGGTCTCTACCTCGTGCGGGTACGGGTGACGGATGATCATCAGGCCCAGGTCTCCTGCAAGATGCGCCGCAGAATGGTGACGAACTGCTCGATCTGTGCCTCGCTGATGATCAGTGGCGGCAGCAGACGCAGTACACGCGGCCCGGCGTTGATCATCAGCACGCCGTGTGCATGGCCAGCCTGGATCAGCGGTGCCACATCCCGGTCAAACTCCACGCCGATCATCAGGCCAAGCCCCCGCACTTCGACCAGGTGCGGCGAGTTCAGTTCGCACAACCGCTCTTTCAGCAACGCCCCTTTGTGCGTCACCTGAGCCAGGAACTCCGGCTGACTGACCCGGCTCAAGACCACCTGCGCCGCCCGGCAAACGACCGGCCCACCGGCAAACGTGCTGCCATGATCGCCCACGGCCATCACCTCGGCCACGCGCTCGGTGAGCAGCGTTGCGCCGATAGGCAACCCGCCGCCCAGCGCCTTGGCCACCGTCATCATATCCGGCTGCACGCCGACATGCTCATAGGCCCAGAGCTTACCAGTGCGCCCCATGCCGCACTGAATCTCGTCGAAGATGAGCAGCGCCCCATACTGATCGCACAGTGCCCGCAGGGTTTGCAGAAATGCGGGCGTGGCCGGGTGAATACCTCCCTCGCCCTGCACCGGCTCGACAAACACGGCGCATGTCTCCGGCCCGATGACTTTCTCTGCAGCGGCAGGATCGTTGAACGGAGCAAAGGTCACGCCGGGCAGCAGCGGTCGAAAGGGAGCCTGATACTTCTCGCGCGCGGTGAGCGCCAGCGCCCCCGCCGTGCGCCCATGAAACGCGCCGGTGAAGGCCACCAGCCCTGTTTTGCCGGGGCCGTACGTCTCGCGGGCGTACTTGCGGGCGAACTTGATCGCCGCCTCGACCGCTTCTGCGCCGGAGTTAGCGAAGTAGACCTTGTCGGCGAACGAATGCTGACACAGTAACTCAGCCAGTTCGGCTTGCGGGGCGGAATAGAACAGGTTGCAGACATGTCCCAGCGTGGCGATCTGTTCGCTGACCGCCGTCACCAGGTCTTGGTCGGCGTGCCCCAGCGCATTGACGCTGATACCCGCCGCGAAGTCGAGGTAGGTCTTGCCGTCGCTATCGGTCAGCAATGCCCCCTGCCCCTGCACCAGCACGAACGGCGCGCGCGCATAGGTGTTGAGCACGTAGCGAGCCGTCTTTTCGGGAATTGTCTCAGCCATGACTCCTCTCTTTCCTCCTACGCGCGTTGCGCTACAAACTCAGTGCCGCCACCTGCGGCCAGTCCAGCCAGATTGGTGATCACAGCGCGGGGCACACCCGCTTCGAGCGCAGACAGGGCCGCCTGCACTTTGGGGATCATCCCGCCAGTAATCACGCCGTCCTGGATCAGCGCGTTGACTTCCTGCGCCGTCAACCGCGCCGCAACCGTTCCGTTGACCTGCACACCGGCAACGTTGGTGACAAAGACGGCCTGAGCCGCCCCTATCGCGGCAGCGATGGCTCCGGCAGCGTGATCGGCGTTGACGTTGTAGGCTCCGTCCGGCCCCAGCGAAATCGGCGAAATGACCGGCACGACGCCTGCGGCACACAGATCAAGCAACACGCCAGCGCGCACGGCCACAATTCGCCCCACACGCCCCAACTCCGGTGCCCATGGCTCGACGCGCAGCAGCCCACGATCTACGCCGCTCATGCCCTGCGCATCTACGCCGTGTTGCAGCAGCGCGCGCACCAGTTCTTTGTTGACTTTGCCAGAGAGCACCATCTCCGCCACTTCCAACGCTGCCGCGTCCGTCACGCGCTGTCCGTTGACATAGCTGGGCTGTAACCCAAACAGTTGCCCGATTTCGCTGATCGCGCGCCCGCCGCCGTGCACCAGCACGCATGGCCGTCGGCTCTGCACCTGCGCAATCACCTCGGCCAGCGCCTCGACGAAACCGGCCTGGTCGAGATCGTTGCCCCCCACCTTGATCAGCAGAGGAGCCATAACCGCGCTTGCCATTTCTCGCCCTCCCTCACGCCCCTGCTGACAACAAGCCGGTCGCCTCTGGCAGGTCGAACATCAGGTTAAAGTTCTGCACCGCCTGCGACGATGCGCCCTTGAGCAGGTTATCCAGCGTACACACCACGATCAGCAGCGAGTCGGTGACGGGCGTCAGCGAGAGGACGGCGCGCGGCGTGCGCACGGTGTGCCCCAGAGTTGCCAGTTCGCCAGGCGGCAACACCTCTACCAGCGACTCGCCGGCATATAGCTCTCGCAGCGCAGCCTGAGCCGCCGCCATATCGGTCACCGGCGCGTACACCGTCGCCAGGATGCCCCGGTCGGTAGGTAACAGGTGCGGACTGAAGATCACCGGCCCCAGAGAAGGGTTCTCCGCGGCCAACACCTGCTCGATCTCGGCCAGGTGACGGTGTGCCCGCCCGATGCTGTAGGGTGAGAAATTGCCGTGCACCTCGCAGAACAGGATATTCTGCTTGGGCGTGCGGCCCGCGCCAGAGACGCCCGACTTGGCGTCTACAATAAGCGGCGCGCCCGGTACTAGCACTCCCGCGCGCGCCAATGGAGTCAGCGCCAGCAACACCGCAGTAGCATAGCAGCCCGGGTTGGCAATACAACGCGCGCCACGCAGGTGCTCACGCCCTAGCTCCGGCAATCCGTAAGGGACGGGCAGCAGATCGGGCATCGGATGCGTCACGCCATACCAGCGGGCATAGACCGCCGGATCATTCAGGCGCAGGTCAGCGGACAGATCAACGACACGCACGCCGTGCGCCAGGGCCTGCGCTGCAAGCGGGGCAGAGCGGGTATGCGGCAGACAGAGGAATACCACATCTACAGCGTCCAACGGCGCGTCCGCCGCCGTCACCAGGGGCAGATCGGGGGCTTGCGGCCAGCTCTGCCGCAGACTCTGCCCGGCAGATGTCTCGGATGTGGCAAAGGCGATGCTCACCGCAGGGTGCCCGGCCAACAGGCGCACCAGTTCCAGGCCGGTGTAACCGGTCGCTCCATAGATTCCTGCGCGAATAGTCATCTTTCGCCTCACTGAGGTAACGAAAAACCGCCCTCGGGTCCGAGAGCGGTTGGTTTCGCAGGCTTCGTCGCGTGGCGCTGGCCCAAACCCCGCTAATCCGGACCCCCCTGGCAGGGAGCCGGACGGCGACGGGGACGACGGATCTCAACAAGATGAAGCATGGGACAGACGCTCACAGGTACATCGCTTGGACGGGCATAACGATAGCACAGGGATGGCATTCCGGCAAGCCAGCCGCTTTGTATCATTTGTCCAAATTCTTTCCCCGAACGCCCCTAGTACGTTTGCCTAAGCACAGGCGCGGGCGAGCTGTACGCAGTCTTGCAGCACCGCCGCCGCGGTGACCTCCAACCCGGCCCCTGGCCCGCTGAGCGTGAGCGGGTGTTCGTCGTAGCGGCGAGTGGAGAACGATACCAGGTTGGCCGTGCCCCGCAGTTGGGCGGCCAGGCGTTCGCCCACCATGCGCAAAGCCACTACCCCTCCCTTAGGGCCGATCTCCGCCAGATAACGCGGCACCCCTGCCAACGCCCCCATATAAGCGGCGAAATCCGCATCCAGGCGCGGCAACTGCGCCATGAACTCGTCCACGCTCAGCGCCGCCATCTCCGCTGGGTAGAGCGGGTCAACGCGAATGTCGCTCAACTCCATCACCCAACCGGCCAGCCGCGCCAGGATCAGCGCCTTGCGCGCCACATCCATCCCGCTGAGGTCGTCGCGCGGGTCGGGTTCGGTATAGCCGCGCGAGCGGGCCATGCCCACCGCTAACGAGAACGGCTCACCATCTTCCAGGCGGCTGCACAGGTAACCGAGTGTACCGCTCAGCGCGCCCTCAATGCGGTAGACTTCGTCGCCCGTGTCTACCAGATAGCGCAAGGTATTGATCACCGGCAGACCAGCCCCAACCGTTGCCTCAAAGCGAGCCTGAGGTGACTCGAAGAAGCTGCGAGCCACTGCCCACGAACCGGCCAGCGGGCGTTTGTTGGCCAGCACCACGCCGTAACCAGAATCCAGGGCGTGTTGCAGAGAGGCTTCCATGCCATCCGCGGCGGTTGTGTCAACCACGATGGCCCGCCTAATACCGGCATTGGTGGCTTCGGCGATGATCGCTGCGGCTGTCGCGCCCAAGTGTGCTCCCGCCAGGTCGGCCAGCGCCTGACCGTTCGCCTTGGCCCGCGCGGCTTCCTGGGCGCGCTCCATTCCCAACCCAGTGGGATCGTACAGCGCACCGCTGCTGTCCAGCAACGCTATCGGCTCAAACCAGATGCCATAGCGATGAGCCAGCGCGGTTCGCGTCTGCGCCACTTGCGCCAGAAAGGCGCGTCCTACATTGCCCACTCCCACCACAATGAGGGAGATACGCTGGAGTTCTGCCACCGCCCTTCCTCCTCCTGCGTTTGAGTGGCCCGATGCACGATCTGTCTTGCGCGCGGCTGATGCGGTCAAGCCTAGCACGCGCCCCCTGTTTCGTCAAAGAGTCTTGGGGTTTGAGTCTCACGAACGGTGCGATGAAGCGCCTGTGGTGAGGCGCTAGCAGGAGCTGGAACAGGCAAGTGACGGCTCCCCCCGCTTTAGCGGGGAGCTTCCCAGGCTACGCTCGCCGCAACCGGCCACGTTAGCGCCTGGCGGCCCCGTCCGGGCCGACTCGAC
>CAKZOB010000060.1 GCA_937135955.1 uncultured Anaerolineales bacterium | reverse complement strand
CACCGCCGCCTTGAGAAACGGCCCGGCCAGGCCCCCCAGTTCGGCCCCCAGCGCAATGCACTTGGCCACATCAACGCCGTCACGCAGACCGCCGCTGGCGATGATTGGCAGGCCGGGCACCGCTTCGCGGACGTAGCGGATGCTGTCCGCAGTGGGAATACCCCAATCGGCGAAGGCGCGCGCCACGCGGGCGTGATGAATGGTCGGCGCACGATGATACTCCACTTCCGTCCAGGAAGTACCCCCTGCCCCGGCGACATCAATGACCGCCACGCCCGCGTCGGCCAACTGTCGTGCTGCCTGCGGCGAGATGCCCCAACCGACTTCCTTGGCGATCACAGGTACGTCCAGCGCGCTGCACACTTCCTCGATGCGAGCCAGCAGGCCAGTGAAACGGCCATCCCCTTCTGGTTGTACCGCTTCCTGTAGCGCGTTGAGGTGCAGAATCAGCGCGTCCGCCTGCGCCAGTTCCACGGCCCGCTGGCAATGGTCAACGCCAAAACCATAGTTGAGCTGCACCGCTCCCAGGTTGGCAAAGAGCAGAATATCTGGCGCAACCCGTCGCACCTGGAACGTTGCCGCCACCGCCGGGTCTTCCAGCGCCACGCGCAGCGATCCCAGTCCCATGGCCACGCCCGCGTTCTGCGCGGCCTCGGCCAGGGTCATATTGATCTGTCCCGCCCGATCCGTGCCCCCAGTCATAGACGAGATCAGCAAGGGGCTGCGCAGTGTTTTGCCCAGGAAGACAGTGCTGGTATCTACCGCCTGCAGGTCAAGTTCCGGCACAGCTTGATGCATGAAGTGCAGCTTTTCCAGGCCGGTCGTCAGGCGCGGAAACTGAACGTTTTCCTCCAGGTTGATACGAATGTGATCGTCTTTGCGCCGTCCCGTGTCGGCAGCGGACGTAACTTCCGGCATATGTTGGTGTTCCTTAGGTGTGTACACGGCTGGGCAGCACTGGACAGCAACAGATAGACCGTGTAGACTTGACGCTCTGCACAGAATATACCAACTGACTGTGCGACACGGCATACTTCGGGTAGAATATGCAGTGCCCGGCTCGCCAATTCCCAAGCCACACACTAGGAGGTAACGAAAGATGGCTACCACTCAGGAGCGCGTGACCGATATTATTGTCGAGCTGTTGGGAGTCGACAGGGAGAAAGTCACGCCCGACGCGCGGTTCCGTGAAGACCTGGAGGCCGACTCCCTCGACCTAGTAGAACTGATCATGGCGTTCGAAGACGAATTTGGCGGCGAGATTTCCGACGAAGAAGCGCAGACCATCCAGACCGTCGGCGACGCCATCAAGTATATCGAAGAGAAAATGGGCGGCTAAATCAACCGCCTGGAGTCATTCAAGGAGGCGATTGACACCTGTCAACCGCCTTTTTTGTTTGCGCCCCCCTGAAAGAGCGCCTGAATGTTCCCGCGCAGCAGAGTCCCCGTTGCGGCCAGACAGAACAGTGTATAGCCCAGCACCCCGTAGCCAACCCTGGCCTCGACCTGGAAATTATCCAGCAAAGGGCGAATGTGTGTCAGCCCCCACCATCCCGCGATTGCGCCAGCCAGCAGAATCACAGCGGCAGCCCATCTCTGCCAGCACTCCGGCAACCGCCATGCCAGTATGGCGAGCAATATCCCCGCCAGCCCCAGACCAGTGAGCACAGCCATCTGCCGGTAGTTGGGATCGCCAGACGCAGCGCTCAGAAACTCGCGTGGCGGCAGGAAGCGCAACGCCACCAGCAGAGCGACTCCCCGCAACACCGTTCGCAGGCGCGGGTCGCGCCCACCGTTAGCCAGCAACGCCGCCGCCCATATGAGCGTCACCTGTGGCAGGCGCAGCAGGAAACTCGTCCACAAGACAGGGGCTTCGGACCGTACTGCCGGGTGCAAACTCGCCCACTCGGCCAGATCGTAGGCGTGCAGGGTGAACGCCGCCGTCGCATGGCTATACCACGGCAGGTAGTAGCACAGCAGCGCCAGGGTCAGCGCCACCAGCGCCAACCACCAGCCAGGCCCGTTTCCCCTCATGATCGCACCCGCCGGGTCAACTGATCGAGTTGCTGCACAATCGTCGCGTCTTCCTGCGACTGCTGTCGGAAGTACTCGATCATGAACTCACTTCGGCGCTGACGCAGGGCCATCGTTGCTACCGCGCGGATATCGTCCACCCCTGCTACGTCGCGCCCGTCCGCCGCGGCATGGGCCCGCGCCGCCTCGAACATGGTGTATTCAGCGCGGTGCGAATCTATGCCCAGCGCGGACACCAGCCCCAGCCCGACTTTGACCGCTTCTTCACTCAGTTCGGTCTGCTTGAGCAGTTCGCGAGCCAGCGCCACTTCTTCACGTGCCTCTGCCGTCACTGCGGCCCATTCGGCCAGGAAGCGCCGCTTGTTGGCCTGGTAGCGACGTACACGCCGGTAAACCTCGTAACGCTCCGCCGGGTCGGTCAGCCCCTGCACCCACACCCGCAGCCCAAAGCGATCCATGATCTGCGGGCGCAACCGCCCCTCTTCCGGGTTCATCGAACCAATGAGCACGAAGCGCGAGCGGTAGGTGCCCACCATCGGCCCGCGCCGGACGGTGTAGCTACCCTGTGCCGCAGCGTCGAGGATAGCGTCTACAATCATGTCGTCGAGCAGATTGACTTCGTCAATATACAGCAGGTTCTGATCGGCGCGGGCCAGGATACCTTTTTCCAGCCGCACGCGCCCTTGCTGCACAGCGATTCGCTCGTTGATCCCGCCCACCACATCCTCCAGGCGAGCGTTCAGCGGCAATTCGATCAGCTTCACCGCTTCGTAGCGGGTGATGGACTCGCCCGCCGCCAGCTTGCGTTGACAGTCCAGGCATACGTCCAGGTTGCCTTGGGCGTCTACGTCTGTCGGCAGGCACCCTTCCGGGCACGCGCTGACTTCGATGTACGGCAGCAAATCGGCCAGGCTACGCACACAGGTCGTCTTACCTGTGCCGCGCGGCCCAATGAGCAGCACGCCGCCGACCGCCGGGTTGATCACCGCCAGCAGCAGCGCCATGCGCATTTCGAGCTGCCCCACCATGGCCAGGAAGGGAAAAGGCAGGTGCTCCGCCAGGCCAAGATCAGGCGCGGGTTCGCGCAATACACGGCGCGCCCCTGCCTCGTTGAGCATCTCCAACAACCGCGAGGATTGCGCGCCTCTGGTCAGATCGGGCAACAGGGTAGACACCGCTTTTATCCCTCCTCCGGCAGATCATCACCTGACCTGCTCAACCCCTGCTCACGACGATGACGTTCCTTGCGCACCCGTTGTCGTTCTTGCGCCTGCTGAAAGCGCAAGCGCTCTTCGGGAGTCTCGACGAGCAGCGGTGGCACCGGGCGCGGACGCCCCTGCCGATCAATGGCCACATAGACCAGATGTGCCGTGTTGGTATGCACGCGCGAACCGGTGAGCGGGTCCTCGGCCTCCACACGCACACATACTTCCATCGAAGTGCGCCCTGTGTAAGTCAGTTCTGCCGTCAACGTCACCAGGTTGCCCACGAAGATGGGTTCTTCGAACGTCATCGAGTCTATGGCCACGGTGACAACAGGCGAGCGCGAATGGCGCATGGCTGCCAGTCCTCCCGCCTCGTCAACCAGCTTCATGATGACGCCGCCGTGTACATTGCCGAGCGCGTTGGCGTGCTCTGGATTCATCAGCATGTTCAGCACGACCCGCGAATCGGCGATGCGCTTGCCCTCTAGCGGAACGTTGTCCACCGTTGCCCCTGCCTTCAGTCCATATCGGGCCGCAAGTCGGAGATGCGCTTGAAAATATCCGGGTCTTCGTCCAGCACGTCCACCGTGCTGAAGTCCAGTTCGGCCATCATCGGTGGCAGGGGTGCGCGCGCGGGCAAACGCTCTGGTCGCGCTGGTGCTGCGGGCGGGTGCGCGTGAAAGGGGCGACGTCGTTCATTACGCTTGCGCAGGATGCGCCCATCACGGCTCAGACGACCGATCCACTCGCCGTCGCGCTTATAGACCTCGCCGCCTTCGACAAAACCTACATATTCGCCGCGCGTGTTGAACAAATAGTCACCCACTTTGCTAGCGTGCCAGTCGCCGCGCGTATCGTAGATAAATACTGGTCGTGTTGAAGAAGACGATGGCAGACTCATATCCCCTCCCATGCCTCATTCGACTGGCCCTATTGTAGCATCTGCCGGTAAATCGCCAGAAGCTGTGTTGCGGCCCCTTCCCAGGTGAACTTTGCTGCCTGCTGGAATCCGCGCGCGATCAGTTCAGTTCGCAGAGCCGCATCGTCCAGCAAACGGCGCAGGCCGTCCGCAATGGCATCCACGTTGTAGGGGTCAACCAGAATCGCCGCGTCACCGGCCACCTCCGGCAATGACGAAATGGCCGAGGTGAGCACAGGCGTGCCGCACGCCATCGCCTCCAGCACCGGCAAGCCGATCCCTTCGTAGAGCGAGGGATAGGCCAAACACGCTGCATCCGAATATAGAGCGGGCAGGTCTTCATCGCGGGCGAAGCCGATGAAGTGCACCCGCTGCTCCAGACCGTGATCGCGCACCGCCTGATAGATCGGCCCTTCCAGCCAGCCACGCCCACCGGCGATCACCAGATGCACGTCTTCGTAAGCCGACCCCAGCGCGGCCAGGGCAGCGATCAGGCGGGCGTAGTTCTTGCGCGGTTGCACCGTGCCCACAGAGAAAATGTAGGGGTTGGGGGGGATATGGTAACGCTCGCGGGCTGCCGCCCGCGCCACGGGATCGCTCACCGGCCTGAATTCCGGCTGCACCCCGCCTACCAGCACCGTGATCTTTTCGGCGGGCGTGTCATATAGCGCGACCAGATCACCTTTGGTCGCCTGCGAATCGGCCAGCACATGGGTGGCCCGTCTCACCGAACGCGGCACCACAGCGTCCAGGTAAGCCTTGAGGACAGGGGTTGTCGTCTCCGGGGCGCGCACAAATGACAGATCGTGGACGGTGAGCAGAGTGCGCGTGCCCGGCAACGTTGGCGGCAGGGTGAAATCGGTGGCGTGGAAAAGGCGCACCCGCCCGGTGAAGACTTCCACTGGCAGAGGGAGTTGCAGGCGATGCCACAGCCGGGCAAACCACAACGGCGTGACACGGGTGGGCCGCCAGCAAAAATTCGGGCCGGGCACCGGTGGTAGCTGCCGCAGGCTCGCTCCGGCTACAAACAGGCGATATGGCGTAGACGGGTCCTGCGCTGCCAGGGCGCGCACCAGTTCGCGCACATAACGCCCAATACCTGCACCCTGTTCGTAGGCCGCGGTGTAGTCTATGCCAATGGCAGTCATGACTGGAAAGCTACGAATGCTTCGCCAGGATGGCCTGGATACGCTCAACCAGTGCTATCTGGCTGATGGGCTTGGGGAGATAATCAACCGCCCCGGCTTCCAGCCCGGTCTGCTGCGCGATCGCCTCGACCCGCGCAGAGAGGAACACCACTGGAATAGTGGCCAGAGCGGGGTCGCTCTTCATGCGTCGCAGCATATCGAAACCGTTGATGTCGGTCATCATCACGTCGAGCAGCACCAGCTCGACTGGCTGAACCCTGAGCTTTTCCAGCGCTTCCGCCGCCGAATGCGCACTCTCAACGGCGAAACCGGCGCGTTCGAGCGCCATGCGCACCAGATCGCACAGCAACACATCGTCGTCTACGATCAGGATGCGCGCGCTCATGGTACTCTACTCCACGTCGTTATACGTCCAATAGCGGTTGGCGAAGAAATTCCACACCATGACGATCCATACAGCGAAGAACTGCGCGATATTGGTGCCCAGGCGACGCGCTGCCGCATCCGTCATCGTCGCGACGACCCCCACCGAGCGCAGCACATCCGCCCCGAAATGCCCAAACGGGTTGTATAGAGTGCGCACCCACACCAACCGGAAAGCTAACCCTATGATACTGACAATGAAGAATTGCAGCCACTGCCGCCGCACCGAACGCGAGCGCGAGTCCGGATATGTCCAGTAGCGATTCCAGATGAAATTACTGGTGACCGCCGAGACAAACGCTGTGCCAGTCGCCAGGGCTACTTTCAGCGTGATGTGTGGTGGGTCCGGATGCAGAATCGTCGCCTGAAGCAGATTCAGCACGCCGAAGTCAATGACCGCCCCCAGTGCTCCCACCGTAGCGAACTTGAGAAAACGCTCGACTTCACGGGCCTTTGCCCCACCTACACGCTGGCTGATCTTCGCCAGCAACCGGTTCCAGCGCACAAGCACGTTCGCTATCCCCCCATAGTGTCGCCGTACGGCCCGATCAGTCGTGTTAGAAGTCACCATGCGCATGAACATTATCCCTCAACGAAGCGCGTGCTGCATCCTCGCTGGCCCAGGCCAGCAATCCCAGCATGACTCCCAAGTGCAGGAACAAATTGTTAACGGTGAGCTTGTCCACCAGGCTATGCGCCAGAAAATGCGCCCAGGTACCCAGCAAACCGATCAAAATGCCGCGTTTTAAGGGGTCGGTCTGCCGCAGTGCACGTATCGTGCCAAGCACAATCAGCGCCCAGCCGAGCACGTACCCGGTCACGCCCACCAATCCGGTCTCCGCCAGGATATTGAGATAATCGTTGTGAGCGTGCCCCAGGGCCAGCGGCCAGCGGGGTAGAGCATATCCGGCGTAGACCACTTCGTAGTTGCCCAACCCTACCCCCGTCCAGGGGTGAGCGCTGGCCATATTGATGGCCGCCTGCCAGTGCGCCAGCCGTTCCAGCGTGGCATAGTTGGCATCATTGAGCGGTGCGCCGCGCACATCGCGCCAGCCCCGGAGATCGGCGAAGGCACTCTCCAGGCGCGCCTGCACCGCTGGGGGCAACATGCCGCTGCCCCACATACCCAGCGCCCCGGCAGTGAGGGCAGCGATCAGCACCACCCCCAGCCAGCGGCGACGCGGCGCAAAGAATACCATTGTGATCAGCGCCACGCCAAAACCGAGCCAGGCCCCGCGCCCCCAGGAAGCGATCAGCCCGGCCAACAGCAGCAGTGCACAGCCGCCGTACCACAGCGCACGCGCCCCGTCCAGGCGTGCCCGCGAAGGATCGCTGCCCCATCGGGTGCGCCATGCCCGTCCCGCATAGCCCCATGCCAGGCCCAACGCCAGAGGCAACACCAGTCCCATGAGAGCGCTGAAAGGATTCGGCTGTCCGAAGGTGCCAAATGCCCGGAAGTGACGAAACTCGTCAATCCACAGGTGCGCCGCGCCAGAGCCGCCGTAGAACTGATAGATGCCCAGCACCGCCTGCAAGATTGCTGCCCAGACTACCCCAAAGGCGATCCACTCGCCGCGACCTGCCCCAGCCAGATCGCGAACAATCAGGACCAGCAGGATAACAGCTCCCCACTTGGCCCACTCGACCACGCCCGCGCTGACGGAAACCGCGCTCCACAGAGAAGGCGCGAAACCGAGCGACAGGATCAGCAGGGGGACGAGCACCCAGGCAGGAGGCCGCGCCCGTAATTGGGCATGACTGATGCGCCAGAGTCCCCACACAACCGCCGTCAACAGCAACGCTATCTGCCCCACATCGAAAGGCCACCCGGTGGAGGTTTCGGTCTCGATCAGAGCTTTGAGCGGGGCAACTGCCAACATCGCGATCACGGCCAGCGCCGGCTCCAGGAACAGCGCCATCATCACCAGGCCACCTGCCAGGAACAGGCCGCTGACTGGCAATGGCAACAGCGCCACCAGCGCGCCCACCACGAGAGCGGCTAACAGCCACTTCCAGGCGGGTAACGCTGTGTGTACGCCTGTGTGCAGTGCAGTCCCGTTCACACCCGTTTCCGGAAGTAGGCTATGGTCTCGCGAAGTCCCTCGTACAGGTCAACCCGCGGCGCCCAGCCCAGCACTGTGCGCGCCCGCGTGATGTCGGGTTGCCGGGTCTGCGGATCGCCCTTGATCCGCCGTTCCGGTTTCAGGACGATTCCTGACGGGTTGCCCGTCATCTCGTTGATCAGTTCTGCGAGCTGCCGAATAGTCATCTCGCTGGGGTTGCCGATGTTCACCGGCTCGGTGTAATCGGACATCAACAGCCGGTAGATGCCCTCGATCAGGTCGGATACATAGCAGAAGCTGCGCGTCTGCGAGCCGTCGCCATAGACGGTCAACGGTTCGCCGCGCAACGCCTGCCCGATGAAATTAGGCACCACACGTCCATCGTCCAGGCGCATGCGCGGGCCGTAGGTATTGAAGATGCGGGCGATGCGCGTGTCTACACCATGTGTGCGGTGATAGGCCATTGTCATCGCCTCAGCGAAGCGTTTGGCCTCATCATAGACACCGCGTGGGCCGATCGCATCCACGTTGCCCACATAGTCTTCTCGCTGTGGATGCACCAGCGGATCGCCGTACACCTCAGACGTGGACGCCAGCAGAAAACGCGCCCCCTTGTCCTTGGCAACGCCCAGCGCATTGTGCGTCCCCAGCGCGCCTACTTTCAACGTCTGAATAGGATACGTCAGATAGTCAATGGGACTGGCCGGCGAGGCAAAATGAAGCACCGCGTCCAGCGGGCCGGGCAGATAAATGAAGTTGGTGACATCATGCCTGATGAACAGGAAGTTCTCGTTGCCTGCCAGATGCGCGATGTTGTCCACGCTACCGGTGAGCAAATTGTCCATGCCGATCACCTGGTGTCCTTCGGCCAGGAATCGGTCGCACAGATGAGACCCCAGGAAGCCCGCCGCCCCAGTGATCAATATGCGCATACGAAACCACTTTCGGCTGTTACCTGTCGCCGCGATTACCGGCGGAAGTGTACCACAAAACTGTCTCGCGCCAAGAGCGAACCGCCTTCTATTACGTGAGCCACCCCACTCGGAGACCGTTTGAAAGCCTCACTCCCGGCCCCTCTTTCTCGCAGGAGGGTAAGTGCAGTATCAAACCACTTCGCACATGGAGAGTGAGCTTAGGGATGAGGTAAACCTGCCGATCAGGGCTTCTCAAAACATACGGTATCGGTGTTGTGTGAAATTTCCTTCTAACATATGAAAAGTTTATAAAAATGGTTTGACAATTCTGTTAGAGGAGGGTTCTATAGAGAAGAGAATGTGTGCATCAGTGCACAGGCCATTGACAGGGGGAGGAATATCATGGCCGAAATCATTTTCGATAGTGAATACATCACCGTAGTCTACCATCCTGATACCAAAATCATTCACCACACTATCCACAAGACAGTTCCTTTTCCAATATTAACAGCGGCAACAGACGCGGGCACCGAAGCACTGGCACGCTACGGCGCGACCAAATGGCTCTCCGACGACCGCAAGAACACCGCGCTTTCGCCAGAATCCTACGAATACGCGCTTTCGGACTGGGGAGTGCGCACGGTGAAAGCAGGTTGGAAGTACTGGGCCTTGGTTGTGCCCGAAGACCTCTCAGGTCGGCTGGACATGGTCCGCATGGTCGAACTCTGCTACAACCTGGGCGTGCGGGTGATGGTCTTCACCGACGTGGAGAAAGCGGAATTGTGGCTCAGGAGTCTCTAGAACTCTAACCGTCTTACCCATCCGCGTCCCCTTTCCTGGCGCGGAGCGAGGAAAGGGGACTTCTATTTGCTATTTGCATCGGACTTGTGAAGAATTCACAACAGATGGTTGACAGCCTCGCCAGAATTGCTTTCTATTAAGGGAGAATGTATTTCACTTCATTTCATTTACGGGGTGAACTTCATGACCGAGATCGCCTATACCATTTACAACAGCGACTATATCAGTGTGATTTACCACCCAGAGGCCAAGATCGTCCACCACACATTCCACAAAGCCATGCCCAGCTCAGAATTGCGGGCAGCGCTCAACGCCGGTACCAATTTCCTCAGGCGTTACGGAGTCACCAAATGGCTATCCGACGAGCGCCAGAACCACGGACTTGCACCGGAAGACGTGCAGTACCAGATTACCGATTGGGCACCCCGCACAGCCAAGGCAGGCTGGAAGTACTGGGCGATCGTCGTCCCCCAATCGTTTGAGGGGAAGGCCGATATCATGAGCGTGGTACAGGCGAGCTACGACCTGGGCATCCGCTCCATGGTGTTCACCACCGTACAGGAGGCTCTGGACTGGCTCATCAGCCTCTAGGAGTGGCCATCGGCCCCCTGCTCTGCCCAGATCTAACAGTGTACAGCAGTCATAACAGGGCAGCGTTCCTCGCGCTCCCTGATCAGTCCTGTTCTGCCTGCAAGTCGGTCAGCTTGCGGGCGAATTCCGCAGCAAAGACCTGATAGGCGTGATGATCGTAGAGGCAGACGATCACGTGCCGCAGATGCATCAGCTCCTCAAAGGTATAGTCGAAGATGACGCGGAGCATCACGTCGGCACAGCTTTCCAGCGGATAGCCGAACACACCGGTAGAGATCGCCGGCAAGGCGATACTGTGCAGGCCGTGTTTCTCGGCCAGCCGCAGGCTGGCGCGCACCGCGCTGGCCAGTTTGCCCGCCTCGCTGCCCTCGCCCATGCGCGGCCCGACGGCATGGATCACATGGCGCGCCTTCAACTGCCCGCCGCCGGTGATGACCGCGTCGCCAACTTCGCAGTAGCCGATTCTGAGACACTCTTCCTGGATGCTCGGCCCGCCCTTCTGCCGGATTGCGCCTGCTACCCCCGTGCCCAGGATGAGTTGTGAATTGGCTGCGTTGACGATCGCGTCCACGTCGAGATCGGTGATGTCCCCCTGTACCAGTTCGACCGTCACTCCGTTGATTGTCGCTTTCACGCTGACCTGCCTCCTGAATGCGCTTCTGTCTGCACAGAGAAGACGGACGTTTCCCTTGTAAGCCACTGCAGCATAGCCAGCGACAGAAAGAACACAAAGGCCAGGTTGATGGCGAAGTAGCTCACGTCCACCAGCCCGTGCGCCAGGAAATCAGCCATGCTACCCGCCAACCCCAATACCAGTATCAGCAGAGCAGGATCGCCCCTCCGTCGCAGATGCCACAATCGCCGCCAATACACGACCTGGAGGGCAATTCCCAGCAACACGCCCAGGATACCCAGGTTAACCCAGTGATTGAGCAAAATATTGTGCGGGATAGACAGATTCGGCTCCTGCCAGGCTTCCGGCAACAGATAGCGGCTGCGGTACCAGTACAGAAATTGATCCAGCCCCACGCCGGTTAGGGGACGCTCTGCAATCAGTTGCAGGGAACTGTACCACAGATGCCGCCGAAAAGTCGCCGTGCTGCCGAACAAGTCCGCCAGGCGCGGCAAGACCATGGACAGCGGCACCAGCACCACCAGTACACCGACCAGCGCTCCCGCGGCCAGTGTCACCGCGCGGCGACCGCGCCAAAAGACCAGCGTCACTACCAACGCCGCAGGTAGACCCAGCAAGATCGCGCCCCGACTCTGGCTCAGCAGGACGGCCAGCAGCATCACCACCCCGCTGAGCGCGCCGAACAGCCAGCGCCACGAGCCGCGCGCCTCCACCAGCACATAGGCCAGGGCAAATGGCAGGCACCGTCCCAGATATAGCCCTACCCCATTGGGCGATCCGTAAATGCTGATCAGCCGCCGCGCGCCATTTTCCGCCTCTACCACCGACTGCCCAGTGACGTACAGGTACAGCCCGACGACCGCGATCGCCGTTCCAGTGAGCAGCAACGTATCAGCCAGCCAGAACAAATCGCGGCGCTCCAAGCGCATCCAGCGGATCAGGAAGTAAAAGGCGGCGGGTTCCAGCACCACCACCCGCAGTTGTCGCAGCGCCGGCGACGGAAACGCCGACCAACTGAGCGAGACAATACCCAACGCCGCAAAGGCCAGCACCAGCCCGTCCAGCCGATCCAGAGACAGGGTCAACCTCACGCGCTGTTGTTGCTGATGTTGCCGTGCCCACTGCACCAGGGCCTGTACGCCCAGGGCCAATACGGTCAGGGCGAAGTACACCTCGACGGTGGCAAATGCTTTGAATAGCAGATCGAGGGTGGAGATGAAGAAGGCCGACCAGAACAGGATCAGCATCAGCCCCAGCAGGGGCCGGTTGTAGATCAGCACGAACAGGATGGCCAGTGCCACCAGCGTGAGCACAAAAACCGGCGAGAGCGAGGCCAGCCCCGCCGTCAGAATCGTCAGCGCCAAGGCGGGCGGATCGCGCCTCAGCAGAGTGGGGATCGTCTCGCCCCAGGTGAGCAACGTCCCCAACAGCACAATGAACGATGCCGCCAGGCCCAGCAACCACTCCAGAAAACGCCGGAAAGTCTGCGGAGCCGGGACAGACAATTGCCCCCAGGGCAGACGCAACGCGGTCAGGATCAGCCCTAGCGCCGTCAGTCCACCGACTACCCCGCAGAGGGTAAACGCGCGCGCGTAGCGGGAAGTATCGGGAGCAACGGCCACCGCGAAACCGGCGATAGGCCAGCGATCATCTCCGAGCGCTGGCCGGTGTACGATCTCCGCCACGTGCACGTCGTCGTTCAGCCCACTGGCCACACGCACCAGGGTCATTTCTGGCTCCCGGTCCGGCGAGGTGAGCACGACAAACGCTTCTCCTTGCCGGTTACGCGGTAGCGCATTGGCCGGGCGACCGTCCACCCACACCGACAGATAGGCGAGATAATCGTCGCGGCGCAGCGCCAGGGCAAACTCCGTGCCGCTGAAGCGAACAGTGATGCGGTTTTCTACGGGCGCGCCGTCCGCCGTCGTCAGCACCGGCCTGGCATCCGCCCCCAGTTCGCTGAAGCGCCATGCCCCCGCGTATTCGACATAGTGCGCTTGCGCCGGATAGCGGCCAGGGATCAGCGCCGGAATGCCCAGGCGAAAACCAGCGGCCAGCCAGTCGTCGAGCCGCGGCGCGATGGCGAACCCCTGCAACGGATCGTCAGCGGGAACGTCCGGCTGCCAGTGTTGCAGGATCAGTCCGCCCAACCAGGGCCACTCGCGACTAGCGCGGGCATAGGCTTCCTGCGTAAAACGCAACTGTTCTTCAGCGGAAACGCTCCCCCAGATTGATGGTGGGCCGCGCCAGTCCTCCGGCAAGGTATTCCAGCCGAAGTGACTGCCCCACAGAGGCTTGTGGCCGTCGCCGTGTCTTACCATCACCTCGCGCAGCAAGATCAGGCGCGAAAAGTTGAGCACGCCCTCGTCCACCCGCCGGTCGTCCGGCCCGGTGTCGAAGCCATAGGGCTTGCCCGCCGCCGCGTCGAAATAAGCCCCCGCTCCCAGATCGTATAGCGCGCTCAGAAAGAGCACGTCGCTCAGGTTGTCTGGCCCGGTTTCGATCGTCGGGGCCAGACCGGCAGCGATCACCATCGCCGTTGCGTCGGCAGCATGGACGGCCGTGTAGGCTTCGCGCAGCATGGCCGCGTAATGGGCCGGTCGCGGATCGAGACCGCCCCAGTGCAGCTTGAGATTCGGCTCGTCCCAGACCTGATAGTAGTCAATCTGCCCGGCGTAACGTTCGGCCACCGCCCCCGCAAAGCGCCCATACTCGCTCACGCTGGCGGGAGGGGCGAAGGGATGTTCCGGCGCGAGTTCATGCCGCGCCCAGGGGGGCGTGCCATCCAGCACAGCGATCAGCTCCAGCTCTTCGTGCGCCGCGACCGCCGCGACCAGAGCATCGTAGGTATCCCACACCCACTGTCCGCGCTCCGGCTCAATGGCCGACCACAGAAATGGCTGGCGCACCCAGGTGAATCCCGCCGCCGCGATGCGCTTCAGTTCGGCGGATAGCTCCTCCGGTGTGTATTGCGTCAGCTCGACGTTGACCCCTGCCAGCGGCAGGCGATAGGGCAGGTCCTGAGTTTCAGTCGCCAGTTCCCAGCCACGCAAGGCTTCAGCGCGTTGCCGGGCGGTGCTCCACGCCCCCACCAGGCTGCCGGTCAGCGCCACCAGGCAGGCCCAGAAGACAATCCAGCGCACCTTCATCATTGCCTTGACCACCGCGGACGTCCAGCTTGCCCATCGCTGGTAAGCTGATAGGATTGCTCGGTCTTCAGGTCAATGATCCACAGATTGCCCTGGTAGACGACAGCGATCTGCTGGCCAGTCGGACTCCAGGCGATGCCGTCTTCCGGATCGGGGCGGAAACCGGGGCGATCAGGGCCAGGGAATACCACGCGAGCGTTGCTGCCATCGCGGTCTACCACCACCAGATCATATTGCGTCCCAGGGCTGTTGAGCGGCTCGCGCGCTTTGAAATACGCTATCAGGTACTCCGGCGCTCCCCCTACCCCCTGGATAGTCGGCGAGTAAGTCGGGCTGGCCCAGATGCCCGCCCGCGGCACGAAGGGGTTGACCTGGAGATTGGTCTCCACATTGAGCACAGCCAGATCGAAGATGATGCTGTCCTGCGGCGCTTCGCCAGCATAGGGCGGGCCGTGCACGATGGTGATCAGGTGCCCGTCGTCCGACCAGGAGAGCGTCGGCACCCACACCGCGCCTCCCTGAAAACGCTCCAGTAGCGGAGCGTATTCGGGAAAAGTGAGCAGGGTCACGAACTCGCCTTTCTCCAGGTCTACTATGCCGACACCATCGGCATTGGCCCAGGCAACGTGCTCACCGTCCGGTGACCAGGCGAAGCGCCGCCCCCAGTAGGCGTAGATGCCCAGGGCATTGGCCGGGATGATCTCCCGAAACCCCTGCGAGAGCGCCTCGCCAGTGACTGGATCAATCTGCATCACGTACAGGTCATTATAGGCGCGCCAGCCTGCCCCCTCGTTGGCCGGGCTGGCCGTGGAATAGCTGAGCGCCACTCCGTTCTGGCCAGAAATCCATTGCGCATAGCGCACATCTTCCGGCACCAGTTGCACCGCGCGGGGGAACGGTGCCGCTGTGTCAAGGATAGCCCATAGTTCATTGGAAAATTCCGGATCGCTGGGATCGGCTGTGCGCCGGGTGAAGAGCAGGCGTCGCCCGTCCGCGGAAAGATCGAACACACGCCCGTCCAGGTCTGCCGCGTCGGTCAGTGGATTCAGATTGGCTGTGTTCCCCTCGATGATCCAGGCCTGACCATTAGAAATGAACGCCAGAGCGCCGTCAATCGGCACCAGCGTCTGAGGCGGTTCTTTGCCTACCCAGATGATCTCGTTGCGCGGCTCTTTGATGACGATACGGCTGATCTCGACGCGGCTGGCCTCCACGCCTTCCCTCTCGGTGATGCGATAACACACCTGCAGGATGCCCGGCTCGCCGGTTTGTTCGATACGCTCTTCGTTGGGAGGCAGGCTTTGCGTGAACTGCCGCTCAGTCCCTGGGGGAATCTCTTCGTTCTCGCATTCCTGGCGTTGCACCACCCGGGTGACGGTGATGGTCATCCCGTCGCGCAACTGAGTCTGCAGCAGGGGGTTAACCTCGTCATACTCCCCCAGGGTGACGCCAATCTCTTGCAAGAACTGCCCCACCGAAATCAGACGGTCGTAACGGTACACCAGACGTTCGCCGTCCACCTCCACAACGATTGTCAGGTCGCCTTTGCCAACCGCCCCCGAATCCTCACAAGCCACCAGCACGCCGACCAGCATCAGCATCAGCGCCAACCCGATCGCTTTTCGCATCGCTTAACTCCCCTGATGTGGGCGAAAGGCCCGGCTGTGCCTGCGCACGCAACTTTCACAGCGCCAGAATGTTGTATGATTATGGTATACAGCAGTCCATGCTTTGACCAGATCAGGGTGGGACAGTGGTGGATCAAACAACCTGGCGCTATCTGGAAAGTCTCCCAGAGGTTGACACGGCGCGCTTGCCAGCAGGCACGCTCTTCTGGGCGAACAACCGGCTCTATCAGGTCGTGGAAACAGGCACTGGCGGCTATCACAAAGCCCGCGAGTGGCGCAAGTCAGAAGCAACTGACGTGGCCCTCGTACCTGGTTCTCTGTTGAGCCGCCGTCTGCCACTAGTGCGCCGCGGACGGGTCTTGCCCGCCTACAAGTCGCGGCGCGAACTCATGCGCGACGATCAACCTTTGTGCTTCATTTTCCCCACTGAGGCGCTGGCGTTGGATGCCGCTTTGCTGGACGTAGCCCTGATCGCCAGCGCGGGGGCCTATGTGCGCCTGCAAAGTCACGAACCAGCCTTTGCGGCGACTGATGGGGCGCACATTTACCGCTACTACTATTTCCGCCGCTCTACCAGCGGACGCCCCACTGACCTGTCGGCGCTGCAGGCACGCCCGCTGCCTTTCAAGCCGCTGCCTCATACTGAGGGGCCACTCTACTGGCGGTTGCTGCCCAACTGGACCGACGTCGATCCCCTGGCAGATAAGACGCGCGAGATGAGCCTGCCAGAAATGCCCAGCGACGACGATACACTTCCCCATATCACCCTGCCCGACGCCGAGCGCTGAGCAAAACATAACCACCCCCCGCTGGTCTGTACAAACCGGGCGGGAGGTGGCTTCAGTCAGGAACGGCCAGAGTTCAGTTGATCCCTACCGCCTCGCGCACTGCCTTGAGCGTCTGCAGGGCGGTCAGGTTGCGCACATTGTAGCCGTAGGTCAGCGCCGCGTCACTGAACACCGCCGGGCCTTCGGGTGCAACGCTGAAGGGGTCGCTCACCCCGCGCTCCTGCATGGCCCGCCACAGGTTCCACAGCGGCACCTCAGCTTCCACAGCCACCTCGACGATAGCCCGGTTGTACTCGGCAAGCTGCTCAGTGGTATACCCGCCGCCCGCCGGGATGGTAGCCAGTACCGGGATCACGCCGTAGTTGCTCATGCTCTCAAAGACCAGCGTCTGTAACTCGCTGCGGAACTGCTCTGGCGGCAGGTAAACGACGTTCGCCGCGCTAAAGCTGATCAGGGCGATGCTGGGCCGCGATAGCTGATACTCGCACGCCAGCCGCGAGCCACCTCCGACCGCATCGCACGGGCCACCTGCGGGCGCGGGTTCAGCGAGCGTGTCCACGCCGAAGTCCGGCCCGGCTGCCTCACTGTTCACATTGAAGCTGTTGATGGTTGGATCAAGCGCCGGACGGACGGGCGTAGCCGCGTAGAAGTCGATCGTGCCCTGCAGATCGGCATAGGCACCGCCCAGGCTGTACGTGCCCGTGGCGAATGGAGCCATGAAGTTGGGGCTGTCCATGGGGTCGTCGCCCACCTTGGCGAACACGCCGCCCTGCGTGCCGAAGTTGATCACCGCGCTGCTGTAGAGCTGACTCAACATGCGCGCACTGCTCGGCGAGAGTTGCGGCACCACCGGATAGGCCATCAGGTCAAAGGACGGTTGCACACTGGAGACCGTCACCGCGAAGCTCGCCGTGGTGACGCCGCCCTGCCCGTCGTCCGCATAGACCTCAACTGTGGTAACGCCCGCTGCCTGCCCCTGCAGATTGATCGTCGTCGTGCCAATCACTTCGACAAACACCACCGCAGGATTCTGCGCAATGGCCGAAACTACCAGCGGGTCGCCATCCAGATCGCTGATAGACACAGCGATTGCGATCTGTTCACCCACCGAGAGCGACTGATCGCCGATGGGCTGGATGATCGGCGCGTTGTTCACGCCAGTCACCGTGACCGCGAAGCTGGCCGAAGCAAACCCACCGCGCCCATCGTTAGCATCCAACAACACGGTCGCCGTGCCCGGCGTGATGCCAGTGATCACCACCTCTGCCGGCCCACTCGCTACAGCCGTCGCCACGCCAGGGTTGTCCGACGCTGCGGATAGGCTCACTGGATCGCCATCTGGATCGGAGACAGACACTGGCACCGCGCGGCTTTCCCCGACGTTGAGAGCCTGGTCCGTCAAAGCCGCGAAAACCGGACTGGCGTTGGGCGCGCTGACCGTCACCGTGAAGGCGGCGCTGACCGGCGCGTTGACCCCATCGCTCACCGATAGCGTCACCGTCGCCGTGCCCGCGCCGAGAGCGCTCAGCGTGATCGTGCCCGGCACGTTCACCGCCGCCACCACCGCCGGGTTGTCCACGCTCACCGTCGCCGTCAACGGGTCGCCTTCGGGATCGCTGGCCACGTAGGGCACATCGCGCGCCTCTCCCATACTCAGCGTCTGACCCGCAATCGGGGCAACAATGGGCGGCCCATTGGCCACCACCGTGACCGTGAAAGGCATGGTCACCGGCGGATTCGTGCCATCCTCCACCGAGAGTGTGACTGTGGCCGAACCAGCGCCCAGGCCAGTCAGGGTGACTACGTTAGCAGCACCCAGGCTGGCGCTGACCACCGCCGGATTGTCCACGCTCACCGAGACAGAGAGCGCGTCGCCGTCGGGATCAACCGCTGTGTAAGGCACGTCGAGCGTATCGCCCACGCCCAGGGTTTGCGGGAAGATCGTTTCAACGGCAGGCGGCAGGTTGATGGCCGTTACCGACACAGTGAACGCCGCACTGACCGCCGGATTGTGCCCATCGTTCACTGTCAGCGTGACCGTAGCTGTGCCCGCCCCGACCGCATTCAGCCGGATCGTGCCGGGCGCGCTGATGCTCGCCGTGACCACACCTGTGTTGTCCGAACTCACATTCTGACTGAGCGGATCGCCCTCTGGATCGACAGCCACAAAGGCCACATCGCGCGTTTCGCCCACGCTCATTGTTTGCGGAGCAATGGGGTTGATCGTCGGCGCGACGTTGCCCACTACCACCGTCACCGGGAAAGTGGTAATGGTAGGTGGATTGCGACCATCATCGAGCGACAATGTCACCGTGGCCGAGCCAGCGGCCACTGCCGTCAGGCGAATGGTGCCCGGCGTGCTGACCGCCGCAGTCACGACCCCCGGTGTATCCGAGGTAGCTGTTTGCGTCATGGGATCGCCGTCCGGATCGCTGGCAACGTAGGACACATTCACCGTATCGCCCACGGCCAACGTTTGCGCCGGGATCGTGCCCACGATCGGGGCCAGATTGGGCCGGCCTACACGCACCATGAACGTGGTGCGGATGACGCCGCCCTTGCCATCGTTGACCGTAACTGTCACATTGGCTGTCCCTTCGGCCACACCGGTCAGGCGCACAGCCGTCGGGCCGAGCACGGTCGCCAAGACAATGCCCGTGTTATCGGAGTCCGCCTGCACCGTCAGCGGATCGCCATCCGGATCGGAGGCCGAAATGGTCACGTCGGCAGTGCGCCCTACCTCAACACGCTGCTCCAGGATCGGGCTGAGAGTCGGCGCGCGGTTCAGACCCCGCACGGTCACAATGAAAGCCGTCGTCGTCAATCCGCCGCGGTTGTCGTTACCGGTCACAGAGATGGTCGCCGTGCCTGCTGTGACACCGGTCACGCGAATCTGCGTGGCGCTGATGACCTGTACTCCGGCCACCGACGGATTGCTCGACGCCACAAAGAGATTGACCACATCGCCATCCGGATCGGTAGCTCGCACGGTGATGTCGAGCGAAGCTCCGGCGTTCACCTCCTGGCTGGCAATCGGGTCAATGACCGGCGCGCGGTTGGGGCGTGGTGTGGGAGTCAGCGAGGGTACCGCTGTTGGCGCTCGGTTGGAGATGCGCACGCCCGTCGCGATGTCGAACGTTTCTGTGCCGTCGTTCAACCAGACATGCAGCCGCAGTTGATAGACTCCATCAGGAATCGCCGTCGTGTTCCACGCCCCCAGGCCGCCGTTGAGCACGCTCTGATTGCGCGGACTCATCAGCGGATACCACAGATTGCCAGGGTTGGGATCGGGTCCCCACTCCAGCGCATATTGCAGGAAGCGCGGATGGCTGGCGCTACCCACCACTGTGATATAGCCCGCCACCTGACTGCCGTCCACTGGATAAGAGATGCGCACGTCATAGGGCAGTGCCGTCGCCAGAGGTGTCCAGGTGAACACGGGCACGAATGGCGTGAAGGTAGGGGCTAGCACAATGCGCGTAGCCGTAGGCTGAATGAACACCCCGCCACCCGGCGTGAACGTGGGGAAGGGAGTGAAAGTCGGGATCGGTGTCCGCGTGAATGGTGGGGTGATGGTCGGTGGCGCGGTTGGCTGCCCCCCTGACTCTGGCCCTTCTCTGTCGCCAGTGCTCAGGCTGCATGCCGAGCCGAGAACGACCACCATCACCAATAAGAACAGCAGGCGAACTGTCACATTGCGCATCTCCCCAACCCTTTCCTCAACAACAGGCAAAACGGGGACATCAGCTATACCCCCATTATGTGCCCGATTGTACAACCGTTGCCATACCCTTACAACGCGCCTGCCCCACGGTCGCTGAGCGCCTGCTCCCTGTGACGCCTCGCTCTCGGTCGCCCGCGTCATTTGGCGAACTGTATGTCTGCTGTATACTGGTCGCAGACAACAAGGTACTAAGGAGCAAAGACCATGGCTACAGTGTCCCCTGCACACCACATTGCCTTGCACGCGCTCGATAGCCTGGCAGCTAACGAGTTCCAGGTGTGGCTGGACGGCGTCCTGGTATCCGGAGTGTTCAGCGTCAGAGGGTTAACCCCATACAGCATTCAGCCGCTCAAGACCTTTTGGGGCCTGATTCCCCTCCCTTCCTCATTGACCAACAAACCGGTCGTCATTGCCAAGATGGTGCAGCGCGACCCGAACCTGCCTTTCAACCGCTGGGTACGCGACACTCTGGCGAACCCCACCGGCAAGGTCATGCGCGAGGTGCATATTGTCGCCCTGGACGAAGGGCGCGAAACACGGCGCTGGGTACTGCGCAACGCCTGGATCAGCGAAATTTCCTATTCAGATTTCGATTCGGGCAGTGACCAACTGGTCGAAGAGCGATTCACCCTGCAACATGGGGGAATCACCGTGCTCTGGCCTGGAGAATAGCCGCAGCGGCCAGAGCGCCTAGGTCAATTGCAGAAAGCCAATGAAAGCAAGGGTGAAGGCGACGATTTCCGCGAGGCCGATGCCTGTAGCTACCACCACCGCCTGTAACCCAGGGACGGTGTTCATGCCACGCGCATTGTAACGATCCCAGGTCTCTGAGCCAAGCAACAGACTGAGAGGCAGGCCGATAACGAAGGCGGACATCAGCAGCAGCGGGCCGCTGGTGCTTTCGTCCAGGTAAAGGGCACCCAGATAGAAAATAACAAAAAAGACGGCGAAGGCGATCAACCCGGCCAGGACAGCCTTGCGCATGTCATGGCGCAAATCTGTAAGGTAGGGCATGTTGTCGAAATAGGGCAAGGCCATGACGACATAAGAGGCCAACGCCAGCGTCGAAACAAACGAGCTGACGATCACCCCCAACCAGGCGTACTCGCTCATCACACTTCCCCAACGAGACTGAAACGTTCGATCGTTACACCATAAATACTCTCCGCCACTCGTCAAGGTTCGCATCTTTGGGCCTGTGTGTCAAAAAAAATTGTGTCAACAGCGGGGCGATCGCATCAAAACCGCCCAGCGCAATTGTTGACCTCACCCCACTCGGCGCTGGCGCGCCTCGCCGAGCGTAGCGAGGCTGGGGGTGAGGTAAAGCGGCAAGCGGTTTGATGCACTCCCCCTGCCTGCCCATGCCCCACAGGGTCGTCAGAGTACGCTGTTTGGTGTATGATTGTGCCCGCGTCCGTAGTCCGACAGGAGGCAAATACACTTGATGGCGACCAATGCGAGCACCTGGTTCTACAGCGAACCGGAACACCGTCCCTATCTGATCGAAGAGCGCGTCAACCACACGTTCTGGAATCACCGCATCGCTTCGCTCTATCTCGACTGCGTGCGGGCCGAACCTCCCTTCCGCATGGAAGGCGAGTGGCGCGGCAGACCGGTAGCCATTGAATGGGTGCCAGGTGACTACTTCACCCTCATCACCCGCCCGGCAGATGACATCAATGCCCTGTTGCTCGGCATCAAGGAAATCCTGGGCTTCGCCCCGTCTATCTCTTACGTCGATCCGGATGGCAATATGGTCACTCAATGGTACGTCCGAGACGCCGAGCAGCGCATCCAAAACATCCAGGGCAATCCCAATTACCGGCAGATCAAGCGCTACAAGTGAGCGCCACCTGGTTTAAAAGGCAGCAACCGATGAGCCGTCCTGCTCCTAAACTGGCCTTCGATCTGGATCGTGATGTCCGCAGCCTGGTGGAGATGACCGCACACCTGACGCCGTGGCTGTACGAAGACGAGCTTTACGGTCATGTGGCCGGTGACCTGCCCAAGCTGACGCTGGGAGGGTTGCTCCTGCGGCTTTACCGGCTAGAACGGCTAGGCGATCGCCTGACCTCAGAACAGCAACTGCAGGTGCAGGGGGCGCGCGCGCAGTTTGAGTTGGCGCGGGCGCAGTGGGCCGTGCATTACGAGCAGAAACTAAAGCGCGAGCTGGAATCGCGCGTGCACGCTTTTGAGCTATTCCTGACCGACTGTGAAGAAGACCTGTCCGTCTGTGCCCTCAACTACCCTGTGCAGGCCGAAAAACGCACCATCATTCATCACCTGGTGCAAGAAGCCAGCGCCCTGGAGATTCTCAACAGTCAGCTTCATGCGCGCGTCAAGGAAATTGACCGGCGTCTGCGAAGCATCCTCCGCGAAGGCGAGTGCCTGGCTGATGAACGTCTCTGCCGTGTGTATCCCCGGACAGAGTTCTGGTGGATGTACGGCGCAGTCACCGAACGGGAAAACTGACGCTCAGTCCACAAGCAAAAAGGCCGGTACTTTCACCGGCTTTTTTCTTTACCTGCCTGCCCGTCCGCACGCCCTACCAGCCATGCTCCAGGCGAGCGATCAGACGCTCTGGCATATCCAGACGACGCATTTTCTCCTGCGTGACCGAGACCGGATAGGCCACGCGCCGGTGCTCGAAGATCGCTTCCTGCACATGCAAAATGCCGTAGGAAGCGTCCTTGTTAGAATCGCGCGGTTGCCCCACACTGCCCGGATTGATGATCAGGCGATGCCCGTTCAGCGAACGCGGTTGATGGTAAACAGGCTGGATGGCTTCGGTATCGCCTTGGCGATCGGTGAGTTGATAAATGATGGGAGTGTGCGTATGACCGACCAGACAGTAGGGCGTCTCGAAGTGCGGAAAGTTGAGCGCAGCCACCAGGGGATCGAGGATATATTCCCACACAGGCTCGCGCGGGCTACCATGGGCCAGCGTGTAGTCACCCAGCACAAAGGTAGTCGGCAATGCGGCTAGATAGGCCAGGTTGTCCGGCGTCAGAGTCTCGCGCGTCCACGTGACAGCGCGGCGGGCGTCGGCATTGAAGGTGCGAATATCCAGCCGAGCCAGCGCAGCCCAGTCATGATTGCCTGCCAGGCACAGATGCGGCAGACTGCGCAGCAATTCACAGCATTCATTAGGGTCAGGGCCATAACCGACCACATCGCCCAGGCACCACACGAATTCCCATTGTCCCCTGGCATCTTCGAGAACCGCCTCGAAGGCAGCCAGGTTGGCGTGAATATCCGAGATGACTAGTACGCGCATGAACCGAGATTCCCCATCACTCTGACGTGTACAACCCCCTCGACGGCTCAGAGCATAACACGTTTCCGGGCCACTGGCGAATGGGCATAGGGGGTGCACAGGGTAATCGTATCAAAACGGACCAGCAGACCTGTGAGCAGAGCATCGCGTGACTTTCTGGCCAACCTCACCCCACCCGGCGCTGACGGACTTCGTTGCCCTCGCCCCCTTCCCCGCGCGACTGTCTGACACATTTTGCACGCCCTCGTCTCTGCCCGCGAGGCCGGCGAGACCTCAGGTGCCCGTTTTCTTCTTCTTGCGAGGTTTGGGGGCGGCTTTCTTCTGCGCCAACAGTGCCAGTGCCATCTCCAGAGTCACGCTGTCCAGCGGAGTATCTTTAGGCACGCCCGCGTTGACCTTGCCATGTTTGACAAACGCCCCATACCGCCCGGTATACAGACCGACCGGCTGACCATCCTCCGGATGAGCGCCCAGCTCACGCACCAGTTCAGTCCGCCGACTCTTCTTCTGCGCCAGCAACGTCAGCGCGCGTTCCAGCGTGACAGTCAGCACATCATCGTCCGCGCCCAGCGAGCAATATTCCCCGTTATGACGCACATAAGGCCCGAATCGCCCGATGCCCGCTTCGACCGGCCCGCCTGTCTCCGGGTGTGCGCCCAGAACGCGCGGCAGATCGAGCAGAGCCAGCGCCTGTTCGAGCGTGACCGAATCCGGCGATATCCCTTTGGGCAGCGAGACCCTCTGGGGCTTTTTCCCCTTGACATCCGCCCCGTTCTCTCCGCGTTGCACATAGGGGCCATACGGCCCTTGCAACACGTAGATGGGCTGCCCGGTTTTGGGATCGTGACCGAGAGGCGCTGGCCCCGCCTGCTTTTCGCGCAACAGGCGTTCGACTTCGTCCAGTGTGAGATCGGCGGGAGAGAGGGTGTCCGGCAGCGACACGCGCACCGTTTCGCCGTTGCGCTCCTGTTCCAGGTAGGCCCCATAGCGTCCAATGCGCACACGTGCCCGCAACTCGCTCAATTCCAGAGCATTGATGGTACGAGGATCAATCTCCTGTTCCTTGCTCTTCACCTGTTGCGCCAGTCCGTGCTCGCCCAGGTAAAAGGAACGCAGATAGGGGCGACCCTGTTGCTTGCCCTCAGCGATTTCATCGAGCACGCGCTCCATCTGCGCTGTGAAGTCCAGATCGACCAGGTTGGGGAAGTGATGCTCCAGCAGACAGTTGACGGCAAAGGCGGTGAAAGTCGGCACCAACTGTTTGCCCACCTTGCGCACATAGCCGCGCTCCTGAATCGTCCCGATGATCGTGGCATAGGTGCTCGGTCGCCCGATGCCTTCGCTCTCCAGCGCCTTAACCAGCGTGGCGTCGGTGTAACGCGCGGGCGGCTTGGTGTCGTGTCGCACGGGTTCGAGAGCGGTACATCGCACCTCTTCACCGGTGGTCAGGGGGGGTAGCAACGTCTCCTGGTCATCCAGCGCCGCCGAGGGATCGTCGGCCCCTTCTACATAGGCGCGGAAGAAGCCAGGGAACAACACGCGCCTGCCCGACACGCGAAACTCCGCATTGTCTACCACGATCTGCACGGTCGTCAGGCGCAGTTGGGCCTCGGCCATTTGCGTAGCGATGGCGCGTTTCCAGATCAAGTCATAGAGAGCGTATTCCTGCCCGCTGAGACGCAGTTCGTCAGCGGTAGGCATCTGCGCTCCGGCGGGACGAATGGCCTCGTGCGCCTCCTGAGCACCCTTAGCCTGCGTGCGGAACTGACGCGGCGCACGGCTGAGGTACTCCGGCCCATACTGTTCCGCCACACGCTGCCGGATAGTGCGCAGCGCCTGCGCCGAGAGGTGCACCGAATCCGTGCGCATGTACGTAATCAGGCCGCGTTCGTAGAGTTGCTGGGCAATGCGCATTGTCTGCTGCGCCGAAAGCCCCAGCTTGCGGTTGGCCTCCTGTTGCAACGTAGAGGTGGTGAACGGCGGCGCGGGCGAGCGGCTCTGATCGCGCTCGTTGACCTCGGTGACGACCCAACGCCCCGCCTGCAGACGGCGAGCCAGTGCCTGAGCCTGTGCTTCGTCGAGCAGCACCACTTTCTTGCGGGGGGGAATTTTACCGGTCGTTTCGTCGAAGTCCTTGCCGGTTGCCAGGCGCACGCCATTCAGCGCCACCAGTTGGGCCACAAATGTCTGACCGTGCGCAGATAACGTTGCTTTCAGGTCCCAGTATGCGCCAGAACGAAAGCGGCGGCGTTCCTCTTCGCGCTGCACCAACAGGCGTACTGCGGCGGATTGCACACGCCCCGCCGAAAGGCCAGGCGCGATCTTCTTCCACAACAGAGGCGACACGGTGTACCCCACCAGCCGGTCGAGAATCCGCCGCGTTTCCTGGGCCTCTACCAGCTTGCTGTCAATCGAGCGGCAATTCTTGATGGCCTGTTGAATGGCTTCCTGGGTGATTTCGTGGAACACCATGCGCTTGACAGGGACTTTGGGCCGCAGCACTTCCGTCAGGTGCCAGGCAATGCTTTCGCCCTCGCGATCTTCGTCGGTAGCCAGGATTAGCTCTTCGGCCTTGTCCAGCGCTTCGGCCAGCGCCTTGATGACCTTCTTCTTATCCTTGGAGATCACATAGAGCGGCTCGAAGTCCTGGACGACGTTGACCCCCAGGCGCGCCCATTCCTCGTTCTTCACTTTGGCCGGAATCTCGCTGGCCGACGCAGGCAGATCGCGGACATGCCCCATGCTGGCTTCAACCTGATAGTCAGCGGGCAAAAAACCGCGGATAGTGCGTGCTTTGGTGGGAGATTCGACGATGACGAGTTTGCTCACGGTGCACCCTTGTCCGTCATATGCGGTTGCGGCAGGCGACGCGCGCCGCTATAGGCCAGATTCTCGCGAAGCCGTGCGAAGGGTACCATCACGCCGCGCGGCTGACAAGTGTCAGTCCGATATGGCAGCGCTGGCGGATGCATCACCAGTGTCGGAAGAAAGGGCGAAAATCCGGTCTGTCGCGAATTCAGCTAGGCCGTCAAGATTGGCGAAGGTGACATCGCCCGGCGTCAAATGAAAGGCCAGATGTACCGTCGGCGGCAACGTCAGGACGAGATCGAGCCGCGCCACCGTCCCCACCACCGGTTTGCGCCGCGCAATGATATAGATGCCCGCCTCGTCCTGCTCGGTCGCCAATTCGACACCAAAAGCTCGGCTGAGGTTGGCATTCAGTTCCACGCGGGGCAACGAGTGCTGACGCACCGTCAGGTGACAGTGTGAAGCTCGCACATAGACAGTCAGAGGGGTCGCAACCGGAAAGACCTGTACGAATGTTTGCTCGCCTTTGGGCACGGCGTCGGCAGCAGATTCCAGCGCGGACTCGATGACTGTACGCCCGCCATGCCGCAAAACCATCTCCAGCGCAGCGCGACTGCCGCTCCGCAGCAGCGTTCCCAGGCCCCTTCGCAAGAGTGTCACCATCGCTGCTCTCCCAACCACTCCATAATGGCGCGTGCCACCTCTGTCGGACGTTCGAGCGTCACCATGTGCCCGGCTCCTTCGATCATCACCAGCCGCGCGCCCGGCACTCGTGTGGCCAGCGTGACGCTGAAATCAGGGCGCACCATGCGATCCTCTGCCGCGCCAATGACCAAAACGGGCACCCCAATCTCGTGTTCCCTGCCCCGCACATCGAAAGCCTGACAGGCCAGGAAATCTCCGCGCAGGACGACGGGCGAAGTCTGCGCCAGGCGCTCGCGGGCAAGGGCAAGCTGTGCGGCGGACGCTGCCGGATGCCAGGCGCGTTCGACCACCCACTGAATCGCTGCGGCGGATGTTGCCAGAGCGCGCTCCGGCAAACTCGGCTCGACCGGCAATTTACTGCCTGTGGCGATCAGCACCAGGCCAGCCACACGCTCCGGGTGATCCAGCGCCAGTTGCTGAGCAATGGCTCCGCCCATGCTGTGCCCGACCACAACAGCCCGCTCGATCTGCGCAGCATCCAGAAACGCCTGCACATCCCGCGCATACCCGGCCACTGTCGTGTGCCCCGCCCCCGGTGACCGCCCATGGCCGGGCAGATCGAGCGTCCACACCTGCACGCCCGGCATACGGCGCAGTTCAACCGGCCAGTCAAGTCGTGAGCCGCCCGCTCCATGGAGCAGCACCACAGGTGGACAGTGCGCGGCACGTCCCGCCACTGTATAGTAAAAGGCAATCGTGTTGGCCCGAAGCATCGGCATGGTCTGTGCTCCGCGTCAGGCATAGCCCATCCGAGTCTAACCTGAATTTTCGTCTGCACGCCAGCGCTTGACGCGACCTTGAGCGATAGCTATACTCGCACCGTGAAGAAAGCCGTCATAGGGAGGAAACAATGGCTGGTGAGACCTCGCCAGGTGTGGCAATCAGCCCGGAACTGCTGGAGATTCTGCGCTGCCCCGAAGCGGTGCATTATACGGACAGGGGAGACGATCCGGGGCGGCTGGAACTGGTGCATGGCTGCTGGCTAGTATGCGCCGATTCCGGAAACAAGTACCCCATCCGCGACGGAATTCCGGTCATGCTGATCGAGGTTGGGCGCAAGTATAGAGACGTGCCGATAGAAGACCTGCCAGTTCCGCCGCCGGACGAAGGCTGAGAGTCCCGCCTACAATAACGAACACAGAGGCAACGCCTGGCAGCACTGCCGGGCGTTGTTTGTGCCCGCTAGTGCCAGGGCGCGCCTTTTGCTATACTGCTGATAGCCTATCTCTGTCAGTCGGACAGGTGGTTTTCCCATGACCTCAAATGCTTTTGCGGACAATCTGCCTCTTCACCAGGGCCAGGACCTGCCAGGAGCGCCGCGTTTGCCCCTGGTAGGACGCCAGGCCGACCTCGACGCAGCGCGCGCCCAATTCGAAACCGGCATCCCCTTGCAACTGGTCGGGATGCCGGGCGTGGGCAAGACCGCGCTGGCGCACACGCTGGCGCAGGACTTCGTTCAACAGCCGGGCGGGGTGCTCTGGCTGGAAAATGCCGACGAAACGGCCCTGGCGCTGGCCAACCGGGTAGCACGAGCCTACAGCGTGCCCACCTGCGCCGCGCGGGACGAAGACGAAATGTTCGCCTTCTTCCGGCAGGTACACGGTGTGCTCCTGGAACACCGCCCGCTGGTGATACTGGACGGTCGCGTTCGCCCGGAGGCTGCCCGCGAATTCGTGCGCGCCTGCGCTCCTGGCATCCCGTTGATCCTCACCGCGACGCGCCCCGCCGCCGGCCCCTGGACGGTCCATGAAGTGCGTCCGCTGGACGTGTCGCAGGCTGTCGTCCTGCTCCAGGAGATAGCCAGCAGCTCTGGCGCATCCTCCGCAAACCTGACCGCCCTGGCGGAAACGCTGGAAGGTAACGCGCTATCTCTCATCGTCGCAGGGAGACAACTGGCAGTAGAGCACACTCCCCAGGAATTCCTGGCACAGATGCCCACCTTGCCTCCGGGACCCTCTAACCGTGTCATGGCGGCGCTGATGGCGGCATATCGCCTGTTGCCGCAGGAGTTGCAGGGCATGGTCATGCTGATCGGCACGGCGTTCGCCCCCGGCGCAAGCGAAGAACTGCTCTCCGACGTGACCGGCGCGCCCCCCGAAGGACTCTCCGCGCGGATGCGGCAACTGGTGGCGCGCGGTTTCGCCGACGAGCGCGCTCTGGAAGGCCAACCCTACTTTGTGGCGCACGAGATGGTACAGCGCTTCGCACAGGCTTTCCTCCGCGGCAAACACCGCCTGGAGACAATGCGCGCGCGCCATCTGCACGCGGTGCCGGTCTATGTGCAGCGTCACATCGGTGAACAGGACCCAGAGCACTACGCTCGGCTGGCAGTCGAGATGCCGACGATCATCGCCGCCGCGCGCTATGCGACAGCACAGGGCAAAATCGAATACCTGCGCGAACTGACGGGGATGCTCACCCCCACCAGCGATCAGAGCTTCGTGCGCGCTGCCGGGTACGAGCCAGAATATCGCTGGCTCTGCCACCTGCTGGAAGCCCCCGCCGCTGACAAACTCGGCGTGCTGGGGTGGATGACCGTCCCGCAGACCGAACCCACCCCAGAGCCTGAGGAGTCGCCCGCCATCGCCCCGACCGAGGAAACGGACAGCCCCGGCCAGGAGACCATGCCTGCCGTGGAGGTAGAACCTCTCCCGACCGCAAGCGCTGCCGTTGCGGAAGCCCCAGCCGAAGCCGCGGAAGAGATAACCGCAGAAGAAGTAACCGGGCAACCTGCCGCGCCCCTCCAAACGCCGGTCCCGCCCGAAGAGCTGCAAGCCGCCGGGGAACTTCCCCCTCCTGAGACGGGTTCCGGCGCTCTCCACACAGACCTCTCGCTCGACCTGCCCGACAGCGCCGAAGCCCTGGCGCGCCTGGGGGAAACAGCCAGAGAACAGGACGCGCAGTCGCTGATCGCGCGCTACGCACAGGCTGCCCAGAGTTTCCGCGCCGATGGCAAAGTGGAAGACGAACTCGCCGCCCTGGAAGCGCTGGCCATGCTCAGCCTGGAAGGGGAGCGCTACGAAGATGTGCTCGCCTATGTTGACCAGGGCATGAAGCTGGCCCAGGAATCCGACAATCCGCAGCGAGAAGGCGAGTTGCTGGTAGTCCTGGGCGATCTACAGGTGGCGCTGGAACGCTGGGAAGGCGCGGAGACTGCCTACAAGCAGGCCATTACGGCGTTTCGTCCCGTCGGGGCGTGGCTGAACATCGGGCTGGCGCTGGACAAGCTTGGCTCGGTCTACTGGGAGACTGGGCGCTCGCCGGAAGCAGCCGAAACATGGGAGCAAGCCGTGCCCATTTTCGAGCGGCTGGGGCGCAACGATCTGTTGCGCGAAGTGCTGAGCAAGGTGGCCGATACTCACGCGGAGCTGCTGCAATGGGACAGCGCCCGCCTTGCTGGCGAACGCCTGCTGGCGCTGGCCCGCGCTGAAGAGAATCGGGCAGTGGAATGTGAGCAATTGCTGTGGCTGGGTTCCCTCTACGAATCGCAGGGTAAGCGGGAAGATGCACAGCAATACTTCCGGGCAGCGCTGCACGTCGCCTTCATCCTGAACGAGCCGGGCTGGCAGGGGCGGGCGCTGCTGGCGCTGGCGCACCTGTTGATTGACGAGACGGTGCACCTGAACCGTACCCTGCAATTGCTGGAAGCAGCAGAACGTCTGCTGCCCGACGATACCGAGGTGCAGCGCCTGCTCAAGCGCGCCAAGACGCGCCAGGAACGCCTGATCCGCGGCGGCGTCACCCTGCCCATCGCCAGCAGCAGCCTGCAAGACTACGCCCAGCAGGCGTATGAAGAACTGAGGTTACTGGGCTGATACTGGCTCCGCGCCTCAATAGCGCGGCACAGAAGGGTCTACCTGGCACGACCAGGCCTCAATGCCGCCGTCCAGGTTGATCAGGTTGTGCCGTCCCCGCGCCTGCAGACGGGCAATCAGTCTGGCGCTGCGGATGCCGTGATGACAGAAGACGATCACGGGCCGATCGGCGGGAATCTCCTGCCAGCGAGCGTCCATCTGACTGAGCGGGATGTTGACCGCTCCTTCCAAACGGCTGAGCATCAGTTCGTAGGGTTCGCGGATATCCAGGAGCACAGCCCCCCGGTCCTGTTCCAGCAATGTCTTGACCTCGGCAGGCGTCATCGAACGAATCCCCTTCTGGGCCAGCCAGGCGCGTTGATACTCGCTCTGATCGTGTGCGGGCGCGCCGCAGAACTGTTCGTAATCTATCAGGCGGGTGATAGTCGGCGCATCCCCGCATACCGGGCACGAAGCGCGTCTGGGTATGGTAATGATATCGAAGGTCATATCCAGCGCATCATAGAGCAGCAAGCGTCCGATGAGCGGTTCGCCAATGCCCAACAACAGCTTGATCGCCTCGGTGGCTTGCAGGGTGCCGATCGTGCCCGGCAAGATGCCCAGCACTCCCGCTTCAGCGCAACTGGGCACCAGGTGCGGTGGGGGCGGTTCGGGCAACATGCAACGATAGCATGGGCCGCCCGCCGCCGCGAAAACGCTGACCTGTCCCTCGAAACGATATACGCTCCCGTAGACAAGAGGTTTACCCAGCATCACCGCGGCATCGTTCAGCAGATAGCGGGTGGGAAAGTTGTCGGTGCCGTCCAGAATCACATCGTATTCGCGCAGGATGTCGAGCGCGTTGTGACTGGTCAGCGGGGCGTGATACGTTTCGATAGTGACCAGAGGATTGAGTTCGCGCAGGCGCTGCGCCGCTGAGATGACCTTCGGAACACCGACAGTCGCCTCGCTGTGCACGATCTGACGCTGCAGGTTGGTCACGTCTACCACATCGAAGTCAACCAGGCCGATGCGCCCCACCCCCGCCGCAGCCAGGTACATGGCGATCGGGCTGCCCAGGCCGCCCGTACCCACTATAATGACGCTGGCTTCCTTCAGGCGACGCTGGCCTTCCAACCCCACCTGGGGCAGAATCAGGTGACGGCTGTAGCGCCTTAACTCGTCGCGCGTGAACACAGAGCTGGTCAAGTCACCGGGTGCCTGGCTCATGGCCGTTAATCTCCTAGTGTGTCGCCCGCAAGATGCGCTTGCCTTAGCTTAACATAGGAGCCGCCCTGCCCCCAAAAGGATTGGCCAAAGCGCTGCAGGCCCGCGCGCCGATCTCCAGGGCGCAGACACTAAATCGCTCTGGAAAAATGCGAAAATCGGCGTATCATTAGTCCACTGGTGTAATGGAATGCAACGCGGTGACAGGTCGGGCAGTTACGGCGGCGAGCGAAAATGATGATTGACAGCCTTGAGAGGCGTGTTATAATATTCTCTCTTGTACCCCATAACTGTCTAGACAGACCATTGACCTCGAAAACCGGCCAAATCAAAGTTGAGGACTCAGTGACTCTTTCCCGTCCCCTGGACGATTGCTTTCGTCTGGCGGTAGCCATTGGCCCTCAAGGAGTGACGCATGCAGCGGCTGCTTGATGAGAAGAACTACGCACGTGCTACAGACGTGCAGGATCTCCCCTCACTCATTGAAATCCAACGCGAGTCGTTCGACCGGTTCTACCGTGAGGGGCTGAACGAGCTTTTCGACGAGATCAGCCCCATCGAGAGCTTCAACGGCAATTTGCGACTCTATTTCCCTGGCAGCAGCCCCGAAGCCCAACAGTTCGGCCTCACCTATTGGTTTGAGGAGCCGAAGTATTCCGAGGAGCTATGCCTGGAGCGCGACATCACGTATGCCGCGCCGCTCTTCGTCAAGGTGGCGCTGGTCAACCGCGCCGCCGGTGACGAAGTCGTCACCTCCGATATCTTCATGGGCGACTTCCCGATGATGACAGACAAAGGTACGTTCATCATCAACGGGACGGAGCGCGTCGTTGTCAGCCAACTCATTCGCTCGCCTGGCGTCTACTTCGCCGCCGAAGAAGACCGCACGACCGGGCGCTTGCTCTCCACTGCCAAACTCATCCCCGACCGGGGCGCGTGGATGGAGTTTGAGACGCGCAAGAGCGACTATCTGGCCATCAAGTTCAACCGCAAGCGCACCATCCCTGTGACCATTCTGCTGCGAGCGCTGGCGGCTGTGCACGACGGCTTTGACGAGCATTCCCCCCTCAAAGAGGGCACGGACGAAGAACTGCTCGCCATCTACGAGAAGGTAGACAACAACCCCGATCACCGCTACATCGAGGGCACCATCCGCATGGAGCCGCAATGGGACCTGCGCGATGGGATGACGGTGGCCGAGGCCGCGTTGCTGGAGTTCTACAAGCGGATGCGCCCCGGCGATCCGCCTACTCTGGACAATGCCCGCGAGTACCTGCAGGAACAGCTCTTCGACCAGCGCCGTTACGATCTGGAGCGTGTGGGCCGCTACAAGCTCAATCAGCGCCTGCACCTCAACGATCCGGTGCTGCCGACCATGCGCACCATCACCAAGTATGACCTGGTCAAGCTGGTCGAGCGCATGATCCTGATCAACAACGGTCTGGAAGAACCGGACGATATTGATCACCTGGGCAACCGCCGTGTCAAGACGGTGGGCGAACTGATCCAGAACGCCTTGCGTATCGGCCTGCGCCGCATGGAACGGGTGGTGCGCGAGCGTATGTCCATCCGCGAGACCGAGAGCATCTCGCCCATGACGCTGATCAACATCCGCCCGGTCGTTTCGGCGGTGCGCGAGTTCTTCGGTTCGAGCCAGCTTTCGCAGTTCATGGAGCAGACCAACCCGCTCTCCGAACTGACGCACAAGCGCACACTCTCGGCCCTGGGGCCGGGCGGTCTGCGTCGCGAACGCGCGGGCTTTGACGTGCGCGACGTGCATCACAGCCACTATGGCCGCATCTGCCCCATCGAGACACCCGAAGGCCCGAACATTGGCCTGATCGGTCGTCTGGCCAGCTATGGGCGTGTCAACGAGTACGGCTTCATCGAAACGCCCTACCGCAAGGTCTACCGCGAAATGGCAGTGGACGACGAACGCCTGCTGAATCGCATTCTGCGCCAGGACGTGACCGACGAGGCCAGCGGACAGACCATCCCCGCCGGCACAGTCATTGACGAGAAGCTGCAGGCGCAGTTGCAGGCGATGGGGCTGAAGTCCGTGCCCATCATGCCGTTCGTCAGCAACGAGGTGCATTACCTGTCTGCCGACGAGGAAGATCGCTTCACCATCGCCCAGGCCAACGCCCAACTGGACGCGCACCATCACTTCATCAACGACCGCGTCTCGGCGCGCCATCATCAGCGCTTCCTGGTGGCCCCGCGCGAGAGCATTGACTACATGGATGTGGCCCCGCGGCAGATCGTGGGCATTTCCGCCGCCCTGATTCCCTTCCTGGAGCACGACGACGCCAACCGCGCCCTGATGGGATCGAACATGCAGCGTCAGGCTGTGCCGCTGCTCAAGCCGGATATTCCCCTTGTCAGCACAGGGGTGGAACGGCAGGCCGCCCTCGACTCCGGTCAGGTCTTGATCGCCGATCGCGACGGTGAAGTGGTCTCAGTCCAGGGCGATCAGATCGTCCTGCGCACCGAGGACGGACTGAAGACCTACCGCCTGCGCAAGTACAACCGCTCGAATCAGTCCACCTGCATTGATCAGCGGCCTGTCGTGCGCAAGGGGCAGGTTGTGCGCAAGGGCGACGTGCTGGCCGATAGCTCTTCGACGGTCAACGGCGAGCTGGCGCTGGGGCACGATGTGCTGGCCGCTTTTCTGTCGTGGGAAGGCGGCAACTACGAAGACGCGCTGCTGATCAGCGAAGCGTTGGTGCGTGAGGATAAGTTCACCTCGATTCACATCGAGAAGCACGAAGTCGAGGCGCGCGACACCAAGCTCGGCCCCGAAGAGATCACCTACGACATCCCCAACGTGGGCGAAGAAGCGCTCAAAGACCTGGACGAGCGCGGCATCATCCGCATCGGCGCGGAAGTTGGCCCCAACGATATCCTGGTAGGCAAGATCACGCCTAAGGGCGAGAAGGAACTCACTCCCGAAGAGAAGCTGCTGCGGGCGATCTTCGGCGAGAAGGCGCGCGAGGTGAAAGACTCCTCGCTGCGTCAGCCGCACGGCGAGCACGGTAAAGTGGTGGACGTGAAGATCTTCACCCGCGAGGAACACCGCGACCTGCCCGCCGGTGTGGATCAGATGGTGCGCGTCAGCGTCGCCCAGAAGCGCAAGCTGACCCAGGGCGACAAGATGGCCGGGCGTCATGGTAACAAGGGCGTCATCTCCAAGGTTGTGCCCATCGAAGACATGCCCTTCCTGGAAGATGGCACGCCCGTCGAGATCATCCTGAACCCGCTGGGTGTGCCGGGCCGTATGAACATCGGTCAGGTGCTGGAGACGCACCTGGGCTGGGCCGCCGACCGGCTGGGCTTCCGGGCCATCTCTCCTGTGTTCGACGGGGCCGAGGAAGACGAGATCGAAGCCGAACTGGGCCGCGCCTGGATGATCGACCGCGCCTGGCGCGAGGTCGGCGAGCGGGCCTGGCAGTGGCTGAAGGAAGAAGCCTATGACACCGAGTACCTCGAAGACGACGAGGAAGTGCGCCGGCTCTACATTGATCACTGGTTGGGCGCTCTTGGCACCTATGATGTGGAACGCCTGGCCCTCGATCGCGTGTACGCGCGGCGGTCTGTCCTGCGCGAATGGCTGCGCGAGCGCGGCTACGATCCCGAAGACATCCTGGCCTTTGGCGACATCACCGACCCTAACGAGCGTCAGCGCCGCGACGCCAACGCGCGCTGCGCCACCCTGGAGCTGTGGATCGAGCACGTAACCGGCGAGCGCCCGCCCGCGGGCCTTTCTGAAGAGGAACTGCGCCAGAAAGCGCGCCGTGTCGAAATCAAGACCGGCCAACCGGCGCCCATTTACGGCAAGCAAATCCTGTACGACGGTAAGACGGGCGAGCCGTTCGATCAGCCGGTGACCGTGGGCATCATCCATATGCTCAAGCTGGCTCACCTAGTGGAAGACAAAGTACACGCCCGTTCAACCGGCCCCTACAGCCTGGTGACGCAGCAGCCACTCGGCGGCAAGGCGCAGTTCGGCGGGCAGCGTTTCGGTGAGATGGAAGTGTGGGCATTGGAAGCCTACGGCGCAGCTTACACGCTACAGGAAATGCTCACCGTCAAGTCCGACGATGTGCAGGGGCGCGTCAAGACCTACGAAGCCATCGTCAAGGGCGAGCCGATCGAAGAACCCGGCATTCCGGCCAGCTTCCGCGTGCTGGTCAAGGAACTGCAGAGCCTGGGTCTGGCTGTGGAGGCCATCACCGACACGGGCGAGGTGATTCGCTTCGGCAAAGACGAGGAAAGATCGCGCCAGCCCAACATCCCCACTGGCCTGTTTGGCGTGGGCAATCACGAACAATAAGGCTGGCCGAGCGTCAGTAGAAAAGCGGGCCGGATGTGTCATCTGGCCCGCTTTATGTGTGCAGGAAGTAGATTGAACGAGATGTCGCACTCAACCGTTGTGTGCCCTCACTGCGGCAAGAAGCTAGCCAATGCCGAGAAACTTGCCTGGCACCTCAGCCGCGAGTGCCCGGCGTTCCGCCCCCGCGAAGAACGTCAGCGCCCGGTCGAGGACAAGAGCAGTAGCACCTCTGTCGAGCGCTAGCGGCTTCCAGAAAACTTGTAACAGGGCGTCCCGCTCAGTCTTCGGGCAACACCACCCGGATATGCAGTTCCTCCAGTTGCGACGGTTCCGCCTCCGACGGCGCACCCGCCATCAGGTCGGCGGCCTGCTGCGTCTTCGGAAAAGCGATCACCTCGCGAATGTTCGGCTGCCCGGCCAGGATCATCACCAGGCGGTCAATGCCGGGAGCGATGCCCCCATGCGGCGGCGTACCGTATTCGAACGCTTCCAGCATGTGCCCAAAGCGTTCCTTGGCCATTTCCACGTCCAGCCCGATCAGGCCGAAAATCTTCTCCTGGATGGCGCGGTCATGGATACGGATACTCCCGCCGGCTACCTCGTAACCGTTGCAGGCCAGGTCATATTGCTGTCCACGGGCCTTGCCAGGATCGGTGTCCAGCAGCGGCACATCTTCCCACATGGGCGCGGTGAACAGATGATGGCTGGGGTCCCAACGCTGCTCATCTTCGTTCCAGGTGAACAGCGGAAAGTCAATGATCCAGCAGAACGCCACCTTCTTGGGATCGTCCAACCCCAGCCGGTGCGCCATTTCGCGGCGTAGCGTGTCCAGCACTTCGCAGACGACTGCTTCGCTGTCCGCAGCGAAGAGCAGCAAGTCACCGAGCTTAGCCCCCGTCCGTTCCAGGATCGCCCCCAGTTGTTCCGCGCTGAAAAACTTGGCAATAGGCGAGCGCACCGGCTCGGCTTCACTCGCCTCGACAGCCATCCAGGCCAGCCCTTTCGCGCCCGCTCCTTTGGCGATTGCCTCCAGTTCGTCCAGTTGTTTGCGGCTGTATGAGGCGCAGCCCGGCACGCAGATGGCCCGCACCGGATTGCCCGCTTTAACTGTTTCGGCGAACACCCGAAAGCCGCAGTCCGCCACCAGGTCGCTCAGATCGGCGATCTCCATGCCGTAGCGCAGGTCGGGCTTGTCGGTGCCATAGCGCCGCATGGCTTCGGCATAGCTCAGGCGCGGGAAAGGTTTGGTCACCAGTTCGCGGTCGGAGACCTGTTCGACCAGCGCCGTAAACATCCCCTCGATAAGATCGAGCACATCTTCGCGCTCGACGAAGCTCATCTCCAGGTCCAACTGGGTGAATTCCGGTTGCCGGTCGCCCCGCTGATCCTCGTCCCGGAAACAGCGCGCAATCTGAAAGTAACGCTCAAAGCCCGCTACCATCAGCAACTGCTTGAGTTGCTGCGGACTTTGCGGCAGCGCATAGAACTTGCCAGGGTGCAGACGGCTGGGCACCAGGTAGTCGCGCGCGCCTTCCGGCGTGGTCTTGAACAGGATCGGCGTCTCGATTTCGACGAAACCACGGTCGGACAGGTAGTTGCGGATGAAGCGGATGACGTTGTGGCGCAAAATCAGGTTGCGCTGCATGGCCGGGCGTCGCAAATCCAGGTAGCGATAGCGCATCCGCACGGCTTCGTCCACATGCTCATTCTTGTTGATGTAGAAGGGGGGCGTCTTGGCCCGGTTGAGAACGCGCAGTGCCGTGGCTTCCAGCTCGATCTCACCAGTTTCCAGGTCGGGATTCTCCATGCCCGATGGACGGCGGATGACCGTGCCCGTCACCTGCACCACCCACTCGACACGCACGTCGCGGGCAAGAGCGTGCACGTCTGGCGCAGTCTCCTGGTTGATAGTCACCTGCGTGATGCCCCAGCGATCCCGCAGGTCCCAGAAGATCAACCCCCCGTGCTCGCGCCAGCGATGCACCCACCCCGCGAGCGTGACCTGCTGCCCCACATGCTCAACCCGCAATTCACCGCACGTGTGCGTTTTCAACATGCCGTTCCGTCTCCCCTCCGAACAGTGCCCAGGCTACCCGTGCCCGGCCTGTCTGTGATCAGAAACCCAGCGCCAGCTTCCCTGGCGAAAAGTTCGCCAGAGATTATCACACAGCCCCTCAAACAGGCAATACCTTCGCCTGAGCAAACCGAACAAACGCCACCGCCCACTTCGCCGCGACTGCCAGCGTTACGCCCGACAAGCGCCCGCCCGCGTTATGGCCGCCCTGCGCCCTGCGGGTATAATCTCAACACGCCCGTACACGCACCCGCCTGGGAGAGACCGCAGCAACATGATCCGCCCCACCACCAGCCAAGGGCTGACCGATCAACTCGCCATGGTGAGCCGTTCCCTGCAAGAGGTGAGCGACACGCTGCACACCCAGGACAGTCTGCTGCGCCAGCGCGGATTGGCACTGACCCCTGAGATATTAACGGGACTGGATGCTCTCACAGGCGACCTACGCCGCCTAGCGGACTTTCTGCAACCCGTTTACATTGAGCTGGAACAACTCACTGCCCTGGCCCAAACCACGGCCCTGATCAACTCCTCGCTCGACCTCAATCAGGTGCTCAACGAGGTCATGGATACTGTGATCAGGCTGACGGGGGCCGAGCGCGGATACATCGTGCTGCGCGATGAAGATAGCGGCGAACTGGAATTCCGCGTGGCCCGCAATCTGGATCGCGAGACGCTCGAACGCGGCGAATTCATCGTCAGTCGCACGGTCGTCCGTCAGGTTGCCGAGACAGGTCAACCTGTGCTGACCACCAATGCCCAGGCCGATCCAGCGTATAGCACCCAGGAAAGCGTGGTGATTCACGCCCTGCGCTCCATCCTGTGCGTTCCCCTGGTGCTCAAGGATCGCGTGACTGGCGTTGTCTACGTAGACAATCGCGTTAAGGATGGTGTCTTCCGCGAGAAAGAACTACACCTGCTGACCGCCTTCGCCAACCAGGCCGCCATCGCCATCGAAAACGCGCGGCTATTCGCACACGCGCAGGCCGCCCTCAGCGAAGTCACGGCCATGAAGGAGTTGATGGACGATGTCTTCGCCTCGATCGCCAGTGGCGTGATAACGCTCGACGCCGCAGGTACCATCCTCACCTGCAACCAGGCAGCAGCGCACATCTTTGGCGTGCCCGCCCCTGCCGTGCAGGGCCTCAGTCTGGCACAGGTCATGCCCACGCTTGCCCGAACCCTGGCCGACCTGCAAAACGAAGTGCTGGAGCAAGGGCAGAGTCATCGCCTCGATCTCGCCCTGACCTTACCAGAACGAGGCGACATCTACCTGCACGTAGCGCTTTCCCCCCTGCTCGATGAAGAGCGGATCGTCGGCGTCGTGATCGTCGTCAACGATCTGACCGAGATCAAGCAGCGCGAGGCAACCCTGGAACTGGTTCGGCGCTATCTGCCACCGGGTATGGTGGACAACATTCAGAGTCTTGACGAACTGGGGTTGGGCGGAGAACGTCGCACGATCACAACCCTGTTTGTAGAGACACGCCCCTTCCACTCGTTTCCAGATACCCTGCGCCCCCAGGAACTCATGGAGCTGCTCAATCTCTATCTCACAGCTGGGGCGGAAGCCATACACAACCGCCAGGGGGTCATTGACAAGTTCATGGGCAACGAGATCATGGGGCTGTTCAACACGCAACTCAATCCCAGCGCCGATCACGCCTGGCAGGCGGTGCTGGCCGCGCTGATCATGGCCGATGAATTCCAGACCCTGACCGAGCGCCTGGGCGAAGAAGTAGTTGCTCATTGGCGCATCGGCATTCACACCGGCGTGGCGACTCTGGGCAATGTGGGTAGCCCATCGCGCCGCGCCTTCACCGCCATTGGGGACACCGTCAACCTGGCCAAACGCCTGCAAGAAAGCGCCGCACCTGGTCAAATCATCCTCAGCGAAGACACTTACGCCGCCTGCTCCGACTTCCTGCATGACTCGGCCTACGGGCTGCTGGTTATCGAGCGAGGCACGGTACTCGTCAAAGGTCGCAGTCAGCCGACACGCATCTTCGAAGTCCGCCGCAGCCGCCAACCCTGACCGATGACATGCTCACCAGAGGTACGCCGCCTATGTTCAACACCCTCAACATCAAGAGCCAGGCCCTGGAGAGATTGGCTTACCTGGAACGCCAGGCTCAGGCTTTGGTGGCATTGGCGCAGCAACAGGATCAGGCGTTGCGCCAGCGCGGGATGATCCTCGCGCCGGGTGTCCTGGACAGGCTGCTGACAGCCCGCACGGAACTCGAACAGATCGTGCACAGCCTGGCCGAAGACAGCACGACCCTCGATCAACTGCGCGCGCTGGCTCAGACCACTGCTCTACTCAATTCGTCCCTCGACCCCGATACTGTGCTCACCGAAGTGATTGACACAGCCATCGCCATCACTGGCGCGGAACGGGCGTACATTCTGCTGCAATCTCCCGATAGCGGACTGCTCGAATTCCGCATCGCTCGCGACGCCCAACGACGCCCTCTTGAGGCATCCGCTTTTGCTGTCAGCGAGAGCGTCGTCCAGCAGGTAGCTCGCACCGGTCAGCCGCTGATTGCTGGTGATGCCTTGCTCGATACACACCTCGGCCTGCAGACCAGCATCATGACTCATGGCCCTCACTCCCTTATTTGTGTCCCCTTACTGTCCAGGGGACAGGTGATCGGCGTGCTCTACGCGGACAACAGACGAGCACTGAACCTGTTCGGCGAGCGCGAAGCATCGCTGTTGCTGGCCTTTGCCAATCAGGCAGCCGTTGCCATCGAGAACGCGCACCTTTTCGCGCGGGTACGGCAGGCCCTGGCTTCCATCACAGAGATAAAACACCTGCTGGATAATGTGCTGGAATCCATCGCCAGCGGCGTGATCACCACCGACCGCCACGATCGCATCGTCATCTACAACCGCGCAGCGCAACAGATACTGGGCATCCCTCATGATCGGGCAGTTGGGCAACCGGTCACCGATGTACTTCCCGACGTATTCGCCAGCCTCAACAGCGTGACACAAACCGTCCTGCTGCACAACCGACCTCATGTCTTCGAGATCGAGCCGGTGTTGCCACACCGTGGCGCGGTGACGCTAAGCCTGCGCCTGACTCCGTTGAAAGATGCGCGAGATGTCATCGTCGGCACAGCTCTCGTTGTGGACGATCTCACCGAGATTCGCCGGCGAGATGCCACGCTCAAAGTAGTACATACTTATCTGCCGCCGTCGCTGGTGCGCAACATTCAGAGCATTGACCGGCTGGGCCTGAGCGGCGACGAGCGCGAGATTTCGGTCGTCTTTGCCGACGTGCGGGGCTTCACCAGCTTCAGTGAGCATCTCGATCCTGAACTGTTGATGTCCATCATCAGCCGCTATCTCACTGTCTGCACCGATGCCCTGCAACTGCAGGAGGGGATCGTCGACAAGTACATGGGCGACGCGGTCGTGGGGTTGTTCAACACCCAACTGAACCCGCAGGAGGATCATGCCATCCGCGCCGTGCGCGCCGCCCTCACGATGGCCTATGATGTGCGAGCGCTCCACGAAGTCTTGCCCCCGGAACACCGCCTGTTCTATGGCATTGGCGTCGAGACGGGTGTCGCGGTGCTGGGCAACGTGGGCAGTCCCAGCCGCAAGGAGTTCACGGCCATCGGGATGCCGATCAATCGCGCCAAATATCTGCAAGAAAACGCCCTGCCCGGTGAGATTCTCATCAGTCCGCAGACGTATCAGCATGTACGCGAGATCGTCATCGCCGAGCCGCTGCCTCCCCGCAAGCACAAGGACTATCCGATCTATCGAGAACTCTATCGTGTCACCGGTGTTCGCCCGCGCCGATGATACACCGCTTGGCTGGCAACTTCATGCAACAAAAAAGCCCCTGGCGGGGCTTTTGGACGTGACAGGGAGCGAGAGTCAGCGCGCAGTCTCTGCGACTGGTATAAAGCCGTGTTCTTCCAGATAGGTCAGGCACTTGGCCACGCTTTCCTCGACGGTTTCCAGGTGCGTGTGCAGCACAATTTCAGGGTTCTCCGGCTCCTCATAGGGGTCGCTGACGCCGGTGAAATCCGGGATCTCTCCTGCAAACGCTTTGGCATATAGCCCCTTTACGTCACGCTGAGCGCACACTTCCAGTGGTGCGTGCACATAGACTTCGATGAAATTAGTTGTCTCGGCCCGCACCATCGCGCGCGTAGCGCGGTAAGGCGAGATGAACGCGGCCAGCACCGCCACGCCATTGCGCGACAACAGCTTGGCGACGAAAGTCACCCGCTCGATATTCTTATCGCGATCTTCCTTGGAAAACCCCAGGTCGCGCGTCAGGCTCTTGCGCACCGTATCCCCGTCGAGCCGCTCGACCTTGAGGCCACGGGCGCGCAGTTCTTTTTCCAGCGCAGTCGCCACGGTCGTCTTGCCTGCTCCCGACAGGCCGGTGAACCAGAGCGTGAATCCTTGCTGTTCGTGTTGATTGCTCATTTTGCCTCGCTGACTCATTACCTGGAAGCGAACATTGATGCTTTCTCTGCTCTGCGCAGAACCGGCTGGCAAAACAGCGCGATTGTACCACAAATTGGCTCAGGTAGAAGGCTGTTGTTCACGGGGGAGTGAGCAAAGGTTGACAGCGACTTTGCCCCACCCGATGGCCCTCATCCCCCAGCCCCTTCTGCCGCGCTGCGGGCGAAGGGGAGCACCTGGGCGCGAGAAAGTAAGTCCCCTCGCCCCGCGACGTAGTCGTGAGGGAGAGGGAATTTAGGGGTGAGGGGCAGCAGACTGCTGCACATTGCCTGTCACATCTTGCACGCACCCGTTCACCCTTCACCCAAGCGATTTTTTTTGCTTTGGCCTGGTCAAGGGTATCATTACCAACTGGGCGAAAGCATAAGGAACATCTATATCTTTAAAATTCTTGGAACAAGGAGGAAAAGCCCATGAACCGTCGAGTGGCAGGGGTTATTGTACTCCTGGTCGGTCTGGTGCTGGTCGTTGCGGGACTGGTGCTCATGCTGGTCATCGTGCCGGGCATGAAGCAGTTTCCCGACGACGTAGATACCACCCGACTCTACGAAGGCACGATGCCCGTATTGCTCAACCGCGAGACGCTGCAATTCATGACCGACCTCACCGTTGAACTGGAGCGTCACTTCCAGACCGAAGAGACATCAGATGGGCTGGCTCTGGTGTTGGAAGAACAGGAACTACGCCTGCCCGATGGCACGCCGCTGCTCACGCAGGTCAAACGGCACGCCATTGACCGCAAGACCATGGAATTCAGCACCGACTATCCCGAAGCGTGGCGCGGCAAAGAAGGTTTGATAGACCGCGCAGGGCTGGTTCTGGGCTGGCCCATTGATACCGAGAAAAAAGACTACGAAGGCTGGAGCGACGACTATCGCTCGACTGTGCCCCTGACTTTCTCCGGCGAAGTCGAGCACCCCCGCGCCGGAATCAAGACTTACCTGTTCACTTCTTCGTCCGAGCCGCGCCCCATCGCCCCCGAAGCCGTGGCCGCCATGGGTCTGCCCACCGAACTCACTCAGGCGCAGATCGGTCAGATGGTCGGTGGGCTGGATATCAACCCCATGGTAGCAGCGGCGCTACCCGCGCTGATCAAACAGGCGGGCTGGCCCGATCCGGTGCCGCTATCCTACGTCTACGAATACCAGGCCGAATACTGGATCGAACCGACGACGGGCGTGCTGATTGACACACATAAGATCGAAATCCGCAGCGTTGGTTTCTCCGAAGAATTGATGACGCCGCTGATCGAAAAAATCCAGGCTCTGGGGCTGGTCGATCCGCAGGTCGTCGCGCAGTTCTTGCCCGTCACCGTGTTTCACCTGGAATACCAGGCCACTGACCAGTCGGTGCAGGATGCCAAGCAGGACGCGCAGGATGCCAAAGATCAGCTCCAACTGTTCGGCACCACGATCCCGATTATTGCCATCGTGGTGGGCGCAGTTCTGGCATTGCTGGGTCTGATCCTGGCAATACGCCGCTGACGCTCAAAAAGCGCGCCTCACTTACGGCAGGCCCGGCCATCCAGAAGGTCGGGCCTGCGGTATCTCACCCCCCGATTTCCAGCCGCCCAACTTCAATTTCCAGGGGTTCAAGTGAGCTTTCCATCTCGTACAGGATCAGGCGCACCTCGGCGAGTCCAGCTGACATGTCCGGCGGCACGCTCAACGCCAGGCGTGTCAAGATCGGCGTTTCCAGCGCCCAGTTTTCCTGCCCGAACGACGGCCCTCCGGGCGGCTGATCGTGTTGGGCGACCAGTGTCCCATCCGCAGCGTACAGACGCAGGCTCAGCCGCGCGCCGGGATGAACGGACTCGCCGCGCCGCCACCAGGTGTGTACCCACACTGTAGCGCCCGGCACAACTGGCCCTCGCCGCAGGATATATCCTCCCAGATACCAGGGGCCGTCGGGCGGATACCGGGCGCTTGGCTGCAGCGCCCGCACCTGCTCCCGCCATTCCTGCACCGATCCTTCCAGGCGGTAGAGCGCCAACGACACGTCGCCGAAGCCGAACGCGCCGGGCAGCGGTTCCTGCTCACCCAGAAACTCCAGCATCCCCGTCACCAGGTTCTGCGGGTCCATGATGTCGCCCTGCCAGCTCAACACCCACACTCGGCGGGCCTGCTGTGCCTCAATCAGAGCCTCCAGGCCGTCCGCCGTCTCGTCGAAGAACAGAAACCGTTGCACATCCGTCAATGGCTCTGGCGGTAGCCCGATCCAGGGCACCCCTGGCTGGTAATAACCCGCCGCCGTGAACAGCGTGCCATCGCGCAGCACCAACACGTCACCAGAGACCGCGTGCTGCCGCACGTAAGCGAACGCTTCCCGCAGGTAGCTATTGTAGACAGGGGGATAAGTGGCCCGCGCAGGCAGCCACAGCACCGCCAGCGCGCCCAGCCAGACCACTCCACGCAGCCGTCGCCAGGGCAAAAGAGCGCTATAGCCTGCGCCGAACAGCAAGGCCGCCCCCAGCCATACCATCCAGCCATGGCGTCCCGACAGCTTGGCCTGCACCCCGTAAACCAGTCCGATCAGGCCAGTCAGCGGGAGCAGAGTGGCAACCAGCGGCACGAGTAACGAGCGGACAGGCTGCCGGTGCCATCTGCGCAATGCACACCAGAGCAGACAGCCAAGGGCCAGCACGGCAACTATCGCCCAGGTATAAGGCGGGGCATCTGCAGGAATGGCGCGCTGCCCATGAGCGTAGAAATCGGCGTATGTCTTGAGCGCTGTCAGAGGGTCTACGCGCCCGGCGTAGGCCGTCCCTGCGCGCACATCGCGTCCGGCCAGGGCCAGATACCAGGGCACCATCCCGGCAACCGTCCCCCCGGCAAGTTGCAAAGCGACTACGCTGCGGCGACGTTCTGGACGGCGCATCACTGCCCCCCCCACCAGCACCGCGTGCACCGCCAGGACCAGCACGCCGGTGTAGTGGGTGTACCATAGTCCCCAGGCCAACGTCCAGTAAGCGCACAGCAGCGCCGCATAGCGCCAGTCGCGCAGACGCCCAGACACAACGTAACGCCGCCACACTTCCCACAGCATGACGCTGGCCCAGCCCGCCAGCGCCAGCGCCAACCCGTAAGGGCGCACCTCGAAGGCGGCGTAGAGAAAGCTCTGCGTCAAGCCGAAGGAAGCGACGGCCAGCCAGCCCGTCCAGGGCGAACCAAGCCTTCGCCCGAGGGCGATCAACGCGGCAACGGCCAGCAACGCCGACCAGACAGAAGGCAGGCGCAGAGCGAATTCGCCGGCGCCACCGAACGCCCCCCACGCCTTCAGCACGGCGAAGTGCAATGGCATTTGATTGTCAATGCGCGTGCACCACTCCCACAGGTTGCCCCAGCTTTGCGTGGCAAAGTAGGCGTTGACCGTCTCGTCATACCACAGACCGCGCCCTGGCCATTGCAACACCAGCCACGCCGTCGCCAGCCACAACAACAGGGCAGAGAGCCAGAGCCTCCGCCGCCCGGCACCGCTTAGCGCTCTCATCGCTCTATCCGGAGAGAATCAGCCGAGAAGCCGCATCATCAGGGCACAACTCAACCGAGAGAAGGCGTTCTCCCCGACGAAAGTCGGAAACAATACACGTCCCCCCTTCACCCGACGGCTGCGGTTTGTCGCGATCGGCTTCCCAGCCATGGTAGGTTAGCGCGTGCCATCGCCAGGCCAGCGCCTGATCGAAGGGCAACGTCAGCGCGATTTCGCGCCTCTGCCCTGGCCGAACCGACTCTAGCGCCCGCGCCAATGCCGCGCGTTGCTCCGCAGGTGGCCCAGGCAACCAGATTTCGTAAGCGAAACCGTTCATGGGGATTGTCTGCGCCGGATAGTATGCCTCGTACACGGCGTCCAATACGGGTAGCGGGTAGAACTGCGCCCGGAAGATCACCGCGCCGAATTCCTGTGCCCGCAACGCTTCAACCAGAGCAGTCGGATCGAACAGGCCGTTCTCATACAGGTTCTTCAACTGGGTGGGATTGGTGATCACGTCCCTGCCCGCCCGCAGACTAAACGCGGCCTCCTCGCTCATCACGGGGCGGTCGAACGCTCGCACGATGTCCACAATGCGCCAGCCATTGTTGATGTCTGTCTGCGAAGGCACATGCCCGATTGAGGCATAGCCCTGCGTCCAGCCCGCGGAATCGTAGAAGGCATAGCGAGCGCCGTAACTGGACGACAGACCCAGTCTATCGCTGAGCCAGCCGAAGAAACGCCCCTCGGTCGGCATTTTGACCACGCTGAGCGCGTACCACACAAACAGCAGGGGGACGACTGCGCCCGTCAGCGCCGCTGTCGCAGCGGAATTGCGCTTCCAGGGGCGAACCGCCTTTTCCAGGCGACGAGCCAAGGCATGATCGGGCAGCGTCCAGCCGCCCCGCAGAGTTCGCGCCGCTGCCAGACCAGCCAGCACGCAGGTCGCCGCTATCGTCGTCGTGAAATAGCTGTCGCCTGCGCCCCATTTGCCAGACAGCACAGTGCTCAGCCCGGCCAGTATCCACCAGACAGTGTAGAGTGAGAGCCGGGCAAAATACAGTTCGTAGAGAGCGAACAACGCCGCGAGCAGAATCAGCGCGCCGTGCAGACGCAACCACTGGCGCAGCAACCCCACATACTGCGCCGGATAATATTCGTTCACATTGGCAGCGATGACGTTCGTCCACCACTGACCGTCCGTTGCCCAGTTGATCCACAGGAACAGCCCTCCTCCAACAGCGGCAAAGGCCGCGCCCCACACCAGGCACCGTCGCGGGTTGCGCAGAAAGAGAAAGGCGAACGCAGCCAGACAGGTCGCGATCGCGTGCTGTTTGGTGTAGCCCGCCGCGAGCAGCAGGAGCAGTCCCAGCCCCAGCCTGCGGCGACGCTGCCGGGCATCAGTCAACGCCGGTGCCGGGGCAAGCACCATCACCGCCAGTGTCTCGAACATGACCATCGTCATATGCTGACGGAAGAGAGGGCCGATGTGATAGACATAGTTAGAAGCCAGGAAGGCCAGCCCGGCCAGCACCGCCACCGGGCGCTGCCGCTCTTCCCGGTACACCATTACGCCGATGGCCGTCGCTGTGATCAGCGTGCCCACGAATCCCATCAGCCGCCCATACCAGTATTCCGGGCCAAAGACCCAGGCAAAAGGCACCAGCAAGACGTGAAACAGCGGCGGATAATTGCTGGCGTAGAAGGGATACACCTCGTTGTCGCGGTAGGGCCATTCCCCCTTGCTCAACAGGATCGTGTCAACCAGTTCAAAGCCTTCGCCCTGATCGTAGTCGAAGGGGAAGCGCATCAACCCCACAGCGTAATGCACATAGACGGCCAGGTGACCAAGCAGCAAGACCAGCGCCAGCCCCATCAAGGCGCGGTGAACAGTGCGGCTCAGGGCCAGTTCTGCCGGATGCGACAAGCGCTCTGCGATCATCGGCATCCCCTAGGCGGGCATGTCGCCCAACGGCAACAGGGTCAGCCCGACCAGCGCACTGACCACCCCTCCCGCCGCACCGGGCACCTGTACCAGGCGCGGCCCCTGGCCCACGAAAGAAATCAGCGCAACCAGGAGCGCCACAACTCCAATCCCCAGCAGCAGCGCTCCGAGTTGGCGCTTGGAGACCGTGAAATCTTCTGCCAGAAACCTGCGCAACATTCGTTTTCCCCTCCTCCACAGCAACCAGTATAGCGCGGAGTTGGGGGCAACGCCGTGTTTTCGGGCCATCACTGCAGGGGGATTGCATCAAACCGCTTGCCGCTTTACCTCGCCCCCAGCCTCGCGCCAGCGCCGAGCGGGGGTGAGGTCAACCAGAAGATCACACCTGAGCTTACTTCGGCCTATGGTTCTGCTGGCTGGTTTTGATGCGATTACCCTACCATCACCGCCTTGTGCGCAACTCAACCATGGGCGCTTGCGTATAAGCGTGTAGATAACCGTGGAGGCTGGTGCGACAATCAAGCTGCGACCATGTGTGACTGCTACCAGGCAGGAGAAACAGCGTGAACGATCAGGAACCAATTATCCCTACCGAACCGCCAGCAGATCATTCTGCTGAGGGGGACGCTGAGCCTATTCCGCCCCATCTTCGCCGGGCCGTGGCCGATCTGGCCCGTCGCGTCGAGCAAGATGCGAGTGGCGATGATGACGTAGTGCGCGAATACGAAGAGCGTTACTACGGCAGCGTGCGCAGTCGCCTGGCTGCTCCGGGTGAGGAGCCGGTCGAAGCGGTGCGTCCGCCGGCCAAGACCAGAGGTTCGCCCTCCTTCAGCCGGATAACGGAAAACGAGCGCAAATGGGCCGCCCTGGCGCATGCCAGCACCCTGCTGACAGCGCTGGTGGCGCTGGCCAGCGGCGGACTGGGTGTGCTGCTCACCATGCTCGTTCCGGTCTTCATCTACTTCTCGTTCCGCAAACGCTCGGAATACGTGGCTTTCCATGCCCTGCAAGCCTTCGCCATTCAACTGGTGGGCACGGTTGGCTGGCTGGCGTTGGTGGTTGTGGGCACCATGGTGGGGGTGGCCCTGTTGCTCATCTCAATCATTCTGATGATCGTGCTGGTGGGCTTTTTGCTGGTTCCCATTGTGATACTGGCCTACATTGTGTTCATCCTGGCCTCACTGGCGCTGCCGCTGGGCATGGTCGTCTATGCCGTCATCGCCGCGGTTGAGACCTGGAATGGGCACAACTACCGTTACCCCTACATCGCCCGCTGGGTCGAACATCAGATGTACGGTGACCCGTTGGCCTGGGCCTGAGTTTCAGGCGCACCGCAGAGCCGCGGTCACAAAACGGTTGTCACAGTCTGGCTGCGCTGTATAATGAATAGCTCAGTCAGCAGGAGTGTAAAACCGTGGCAACCGTTGCTGCCTCATCTCTCACTTTCATCAGCCATCACCCCACTGAGACTCAAGCGCTGGGAGCGTCGCTGGGAGAACTGTTGCGCCCCGGCGATGTGATCTGCCTCTCTGGCAACCTGGGCGCGGGCAAGACTGCCTTCACCCAGGGTATCGGGCGCGGCTGGGGCGCGCTAGAGTCAGTCACCAGCCCCACATTTGTGCTCATTCACGAGCATCGCCGCGACGCAGACAGCGCCATCCTCTATCATGTGGACTGCTACCGCCTGCACGGCGCTGCCGATGCCTGGGGCATTGGCCTGGAAGACCTGTGGCACGGTGAGGGTTTCGTGGTGATCGAGTGGCCGGAGAACATCCAGACGGCATTGCCGCCGGAGCATCTGTGGGTGGCTTTCGCTATTGTGGGCGAACAGGAGCGTCAGCTTACCTTCGAAGCCAGAGGTGAACGCTACCAATCCCTGCTGAGCGCTCTGCAGGCCCGCCTGTCCCAAACGATCAACCCTTGAGGAGGCGTCGGCGTTGATCCTGGCCATTGACACTGCGACGCGCTTCATCAGTCTGGCGCTGCACGACGGCAAGCGCCTGTATCTGGAATCCACCTGGCTGACAGCCAACAACCATTCCACCGAGCTATCCCCTGCCATCCGCGCAGCTTTTCATCAGTTGCGGCTCAGCCCGTCCAATCTGCAGGCAGTGGCAGTGGCTCAAGGACCCGGTTCATTCACAGGGCTGCGCATCGGTATGGGAGCAGCCAAGGGGATCGCGCTGGCCCAGGGCATCCCGCTGATAGCTGTTCCCACCCTGGAGATTGTCGCGGCAGCCGTCCACCCGGCTACGCAGCCGTTAATCGCCCTGGTACAGGCAGGGCGCGGGCGCGTGTGTGCCCAGACTTTCCGTCATCAGAACGGCGGTTGGATCGCTACCGATCAGGCGCAAGTCACTACCTGGGACAATCTGTTCGCGAACATCAGTGAAAGCACCCTGGTGGCAGGCGAAGTTGACGAGCAAGCTTACCTGGTGCTGGCTGCCAGCCATGCACCGGTGCAGATATTGCCCCCCGCCGTCAGTCTGAGACGGGCGGGCTATCTGGCCCAAATCGCCTGGGCACGCCTAGCCGCTGGTCAGGCGGATGACCCGCGCACCGTCGTGCCCATTTACCTGCATCAGCCGGGAGCACCTCACCCATGACGCTCCAGGTGACTGTGCGCCCGATGCGATTGAGCGACATCGAGCAGGTTGTGCAGATTGACCGACTTTCGTTCAGTACACCCTGGTCGGCCAATGCCTATCGCTTTGAACTGACCAACCGCGACACCTCGTATCTGGTCGTGCTGGAGCTGGCCTCGCCCGTCAGCCACCCTGCACAACGCTGGCGCTGGCTGCCGCGCCTTTTTGCCCGGCAAACACCAGCCGGGCAGTTGGTCGGTTATGGGGGCTGCTGGCTGATCGCCGGTGAGGCTCATATCAGCACTATCGCCGTTCATCCCGATTTCCGCGGGCAGGGCCTGGGCGAACTGTTGTTGGCCAGTATGCTCAAACGCGCTATCCTGCTGCACGGCGAGTATTCGGTGTTGGAAGTGCGTGAGAGCAACACCACAGCTCAGGCGCTCTACCGCAAATACGAATACCAGGTCGTCGGGCGTCGTCGGCACTACTACCGCGACGACGGTGAGGATGCTTTACTCATGGAACTGCGCCCGCTCGACGCGGCCTATGCTCAGCGCCTGGACACACGCTGGCAACTGCTTGCCAGCCGCATCCAGTTCGACGATCAGTTCACCCATGTCTACGAGCCAGAGAGGAGCTTCCTGTGAGCGATACCCTGAGCCTGGAAGAACGGCGGGCCGCTCTTGAGCAGATCGCCCAGGAAATACGCGCCTGCCAGGCCTGCCCCCTCTACAGCGCCCGCACGCGCGTAGTGCCCGGAGCAGGACGCCCCGACGCCGAAATCCTGTTCATCGGCGAAGCGCCGGGCTATCACGAAGATCAGCAGGGGCTGCCCTTCGTCGGCGCGTCGGGCAAGTACCTGAGCGAATTGCTGGCCATGATCGGTCTGACCCGCAACGACGTTTTCATCACCAATGTGGTCAAGTGCCGTCCGCCCGGAAACCGTGACCCTCTGCCCGCGGAAATTGACACCTGTGTCAAGACCTATCTCAACCGCCAGATCGAGATCATCCGCCCCAAGATCATTGTGACGCTGGGGCGTTTCAGCATGGCGCTTTTCTTCCCGCCGACCGCGCGCATCACCAAGATTCACGGGCAGCCACGTCGCGCAGACGGGCGCATCTACTATCCGATGTTTCACCCCGCAGCCGTCCTGCGCAACATGAATTTGCGCCCGGCCATGGAAGCCGACTTCCGACGTATGCTCGATCTGCTCAAGGAAGTCGAGGCCACCAACAGCAACGCGCACGACGAACCCCCACCAAAGCAGCTCAGCCTGTTCTAAGCGCGCAGCGGGGAGTATAATGGTATTTCACGGAGTAGTTAGCGCCGGGACAACCTGGCGCTGTTTTGTGTCACGCGATCCGCTACGGTATACTCCCGCCCGACTGAAACACGGCCAGGGTGGCACCATTGCGAGCGAGAGCCGTGACGATGAGTAGACAGTGGACATGACCGACTTCTTCCCTGTGATGATTGCGGGCTTCGCGGCAGCCGTAGGCTTCACGCCCATCACCCGCCGCCTGGCCTTTCATTTTGGCGTCCTCGATCAGCCGAGTGCGCGCAAAGTCCATCAGCGCCCGACCCCCTTGCTGGGCGGCCTGGCCATCTACGGCGCGTTGGTGCTGGCGCTGGTCTTCTTCAGCCCGCCGTTCTACCTGGTGGAATTCGGCGCGATCCTGGCGGGTACCACCTGGCTGGTGCTGGTCGGCTTCGTAGACGACCGCCAGGGCATGTCTCCTCTGGTCAAGATGGCGGGGCAGATCATCGCCGCCGCGGTGTTGATCGCCGCCGGTATCCATGTGCGCATCTTTGGCAGCGATATCCTCAACGTGACCCTGACGCTGTTCTGGATCGTTGGCATCACCAACGCGCTCAACTTCCAGGACAACATGGACGGACTGGCCGCAGGCATCACAGCCATTGCCTCGTTCTTTTTCTTCGCCATGGCCGTGCGCGAAGAACTGAGCCTGGTCAGCAGCCTGGCCGCCGCCTTGATGGGCGCTTCGGTAGGCTTTTTGATCTATAACTTCAACCCCGCCACGACCTTCATGGGCGACATGGGCAGCATGGTGCTGGGCTTCCTGCTCTCGGTACTGGCCATCAAGCTAGACTTCCGCGTGCCCGACGAGCGCCAGGTGATCACCTGGATGGTGCCGGTCGTAGTGCTGGGCCTGCCCATCTTCGACACTACGCTGGTCGTCTTCACCCGCCTGCGCGAGGGTCGCTCTCCCATGCAGGGCGGCAAGGATCACACCTCGCACCGCCTGGTGAGACTGGGACTGAGTCAGCGCGCAGCCGTCCTGACCCTGTACGCGGTCAGCGCGGCGTTAGGGCTGGTAGCAGTCGCGCTCTCTACGGCCAGCATCGAGAATGGCCTGCGCATCGGCGCAGGGATTGCGCTGGTGGCCATCGCTGCTTTTCTGTTTCTGGAACGCATCTACATTCGCAGCAAACACCGTTCCTGAACGTTTTCGCACCTGGGGAGGTTACTTATGCAGACTCGCCCGACACAGACCTATCTGGTCACTGGCGGAGCAGGATTCATCGGTTCGCACATCGTAGATACCCTGGTGCGCGAGGGGCATCGGGTGCGGGTGATTGACAATTTCTCCACCGGCAAACGCGAGAATCTGGCCCTCTCCCTCGATCATATCGAACTCTTCGAAGCGAGTATCACCGATCGCGCCGCATTGGACGAAGCCATGCGCGGTGTAGACTATGTCCTGCACCTGGCGGCGCTGGCTTCGGTGCCGCGCTCTGTAGATGATCCCCTGAGTTGCCATGAGCACAACGTCACGGGCACGCTCAATGTGCTGCTCGCCGCCCGTGACGCGGGCGTGCGCCGCGTCGTCTATGCCGGCTCGTCCTCAGCCTACGGTGATGTCGAAAGCGACTTCAAGGCCGAAGACATGTTGCCGCAACCGCTTTCACCCTATGCTGCGGCTAAGCTGGCGGGCGAACACTATTGCCAGGCTATCGCCACGGTCTACGGGCTGGAAACTGTGACAGTGCGCTATTTCAACGTTTTTGGCCCGCGCCAGGACCCGCTTTCGACCTATGCTGCTGTCATCCCCAAATTCGTGACGGCCATGCTGCGCGGCGACCCGCCCCGTGTCGAGGGCGACGGCTTGCAGACACGCGACTTCACCTACATTGACAATGTAGTGCACGGCACGCTGCTGGCCTGTCATACGCCGGGCATTTCGGGCGAAGTTTTCAACATTGCCTGCGGAGGGCAGATCAGCCTGCTGGAGATGATTGACATTCTCAACGAGCTGTTGGGCACTTCCATTACTCCGGTCTTCGTGGCCCCGCGTCCGGGCGATGTGCGCCATTCCCGCGCGGCCATTGACAAGGCACGCGACAGGCTGGGTTACGAGCCGCTGATCTCGCTCTCCGAAGGACTGGCGCGCACGCTGGCCTGGTACCGTACTCAAATGCCTGTCTGATCTGCCCGCCCATGGCCGGATTGCGTGTTGTCCATCTTTCCAAAGTAACTGGCATTGCCGGGTCAGAAAATCATCTGCTGGCACTGTTGCCGGGCCTGCGCGCCCGCGATGTAGATGCGCGCCTGTGGTTGCTGGTCGAGCCAGGAAAACCGGTGCAGGAATTGATCAACCGGGCTAGCGCCCTGGGCATCCCCACGACCCGGCTGACCATCCGGCACGACGCCGATATCACGCTGATCTGGCGACTGGCGCGGCTGCTGCGCCGTGAACGCCCGTCCATCGTTCACACGCACCTGATTCACGCCGACCTCTACGGCACCATCGCCGCGCGGCTGGCAGGCGTGCCCTATGTGATCAGCTCGCGCCACAACGACGATCGCTTTCGTTATCGCCTGCCTGTGCGCCTGCTCAATCACCTGCTATGGCGCTATACTGACACAGGCATCGCCATTTCGCACGCTATCCGTGACTTCTCCATCCGAATTGAAGGTGCACCTGCCGAACGAATTCAAACCGTCCATTACGGCCTCGACCCGGCAACCTTACCTGCCCTGCCCACAGCCCGCCACGACCTGCGAGCCAATCTGGGCCTGCCTAGCGAAACGGTTCTGCTCGGCTCGGTCTGCCGTCTGGTAGAGCAGAAGGGGCTGAGCTATGCGCTGCGCGGCTTTGCTGCTGTGGCGGCGGAATTCCCTCAGGCGCATTATGTCATCGCCGGCGATGGCCCGCTGCGCCAGTCGCTGCAACGCGAAGCGGAAGCGCTGGGAATCGCTAGGCGAGTGCATTTTCTGGGCTGGAGACGTGATGCCTATGCTGTCTTCGCTGGACTGGACATATTCCTGGCACCGTCGCTGTGGGAGGGCTTCGGCCTAGTGTTGTTGGAAGCAATGGCCTATCACCTACCAATTATCAGCACCAGGGTCAGTGCTATCCCGGAGATCGTGCTCGACGGGGAAACGGGCTGGCTAGTACCTCCCAGAGATGCCAGCACGCTAGCAAAAGCGATCCGGGTAGCACTGACCGACCCGGCTGAGCGACAACGACGCGGTACAGCTGGCCGTCTGCGGCTTGAAGCCCACTTCACTGCCGCCGGTATGGTCGAGCACACGTTGGCCTTATACCAACGTTTGCACAACCAGGACTGAAGTCTAGCACACTTTGGGGTTCCAAACTCATGAGCGAACACCGCCCGATCCGCGTCATGCACGTCATCGCCCGACTGAATGTGGGTGGCCCAGCTTTGCAGGTGCTCCTGCTTGCCGACCGGATGCGCCCTCCTGATTTCACCACAACTGTGGTCTCTGGACGTGTCGGACCGCACGAGGGCGACATGTCCTATCTGGCTGATGTCTACAACATCACTCCGATCTATATCTCAGAACTGGGGCGCGAGCTATCGCCGCTGCGCGACCTGATCACACTATTCAAGCTGTGGCGGCTCATGCGGCGGTTGCGCCCGGATGTGGTACACACACACACAGCCAAAGCAGGTTTTGTGGGCAGGACCGCGGCCTGGTTGGCGCGCGCCCCAGTGCGAGTGCACACTTTTCACGGACACGTTTTTCATGGCTATTTCGGCCCGCACAAGACTGCGTTTTTTCTATGGCTAGAACGCCTGACAGCGCGCCTCACCGACCGCTTGGTCGCCGTCAGTCCTTCACTCAGGGAAGAACTGAGCTCTCTTTACCAGGTTGCGCCTGCCGACAAAATCGTTATTGCTCCGGAAGGCCCCGATCTGTCGCGGTATCTTGCAACTCCCCGTCATCTCGGCGAATTCCGCCGCCGGTTCAATCTGCCCGCCGATGCTCCTCTGGTGGGCATTGTGGGGCGGCTGGTGCCGATTAAGAATCATTCCCTCTTTCTGCAGGCGGCACAGCGCGTGCGCCAGACGTTGCCGGATGCCCATTTCGTCATCGTCGGCGACGGCGAACTGCGCGAAACGCTCGTCGCTCAGGCTCAAAGCCTGAGCCTGGCAGAGGCGGTAACCTTCACCGGCTTTCTGCGCGACCTATGCCCTGTTTACAGCGACCTTGATCTGCTCGTCATCTCGTCGGACAACGAAGGTACGCCGGTATCCATCATCGAAGCGTTGGCCGCTGGTGTGCCCGCCGTAGCTACAGCGGTCGGCGGAGTGCCCGATTTGCTCGATGGCGGGCGTCTGGGCACGCTGGTACCCCCTGGCGATGCCGAGGCATTGGCTCAGGCAATCCTGGCCGCCCTGGCCGACAGGTCAACAGAGTCGGATGAACGGCGACAGCGCGTGGCTGAGCAGTTCGGCATAGACCGGCTGGTGAGCGATCTGAGCACGCTTTACCGCGAGCTGCTCGCCGGCAAGCGGAGCATCCGGCGATGACCGCGTCAGCCTCAGAGTCACCAGCCTACCGCACGGCACTGGGAGTATTTGTAGTTGTCTTGCTCATCGCCGTCTATTTTTTCACCTTCAACGGGTATGCGATCAGCCGTGATGAATGGTTCCTCTTCGACGCCACGGAGAGCCTGGCCCGGCAAGGCAATCTGGCCCAGAACTACCAGTACGACGCCTACCCGCCGCTGTCGCTCAGCCAGGTAACTCCCCCCGCCGCAGACGCTGAGCCACTACAACCCGCCCTGGCTGCTCCGCTTTTCCTGCTGGCAGAGCGGCTACCGGCCATCGGCCTGGCACATACAGTGTGGTTATTCAACACCCTGGTCACTGCGCTAACTGCGGGCACGCTGTACGCCTACGGGCTGGCGCTGGGCTACCGGGCGCGTGTCGCCGCCCTGGTTGCGCTGGCCTTCGGTCTGGCGACCATCGCCTGGCCCTATAGCCGCACGTTCTTCCGCGAACCGCTGTTCACTTGGCTAGCGCTGCTGAGCGCTTACCTGATCCTGCGCACCCGCCAGCAGCTTTCCGCAGCACAACCCGCGCTTAGAAGCGCCCTGGCCAGCGCGGTAGCTATTGGTCTCACCCTGCTCGCCAAGGAAGCGGCTCTGCTGTTGTTGCCGGCGGCGCTTGTCGAAGCACTGCCCTCACGTCCGGGGCGCATACGTCTGACACGGAAACGAGTGATAGCGCTGGCGATCATCGCCGGTATCGGTGGGGGCGCGATCCTGGTCATTCTCAATGCCGACATTCTGTTCGGAATATCCAACCGTTACGCCTTCGTCCAGCGCTTGCAGCAGGCCCGCACCAACCTGCCCGAAGTGAGCGAAGGAATATTGGGTTACCTGTTCAGTCCGGCCCGCAGCCTGTGGCTTTTTTCGCCCGTGTTGCTGCTTGGCCTGGCCGGGCTACCCGCCCTGGCCCGTCAACATCGCTGGCGACAGGTCGCCGTGCCGCTGGTCGCCCTGGTGACGATGGTTGTCGGCTATGCCGCTGTGCTCGGAACCCCCCAGTGGTACGGTGGGCGGGGCTGGGGGCCGCGCTATATGGTACCCCTCACCCCCTTCCTGGCGCTGTGGCTGCTGCCCGTATTCGACCGTCTGATGGGCCAGGGAGCGTCGCGCAACGCGAGAGTCGGAGCACTGCTGATAGTGGCTCTGAGCCTGGGCGTGCAAGTCCTGGGCGTATTCGTGCCCATTGACGCCTATTACCAGACTCTCGCCCGCCAGACGCCGCCTGTCGTCCCCTGGGAAGAGGGCGTGTGGTCGCTGCACTGGTCGCCGCTGAGGGTCTCGGCACAACTGCTGGGCGACGTGACTCCTGACATCGCCTGGAGCCATGCCAGGGCAGGCGGTGTCTGGCTGCTGCCCGCGCTGAGCGTTGGACTGGCCATCGCGTCTCTGGGCTGGGCAGCGTGGACGCTACGTCACAAGATGCTCAGCAGACACCGGGTTATCGCAGGGATCAGCGGACTGCTATTGGGCACGGTTGTCGTTTTGCTGGGCGGACTTTACGCCATTCACCGCGACCCGCGCTACTACGGCGATTTCGAGCCAGCGCGCGCACTGCTGACAGCTTTGCAGCGCGAAGCCCGTGTGGACGACGTGATCGTGCTGAACAACAGCCGCTACGCCGAATTCTTCATGAACTACTACAAGCGCCGTGCTCCAACTGTCTACACCCTTCCTTATGCCCCTGGCGAACGGTTCAGCCCGGAACAGCCCCCCCTGCTGATCTCCAATAATCCGGACGAGTTGATCCATCTTTCTTCGGCGCTGGTGACAAATGCCCTGGGGCGAGATCACGCCCGCTTGTGGCTGGTATTGGACAGCAGCCGCGCCATGCCCTGGTCGGTGCGCCCCCTTGAGCACTACCTGGCCCGTCATACCTTCCCCGTGCGCGAGATCGCCCCCAGCGACCTGGCCCGCGCTGTGCTGTTCGATCTCACCCCTGCGCCACCGCCTACCCAGGCCGCCTGGCCTGATCATCTGACAAATGTAACCTTCGGCGGCAGCACACGCCTGGTAGGGTTCGACCTGCCCGGCCAGGGTTTCGCCAGGGCTGGAGAAACGCTGACCGTTTCGTTGCTCTGGCAGGCCATCGCGCCGATCGAGCGGGATTACACCGTCGCCCTGTTGTTGATGTCAGCAGACGGGCGTCTGGCAGCACAGCGTGACGCCCTGCCAGTCAACGGGTTCGCGCCGATGACCAGTTGGCCCCTTGATGCGTGGCTGCGCGACAATCACGGCATCGCCCTGCCCCCCGATCTGCCCGCCGGTGACTACGAACTGTGGCTCGCCGTCTATTGGTGGCAGACGCCCGCCGAACGTCTGCCCGTGACTGATAGCGCGGGGACACCGATAGGCGATCACGCCGTCCTGACCACCATCACCGTACACTGAACGGCCTATCGCCGCTATCTAAGCGGACTATCCAGAGGGACAACTTTTGCTGCCCTAAACGGTTCGTCAGGCCTCGCATGTCGGGTTATACTTCGCTGCGGTTACCCGGTCTAATCCCAGCGGAAAAGCCTTATGCGTCCCGACCCATCGCGTGTCCTCGAGTTCCTCGTCGAGTTGCTGAATACACCCAGCCCTACCGGTTACTGCGTAGAAGCGATCGCCTGCGTCGAGCGGACCTTCGCCGCCTTGGACATCCCCGGTCTGATGTTTGAGCACACGCTTAAGGGCGCGCTGATCATTCGCTGGCCAGGTGAACGCAACGATGCGCCGCGCGGCCTGACCGCTCACGTGGACACGCTCGGCCTGATGGTCAAAGAGATCAAGCCCAATGGCCGCCTGAAGCTGACGCAAATCGGGCATTTCATGTGGAATGCGGTGGAGTTTGAGGGGGTGACCATTCACACGGCGGGTGGCCAACGCTACCGTGGCACAGTCGTGCCCCTGCATGCCAGCGTTCACATCAGCCGCAAGGGTGGTGAGGAGAAGCGCACTGAGGAGACGATGGAAGTGCGCCTCGACGCCCGTACCCAGAGCGCCGCAGACACACGCGCGTTGGGCATTGAGGTGGGCGACTTCGTGTCCATTGACCCGCGCGTCGAGCTGACCGACACGGGCTTCATCCGCTCGCGTCACCTGGACGACAAGGCGGGCGTGGCTGCCATCTACGGAGCCTTCCTGGGGCTGCGTCAGGCTGGGTTGCGCCCGTCACAGACCGTCACCGTGCTCATCGCCACTCACGAAGAAGCTGGACACGGTGGCGCTGCCGGATTCCCCGCCGATCTCCACGAACTCGTTGCCGTAGACATGGCCGCCGTAGGAGAGGGCCAGAACTCGGACGAGTTCAGCGTCGGCATTTGCGCCAAGGACGCGGGCGGGCCATATCACGTTGGCCTGACACAAAAACTGTGTGCGCTGGCTCGTCAGGCGGACATTCCCCACAAAGTGGACGTGTACCCGTATTACAGTTCCGACGGCGAAGCGTACTGGTTCAGCGGTGGCCAGGCTCAGGTCGCCTTGATCGGACCGGGCGTAGATGCTTCACACGCCTATGAGCGCACACATCAGGACAGCATTCTGCACTGCGCCCATCTGCTGGCCCATTATCTGCGCAGTTGAGAAAAGGGGAGAAGAACGACATGCCTGTACGCGGCGTACTGTTCGACATGGGCGGCACGTTACTTCACTACAGCGCTTCTGGTGCCAACTGGGAAGACACCGAGAAGGTTGGGGCGTCGGGCGTCTATACCCTATTGCAAGAAGCCGGTTATGATCTGCCGCCCCGCGAGCGGGCGCTGACCCAAGCCTGGCACCATGCCCGTGAGCTGTGGGCGTCTATCGTGGCTCAGGGGCGACAGGTACAGAATTTCCGAATCGAGCAGCAGATCGAGCAGATGGTCGCCCTGTGGAATGTCCCCGACCCGCCCCCGCCCCTGATCCAACGCGCCGCCCATGCTTACATGGCCGCCATTCAAGCTCACGTGCGACCGCTGGACGGCGCAGCCGAAACGTTGGCCACTCTCCGCGGGCAGGGATTGCGTGTCGGTCTGATCTCCAACACGCACTGGCCGGGACACTATCACATCGCCGACCTGGAACGCTTCGCCCTGTTGCCGCACCTGGAGCACTTGGTATTTTCCGCCGATGTGGCCGCCTGGAAGCCGGGCGAACAGATATTTGCGCTGGGTCTGGAAGCGCTGGGACTGATGCCGGACGAAGCGGTATACGTGGGCGACACGCTGTATTTTGACGTATGGGGCGCTCAGGGGGCGGGCTTGCGAGCCGTGTGGATCGAACAGTCTCACCGCTGGTTGCCGGACGGCCTGGAAGTGACGCCCGACGCAACCATCCGCTCCCTGCCCGAACTGCTGCACATCGTGCGCCGCTGGATGTGAGACCCCGCGCCGCGAAGGAAACCGCTGATGCCACAGATCGCGCCGTCGTACAAGCAACCTCAGGCTCCCGCTGCCAGCATCCGCATCCGTGGCTGGTTGATCATCGCAAGCTTGCTGCTCATCGTTATCGGCGCTGGAGCGCTCTACTACCTGTTACGCCCCCTCGATGCGCCCATTCCGGCAAACGCGGGCAGCCATTACGCAGACCTGGAACAGGGCTACACTGCACAGGGCTTTCCGCGGCTGGGTCGCGCCGATGCGCCAGTGCTGGTAGAGGGGTTCTCCAGCTACGCCTGCCCGCATTGTCGCGAGTTTCACGAAGGGCGCTTCGTCGCCCTGCTAGATGCCATCTCCGCCGGACAGGTGCAGTTTGTTTTCATTCCCATTTCGAACATTGGCTGGGGAGCCGGAGATGCGGCGAAGGGGGCACTCTGCGCTGGCGAACAGGGGCAATTCTGGACGATGACCGACGTGCTATTTGACTGGCAGCAGCGCTTCCTCACCTCTACGTTCGACACACGCCGTATTCGCAAAGGTGCGCAGGCGCTGGGCCTGGATATGGCCGCTTTCGATACCTGCCTCAAGAGCGACAGCGTGCAGCTTGTCCTGGAACAGGCTCGCCAGGAATTCACGCGCCGCGGATTGACCGGCACCCCTGGTTTCTTCATCAACGGCCAGAAGGTGCAGGATTACCGCGAACTGGATGCGCTGGTTTCGCCGCAAGGAGACGACAACACCGCGCCATGACCGACGTGACAACGCCTATCATCGTGGATGGGCATCTAGACATCGCCTGGAACTACTTCAACAACCGCCGCGACTTCCGGCAGAGCGCCTGGGCGCGACGCCGTCAGGAGACCGACCCCGTCTTCCTGCAGCGCTACGGACACAGCATGGTCGGCCTGCCGGAACTGCTGGTAGGGCGGGTGGCAGTAGTGTGCGCCTCAATCTTCGTGTCCCCCGCCTGGAGCAAGATGTATCCGGACGAGCAGGTGCTCTATACGTCGCCCGAAGAAGCCCATCACTGGGGCAGACAACAACTTGCCTACTATCATCGTCTGGCCGAAGAAGAACCGCGCCTGCGCCTGATCCTGACGCAGGCAGACCTGGACGCGGTGCTTGCCACCTGGCGCGACGGCAGTGATGTCACCGAACATCGTCTGGGGCTGATAATTGGCATGGAAGGGGCCGACCCCATCCTGGAGCCGGCTCAACTCGAAGAATGGTACGCCGAAGGGCTGCGCGTCGTCGGCCCGGCCTGGACGCAGACGCGCTACAGTGGCGGCACCAAAGCGCCCGGCCCGCTGACCGACCTGGGCCGCGCCTTGCTGGAAGCCATGGCCGACCTGGGCATGGTGCTCGACCTAGCGCATATGGCCCCCGAAGCGTGCCTGGAAGCGCTCGATCGCTATGACGGGCCGCTCTTCGCCAGCCATGCCAACCCGCTGCGCTTCCGCCCCGATCGCCCCGACCGCAATCTGTCCGACGACCTGATCCGCCGCATCGCCGACCGCGACGGCGCGGTCGGGATCATGCCGTACAACCTGTTCCTACTACCCGACTGGCGTCTCGGCGAACGCAAAGACGCGGCCAGCATGGATCACGTGATCGCCGCGATCGATCACGTCTGTCAGATCACCGGCAGTGCCCGCTATGTGGGTATTGGCAGTGACTTCGATGGTGGCTTTGGCGCGGCTTCGACACCGGTCGAATTCGAAACCTCCGCCGACCTATGGGCCATCGGTCAGGCGTTGGCAGCGCGCGGCTACACGCCCGCCGACATAGCGGCGATCCTGGGCGGGAATTTCTTGCGCATCCTGCGAGCCGGCCTGCCGGCATGATGGCGAGAGATTATGCAACGCTATAGCGAGATCTGCATTACCACTGGCGCGTTGGGCATTGTCATTACCCTCATCGGCCTGTTTCCGGGCATCGTAGGGCTGGAAGCAGCGGCGGGTGTAGGGGTGCTGCAGGTGCTGGTCATCCTGCTGGGTTTCAGTATTCTGTTCGCCAGCGCTTTTTTCTTTGCCAAGAAAGCCTTCTACGACGGTCAGCCGGCGACACTGGCCCAGGAAATTGGCGTCCGCCTGACGTTGACGGGCTTGCTGATCGCTGGTGCGGCTGGTCTGGCCGATGTGCTGGGCTTCGGCAGCCATCCCTCCACCCCCACCACCCGCCCCTTCCTGGGCCGCCTGCAGGCAATTGTCTTCATCGGCGGAATCCTGCTCGCGTCGTCAGGCGTGTTGGTCTACGCCCTGTTCGGCCCGCCCCCTCCTCCCGATAGCGAAGACACGCCCGAAAATGGAAATGCGCTCCCCCCTGCGTGAGGTACGCGGTATCAGCGCCTGAAGGTGCAGGTCACCGCCGCGCCCATGATCGCCACGTCAGCGAGCATCCACAGCAACGCCCAGCCCGCTGCCGGGCCACCCACCTGCTCGGCCATGGCGCTGGCATCGTTGAGCGGCAGCAAGGTGTCGGGCCTGGCGACAATGCGCAGCAACACCCAGGCATCGCTGATGGCCTGCAGACCAGTGAGAAAAGCCAGGAAGGTCAGCACCAGCAACACCACGTCGCGTCGTGCCCACAACCCCAGCGCCACCAGCGCCAGCGCGCTACCCAGCCCTACCAGGAGTGTCAGCAGCGAGCCGTCGCCGGCGAAATGGGCGAAAAGCATTCCGGCCAGCGCTGCGGTGCCAGCCCCAGCCAATCGCCCGCGGTCAGTTTCGCGAGTGAGAATCAGGTAGACCGCCAGCAGTCCGACCGCGCTCACCAGGGCGATCTGCAGCGCCGACAAGTCTGTCGGGCGCAGTCCGGCATATCCCAGGCTGAGTATGCCCAGAAAGATGCCCAGCCCCACTGCCACGCGGCCCGGCTGCTGAAGCCGGTGTGTCAACACCAGCAGGCCCGCGCCAAAGAGCGCCGTGCCCAGGTAACCGGCCTGAATGACCACAATGGGCATCCCTCCACGGGTATAGGCCAGGCCCGCGCCTTGCGAGGTCACGGTGAAACGCAGGAATTCGCCGCCCGTCAGTTCAGCCGCCAGACCATGCCCCAGTTCGTGGATCATTGTCACGAACAGGCGAAAGGGTAGCATGAGCCAATACAGACCCTCGACCTGCCAGAAGATTAGCGCTACCATGAACGCCGCCAGTGCCAGCGCCAGATCGCGTTGTCTGCGGCGTGTCGCAGAATTCGCTCTCATCGCCCGCTCTCTTTACAAATTCCCCTCAAGGGGGAAAGGATATGCCCGATGCCAGACTCAACGACTCCTGAACTGCTGCGCTTCGGCACGGTAGGCAGCCCCTCGACGACACCTCAGCCGGGCACGCCCGCCGCCGTAGCCTACTCGCGGCTGCTGGGCTTGGATCATCTGGAGATTGCCTGGGTGCAGAGCGTGCGCGTGTCCGACGACACCTGCGCAGCCATCAAGGCCGCCGCGCAGGAGCATCAGATCACGCTCAGTATTCACGCCCCTTACTATATCAACCTGAACAGCCAGACGCCCGAACTCATGCACAAGAGTGACGAGCGCTTGCTGGCCGCCGCTCGCAAGGGTTTTCTGGCCGGTGCGCGCGACATAGTCTTCCACCCTGGCTCCTATCACGACCAGCCTCCTGAACAGGTCTACGAGCGCGTCGCCCAAAAGTTGCGGGAACTACGCGCGATCCTCGACACGGAAGGCGTAGACGTGATCCTGCGACCGGAGACAATGGGCAAACCCGCCATGTTCGGCTCGCTCGACGAGGTGCTGCAATTGAGCCGCGATATTCCTGGTGTGTTGCCCTGTATAGACTTTGCTCACCTGCACGCCCGTACTGGTCAGCTCAACAGTTATGATGAATTCATGAGCATCCTGGACACTGTCGAGGCGGCGCTGGGCGAGCGCGGGCTGCGCCAGTTTCACGCGCACCTGTCCGGTATTGCCTATGGGCCGCGGGGCGAGCGGCATCACTTGCCACTCAACGAAGCCGATTTGCGCTATCGGGAACTGCTACAGGCGCTGATTGATCGCGGCGCGCAAGGGACAATCGGCGTTGAAGCGCCGGAACCCTTCCACGTGGCCGATGCACTGACACTGCAGGCCACCTATCGGCGGCTGTTGCAAGGCAGCGCGGCTGAGGATGAGAACTCGGTGAGAAACAGTGAGAAAGCGTAGGTCAAGCGTTTGGTGCGCCCGCCTGGGAGCGGTATATTTGAAAGGTGCGGCGGCTGTCTCCGGCCAGCCCGCCAGAGGAAACGAGTCAAGGAGCCGTTCTCTATGAAATCAGACTACGGCAGTCTCAGACGACGCACCAGCGACGCAGGCTGGCAATGGCTGTTGATCGGGCTGGTGCTGGGAATAGGCTTTTCGGCAGTGCTGTGCATGGGAGCCTATGCGATAGGAGCGCTGTCGTTCCCCATTCTGGAAGGAGGCACCGCGACCCCGCAGGTGCAGATAATGCCCAACGAGACCGAAGTGGCGCTGCAGAATGCTTTGCAACAGACGCAGCAAGCAGCCACCCAGGGCGCTATAGAAACCATTCCCGTTGCTCCCGAGGTTTCGCTGACCCCTGGTGAGCAATTGCCTGATACGTTTCAGACTCCAACGGGCGACACGCTCGTCTTCTCCAGCCCCACCCCTTCGCCTTTGCCCGGCGCTGAATTGAGCAGCGAGAACACCTCTACTGCTGAGGGCGATGTAGCAATGGCCCGTACTGTAGCCACCTCGACTCGCGCGGAAGCTGCCGCGGCGATGGCCCTCGACACGCCTGTCGTGGGCACGCCCCCGCCTGGCCAGGAAGCGCCCGCGCTGGGCTTGCCGCAACCACCGGCCATACCGCCTAAACTGGACGCCATCAAGACCGATATGGTGCGCGTGACCGGCGGCACATTCATGATGGGCACTACTGTTGAGGAAGCGACGCAGGCCATGCAGGAATGCGCTGTTTATGGCAAAACCTGCGAGGACTTTAGCTGGGTCTCGGACTCAACGCCGCCCCATCAGACCACCGTAGATAGCTTCGACATGGAAATCTACGAAGTGAGCGTGGCGCAGTACGTGACCTTCCTCAACTGGAAAGGCCCCAACAGCCACAAGACAGGGTGCCAGGGTCAGCCGTGTGTGCAGACGATGCAGGAGCAGGAGAACAGCTACATCAACTTCGATGGCACCACCTACACTGCCCGCAACGAGATTCTGGCCCAACACCCGGTGATCTACGTGACGTGGTGGGGCGCAGTCGAATATTGCAGCGCGCTCAACCGTCGCCTACCCACCGAGGCCGAATGGGAACGCGCCGCGCGTGGCCCGCAGAATCTCATTTACCCCTGGGGTTTCGAGTTCGACGGGCAACGAGCCATGTCCTCGATCATCCAACCTGCGAGCACTGTGCCTGTGACCAGCTACCCTAACGGCATCAGCCCTTACGGCATCTACAACATGGCGGGCAATGTCTCCGAGTGGGTGTATGACTGGTATCAGGCCAACTACTACATCGAGAAGCTCAACGTGCCCGAACCCAACCCCAAAGGCCCAATCGCTGGCACCGAGAAAGTCCACCGCGGCGGCAGTTGGGACACCATCCCGCTTTTCCTGCGCGCGGTGCACCGCATGAGTCGGCCACCGGGCAGCCCCATGGCAGCCATTGGCTTCCGCTGCGTGGCCGATGTTCTGCCCACAGAGCCAGTCGCGCCAGCGGGCGGAACGGGTGGGCAGGCCGACACCGGCGGAGGCGCGCCCACTCTGCCGCCCGCGCCGACACAGCCGCTACCGCCTACCAGCACGCCTGCTGTCAGCGGCCCAACGCCCACCCTAGCTCCCGGCTAAATCGGTCTCCCAGCCCTTCACACAGCCCTACTGTGCAACAGGCAGGGGGATTGCATCAAACCGCTTGCCGCTTTACCTCACCCCCAGCCTCGCTACGCTCGGCTTGCCCCCTCCCCGACGCGGGGAGGGGGCAGCGAGGCGCGCCAGCGCCGAGCGGGGGTGAGGTCAACCAGAAGATCACACCTGAGCTTACTTCTGCCCCTGGTGCTGCTGGTTGGTTTTGATGCGATTACCCTAGTGCCACAGGCAGGGCCGTTGTCTTTTTTCGCCCGCACCGCGCTATAATCAAGATGTTTGAGCGCTGGACGTAGGGAAGGAAGTAGAGTCATCTCATGAAGATCGCCATCGGAGCCGATCACGCCGGCTTTCCGCTCAAGGCCGCGCTGGTGCGCTACCTGGAGCAAGGCGGGCACACGGTGATTGATGTCGGCACAGACAATGCCGACGAACCCAAAGACTATTCGGATTATGCCGAGGCCGTCGCCCGTCAGATACTGGCTGGCACTGCCGAGCGCGGCATTGTGGTCTGCGGCAGCGGTGTGGGCGCAAGCATCGCCGCCAACAAGATACCGGGGATTTACGCTGCCCTGTGTCACGATACCTATTCGGCTCATCAGGGCGTGGAACACGACAACATGAACGTGCTGTGCCTGGGCAGTCGCGTCATCGGCCCGGCTCTGGCGCAGGAGCTGGTCGAGGCTTTTCTCGGTGCGCAGTTCCAGGCCCAGACGGAACGTTTCGTGCGCCGCCATGAAAAAGTGCGCGCCCTGGAAAGCAACCGATCCCACCTTTAGCGTATTCTACTGATCAACCGGAAAGGGTACCTGGCTATGTCTGGGGGGTATGCTCCGGTTCGATCTGTTTTGAGGAGGCATGATGCATGGCTAACCCCTTGATCGAAGTACAGAAGTGCGGGCAAAGCATCTGGATGGACTACATCAAGCGTAGCCTGATCACATCGGGCGAGCTTGAACGATTGATCGCCGACGGCATCATGGGCATGACGTCCAATCCCACCATCTTCGCCAAGGCCATCGGCGACAGCGAGGAATACGACGAAGCGATCTCAACCCTGCTCGACCGGGACGTGCTGGAAATCTACGAGGCGCTCGCCATTGCCGACATTCAGGCCGCCGCCGACGCGCTGCGCCCAGTCTATGAACGCACGCAAGGCGAAGACGGGTACGTCAGCCTGGAGGTATCGCCTTTCCTGGCCTACGACACGCAGCAGACGCTCAGCGAAGCCAAGCGCCTGTTCCAGGCCGTCAACCGCCCCAACGTGATGATCAAAATCCCCGGCACGCCCCAGGGCCTTCCCGCCATCGAGGAAGCCATCGCGGCAGGGGTGAACGTCAACGTGACGCTGCTTTTCTCCGTCCCCAACTACATCGAGGTCGCACAGCGCTACATTCGCGGCCTGGAACGCCGCCTGGAAGCCGGAGAAGACATCTCGCACGTGGCGTCGGTGGCCAGTTTCTTCCTCAGCCGCATTGACACAGTGGTAGATAACATCCTGGAGAACAACATTCGCGCCGGTCGGCTGCGCGGCGGCTTTGATTACGTGCAGACCAACCGCAACCTGCTGGGCAAGGCGGCCATCGCCAGCGCCAAACTGGCCTACGCGCACTTTAAGGAAATCTTCGAAAGCGAGCGTTTCGCCCGGTTGCGCGAGCATGGCGCGCGCGTACAGCGCCCGCTATGGGCCAGCACCAGCACCA
>CAKZOB010000059.1 GCA_937135955.1 uncultured Anaerolineales bacterium | reverse complement strand
CGCGCACATCCGGCGCGCGGTTGTGCGGACGGCGGAACGTCGTCCAGGGCGAATTCGACGACAGACCATAGAGCGCGCCGCGCCGCGCGCCGGTCAGGCGCTGCAGGTCAAGCGGAGTCAGCACCTGCTCGGCGACGATATCCGGTCGCAAGCCAAACGTCGCCAGTCGCTCCCGCACAACCTCGCTGTAACTGTCCGCTTTCTGAGTCCAGTCCCACTGCGATCCCAGCGCGGGCGCGTTGACCAGCACAAACCAGTTTTCGTGGCCGGGCGGAGCGTGATCGGGATCGGTTTTGGAGGTGATGGCAACATAAACGGTCGGCTCGTCCGGCGGAACACCGTGCCGGAAGAGGGAGGCGAACTCGCGACGATAGTCGGACGAGAAGAAAATGTTGTGGTGAGCCAGTTGGGGGTGATGTCCGCGCACGCCCCACAGGAGGATGAAGGCCGAACACGAGGGTTCCGCCGCCAGCAGTCGCCTCAACCGCCGACGTCGTCCTGCCCCTGGCGGCAACAGGCGCTCGTAGACCGTGGCCACGTCCAGGTTGGCAACTACTGCGCCCGCAGCTATCGTCCGCCCATCAGCCAGTAGTACGGCGCGCACCCGCCCGTCGCGCACCTCCAGCCGCTCAACCGACACTCCTGTCTGTATCTCTACGCCGAGTTCTTCGGCCAAGCGAGCCAGCGCCCGCGCAATCGCGTATACCCCGCCTTGCGGATACCACACGCCGCCATTCAGTTCCACATGCGCAATCACATTGAGCGTCGCGGGTGCCTGGTAGGGACTCGCGCCCACATACGTGGCGAAGCGCCCCAGCAATTGCCGCAGGTGCGGCGAGCGCACGTAGCTTTCGATGGCCCGTTGCATGGTGCGCAGGCCATCCACATGCAGCGCATCGCTCAGGGGCACCCGCCTCAAGCTGTGCCAGGCCGGTGGCTGATCGTAAATGAAGACTGGCCCGGTGATGCGGTGCAGGCGAGCCGCATAGCTCAGAAAAGCCAGATACCCTTCGACATCCCGCTCGTCAAGTGCGGCAATCTGCGCCAGCGTGTTTGGCAGATCGCGCGACAGGTCGAGTTGCACACCGTCGGGGTAGAAATAGCGCGTCAGGGGTTCGACCGGCACCATTTGCAGGTGATCTTCCAGTCGCCGTCCGGCGACTGCAAACAGGTCTTCCAGCACATGCCGCATGGTGATCACCGCAGGGCCAGTGTCCCAGCGGAAACCGTCCTGGCGCACTTCGCCCATTTTGCCGCCAACCACCGGATGCTGCTCCACGACGATCACGCGCACGCCCGCCGCTGCCAGATGAATCGCCGCGCTCAGCCCGCCGACTCCTGCGCCCACGACGATCACCGGCTCAGCGGACACGCTTCACGCTCCTCGCCGACATGATGGTGCGGCCTTTCCAGCGCGGCCCGCCGTAGCGCAGCCGCCACCACACCGCCTGTGCCGCGATGACGGTCATCAGCAAGGCCGATAGCGGCATGAGCAACGCATCGCCCAGGCGCTGACGGGTTGCCCCCGCGGTGATCAGGCGCGCCCCCACGCCCAGCATCACCAGAGTCAGCGGCCAAAGGGCAGGTTGTGCTATCAACCAGCCCCAGGGGGCGAGGAAGATTAGCCAGTGGAAGACTGTCGCCAACATAAGAGGGATGATCCCCCCGTAACCGGCGATGATGTTCTTGGCGAAGCCGTCGCGCACCGCCGACCAGCCCGTGTACATGCGGCAGGCGATCAGGCCATTGCCATCAGCCATCAGCAGACGGCGCCGGTGCCGCTTAGTCAGACGAGCCAGCGCCACGTCCTCGACAATGCGGTCGCGCACCGCTGCGTGCCCGCCGATGGCGTGATACGTCTCGCGCCGAAAGACCAGGCACTGCCCATTGGCCGCGGCGAACGCCGCCCACGGCGCGTAACGCACCAGCACTTCCGGCAGATAGCCCAATACGGCCAGCGCCATCAGCGGCACAGTCAGGCGTTCGGCCCAGCTATGCGTCTCCTGCGTCGGCCAGACGGTCAGCATGTCGCTGTGATGGCGTTCCAGGAGTGCCATCAGCGCCGCCAGGGCTTCTGGTTGCCAACGCACGTCGGCATCGGTGAACACCAGCACGTCGCCGCTGGCCTGAGCCGCTAACTGATGACAGGCCCAATTCTTGCCCAGCCATCCTTCTGGCAACGGTTCGCCTGGCAGGACGCGCAGCCGTTCATCTGCCGCCGCTGCCGACCGGGCCACCTCCGCCGTATTGTCGCCAGACTGATCGTCCAGCACGAGCACCTCGAAGTCGGGGTATAGCTGGGCCAGCAACCCCCAGACAGTTGTGCCAATCACTGCCGCCTCGTTGCGAGCTGGCACCAGCAACGAAACGCGCGGCGTGTGCCTGGGTTGCGCGCGGCGCAGACGGGGAAAAGTCACGGCATTGAGCATCGCCGTCGCCGCGATGACCCCCAGCGCCGCAGTTACGGCCCACCACAGAATCTGCATCACCGCCCCTTAGTCAGGCGAGCGACCCGCTGCACCAGCGCTGGCTTGAGACGAGGGCGACGGCGCAAGTCAGCGCGCTGCTTCCAGCCCACGATGATCAGGTTACCGGCGAGCACTGCCAGCCAGACCGGATCGGGGTTGAACCACAGCAGGTGCAGTCCGACGCCCATCAGAGCCAGCATCACCGCCCAACCGTCCACCGTCAGGACAGTATAGCCGACTGCCAGCAATAACCCCAGCATGGTCGGCACATACCAGAAGCTCAATCCGGCCCAGACGCCAAACGTCGCGGCAACTGCCTTGCCCCCGCGACCACGCAGCCAGGGCGAGAACGCATGGCCCGTCACCGGTGCCAGAGCGACTAGCGCCAGCGTCGCCCCGCGCACATCTCCGAGGAAATGCGCCAGCCCCACCGGCACAGCTCCTTTCAAGAAGTCCAGCGCCAGCGCCAGCGCCCCCCAGCGCAGGCCACCGGCCCGCAGCACATTGGTTGCGCCGGGGTTGCCATCACCGACGCGCCGCAAGTCTACCCCCAGCGCGTAGCGGGCAATAATCACCGAGAACGGCACCGATCCCACCAGCAGTGCGACTATTGCCCACGCCATACGCGCCACTCTCTTCGCCAGGCTGCCACCGCCCAGATGCCCATCCCCAGCAGACCGCTTAGCGCCGGGCCAGGTTGCCCCCACATGATGCCCAGGCCCACAGCCTGAAACAGCCAGACCAGCGTGTAAATGGTCAGCAAGGGGCGACGGGGCAGATCGCGGGGGTTGACCAGCCAGGTGAGCGCCGTTGCCGTAACCCACCAGCCGAGGAAATTGACCCAGGGAATGCCGAAGTAACCGCCGGGCCGTTCCCACTCCCACAGGCCATGCGCCACCATCTGCGGATCGAGATACAGGTCCCAGGCGGTGAACGCCGCGCCACTCAATGCAGCCAGGCGCAGGCGACCGTGCCAGCCGTCATCAACCGCTTGCAGGGCTGCGCTGACCGCCCAGGCAGGCGGTAACATCATCAGCCAGGCCAGGGGGATCAATAGTGGCACGCCGAGCAACTGCGGCTGTAGTGCATCGGTGTAGTCGTAATGACCAAAAGGGACGCCCGTCGCCGCCCCCATGGCTTCGACAGCCCAGGTGATGGGCAACACGATGGTGACAGCGCGCGCCACACGAGATATAGACCAGGCCCGCGCCAGAGCCACCACACTGACTGCCACCTGCGCCAGCACTCCCAAGGACGCCAGCAGCGGAAATGTGTCATCGCCCCATTTCCAGCCGGCGATGGGCGTGACGATCCACACCAGCAACCAGAGGGCCAGCAGCGCCAGCCAAAACAAGGGCCACGTTCGCAGCGACCAGCCCTGTGACCAGCGTCGCTCACGGACAATCGTGATACGCACGGCGTCCTCTCCAGAGAGCCATGGCCGCTTTCCACCACGCCTGCGCTCGCGGTAGACTTTCCGGAGCCAGCATCAGCGTCATGCCGCAGACGATCAAGGCTGTTGTCAGACTGAAGAACACCACCTCTTCCACCGGCAGCACACCAGCGATCAGCAGTCCGGTTGACTGCTGCGGATCGATCGTCCAGGTGCCCGACTCGATGGCGATCGCATCTACGGCGCACAGGTACAGCGCAGCCGGCAGGAACGTCGCCAGCAGCAGGCCACGCCGCCGCCACAGAATATCTGCCCCGAATGCAAACTGTATCATCAGCGGGATCAATCCCCAGGCCAGTTCCAGGCCGAGATAAGTGCCGGGTCGCCAGCCCGCCAGCAGCAGCGCCACAGCGACCAGCCAGATGACGCCAGTGATGCCTGTCGCCCAGCCGCGCACCCGGCCAGGCACTTGCGCCTGCACAGGGGCCACGAAGATCACTCGCGACAGCGTCAGCAGCCACAGACCTACCATCAGTGTCTGCACCACGAAGAAGACATATTCTTCCAGCGGAACATAACCCAGCGTCACGCCGGCGATCAGAGCCGGTTCGTACCACCACACGCCCGTGGCAACCAGGTAGTTGTCCCAGGGCGTTGTATAAAGCAGCGCCAGCGCCACGTGTACTGCCAGCACCCGCCAGGCCCACTGCGCCCGCAGCCCTGCGCCGGTGACACGCCCACGTCGCCCATCATAGAGCGCCCACACAGCCAGCATCAGCAGAGGAGGCCCAATGAATTGCACTAACACGCCCGAATAGGTCACGTCTGCGTTCGCCCTATGATTTCAGTGTTCGCTTTTGGCAGGTCAATCACGGTAGATCATAGTGAGTGCACAGCGGTCTGCCCATCATCACTTTCCACAACGCGCCTCCGTCTTTATCATATTCTTATCCGTATTTCTGCAAGCTCTAATGCTGGCTCTCTATAAGCTATATATCTCTCTTAGAAATGATCTGCGACTACGGCATATGAGGCACCGTGTCGCCGTGTGGGGGAACTCATGCCCAAGACACTTACCGTCATCATCATCGGAGCCGGAATGGGCGGCCTGGCCACTGCCCTGCGCCTGCGCCATGCCGGTTTCACTGTCATCGTGCTGGAAAAACAAGAGCGGCTGGGAGGGCGAAGCAACGTCATCGAGGAAGACGGCTTCCGCGTGGACACAGGCCCGACCATCCTGGTGATGAAAGACACTTTCGAGGAGTTGTACCGTGACATCGGGCAAAACCTCGACGAGCGCCTGCACTTCACCCGCCTCGACCCTAACTATCGCATTTACTTTCACGACGGCAGTCATCTCGATCTGTTCAACAGCATGGCGCAGTTGGCCGAAGAAGTCGAGCGCGTCGAGCCAGGTTCCACCGCCCGACTGTTCGAGTTCATCGGTGCATCGGCGCGCAAGTATCGTCTGGGGATGCCCTTCGTCACGCGCAACTTCGACCGCATCACCGACCTGATGAATCCCCTGACGCTGTGGCACCTGTTTCAAACCCAATCGTATCTGCGCCTCTACAAGCAGGTCGGACGCTATTTCAAGTCCGACAAGCTGCGCAAGGCGTTTTCGTTCCACTCAATGTTCCTGGGACTGTCTCCCTTCGCTGCGCCAGCCATCTACAGCCTGATCACCTATGCCGACCTGGTGCTGGGCATGTGGTACCCCAAAGGAGGTATCTACAGCGTCGTTGAGGACATGGCCGCGCTGGCCCATGAGATGGGGATCGAACTGCGCACCAATGCTGCTGTCGAGGAAATCTGCATCGAGGGGGGGCGCATACGCGGCGTGCGTCTGGCTTCTGGAGAACAGTTGCCCGCCGACCTGGTGATCTCCAACGCCGACCTGCCCTACACCTACCAGAAGCTGATCCCCGCCGCTCACCGTCGCCAGTACACTGACGAACGCCTGGCCCGCATGGACTACGCCTGCTCCGGATACCTGCTTTACCTGGGGCTTGACAAAGTCTATCCAGGGCTACAGCACCAGGCGCTGTATTTCAGCGCAGATTATCGAGGCACTCTGGAAGCCATTTTCAAAACCAAGGCTCTGCCAGAAGAACCATCGTTCCATCTCAACTCGCCCACCGTCACCGATCCTTCGCTGGCCCCGCCAGGACACAGCCTGCTCTACGTGCTGGCCCCCATGCCGAACCTGGACGGCAGCCCCGTAGACTGGGACCATGCCGCCCCGCTGGTGCGCGAACAACTCTTGTCGCGCCTGGAACAGATCGTCGGACCCGACCTGCGTCAGCACATCGTGTGGGAGCGTCAGTGGACGCCCCTTGATTTTCAGACTCGCCTCAACGCTGTGCATGGCACAGCCTTCGGCTCGCTGGCACAGGGTTTCTTTCAGTCCGCCTACTTCCGTCCGCACAACCAAGCCCGCGACATCGAAGGCCTGTACTTCGTCGGCCAGGGCACCTACCCTGGCATAGGTATGCCAATGGTCTTGATCTCGTCCCGACTGGTCACGGAAAGGATTGTACAACAGTGGCGCTGAAACGACTGTCCCACCCCCTGGTCGCAACCCTGCCCGGACTGGCCGCCGAAGCTGTCTCGCGCACCCTGGCCGCCGACTATCAGCACTGCCATGCCATCATGAGCATGGCCAGCAAGAACTACTCCTTTGCCAGCCGCATGTTGCCCGCCAACAAGGTACATCATGTGGCAGCCCTGTATGCCGTGTTGCGTGTGGGAGACGATCGGGTAGACGTGCAACACACCGGCTTCGACTCTGCGCGCGCCGCCATCGAAGACTGGCAAACCAGCTACTGGCGCGCCTTCGAGACAGGTGATAGCCCTCACCCGGTGCTGCGTGCCTACCTGCACACTGCGCAGCAGTTTGGCATCGCCCCAGACCTGCTGACCTCTTACTTCCGCGCCATGCTCGACGATCTGACCGTCGCCCGCTACCCCACTTTCGCCGACCTGCTGCATTACATGGACGGCAGCGCCATCCCTGTAGGCCGCGCCATGACACATATCCTGGGCACCACCACGCCTTCGATTTCTGCCGCCTACCCCGCTGCCGACGCCCTCTCCATCGCCATGCAACTGAGCAACTTCTGGCGCGACATCGGCGAAGACTGGGCGCGGGGGCGTGTGTATATCCCCCAGGAAGACCTGGCCCGCTTTGGCGTCTCGGAAGATGATCTGTCCGCTGGCCGCGTATCCGAAAGATTGATCGCCCTGCTCGAATTCGAGTTCGCCCGCACCGAGCAATACTATGAGCAAGCCAGGCGAGGCATCGCCCTACTGGCATCGGGGCGCATCGGCGTGATGAGCGCCCTGGAAATCTACCGGGCCATCATGGACGGCATCCGCCGCAACGATTACGACGTCTTCACACGGCGGGCGGGCACTTCTCGTCTTCAGAAAATCGGGCTGGTGCTGCGGGCCTGGCGACAGGTGCAGCAAATGCCACGGGGGGCGTGAGTAACGGTGGTCTTTGCCCTATCGTATGATGGACAGAATAGCGACCTGCGCAGAGCGGGTCGGCTGCTATCATGCCAGCGCTCCGACTGGCGCGAGGAAACAATAACGAAATTCCACCACCAGGTTGCCCAAGCCGCACACAGGATCGGGAAGAGGGGGATAGATATAAAGCACCCGAAGAGATACTGGCTGAGCCTGATTGAGATGAAGCGTTCGGGTATCAGTCTTGCTCAGACCAGATCGCAGCGGAATACGCCCTCAATTGCATCCAACGTCTGATCCAGGGCCGGCCCGGCATGGGCGAGCGATGCAAACCCAGCTTCGAAGGCAGACGGCGCCAGGTAAACCCCACGCGCCAGTAATGCATGGAAGAATGTAGCATAGCGGCGGGTGTCGCTGGTTTTCGCCTCATCATAACTCGTCACCGGGTGCTCGTTGAAGAACAGCCCGAACATGGTGCCCACCACAGCGGTCTGCACTGGCACACCGGCAGCCCGCGCCTCGCGGCAGATGGCATCGTGCACAGTCCTCGCCACCGCTTCGATCTGCCCGAAAACGCCCGGCTCGCACAGGGTGCGTAGCGTCGCCAGGCCCGCTGCCATCGCCAGCGGGTTGCCGGAGAGCGTGCCAGCCTGATAGACCGGCCCGGCAGGCGCGACCTGCTCCATAATCGCGCGCTGCCCCCCATAAGCGCCCACTGGCAGGCCGCCGCCAATCACCTTGCCCAGGGCAGTCAGGTCGGGCTGCACGCCGTATTTTTGCTGCGCACCGCCCAGGGCCACGCGAAAGCCAGTCATCACTTCGTCGAAGATCAACAATGCGCCATAGGCCCTGGTCAGGTCGCGCAACCCTGGCAGAAAACCGTTGGCAGGAGGCACGACACCCATATTGCCCGCCACAGGTTCGACGATGACCGCAGCGATGTCATCCGGAAACTGTTCGAACAAAACGCGCACCGCCTCAAGATCGTTGTAGGGAGCAGTGAGCGTGTCCTGCGTCGCGCCCGGCGGGACACCAGGGCTATCGGGCAGACCAAGTGTAGCCACGCCCGACCCGGCCTGTACCAGCAGCAAGTCGGCGTGACCGTGATAGCAGCCAGCGAACTTGATGATCTTGCGCCGTCCAGTATAGGCGCGAGCCAGGCGCAGCGCCGACATGGTGGCTTCGGTGCCCGAATTGACGAAGCGCACCATCTCTACGGCGGGCATCAACTGGCAGATGAGCGAGGCCAGTTCGACTTCCAGTTCGGTTGGCGCACCGTAACTTGTACCCCAGGCGGCCTGCCGCCGAATTGCTTCCACAACAACCGGATGCGCATGGCCCAGGATCAGCGGCCCCCAGCTCAGCACGTAATCTACGTAACGGTTGCCGTCCACATCATAGAGATAAGCACCTTCGCCGCGGGCGATGAAGAGCGGATCACCGCCCACACCGCGAAAGGCGCGCACTGGCGAGTTGACTCCACCGGGGATGACCTGTCTGGCCCGTTGAAAAAGATGCGAAGACTGGGTGGTGTTCAACATTATCGCTCACTTTCTCGAAATTCAGAGTGCCCCGTCAGGAGCGCAACCTGTTTCAGCGCTGCCACTACCTGTTGCGCTGTCGCCTGGCCCTGTTGAATGCAGTCGGGCAAGCCCACCCCCCGGTAGGCGCTGCCGGTCAGGTACAACCCCGGTGGACAGAGCGCCTCGATCTGCGCGACCCGCTCCAGATGCCCTACGTCGTATTGCGGATTGCCGCGCGGCCAGCGATAGACGCGCGCCAGGATAGGAGTAGCCGAAATGCCCATGATCCCGGCCAGCTCCTCGCGCACCAGGGCAATCAACGCCTTATCGTCCAGCGCCACCAGGTCTTCGCGGCGTGGCCCGCCGACAAAAGCCCGCAGCAATACAGCGCCGGGACGAGCGCGGTGCGTGAACTTGGTGCTCGTCCAGGTACAGGCCAGCAGACGGGTCGGCTCCTGGCGTGGCACCACGAAGCCAAATCCGTTGAGCGGGCGAGCCAGGTCGGCAGCAGCGAATCCCAGGGACACCGTCGCCGTCGAGACATAGCGAATGGCCTCCAGCCGATCGGCCAGTTCTGGCTTAAGCGGGCGCAGCAACGCCGCGCTGACATAAGCAGGTGTGGCCAACACGACGGCATCCGCGTCTAGCGCCCGCCCATCGTCGAGCGTCAGGCGATAGCCAACAGCCGTGCGGGCGATGGCGTGTACCCCCCGACCAGTGATCAATGTCGCCGTCAGCGCCCCTCCGATGGCGCTAACCAGTTCCTGCAGGCCATCCCGCAGGGTCATGAACACGGTAGTACGCCCGTGCCCGTTGCCGGAGGCTGAGGCCGCCCGCGCCTGCGCACGGCGCGACGCGATCATGCCGCGCGTCAGGCTGCCGTACTTACGTTCGATGTCGCGATAGCGGGGAAAGGTGGCCAGCAGGCTGAGCCGTTCCGCATCGGAGACGTGAATGCCGGCCATCATCGGCTCGGCCAGCACGTCCAGGGCTTCCTGCCCCAGCCGACGACGGATGAAAGCAGCCAGGCTCTCGTCGGCGTCGTCCTGGCGCGGTGGGATGAACAGGTCGAGGCCCATGCGCAGCTTGCCCGGCCAGGAGATCACGTCCGAAGTGATGAAGGGCAGGAAGCGAGTGGGCACGACCAGCAACATCCCGTCCGGCATCTTGCGCAGCCGACCCCGCCGCCATATGTAGACGGCGCGTTGTGCGTCGTTGGTGCCCATCAGGCGGTCGGATAATCCCAGCTCGCGGCACAGTTGCAGCGCCCAGGGCTTTTGAGTGATGAAGGAGTCCGGCCCGCCTTCGACCACGAAGCCATCTTCGAGGGCCGTGACAATCTTGCCGCCCAGACGCGCGTCACGCTCGACCAGGGTGATCTGCAGGGGTACGGCATCTGCGGCGGCTATTTTCTGCAGATAGTAAGCAGTCGCCAGGCCAGCAATGCCTCCACCGACGATTACAACATGCCTGCTCATTGCTCCTGCCTTTCGCTCTGCAGTACCAGGTCGGCCAGCGCGGCGATGAAGAGCGGGTGATCGTTCAGCGAGGGCACACGCTCCAGCCGCGCCCCCGCCGCCTCGGCTACTCCCCGCGCCTTGACATCAATGTCGAACAGCACCTCGACATGATCAGCCACGAAACCAACCGGACAGGATAGCAACTGTCTGTATCCCCTCTCGATCAGGCTGAGCACGGCGTCTTCCAGGGGCGGCCCCAGCCAGGGTTCTGGGCTGCGACCAGCGCTCTGATAGGCGAACGCCCAGCGGTCGGCGGGCAGCCCGACCTGCCCGGCAACCAGGCGTGCCGTGTGTTTGACCTGCGCGTCGTAGGGATCGCCCCCGTCCAGAATGCGGACGGGCAGGCTATGTGCGCTGAAGATCACCGCCGTGTCGGAGGGCAGATCGGCAAGTTTACGACGCAACCCGTCCGCCAGGGCCGCGATCAGCAGCGGATGGTCATGATAGCTCTGCACACCCCGGTAGGTGAACGGCCATCCCTGCGCGGCGAGCACTTCGTCGAGGCGGGCGAAATAGCGGGCGACGCTCATGCCCGAATAGTGCGGAGCCAGCACCAAAGCGACGGCTTGCCGCACGCCGTCGGCGACCATCTGCATCACGGCCTCGGCAATGCGCGGCGTCCAGTGGCGCATCCCGACATAGGTTTTATAGCGCCGACCGGGCGTTGCCTGCCGGTTGAGCAGCTCTTCCAGCGCCGCCGCCTGCCGACGGGTGATTTCCAGCAATGGCGATTTGCCCCCGATCTGACGGTAGTTTTCGGTGATCTCGTCAATGAGAGCCTGCGGCGTGGGACGCCCCTCGCGCACATCGAGTAAAAAAGCGGGGATGTCGGCCAGCGAGTCCGGGCCACCGTAGGCCATGAGCAAGACACCGGTCGTGTTCATGAGGCGCTCTCTTTCAGGGCAGCGCTGCGTTCGTGCACGTACTCGACCAGTCGCCGGACGTTATCAACAGGCGTGCCGGGCAGGATGCCATGTCCCAGATTGAAGATGTGACCGGGGCGGCCTGCGACCCGCCGCAGGATATTATCCACGCGGGGCTGAAGTTGCTCCCAGGGACCAAAGAGCAGTGCCGGATCGAGGTTGCCCTGGATGGCCACTCCATCGCCCAACTGTCGCCAGGCGTCGTCTATTTCCACGCGCCAGTCCACGCCGATCACTTCCGCGCCGGTCTCTGCCAGCAAGCCCAGCATCCCGTTGAGATCGATGCCGAAGTAGATCACCGGCACACCGGTGCCACGCGCCTGGGCGATGACCCGCTGCACATAGGGCAAGACCAGTTGCCGATAGTCGGCGGGCGCGAGCACCCCTGCCCAGCTATCGAACACCTGCAGAGCCTGCGCGCCAGCTTCCGCCTGCGCCACCAGGTAATCGCCCACGACCTGCGTCAGCTTCTCCATCAGGCGATGCCAGGCGTCCGGCTCGTTGAGCATGAACGACTTGACCTTGAGATGGTGCTTGGAACCGCCGCCTTCAATGGCATAGCTGGCCAGAGTGAACGGTGCGCCAGAGAAGCCGATCAGCGGCAACCACCCCCCCAGTTCGCGGCGCACCAGCCGGATGGCTTCCAGCGTGAAGGGCACGTTCTCGGCAGCGGGTGGTGTGCGCAGCGCGTCCACGTCGGCGGCGCTGGCAATGGGGTTGCAAATGACCGGCCCCTCGCCGCTGACGAATTCCAGTTGCAACCCCATGCCAATTAGCAACGGCAGGATGTCAGCGAAGATGATGGCAGCATCCAGGGCAAAGGCGCGCAGTGGCTGCAAGGTGATCTCGCAGGCCAGTTCGGGCGTGCGGATCGTTTCGAGCATGGAGTATTTCGCCCGCACGGCGCGGTATTCGGCCATGTAACGCCCAGCCTGGCGCATCAACCAGACTGGCGTCATGTCCACCGGCTGGCGACGACAGGCGCGCAGAAAACGATAATCACTCATGCTGCTGTTTCTCCTGAGCAGACCGCGCAATATACACCATGCCATCCTCGACCCGCACCTGGAACGTTTCGGCATCGCGCGGCGACGGACCAGACAGCGTCTTGCCCGTCTCCAGGCTGAAAAGCGCTTCGTGCCAGGGGCAAAGTACCGCCGGTCCGTCGTCGGTCGGTCGCAACGTCCCTTCGCAGAGTGGGCCGCGCGCGTGCGGGCAGCGGTTGTTGAGCGCGTACACATGACCGTTGGTGCGAAACAGGGCCACCTGCTGACGCCCATAGGGAACGCACAGCGCCGCGTCCTGGGGCAGCTCGTCAACCGCCGCGACGGGCACCCAGTCGCCGCGTTCGGCGCTGTCCTCCTCTACCACCTCGCCCACAGTAGCGCCGCCCAGGGCGTCCATCACTTCCGGCAAGCTCATGGCGATGGCAACATGCATAGGCGTGTCCACCTGGGTGTACATGCTCGCCGCCGAAAAGCGCAAGTCATTGACCAGGTCAACGAAATCATGCAAATTGTCGCCCTCGAAGGCCACGACGAATTCCTGATCGTCAATGCCGTATGAATAGGTGGTGTTGAGCCGAATCTCGGGATAGCGCCGACCGATGCGGATATGCTCCGTGATCATCTCCTGGCGTTCTTCGTGCGATAGAGCGTACCACGCCCGCGTCTTGATGAAGGGATAGACGAAGAGGTAGCGCGAGTCGCCCGGCTCAATGCGGATGCGTTCTTCGCCCGGGTCGTGCTGGCCATCTTCGGGCAGGCTGATGTCGTACAGACTGCGCTTGGTGCCCGCCAGAAAGGAGCGGCTCACCGTCAGGTAGGGGCCGAGTGCGCTGTTGCGGATAGCCGTCTCCAGTTGCTGGAACGCCTCCACCTCTTCGGCGACCGTCCACAGCAAGAAGTCAACATCGCGGCGCAGCCCCACCAGGCAGTACGAACGCAGCAGCATCCGCCGGTTGAAGCCGCGCACGGTGGCGATGAAATCGAGCTTGGCGTCGCGCTGCCTGGTCTCTGGCAACCGTAGAAAAGCAGCGGTGTCGAGCTTGTAGAAGGTGTATTTGACCAGTTGTCGCCCGGTCTTTTCGGCGTCCACGTCCCTACTCCAATGACTGTAACCAACGTGCGGCGTCTTTGGCGAAATAGGTAATGATAAAGTCGGCACCGGCGCGACGTATGGCTATCAGGCTTTCCAGGGCGACGGCGCGTTCGTCCAGCCAGCCGCGCGCGGCAGCGGCCTTGATCATGCTGTATTCCCCGCTAACATTGTAGGCGGCGATGGGCAGGTCGAAGCGCTCGCGCACCCGCCAGATGATATCCAGATAGGCCAGCGCGGGCTTGACCATGACCATGTCTGCGCCCTCCTGCACATCGAGCAGTGTTTCGCGCAGGGCTTCGCGAGCATTGGCCGGGTCCATCTGATGCGTGCGGCGGTCGCCGAAGGCCGGAGCGCTCTGGGCCGCGTCGCGGAACGGGCCATAGAAACTGCTGGCATATTTGACCGCATAGGACAGGATGCTCACGTCCTGGTACCCGGCACGATCCAGCGCTGCGCGAATGGCTCCCACCATCCCGTCCATCATGCCGCTGGGAGCCACCACGTCGGCGCCGGCGTCGGCGTGCGATACGGCCACCCGCCCCAGGATATCGAGCGTCTCGTCGTTGAGGATGTGCTCGTCGCGCACGATACCGCAGTGCCCGTGATCGGTGTATTCGCACAGGCACACATCGGTGATGACCAGCAGATCGGGATTGGCGTGCTTGATGGCGCGGATAGCCTGTTGCACGATGCCTTCGCGGGCGAAATTCTCTGTCCCTTGCGCGTCCTTATGAGCGGGTAGACCGAACAGAATCACCGCGGGGATATGCAGCGCCGCGATCTCATCAATCTCGCGCGGTAGTTGATCCACCGACAGGTGAAAAACCCCCGGCATTGAGCCGATTTCCTCGCGGACATTGTGCCCATGCACGACAAACAGGGGATAGATCAGATGCGCCGGGCTGAGTGTTGTCTCGCGCACCATGGCGCGCAGGGTGGGCGAAGTGCGCAACCGGCGCAGTCGTACAGTCGGAAAGGTCATGAAGCGCTCTCCCCATCGAACAGCGCGGTCAAAGCCGCGATCAAGCCATCTATAGTGTGCGACTGAGCGACAGCGTGCACCGGCAACCCTAGCGCGCGCGCCGCCTGAGCCGTCACCGGGCCGATGCAGGCGACCATGGCCTGGCCCAGCGTCTGCGCGGGATCGTCGAACAGGGCGACGAAACTCTGCACTGCCGAGGCACTGGTGAAAGTGACGGCGTCCACGCTGTCTGGCCAGAGTAGCGCCCCACTCTGCGCAGAGACCGTCTCGTAGGCCACTACTGCGCATACCTCTGCGCCTGCCGCGCGCAGTAGATCGGCCAGGACAGGTCGGGCGCGGTCGGCCTGCGGCAGGAAGACGCGCGCCCCTACCAGCGCGGTATGCTGGCGCAGCGCCTCGAAAAGCGCTTCGGCTACATGCGTGGCAGGCATCAACACGGGTGACAGGCCGTATTGTTGCAAGGCTTTGCCAGTTGCCGGGCCGATGACAGCAATCTGCGGCCACCGAGGGACTACCCCTCTCTGGCTCAGCTCGTCGAGCCTGTCGCACACGGCTTCTACAGCATTGGCGCTGGTGAAGATCACCCAGTCGAACCGCTCCAGATCGCACAGGGCGGCTTCCAGCGGAACGGGGTCGGCAGGCGGGCGAATCATCACCAGAGGGACGATCACCGGTTCGGCCCCCAGGGCGCGCAGTCGTTCAGCGAAGGGAGCAGCCTGGTGTGGCGGACGGGTGATCACCACGCGCTTACCTGCCAGCGGATGGTTGGTCATGCGGGCAAACTCCGGCGGAGGTTTTCCAGCAAGGCGGCTGCTCCCTGTGCCAGCGCTTCGGCGGCCAGGCGCGCCCCCAGATCGAGCGCTGCGCTCACGGGAGCCTGCCCCTGCACGGTGATGGTTTGTGAGCCGTCCAGCGCATTGACACGCCCGGTGAGCGCGACAAGGTCGTCCTGGACAGTCGCCAGTGCCGAGACAGGCAACCGGCAACCAGCATCGAGGCGGCTCAGAAACGCGCGTTCCGCGTTGACTGCCGCCCAGGTGACCGGATCATTGAGGGGAGCCAGTAAAGCACGGACATGCTCATCGTCGGCGCGGCACTGCACAGCGACCGCGCCTTGGGCTGGGGCGGGCAACATGATCGCCGCGGGCAAAATCTGGCTGGCAACGCTCAGACGCTCCAGCCGTTCTAGCCCGGCCACGGCCAGGACGATAGCATCGTAGGGGCCGCTGGCGTCGAGTGCCTTGCGCAGGCGCGTATCCACGTTGCCGCGCAGGTCGAGGGTTTGCAAGTCCGGGCGATAGGCGAGCAGTTGGGCGCGCCGCCGCAGACTGCTCGTCCCTACCACTGCACTGGCAGGCAGGGTGTCCAGCCTGTATCCGGCGCGGCTGATCAGCGCGTCGAGGGGATTGGCTCGCCGCAGAATTGCCGCCAGCACAAATTCCGGCGCAAGCTCAGTCGGCAGGTCTTTGAGGCTGTGCACGGCCAGGTCAATGGTGCCCTGAAGCAGGGCTTCTTCCAGTTCCTGGGTGAACAACCCCTTGCCGCCGATTTCCGGCAAGGGCCTGTCCAGCACACGATCCCCCGCTGTGGTCAGGTAGACGATCTCGACGTTGAGATCGGGCGCGCTCTGCAACAGCAGGTCGCGTACATGATGAGCCTGCCACAGAGCAAGCTGACTGCGGCGCGTCCCGATACGAAGCACGGTCATTGGTTCAGGTCTCCCAGGCCGAACAGGTCGCGGGCCATGGCAGCTATCCAGGCGCTGTCTTCCTGAGCGGCTTTGGCTTTCAGATTGCGGGTGAGCTGATGCAGCATCTTGTTCATCAAACGATGGCTGAACTGTTCGAGCAGGGCGCGTTCCCGTTCACTGTGAGCAGGCAGGCGATTGTAGGCCCAGGCCAGTTCGTGCTGGCGCAGCCGTTCGGCCTGCTGACGCAAAAGCTGGATGGTGGGGGCCACTGCACGCGCCTGGTAGTTCGCCCAGAAAAGGGTCAGTTCCTGCTCAATAATGTCCTCGACCAGCGGCACATTAGAGCGGCGCTCCTCCAACGTCTCCTCGACGACGTGTTGCAGATCGTCCAGATCGTAGAGCTGCACGCCGGGAACGCTGACAACTCCGGGATCAACGTCACGGGGGACGGCTATGTCCACGATGCACAGAGGCCGCCCAGGCCGTTCACGCATGACGGGGGCAATGTCCTCAGCAGCCAGCAATGTGAACGGCGCGCTGGAGGTGGTGAACAGCACGTCGGCAGCGCTGAGCATGTGATGCAGTTCGGTGATGGGGCGAGCGTGCACGCCCCATCGCTCGGCCAGGTCTCTGGCGTTGGCGAAAGTGCGACTGACAATGGTGATATGTTGTGCGCGTCGTTGTAGCAGGGCTTTGACCAGCGCATCGGCCATCTCGCCCGCGCCCAGAATGCCGATCGCGCGCTCGGCCAGCGGCCCGCTGACCTGCTCTGCCCTGGTGATGGCCAGCGAACTCACCGAAGCTGCCCCCGCGCCAATGGCCGTCTCAGACCGCGCGCGCTTGGCCGCGTGAATCGCCGCCCGAAACAGCAGCGATAGCTCTGCATCCACCGCCTGGCAGGCCAGCGCCTGTTCGTAGGCGCGGGTGACCTGCCCCAGGATTTGTGGCTCGCCCAGTGCCATAGACTCCAGACCGCAGCTTACACGGAAGAGATGACGGGCCGCAGCGAGGCCAGACAGCGCCACAGTGCAGTTGCTCACCTCTACTGCCATCACCCGTCGCTTCTGCAGCAAATCTGCCCACATGGCGTCCATCGCGTCAGCAGTGGGCAGATGCGCGTACAGTTCCAAGCGGTTGCACGTCGCCAGAATCACGACCTGTTTGCCGCGGTGCTCCGTCAACCACTCTGTCTGTTGGGTGGCGGTCAGGCTGAGGTGCTCACGCAGAGCGAGCGGGGCATGGTGATGGCTGATGCTTCGGCAATGAAACATCTCATCCCCTATGAATGGCGATCCTGAACAAGCTCTTCGTAGTACTCGACAAAGCTGATCTGAATGACGTTGAATACCTGATTGAGCTTACGCAGCAGCCGCATTTGGGCCTGATTGTCCAGATGCACGAGCTGCGGCATTTGCAACGCCACCTCGGTGATCGTGTCGCGGAAAAAGGCCGTGACCTCCAACCCCTGCGCCGCCGATAGGCCGGCTTCCACGCAGTTCAGCGCATAGCGGGCGGCAATGCTGCGCGCCTCGATGAGCAGATGTTGATCGTCATCGGGGGCGGAAATGTGCTGCATGACCAGGCCCATCAGGCGACGGCCCAGTTCGCGCTTCTCGGCGCGGCTCTCTTCGTCGAAGGCGGAGACCCAAGCGGGCGGCGGGTACTGATTCAGGCGCTGCCGGGCAGCCAACAGCGCATAATCGGCCAGCACACGCCCTGTTGTCTGCTGTTGACGGACGACGCTCACCCTGTCTTGCAGCAGGGCTAACACTTCGGTGCGCCGGAAGCGGCGGTGCCCGCCGGGCGTCACCCGCACGGGGATCTCGCCTTGGTCGGCCCAGCGGCGCAGCGTGGTGGGATGTACACCCAGTAGCTGCGCGGCCTGCGAGAGCGAAAGCCATTCGTGGTCTGGAGAGTCCATCGGCTGCTCTTTTCTTTGCCAGCGAAACTAACTAAACCTCACTAAAAATAAAACGACCGATATTCTAGCATCGCGAATTCGATAAAACCTGCAATAAAATCACCAAAATCTAGTGATGAAAAGCACTTGCATCAATGGACGTTTAAGTATCTACTGAATGCGCCATCATTTTTGCATAGTTTTGCATATAATTCAAGGAGTTGCCCATGAGCTACCCGCCGCCACGCCTGGTCTTCTGGGAAACGACCGCGGGGTGCAACCTGCGCTGCATTCACTGTCGCCGCATCGAAGTCGCCGATCAGTTGACGCCCTTCGATCTCTCCACCACCGAAGCCAGAGACCTGGTGGATCAGCTTGTAGAGGTCGGATCGCCAGTGCTGGTGCTATCGGGGGGTGAGCCGCTCATGCGCCCGGACATTCTCGATATCGCGCAGTACGCCTCCGGGCAAGGTTTGCCCGTGGCGCTGGCGACCAACGGCACGCTCATTGATGACACGGTTGCAGGTCGCATCAGGGACAGCGGCGTGCAACGGGTGAGCATCTCTTTCGACGGCGCAGACGCGGCCACGCACGACGCCTTCCGTGCGCTGCCAGGTGCGTTCGCGGCGGCGGTGCGCGGCGTACAGGCGCTACGTGCGGCAGATGTTCCGGTGCAGATCAACACTACCGTCGCCAAGCATAATCAAGCACAACTGGAAGCGATCCTAGCCCTGGCCAAAGAGCTGGGAGCTGTGGCGCTCCACTTGTTCCTGTTAGTACCCGTAGGCTGTGGGGTCGAGATCGCTGCCGAGCAGATGGTCAACGCGCAGGAATACGAGCGCATCCTCAACTGGCTGTATGATGTGGAACAGGCCGAACCGACGCTGCAATTGAAGGCCACCTGTGCGCCACACTACTTTCGGGTGATGCGTCAGCGCCGGGCGCGGGATCAGCGCAACGGCGTACAGCGCGACCTGCCCGCCAGCCATCACCGTCAGCTTCACGGGCACCCAGGGGGGCGACTGCACGCGGCCACCAAAGGCTGCCTGGCAGGGACGGGAGTGTGCTTTGTCTCGCATCGCGGAGAGGTTTTCCCCTGCGGCTATCTACCGGTTTCTGCCGGGAATATCCGCCAGCAGCATTTTGCAGAAATATGGCAGGATAGCCCCCTCTTCGCTGAATTGCGCGATCCTGAGTTGCTGACTGGCAAGTGCGGTATATGCCAGTTCAAGGCGCTGTGCAGCGGGTGTCGGGCACGGGCCTATGGTGTCACGGGGGACTACCTGGCAGAAGAGCCTTTCTGCGCCTACGATCCTGTATCGCGCAGCATTGAGGAGATCGCTTTCTGAGCCGCCTGGCGCACCTCTGATGGCAGGTTATCCCATGTCCTTTGGGCCGCACGCGTTCAGGATATAGGGACGGTAGCTGACCGCGTCGCTGCAACGGGTCGTTACAGACCAAAGACGCAGATGATGTCGCGCAGACCGACTTGTTCAAGCGCCACCCGCTTCGCCTGGCTGTCCAGGTAGCCAGGCTGCCCCACCAGCGTGCCCTTCTCCGCGCGGGTCGAGGCCCGCCAAGCCAGCCACGAGTATCTTAAGTCTGGCACAATCGCTACGGCTGCACTTGCCCTCAGGCTATATCAGCCCTGCTGCTTTCGAGCAGCAGTATGCCGGACGAAATCAATGTCTGCCCAGTAAACGGGACAAAGTCACAATTCGCCAGACAAAGCGAGATGGAGCGAGACAGGGTCTCGTTCTATCTTTCTAGTGCCAACTCACCAAGAAAGGTGCTTACAAGGATTGGCTGGGTTCGTTAAAATGATGGGCAGCTACCCTGTTTGCAGTGAGGAGTGACAAGAGTTGGATCTTCAGCAGATCGCCGCCGATATTCCGGATTATCAGGTCTTTCTCACAGTAGATGAGCTTACAGCTTCCACGCACCGGCTGGTAGAAGAGTTCCCCACCCTGGCGAGTCTGAAAGTGATCGGGCAGACCCGTCGAGGCGATCCTATCGAGCTGTTGACCATTGCGGGAGGTCCGGCTCAGGCGTTTGTGTTTGGCGCGCCGCACCCCAACGAGCCGATCGGCACAATGACCATCGAGTACCTGAGCCGCCGGCTGTGCGAAGATGACGCCCTGCGCAACGAACTGGGCTACACCTGGCACTTTATCAAGGCCATAGACGCCGACGGTACGCGCCTCAACGAGGGATGGTTCAAAGGGCCGTTCACGGTCACCAATTACGCCCGGCACTTCTTCCGGCCAGCGCCCTTCGATCAGGCCGAATGGACATTCCCCATTCACTACAAGACGCTACACTTCGACCGTCCCCTGCCAGAGACACAGGCGCTCATGCGCGTCATTGGCATAGGCATGGATCAACCCGACCGCTACACTCTCATAGCCCGCCGCGGTGATCTTCTCCGCAAGCGCTTCCACCTCGTCCTCCTTGATCGACCGCAGCACTTGACCTCCGGCATCGATGCGCTCGTCGATGGTGAAGCGGTGCTCGCGCGGGATCAGCGGCGCGGGCTTGGTGGTCTGCAGGTCGTAGAGGTCGTGGCGGACCTGGCGCGCGATCTCGAGCACGTCGCGGAAGCCGGCCGTGATCAGCAGGCCGGCGCGCGCGCCGCGGCGCTCGAGC
>CAKZOB010000058.1 GCA_937135955.1 uncultured Anaerolineales bacterium | reverse complement strand
ACGCGCGTTGTCCTGCGCTTTCACCCCGATGTAGCCCGCCGCGTGCAGGAAACACAGTGGCACCCCTCGCAGGAACTATACACAGACCCCGAACACCCCGGATTCTTGTATATGACCATTCACATCGCCGATTTCACCGATCTAATCCCCTGGATACGTGGATGGGGTTCTTCTTGCGAGGTACTCGAACCCTCTTCATTGCGCCATATCATGGCTAGAGAGTCTCGCCGTCTTGCCATGCTCTATCACATTGCTCCCCTATCAACCTCTTCCTCTCTTGCCGCTCTGTGGGCCAAGGCTGATGCCAAGACCGGTAAATACCATTTGCTTGTCTATCATCTGATCGATGTTGCAGCGGTAGCATGGGCTCTCTGGCAACAGGCCCTGGGTGCAGGTATGCGGGCACAGATATCCCAATGGTTGCATTTAGACGAGGAGGCGGCTGGGCGCTTGATAGCATTCTGGGCTGGGTTGCACGATATTGGCAAAGCAAGCCCCGCGTTCCAGACCAAGTCCTCTGTAACTGCCAGCTTTCTTGACCAAGCTGGCCTGGCAAACATGTCCCGCCCGGCCCATGACGTTCCTCACGGCTTAATCGCGGCCTATGTACTGCCAACTTTACTTAATCGGCAAAGTCCCCGTTTTGTTAGAAAGCTGGCACGAGCCATAGGAGGGCATCACGGCACCTGGCCACTGCCCAAAGATTTACAGTCTGCATCCTACTTCAGCGAGGCAAATCTGGGCAACCAAAGATGGGATCAAGCCAGGTCGGATCTGGTAGAGGCGTTGCGCCAAGTTGTTGTTCCGCCCGATTTGTCTGAAGACACCCTGCCTCAGAGCGAAGAGAACTCGCTGATAACATGGCTCTCTGGCTTGATCTCCGTAGCTGACTGGATCGGCTCGATGGAGAAATATTTCCCATATGAAGAACAATTGGACGATCTGCAGGACTATGCCCAGCGGTCGTTTCAACAAGCTGAAACAGCGCTTAAGCAACTTGGTTGGTTGGATTGGCACGACAAGTGCCAAGAGCTGTCATTTGACAAGTTGTTTCCTACCCTGCAGCCAAATGAAGTCCAGAGCGCAGTCATCAAGTTGGCCGATACTTACGAGTTGCCAGCTCTTGTCATCCTTGAAGCTCCCACCGGTGTTGGCAAAACGGAGGCAGCACTCTATCTGGCTGACCGCTGGCTTCGGCGTGGGCAAGAACGTGGGTTGTATGTGGCGATGCCTTCTCAGGCAACCAGTAATCAGATGTACGAGCGCGTGGCTCGCTTTCTCAAACAATGCTTCCAGGATGAGATGGTCAACTTATATTTGCTTCACGCACAGGCTCAGCAGGTTCTTCCAGCCTTGCAGCATCGCCTCACCAGCATCGCCCAGGATGAGCAGGAGACGGTAGCGGTCAGCGAGTGGTTCGCTTCTCACCGCAAGCGTGGTTTGCTCGCTCCTTTCGCTGTTGGCACGGTGGATCAGGCATTGCTCAGCGTGCTGCTCACCAAACACTTTTTTGTACGGCTGTTCGGTCTTAGTCACAAAGTCGTTATCTTCGACGAGGTACATGCCTACGATACCTACATGTCGGAGCTTTTTCTGCGTTTGTTGAGCTGGTTGAAACAATTGGGCACTTCGGTGATCTTGCTCTCGGCTACGTTGCCCAATGAAACACGCCGTAAGGTGATAGAGGGCTATACCGGACACACGTCCCAGTTGGAAGAATTTCCCAGCGCCCCCTACCCTCGGCTAACCTTGTGTTCTGGACATGCGGTACAGACTATCAGCTTACCCTTACCAAGCTCCAGAAAGATCACTCTGGAATGGGTTGACCACAGCCCCGACGAGATTGCCAACTTCCTGGCCCAAGAACTTGGCGAAGGTGGTTGCTCTGTCGTGATATGCAATACAGTGAGGCGAGCACAGGAAGTCTTTATGGCCATTGAGCGGGCCGGATTCCTACACTCCGATGAGTTACTGCTTCTGCACAGCCGCTTTCCTCATGCTTGGCGGCAAGATAAGGAGCAACATGTTCTGAGCCTCTTTGGCAAGCAAGGCGAACGCCCTGGTCGGGCTGTTTTGGTGGCCACACAAATTGTTGAGCAGAGCCTTGACCTCGACTTTGATCTCTTGATTACCGACCCGGCTCCTATAGACCTGGTCCTTCAACGAGCAGGAAGGTTGCACCGTCATCCAAACCGTCATCGTCCCGGAGCGCTAGCTGCTCCCCGTTTGGTGCTAACAACTCCTGCATGGCAGGATGGCATTCCCACCTTTGGAGAAGACGAATACGTCTACGATCGCTATACCCTGCTGGCTTCTACCCTTGTCCTGGAAAAGCAGCAGGAGATCGTGCTACCAGATGACACCAGCCAGTTGATCGAAGCTGTCTACGGGGAACAAGGGTGGTTCAAGGCCCTTCCTGAACAACTGGCCAAGGCTTTGAACACCGCCTTCGCCGACATGCAAAAGAGTCGCGCAGAGGAAATCCATCAGGCGATGATGCGCGTTGTTCAGATGCCCAATGAGGAAGACCTGCTCAATCAGCCCAACGAAATGCTCGAAGAGGAGGCTCCAGAGATTCATGAGGCGTTTCAGGCGTTGACTCGTCTGGCCGAGCCAGGAATTTCACTGGTTTGTCTACATAGCACCCCGCGGGGTATCGCCCTCGATCCTGAAGGAAATTGGCTTGTAGATCTTGACGCGCCTCTCACTCCAGAGATTGAGCGCCAGCTCCTACAACTCTCTGTAACGATCCAACATCGCCCAGTGCGTATAGCCCTCGCTCAACAACTTCCACCAGCGAACTGGAGCAAATCGCCCTTGCTCCGGCACCATCGTCTGGCTGTTTTTTCGCACGGAATCTTTGAAGTATCGGGCACTCCATATACGCTGCGTTTGACGCGGCAATTGGGACTGGAGGTGATCAAGAAATGACAGCTTCATTCAATCTTGTTGATTCGCCCTGGATACCCTGCGTCACCTTAAAGGGCGATCCGGTCGAACTGGGCTTGATGGATACATTGATCAAAGCGCATGAATTGCGCGAAATCGCCGATCCTTCTCCTCTAATCGTAGCTTCTCTTCATCGCCTGGCACTGGCTGTGCTACACCGCGTGTTTGGCCCCACTAATCACACTGCCTGGGGGGAACTGTGGCGCGCTGGTCGCTGGCCGGAAACGCATCTGAAGAGCTACTTCGAAAAATGGCGTGAGCGCTTCGACCTGTTTCATCCCAAACACCCCTTCTTTCAGGCCCCAGATGATCGGGTGAAGCCCAAGTCAATACTTCACCTTATCTACTCCTCCGGCAATAACCCAACGCTTTTCGGTCACGAGACCGACGAACAAGCCATAGCCCTGTCAGCTGCTGAAGCAGCTCGTGCTCTACTGGCCTCCCAAACTTTTCATATCGCGGGATTGAGCGGGCTTGATGAAAAGTTCACCGATGCGCCCTGGACACGAGGCGTGGTGTTTCTCGCTCAAGGAGAAAACTTGTTCCAGACCCTGGCGCTTAACCTGATTCGCTATCCTGAAAATGAAGGCCTCGTCAAATCCACTTCTCAGGATCGCCCTGTGTGGGAAGCAGATGACCCTTTTCTTCCTGAGCGTGAATATCCTCTCGGCTATCTGGACTATCTCACCTGGCCCAATGTGCGGGTGAAGCTGATGCCCGAAGAAAGCCCTATGGGTATACAGGTTCGCTATATGACCATCGCGCCAGGGCTGCGCCTGAGCGTCAATCAGCTCGACCCCATGAAATCGTACCGAGCCGACCCGAAGAGAGGCAAGCTGTTCCTGCGTTTTTCTGAAGAGCGAGCGCTCTGGCGAAGCCTGCACACTTTTATGGCTTTGAGTGACTCTCAGCACCATCCACCGACCTCTCTTAATTGGCTGGCCAACCTGGTGGACGAAAGCTGGCTAGCTATCGAGGAGCGCCTGCGCTACATGGCGCTGGGTATGAGCAACGAGCAGGCCAAAATCTACTTCTACCGTCACGAGCGCTTCCCTCTTCCTTTGGTCTATCTGAAGCGCCGGGAACTGGTCGGCGTGTTGGAGCAGGCCATCACACTGGCCGAGGATGTGGCCCAAGCACTTAGTTGGGCGCTGGAAGTGTTGGCTCAATTCGTGCTCGCACCCTCTTCGGATCAAGAAGGTGCCCGCAAACCCGACCGTGAGCAGGATATTCGGCCCCTGGTCAATCACTGGGGTGGAACACGCCCTTACTGGCAAAACCTGGAACCGCTCTTCTGGGAGCTAGTAGACCATCTACCTGAGGGCCCAGACGCGGCGCTCGACCAGTGGAAGCAGAACCTGCGCAAACTGGCCATCCAGGCTCTGGAGCGCACCGTAGAGACCGTTGGGACAACCCCTGAAACAATGAAGGGAGCTGTCGAAGCACGCCGCCGATTATTCGGCAGACTAAAAAGCCTATTGGAATGACGTCCATACAAGGAGGGTCGCACGATGACCGAAACAAAGGAACATCCGTTCGTCACCTATCTGCAGCAAAGAAGCGAAGATCGGGCCATGCTGGCTGCTCTACGTAGAGGACTGGGACAACCACCCGGCGCTGCCCCAGCCATGTTCCCTTACGTCGTCCCCTTCCTCGGTTCAGAAGTCACCCGCTGGCAGGAAGAGACCCACTACATGATCGCGTCCCTGTACGGCCTTCATCCCCAGTCCACAATGCAGGGCAACATGGGCACGCACTTCGCCGATCTTCAGCGCCAGACCCCCGACAGGCCAACCATTGAGCGGCGTTTTATTGCGTTGATGGCCGCCCACCCCGACGACCTTGCCTTTCAACTGCGCCAGGCGATCAGCCTGCTCAAGTCGCATGAGAAGCCTGTCAACTGGCACCGGCTGATGTACGACGTATTGAGTTGGAGCAACCCAGATGCTCGGACCTGGGTACTCCGGCAATGGGCCGCCGAATTCTGGCGGCAGCCCTCCGTTGCCTCCGAGCAGGAAATCGTTCAAGCCCAAAATGATCGCGTTGAAGCTTTCTAGCTCATCTCTTCAGGAGGTCTCACCATGTTTGTCGAACTGCACATGATCCAGAACTTCGCTCCGGCCAATCTCAATCGTGATGACACCAACAACCCCAAAGACACCGAGTTCGGTGGTGTCCGGCGGGCGCGGATCTCCTCCCAATGCCTCAAGCGTGCCATCCGCACCGCGCCCATCTTCGCCCTGGTTACCGGCGTAGACACCGGCATCCGCACACGCTGGGTGACGCGTCTGCTAAGCGAAGAACTTCAGAAGCGTGGCCAGGACGTGGCTCAGGCCGAACAGGTTGCCCAGGCTTTTGCGGAGGCCTATGCGGGCAAAATGGACAGCACCCAGAAGGATCGCACCAGCGTGCTGCTCTACCTCAGCCGCCAAGAGATCGAACGTTTCACTCAGGCGCTTATCGACCGGTGGCCTGCTCTGACCTCTGGTACTGAGAAGCAAGTCAAGGAGGCGCTCAATGATCTTGTCAAACAGTTGATCAAGGAGACAAAGGAGCGTACCAGCGCCCCGGATATCGCACTGTTTGGCCGTATGCTCGCCGACAAGCCAGAACTTAGCCTTGACGCCGCCTGTCAGGTGGCCCATGCCATTTCCACGCACCGCATCAGCATGGATATGGACTTTTTCACGGCGGTGGACGACCTTCAGGAACGCAGCGAGACCGGCGCAGGCATGATGGGCTATACCGGCTTCAACAGCGCTACTTTCTACCGCTACGCCCGCATTGACTGGGAACAATTGGTCAAAAACCTGAATGGCGACCGCGACCTGGCCCGCCGCACTGTCGAAGGCTTCTTGCGCGCAGCGATTGTGGCTATCCCCACTGGCAAACAGAACTCGTTCGCCGCGCAAAATCCGCCGAGTTTTCTGCTGGGTGTCGTGCGCGACGACGGTATGAGCTGGTCGCTGGCCAATGCCTTCGAACGCCCAGTGAGCGCCTTCCGCGATTCAGGTTACATCCGTCCGTCTATCGAAGCGCTGGATACCTATTGGGCCCAACTGACGGGAGCTTTTCCACAAAATTTCAGGGCTGTTGCAGCGCTGAATCTCGAACCAGAGGTGGCGCTGATGCATCTGGGTTCCCATCTCAAGCCCAACCTGGAAGAATGGGTTAAGGCCCTGATCGCGCCTCTGGCGTAGGAGGCGGCCCATGACGACACTACTCTTGCGCCTGAGCGGCCCCATGCAGTCGTGGGGCACTCACAGTAAGTTCGATGTCCGCGAGACAGGCTACGAGCCATCCAAAAGCGGGGTGATCGGCCTGTTGTGTGCTGCCCTGGGACGCCCACGCCATGACTCGCTCGACGACCTGGCGGCATTGCAGATGGGGGTGCGCGTAGATTGCCAGGGCACGCTGCAACGCGACTTTCACACGGCGGGCAAAGACGGCTACTACAAGGTCAGTGGCAAGATCGAACGCAAGAATCCCATTGTTACCACGCGCTACTACCTGGCCGACGCTGTTTTTCTGGTCGGCCTGAGCGGCGAGGTGTCCCTGCTGCAAGACTTGTTTCATGCCTTGCAGCATCCAGTTTGGTTGCTCTACCTGGGACGAAAAGCCTTTGTTCCCAGCGAGCCGGTGTGGTTGCCCGATGGTCTGCGTTACGGCGAAAGCCTGATGGACGCCCTGCGCACCTACCCCTGGCTGGGTCATACCGACGATCCACCCGCCCGCCTGCGCGTTGTGTACGACGATCCTAACGGTCCGCTCCTAAGCTATGACCACCCCGTCTCTTTCGCCGAACGCACGTTCCGACCTCGCTACACGTCCGTCGAGTCCGTTCCGGCACCGGCAAGAGCCGAGGAGGGATAGCCATGTACCTGACTCGTCTGGTCCTCAATCCACGCTCGCGCCGCGCCCAAAGCGAAAGCGCTAACCTCTATGAACTGCACCGCACGATCATGAATGCTTTCCCGCCCACGTTACCCGCTGACGAGCGAGTGCTATTCCGCCTGGAAACCGAGCGGCAGAGCGGGGCTTTTATCGTGCTGGTACAGTCGCACTACAAACCGGACTGGGGCTGGCTGGCAACCAGCCCCCCGGACTATCTGTTGCCAATTTCCGAACCAAATCCCTGGGTCAAACAGTTCGACCCGATCTTCAGTGCCGGGCAACAATTGGTCTTTCGCCTGCGCGCCAATCCGACTGTCAAGCGTATAGTCGAACGCAACGACGAACGCCGCGGTCAGCGACTGGGGCTGCTGCGCGAAGAAGATCAGGTTGCCTGGCTACAGCGCAAGGCTCAAGCTGGCGGTTTTGAGGTGCTCTCGGTACGCACTCAGAAAATGGGGTTCGTCCGGGGGTGGACTCGTCAGCGGCAACCGCTTAGCCTGTTGGCCGTGCAATACGATGGCATGCTGCAGGTGACTGACCCGCATCTCTTCGCCCAAAGCCTGAGTAGAGGTGTCGGCTCAGCCAAAGGCTTGGGGTTTGGCCTGCTGTCCGTGGCGCGCATCGGCTAGACAAGGCGATCTGCGATTTGCCCATCTCAAGCGGGACACGATGAACCGGGACTTGCACATCCTCCCCAAACTGCGTGATAGCCTGAGTTATCTGTACGTTGAACACGCAGTGGTGCAACGCCAGCAACATGCCATCGAAGTGCTCGATGAGAATGGGCGCATCCTGGTGCCAGTGGCCTCGCTCTGCCTGCTGATGCTTGGCCCTGGCACCAGCATCACTCATCCCGCCGTCCAGATTCTGGCAGCGAATGGATGCAGCATTGTCTGGGTGGGCCAGGATGGGACGCGCTTCTACGCCTGGGGAACAGGCGAGACCCACAAGGGCTACCGGCTCCTGCGTCAGGCAGCGCTTGTCAGTGACCCTGCAACGCGCCAGGAGATCGTATTGCGCATGTATCGCAAGCGTTTCAACCAAGACCTCGATCCCACTCTAACCTTGCCTCAGATTCGCGGGCTAGAAGGAGTGCGCGTACGCGAAGCCTATGCCGAAGCCAGCCGTACCTACAACGTACCCTGGCAGGGACGCCAATATGACCGTTCCAACTGGCACAACGCCGATCCGATCAATCGTGCGTTGTCTGCTGCTAACGCACTGCTTAACGGCATCTGCCATGTGGCTATCGTTTCTGGGGGCTACTCTCCCACTTTGGGGTTCATCCACACTGGCCGCTATCTCTCCTTTGTTTACGACATCGCCGATCTGTACAAGACGGAGATCACCATTCCGGTGTCTTTTGAAGTGGTGGGCCAGTCTCCGGAGAAGGTGGAAAGCCGTGTGCGCCAGGCCTGCCGTGAGCGTTTCCGTCAGGCAAATCTGTTAGGGCGCATCCTACCCGACATCGACGGTTTATTGGGCCTCAAAGACAGTGAAGACGCCTCAGACGACGCTCTGGATGATGAAACCTTCTTGCTGGAAGGGTTGTGGTCGTCGCTAGTGGAGGAAGTAGCCGAATGATTGTGATGATTCTGGAGCGTGTCCCTGTTTCACTACGTGGCGAGCTGACTCGCTGGCTGCTTGAGCCGTATCCTGGCGTGTTCGTGGGACACGTCTCCGCCATGGTGCGCGACCGCTTGTGGGAAAAGTGCTGCAAGTCGTGCAAGGATGGCGGAGTGGTGCAAATCTGGTCAACTAACAACGAACAGCGTTTTACCATGCGCATGCATGGTGAAACCAGGCGTTCGATTGTAGACTTGGAAGGCATCCAACTTATTCGCATTCCCTTGTAGGTCGAAGGGTTTTCCCCACACGCGTGGGGGTGAACCGCCCGCGAACCTGACAGGCCCGCGGGCGGGGGGGTTTTCCCCACACGCGTGGGGGTGAACCG
>CAKZOB010000057.1 GCA_937135955.1 uncultured Anaerolineales bacterium | reverse complement strand
GGCGGTGCACCTGGACGCCCTGGTCGAGGCGCACCTGGCCATGAATTCGTCGCTGCACACGCGGGCGCGCGAGCCGGTGCCGGACTCGGCGGCGCTCTACTACGCAGCGATGCGCCTGCCGCCCTGTATGGCCGATGTCGAGCTGGTGGTGATGGGGCAGACGGATCGCGTGTTCCACGATTACGGCTTTGAGGACGTGGACAAATGGCAGCGCGTGATTGCCCCGGCGCGGCGACGGCGCATGGCTTTCGACGGGCAGCATACCCTGGCTGTCTACATTGCCAGCCGTTCGGACATAGACGACCTGATCCCCATGCTGGTCGCCTATCAGATCGAGTGGAACAAGCTGCACGACATCTTGCAGTCGGTGACGGCACAGGCGAGCCTGGCGGCCTATAGCGCGGATTCCTCGCTGGCCCGCACGTCAGAGCTGGCCCGCGCCCTGGGCATGACCGCCGAAGACCTCAGCCGCCTGCAGGATGCCTGGGGCAAAGACATGGTCGCCACGCTGAAGAAGATCGCGCGCGCCCCCAAGCGGATGGCCGTGCAGTTGCTGGCGGGTACGTATATCAACTATCAGCGGGCTACGTCCGACTGGTGGGCGAATGTGCGCCAGCACGTGCAGCACATCAGCTTTCCGGATCGCCCGGTCTACTTCATTTCCAGCAACATCCATGCGGTGCCCAATCTGTTGAGCGGGTTTGCCCTGCGCGAAGAGCCGCGCATCTTCGAATTCGTAGAGCAGGCGGGCGATCCCGGACTGACCGCTGAATACGACTACGTGCGCGTGCGCGACGAACTGAACAACAAGAACAATTTCCTTTACTACGCGCTGCGGCGCTATGCCGCTCAGCCGGACGTAGACCGGCGTCGTCGCCAGTGCGAAGCCGAGATCGGCATCACGCGCGTGCCCAGTGTGCACGGATTCGACATCGAGGCGCAGGTGATCGAGGTCAACAAGCTCGATCCGGAGCGCATGGACTCGCGCCTGCTATGCGCCAGCCCGGAAGAGATGGCCTTGCTGCGTCAGAGCGACGCGGTGATCCTCAACATTGACTACCCGCTGGGGATGGCGGCCTACCATGTGTTGGCCAAGATCAGCCAGTATGTGGTGCGTATGCAGGGCATCTACGTCATCGGCAAAGCGGCCACGCTCAACGCGCGGGTGGGCGACGTGATGATCGCCAATGTGGTCTACGACGAACACAGCCAGAATTCGTATCTTTTCGGCAACTGCTTCAGCGCGTCCGATGTCATCCCCTACCTGACGCTCAGCAGCGTGCTGGACAACCAGAAGGTGGTCACGGCGCACGGGACATTCTTGCAAAACGCGCAGTATATGGACGTTTTCTACCGCGAGGGCTACTCGATCGTCGAGATGGAGGCTGGGCCGTATCTCTCGGCAGTGTACGAGATGGTGCGGGCACAACGCCATCCGGTCAACGAGATCGTCAACCTGTATATTGCCCCCTTTGACATCGGCTTTCTGCACTACGCCAGCGATACCCCGCGTACCAAGGGCCGCACTCTGGGCGAGGGCAGCCTGAGCTACACGGGGGTCGAGCCGACCTATGCCACGGCCATCGCCACGTTGCGTCGCATCTTCACCAGGGAACTGGCTCGCCTGCGCGCCGCAGGTAGAGTGGCTGTGCCGCCTGTGCTGGAGGAAGCCGGCAATGGACGTGAGTGAGGCGATCAAGAGCAACCGCGCGGTGCGACAGTTCGCCGATCAGCCGGTGGGCCTGGAAGACATCGTGCACGTGGTCAACGCGGGGCGGCTGGCTGGCTCGGCCAAGAACCGGCAGCCGTGGACGTTCGTGGTGGTCACAGTGCGCGACACATTGCGCGCTCTGACGGCCTGCGGGCCATGGTGTGCGCATGTGGGCGAGGCGGCCTTCGCGGTGGTGCTGGTGGTGGACGATCTGCGCGATCCACCTACCTTGACCACGCCTTTTGACCTGGGGCGCGCCAGCCAAAACATGATCCTGGCCGCGTGGGAGCTGGGCATCGGGTCGTGCATGGGCACCATCTACGATCCGGAAGCGGCGCGGGCGGCGCTGGGCATCCCCGCCGACAAAGATGTGCCCTGGCTGATCTCGTTCGGCTACCCGCACCCAGACTCCGACCCGCGGCAGCGTCCGCCGCGCGCGGGCGGACGGCGCAGGCTGGACGAAGTGGTGCGCTGGGAGCACTGGTAGGCGGGGCAGGCGCGTTCAGCCCAGGGTGCTACCGGGGAAGTCCGGCGCGCCGCGCAGGAAAGCGGCGGCGTCGAGCGGCTGACGCCCTTCCAGTTGCAGGCGGGTGGGCAGGTAGACCCCTTCCCCCGTGCCGATGGCCAGCGGCGACAGGTCGCTCAGGGATGTGCCGCGCGTCTCGGCGACCTGGCCCGGTGAAAGGCCGAGGTCTGCGGCAGCCGGGGCGCCCGCCAGAATCTTGAGGCGGCGACCGTTCCAGGTGGTGAACGTGCCCGGCCAGGGATCGTAGGCGCGCACGTGACGATCTATGGCGGCGGCGCTCGTCGTCCAATCGAGAGCGCCGTCTTCTTTTTTGAGCGGCGGCGCATAGCTGATCAACGCCGGGTTATCCGGTTGAGAATGGGGGGCGATGCTGCCGTTGAGCAGCCATTCCAGCGAATGTACCAGTAACAATGCGCCCAGCGGCGCGAGTTTGTCGTGCAGGCTCTGGCCGGTCTCGCGCGGGTCAATGGGGATGGAGTCTTGGAGCAGGATCGGGCCAGTATCCAGCCCCTCGTCCATGATCATGGTGGTGATGCCGGTGTACTGGTCGCCGGCGCGGATGGCGGCCTGAATGGGCGCGGCACCGCGCCAGCGCGGCAACAGCGAGGCGTGCACGTTGATGGGGGCGATGCGGGGAATCGCCAGCACCGCCGGACGCAGAATCTGCCCGTAGGCTACCACGACCAGGAAGTCGGGTTCCCAGGCTTGCAGTTGTTCCAGGGCGGTGGGTTCGTGCGCCTTGAGCGGCTGAATGACCGGCACGCCCGCGTTCAGGGCCACCCGCTTGACCGGCGACATCTGCACCTGCTGGCCGCGTCCGGCGGGACGGTCGGGCTGAGTGACGACGCCCACTACCCGGAAGCGCGGCGCTTCGAGCAACAGGCGCAACGTGGGCACGGCGAAGTCGGGCGTGCCCATGAAGACGACGCGGGCCGGAGAGGTAGATTGAGTAGTCATGGCTTGTTCCTCCAGGATCAAGGCCCTGGCGTTTTCTGGTGCTCTGCCCGGATTGGCCACGGGCGGGCAAAACTCGCTCTGGCGTGCCGGGGGTAACTATGCTACAATCCTGCCATCACCGCGGTGGCTGTGGTGCAGGGGTTAGCACGTCTGACTGTGGATCAGAAGGTCGTGGGTTCAAATCCCACCAGCCACCCCAATGAACGGCGTTACGAACGCCGTTTTTTCTTTTCATGGCCGTTGTCGCCATGGGCGGACTCTGACGCGCGCCATGGTCAGCCGGGCGCGCAATCCCTGGGCAAAATGACTTAGCCGCACGCGCGGCGGGCGGCGAAACCCGCGCCGCAGCCACTGTCGGCGCTTTTGGCTGGCCTGGCGCGCGGTTACCGTCTCGATCAGGCCCTGCAGCACTGCCTGATCCTGCTCGCTAGGGCGCGGAATGCCGAATATTTCCCAGATGCTCAACTCGCCGGTGTCGGTCTTGGGCACAGGCGGCGGCAGGGTAGGGCGTTCGTCTGCCGTCGTGTCCTGGCTGGGCGAGGCCGGTACGCCGTGCGGAGGGGTCGGGCGGGCCGTGGCCGTTTCTGCGGAGGCGACCGCCGGGCGTGCCGCGGGCGGCGGTTCTTCCGTTGTGGCAGACGGGCGCACAGCGGGGATACCCCGTGGCGGCGTGGGCCGCTGATGATCGGCTGCCCGCTCCGACAACAGGGCCGTCTGCGGCAGAGTGGACACAACGGGCCGCACTGGCTCTGGGGGCGTGATCCGTGCCGGAGGTGGGGGCGGCGGGAGTGCCTCCGCTGCCTCCTGCTGAGCTGTCAGCGCCTCGCGCAGACCGGCGGGCGGTTTCGGCTCGGTGTCCACGTCGTGGCGGACGGGAGTCGGTTCTGCGGGCGCAGGCTGGGTTGGTGACGGGGACGCGGCCTGCTCTGCATTGTTGGCGGTGGCTGGTGCGACGCCCTCCGGCGCAGGGTGACGGCGTTGATACTGGGCGCGTTCCGCTGCGTTCAAGCGCCCCTGAATGCCCAGGCGAGCGCGATAGGCAACGTCCATGCGCACGCCCAGCGCGTTGATTTGCTGGCGCAGTTCACGCAGGCTGGCAGCCATCAGCGCGGTCAGTTGTTTCTGCCCGCTCAGGCGATCGCGCAGCCAGCCCAGCGGACCTCTGGGCGTATACTCGACTGTCCACTGTACGCTGGTGCCGTCGGGGCCGGGTTGCAGCCGAAAACGCCCGCGGAAGGAGCGGTACGGCCCCCCTTCGACGATGGTGTATTCGTATCCCAGGCCCTCGACCCAGGCCACGATCTGCTCGATCACGTCTTTGCCACCGCTGACCAACGCGCAGCGGCGACGCACGCCGACACCTGTCCGCTGCGTGGTGAGCACGGAAATGCTGCTGTAACCGGCGTGCCACTCGACCAACTTGTCGGGGTCGGCGATGTAATCCCAGATGACCTGAGGCGGCGCATCAATCAAAATGCGCTGATCAATCAGCGTCACAGGCTTCCGTCCGTGTTCAGATTCTTGACTCCAGTAAACGGAGCTGCACCCCATTACGTCATGATTGTAGCAATTGTAGCGTACAATCGGCGGGGCTGAAAGAGCACCCGCTCCCGTGAGCAGGGGGATTGCATCAAACCGCTTGCCGCTTTACCTCACCCCCCGCCTCGCTACGCTCGGCTTGGGGGCGCGTCAGCGCCGAGCGGGGGTGAGGTAAGCGCCTACGGACGGGCGCGCGCAAACTGTGCCAAGCCGTTTGCTGGGCTGTGATTGACCTCACCCCCAGCCTCGCTGAGTGCATTTGATGTAATCACCCCGCTCTCGTGAGTTGGCTCACTCTGTGCTACACTAAGGCGCGTTGGCAGGGCTAGGCCTGCCACAGGCTCTTGAGCGACAGCAGCAAGGTGCCATGCCAAGCCCGTCGTTTGTGTTCAGCGTCATTGTGGCCACGCTCTACGGGGCTGCGTTTCACCTGGTCAGCGGAGGGGACGCGCGGCGGTTGGCGTTGTTCTTGCTGGCGTCATGGCTGGGATTCGCGCTGGGGCACAGCGCTGGCGAGGCGTTGGGCGTGACACTGCTGGACCTTGGCCCCTTGCACATGCTGTCGGCGACAGTGGGAGCCTGGCTGGCACTGGTGGTGGCGCGTGTGCTCACGCGCTAGTCCATGTGCCAGAGAAGCGGTTGCGGTGCAGGTGAGGAGCGGGCGACCATGCCGGAACAAGCGAACAAGCCAGGTCAAAGCGCGGCGCAACTGGCCGCGCCGCAGGGCGAAGCGCCGCCACAGAAGAAGGGGCGTGCCTGGTATTTCTGGCCGCTGGTGGGCGGTGCAGCGATCGTGGCCGTCTTCATCATCGGGCTGGTGGGGGCGCTAGCGGTCGCCATCATCGCCGATCCCGATGACGCGGCAAGCTGGGTAGGTATTATCCGCGACCTGTTCATCATCGTGCTGGCTATGGAGGGCATGTTGATGGGCATCGCCCTGATCGTGCTCATCCTGCAACTGGCCGCGCTGGTCAACCTGCTGCAAAACGAACTGCAACCGATCGTGGATAACGCCAATGAGACAGTCACCACCGTGCGTGGGACGGCGCAGTTCATGAGCCAGAACCTGGTCGAGCCGGTGATCAAGGCTAGCGCGCTGATGGCAGGCGTCGGCGGGGTGGTGCGCGAACTGTTGCGGCTGCGCCGGTCGGTGCGGCAGGGACGCGCTGGTGCTCGTCCAGCCAAGGAGGGCTAGCGCATGGCAGAGCAGGAGCGCACCGAAGGGACAGTGGAATTCCTCGCCGGGCTGGTCGTAGGACTGGCCATCAGCATTCCGGCGGTGGCGTGGCTGGCCCCGCGCGGTACAGACTTTCTGCGCGAAGCAGTCGTGCAGCGCGGCCTGATCATCCGGCGACGGGTGGGCGAGGCCGTCCGCCGTCCGCTGGAACAGGTCGAGCAGCAACTGGAGCGGGTGCGGGGCGAATCGGTCGAAGAGGCATTGGCTGAGGGGCGGGCGATTGCCGCGCGACGATGGCGGACAGTCTGGCAAAGCCCGGAACACGACGAGGGAAGGCACTGATGGCAATTGCGTTGTTCGTGGCCAATCTGGATGAAACGATCACCGCCGACGACCTGCGGGCGCTGTTTGCGGCGCACGGCGAGGTGACGGCGGTGACGATTTCGACGGAACCACATGTGCAGCAGCCGGTCGCTGTGGTGGAAATGGCCACGGAGAAGCAGGCGACGCACGCGCTGAACGCTCTCAATGGGACTGAACTGGCCGGAAAGCGGCTGTATGTGAGCTACTACCTGCCTGACCTCGATAAGGATATAACGCCGCGTCAGCGCAAGACCGTCCAGGAGATCGCTGCCCTCCTGGAGGAAACCGAAGCGAAACCGCTGCGGCAGATCGAAGCGATCGTGTATATGTGTGGCGGACGCTTCGCCATGGCGCTGGCTGAGGAAGCGCTGGCGATCGACGCCCAGGGTGGGATGTTCACGGCGGACGGTACGCGCCGCACCAAAGGCGGGATATTCTTCTACCTGGCGCGTTTTCGCATGCCGCCGGAGGCGCGCCGCATCGTCTACAACCGCAAGGGTAAGCTCCCCGTCGGCGGTGATTAGGAGACCGTAGCGAAGCCCTGAGTTGAGACTCAGCGCGGCTAGAGGCGCGCGATCAGGCTCGTTCGGCTAGCGCTACCGCTTCCGGCAGCAGTTCCAACACGTCTCCGGCGGTGACGCTGGCCGTCGTGTCCCAAAGCTCCGCGGCGAGCACACCGGCCAGCCCGTGCAGGTAGGCTCCGGCCAGCGCCGCATCGAATGGTTCCAACCCCTGTGCCAGCAGCCCGACAATTGCCCCCGCCAGCACGTCGCCTGTGCCGGCGCTGGCCAAAGCGGGGGTGGCAAACGGTTCGACTGCTGTGCGTCCATCAGGGGCGGCGATCACGGTGAACGCGCCCTTCAGCACAAGCACGCAGTTCCATTCGGCGGCTTTGGCCTGGGCGAGCGCCAGCCGATTCGCCTGCACCTGATCGCGCTCCAGGCGAGCCAACCGCGCGAATTCGCCGGGGTGCGGCGTGAGGATGGTGCCGGGCGGGATCAGGCGCGGCCAGTCGTCCATCTCCGCCAGCAGGTTCAGGCCGTCGGCGTCTATCACCAGCGGCGGAAGGGGAGTGGGGGGAGGCGGTGCGTTCAGTTGCGGTTCCGTGGGGACGAAACCGATAGCCCGTGAGTGGCGGATTTCCTCCTCCGGACGCAGCAGTTCGCGCAAGAATTCACCGGTCACCTCTTCGCGGCCAAAGCCAGGGCCGAGCAACAGGGCGGTATAGCCCTCTAGTTCGTCGCGCAGCACCTTGACGGCAGCGTCGTTGATCACGCCCAGGTCGTGCGGCAGCAGCAACCAGGTGGCTTCGGGCAGCATACCGGCCAACGTCGGCACGATGATCTGTGGCGCACCGACGGTCACCAGGCCCGCGCCGACGCGATAGGCCGCCGCCGCCGCCAGGTAGGCCGCGCCGGTGTAGTTCAGGCTGCCTGCCACGACCATCGCCTTGCCGAAAGTGCCTTTGTGGCTGTCCAGCGGACGCCGCGGCAGGCGTGCCCGCACTTCCGCAGCGTCCACCAGCGTCAGGGTGACCTCCTCCAATTCGGGCAGGCGGGGCGGCAGACCGATGTCGGCCACGTGCAGCGTGCCGACAGCCTCTGCGCCAGGGAAGGTCAGCAGACCGGGCTTGGCCGCGGCGAAAGTGATCGTCTCGTGAGCGTGCAGGGCGTTGGCGTCCAGCTCGCCAGTGTCGCAGTCCAGCCCGCTGGGGCAGTCTACGGCGATGATGATCGGGCCTTCGTCGCGCGGCCTGTCAGCAAGATGCGCGGGTGTGATGAGGAGCGGCGCGGGGCGGTCGGCGCGGCGCAGGGCGATCGCCTTGTGCGTGGCCTGCAACACTTTGGACGCGTCCCCTTTGATCGGCAGGCGCAGGCTAGTGCCAAAGAGCGCGTCAATGAGCACGTCGGCATTGGCGACCAGGTTCTGCAACACCCGATATCCGGCAGCCTTGTCATTGGCAGCATCGGCGATGAAAACGCCCGCCTCGCGCGCGGCGACGAAGACCGCATCATCGTCGCCGCGCTCTTTGAGCAGGAACGCGCCCACTGAAGCGCCTGCCACTTCCTGGGCCAGGATGCGCGCAGCTACCAGGCCGTCGCCGCCGTTGTTGCCCGGCCCGACAATCACCGCGACGCGGGGCTGCTCGATCCCCGCCAGCAATTGCTTGACCCGCTCGGCGACAGCGCGTCCGGCGCGCTCCATCATCTCGGCGTAGGTGTGTCCTTTGGCGTCGGCGGCGCGCTCGATGGCGCGCATCTGTTCGGTGGTGACGATCTTCGGCATCGGCCATCCCTCAGATGTGTGATGATTCGACAGCGCACCCGCCCGACCATCGGCGGGCGTACCGGTCAGTATTCAGCGCTCAGGTCTACGAAGTAGGCGGAAGCCGCGCGGTCGAGCAGCTCTTTGGTGAGCATGGGCGGCGTGTTCTGGTAGCGCGAAATGTCTATGATCTGCTCGATGATGTCGCGCGGGTGCACGGCGCGTAGCTTGCGGTTCTGCTTGATATACCACTCCTGCAGCAGATAGGCCAGGCCCTTTTCGTCGTAGGGCACGCGGCGCGCCTCGCACACGCGCTTGAAGATGTCGCGGAATTGCTCGAAGGTGGGGTCACCCACCTCGATCTTGTGCGGGATACGGCGCAGAAAAGCTTCATCCACCAGGTCGGCGGGGGGCATGTTGGTGCTGAAGACGATCAGCACGTTGAAAGGAATCTCGATCTTGCGCCCCGTGGAGAGCGTCAGGAAGTCCACGCGGCTTTCCAGCGGGACGATCCAGCGGTTGAGCAGATCGCGGGGGCGCACCTGCTGCCGACCGAAGTCGTCAATCAGGAACATGCCCCCGTTGGCTTTCATCTGATAGGGCGCTTCGTAATACTTGTTGATGGGGTCATAGACCAGGTCGAGCGTCTCCAGCGTCAGTTCGCCACCGACCATGATCACCGGACGGCGGATGCGCACCCAGCGGGCATCGCGACGCTCGCCAGTAGCTGTAGCGCGGCGCTCCTCTTCCTCGTTGTCCGGTATCACTTCGTGGTTGATGTTGTCGAAGACGCGGATGACCTGCCCGTCTACATCTACCGCATAGGGTATCCAGATGGGCTTGCCCAGGATCATGCGGCCCACGCGCTGCGCGATGGTGGTCTTGCCGTTGCCGGGCGGGCCGTACATGAAAATAGCCTTGCCGGAGTTGACGGCGGGGCCGATGCGCCCCAGCATCTCTTCGCTGATGGTGAGGCCCTTCAGCGCTTCGACCAGGTGCTCGCGGTGCACTTCCAGGCGGGCGGTCGCCTGGGCGCGCATGGCCGCCACGTACTGCTCCAGGGTGACAGGGCAGGGGCCGGCGTATTGCGTGCGGGCCAGGGCCTCGTGCGCTTTCTCGATCCCTTTGAGCGTGATCACATATTCGAATGAACCCGCACCCAGGCCGCTGCCGCCGCGCACCTCGACGAACTTCTCCCGCTTCAGCCCTTCCATGACGATCTGCACCACGTTGGTGAAGGGCAGGTGCATCATATCGGCGATCTGATTGCCAGTCAGGTAGCCGCCGAAGTACAGGATTTTGATGGCCAGGTCGGACAGGATGCCGATGTTCAGCCCCGTATCCTGGATCGAGCGGATGGGCGGCGGTGCCCATTCAGTGCGGCGCAGTTGTCCGGTAACCGGCGGCTGGGGAACGCGACTGCTCATCGTAGTCCTCCACAAGGGCGCAAACCCGGCGCACTTCGTCTTCCGTATTATAGCAATGGGTTGAGATGCGCAAGTGCGGCAGACCCTGGGCGTCCCAGTGTTTGGTGACGCGCACCCCGTGCGCTGCCAGGTGGGCCAGCAACCCTCTGGCGTGTGCTTCGGCAGCGGCAGGATCGGCGGAGTTGCCCACGCGGAAGGTGACGATTGGCCCCAGGGACGCCGGATCGGACGGTGTGATCACAGGGTAGCCGCGCGCCTGCAGTTCGGCGATGGCGATCTGTGAGAGATGGCGCGTCCAGGTGTCAATATGCGCCAGCCCAATGTCCCGCAGGAAGCGCACGCTTTCGATGAGGGCGATCATGCCGGGTAGATTGGTCGTGCCCATGGCGAAGCGCAACGCCCCCGGGCGTGGGGTCAGGTCGTACTTCAGCCAGTGCTGCCAGTCTTCTACTGAGAGCGGCCCGATCTCGGCGGGGCGCAGACGCTCGGCGACCGTCCGCCGCACATAGAGAAAGCCCTGACCGGGCGGCCCCATCAATGACTTCTGCCCGCCGCTGGCAAGGATGTCAATGCCCGTTGCCTGCACGTCGATCGGCATGTGCCCGGCGGCCTGAATGGCATCTACCGCGAACAGGATGCCGCGTTCGCGGCAGAACGCGCCGAGGGCAGCCAGGTCGGCGCGGTGACCGGTGAAGAATTGCACGGCGCTGACGGCGATCAGACGGGTGCGGGCGTTCACGTGCTCCGCGAATGCCTCGACCGATGCGCCGCCGTCGGGGGTATGCACCAGCCGCGTCTCCACACCCCGTGCCTGCAACGCCATCCAGGGATACACGTTGGACGGGAATTCGACATCGGCCAACACGATATTGTCACCAGCCTGCCAGTCAATGGACTGAGCGACAGCGTTCAGCCCGTTGGAGGTCGCCGTGACGCCGACGATTTCGTCAGGTGAAGCAGCGTTGATCAATGCGGCCATCTCCTGGGCGAAGGTGGCGAACAGATCACCGTAGCCAGAATGGGGGGTGTAGAAGGACATGGGATCGTCGCCCAGCCGTGCGACGGCGGCCTGCATGGCCTGGACAGCAGGCAGGGGCATGGGCGAGATGCTGGCGTGATTGACGTAGATCAGGCGCTGGGCGATGGGAAAAGCCTGGCGCACAGCCGCGAGATCATAAGCGGGCAGAGCGGTCATCTCCAAATGTGCCTTTCGTAAGATAGACTGTAGACCTGTCACGGTCTGACAGGCGCTTGTTCGATTATAATGCTGTGCGCCACAAAAGGGGCAGGGTAGGTGTGTGCAAAGGTTGTCAGCGACTTTGGCGCGCCCGATGGCCCTCATCCCCCGGCCCCTTCGCCCACGCTGCGGGCTATACACGGGCGAAGGGGAGCACTCGCACGAGGGACAGCAAATCCTCTCGCCCCGCGACGCAGTCGCGAGGGAGAGGGGCAGCAAACTGCGGCAAATTGCTTGGTCACTCTTGCACGCACCGCACGCACCCTGCGCTTGGGCGCTGGTGCAGAAGGACGGGTATAATCGGCGTGGTCACGTTTGCCGGACAGACGCAGAGGATAGGGGGCGGCGAAAAGACCCGCGTCACCAACGATGGACCGTCATCTACTCGTCTTCTTTCTGCTGTGCGCTGTGATACTGTCTGCTTGTGGGGATGGGGGACAGGCGGGCGTCAAATTGCAGCCAGCAGGGCAATATCCCACGGCTACGCCTACCGTCGCTGCGACACACACGCCAGCGGGGCAGACGCTCACGTCCGCCGCGGCTGGCACTCCTGCGCCGCGTTTCGCACTGAGCGGCAGGCTGCTGGTGCTGAAGGGCGGGGAGTTTCTGCTATACGACCTGGCAACCGACACAATCTCCACCTTGCCGATTCCCCGCGCCTACAGCCCTGCTGCGCTCAGCGCCGATGCTCGACTGGGCGCGTTCGTGGCGTTTCCCGATTTCGCTGTGTTCGACCTGATCACTGGTGAAGCCCGTGTGGTGGACAACCCTGGCTCGATGCCGACGGGCCTGGCGCTCTCGCCCGACGGCAACTGGCTGGCGACGCTCACCGGCACCATCACCGTGGGGCTGCGCCTGATTGCGACGGGTGACGGCACTCTCTACAACGTCGCCAGTTCGAGTCAGCATCCGATCGCCTGGGCATGGACAACGGATAACCGGCTGGCCTGGTGGTGGGGCGACACGCCATCGCCCGAACCACAGGTCTTCGACCCGGTCACAGGGCAGTCTGTCTCGCTCAGTGAGGCCTCCGCGGAGATCGCCGCGCCACCCGAAGCGGCGCTTTCTCCCGACGGTAAGCGGGCTGTGAGCGTGCCCGTCGCCAGCGGCCCGGCGGAGCCGGAGACGTGCTTCGACTCCTATATTGGCCTGCTCGACGTACCCTTTACTACGGCCCAGGGGGTGAAAACGTCGAGCGAGACGATATGGACGGAGCCGGGCCTGGTGGCCTCGTCGCCGCAATGGCTGGACGACGACACCCTGCTCTTTGTCAAGCTGGGCGTGGGCACGTGTGGTCAGGTGAGCGAGAGCGGCCTGTCGCGCCAGATCATGGCGCTGGAACTGGCGGGCGGTACACCGCGCCCTGTGGCCGGGCCGCTGGGCAACGCCGACGATCCCAACGACCGCATCCAGCAGTTTGGAAGGCAGGTGACTCATCTCTATAGTCCCTCGCCAGACGATGCCTATATCGCCTGGATTGGCGGCGGGGTGGAACAGGGCGAAACACTGCTGAACGTCACAGAGATCGCCAGCGGGCGGACAGTGACTCTCCTGCGCTTTGCACGGACCGACGCGCAGGATATGGCTGACTTCATCGAAAACTATCTATTGCGTCAGGTGGCCTGGTTGCCCTGAAACTGTGGGCGTGTGGCCTGCCAATGAAGCGCAACTCGAATCGTTCTCAAACCAATCTCGCACCGGGCGCGCTTTCGCTGCTCTGCGGCTTGCTATAGAATTGGTGTGTGGTTGTTAAGTTTATCGCTGCACCGACTAAGGAATACGCGTGTCGTATTTGCAGCCTCGCTTGGCTTCGCTTGCCTTACCGCCCGGAGTGACAGAGGCTACGGTGCTGTTGATCGCTGCCGGGCCGGAGGGCGTTGTCCTGCGCCAGCAACTGATCGCCGGGGGCTACTCGGTTCTCGACGCAACCGCCGAAACGCTGGCTGGCCAGGTGTTGCACCATGCCCTGCCAAGTGTAGCGCTCATTGCTGGTCTGCCGCCGGAGCAAAGCTGGCGGTGCTGCACGTTGATCAAGTCCGACGCCACGCTGTTCGTGCCGGTGATTCTGATCGGGGTGCTCCCGACAACGGGTAGCGAGGACACCTCTCTGGAACCCGACATATGGTGGGAAGACTGGCCGGAAGCCAGCGATCTGCAACGCAGCCTGCATATGCTGGTGCGCCTGAAGGCGCAGGTGGATCAGCGCTACGCACAGCTCAACCTGGCCACAGCGCGTTTCGAGCATATCAAGAGCACCATTCTGCAACGCCTGGCGCACGAACTGAGCACCCCGATGCTGCAGGTGAAGACCGCCGTGGCCTTGCTGGCCGACGACATTCATGAACATGGCCAGGAAGACAGCCGGGAGGTCGCCGCGATGGCGACGCAGGCCGTCGCCCGGCTGGAGAACCTGATCCAGAACATCCGTCAGTTGTCTCATTCGCATCACATCACCTTCGATCTGGTGAACTTCGAAGAGTCGGCGGATTACGCCATCCGTCAGCTCAAGCGCAACTGGCAATTGCAGAAAGCGGTCGAGCGCATCGTCAAGCGCCTCGCGCCGGAGTTGCCGCCCGTGATCAGCGACAAGTTCGCGCTGGCGCATCTGTTGCAGATTCTGCTGGATAACGCGCTGCGCTACAGCCCTCCCGATCAACCGGTGATCATTAAGGCTAAGCCGGCGGAGCCGGACACGGTGTTGGTGAGCGTCGAGGACTATGGGCAGGGCATTCCACCGGAAGAAATGGCGCATATCACCATGCCCTTCTACAAGGTGGACGACAGCATCAGCACCCATCAGCGCGGCGCGGGCTTGGGTCTGGCCCTGGCGAACCTGCTGGCGGCCAGTCTGCAAACGACCCTGGAAGTGGAGAGCACCCCTGGGCAGGGCAGCGTTTTCTCTTTCCGGTTACCTGTAGCTGACCTGGCAGAACCGCCGATGCCGTTGTGATGATTTACCCTTCCCCGGCGGTCTTTCTGCCACTATAATGGGGTCACGCCAGCGGGGAAGTGGCGGAAGTGGCAGACGCGCATGACTTAGGATCATGTGGAGCGATTCCGTGTGGGTTCGAGTCCCACCTTCCCCATCGCGGGGCGCACAGCAACGCGCCCTGTTTTTGTGTGTAAGACCTCTGTAAGAAGCCCCGCCGAGTATGGGCGCTGATCACTCAAGATGGTATAATCGCCAAGTGCGAGACAGCGAAGGATCACCATGGTAAACGTCCAAACTGAACACCTCGAAAATCATACCGTCCGCCTGACTGTCAGTATCGAACCGGAACGGCTGGAAAAGGCCATGCGGCAGGCTGCCCGGCGCATCAGCCAGAAGAGCCGTATCCCAGGTTTCCGTCCGGGCAAGGCTCCCTACGAGATGGTGCTCAATCTCTTCGGGCGCGAATATATCCTGGAAGAAGCGCTCGAAGTCTTGGGGCAAGAGGTTTACCGCGAAGCGCTGCAAATTTCCGGCATTGCTCCGTATTCAGCGGGGAATCTGGAAGAAATCCGGGACGAGGGGCAGACGCTGGTTTTCACTGTCCCCAAGGCTCCTACTGTCGAACTTGGCGACTATCAGTCCATTCGCGTCGAAGAAGAGCTGGTGGTGGTGACCGACAAGCATGTTGACCGGCTGATGGAATGGATGCGGCAGAATGAGGCCCTGCTTGAACCCGTAGAGCGCCCGGCGCAGGTGGGGGACGCGGTGATGCTGGAGCACCTGGTGGTGACAATTGTCGGTGAGGACGAAGAGGCAGCAGAGGCACAGACTGCCGAAGAATCCGCCCAAGACCAGCAGACAGACGAAGATGCCGCGTCGGAGGCGCACGAAGAGGACGAGGAGGACGACGCTGTCGTCGAGCACGTACATGACCATCAGGTGATTCTCTTCGACAACGAGGATGAGTACTATCCCGGTTTCACCGCACAGATCGTGGGCATGAGCGCGGGCGACGAGAAAGAGTTCACCCTCACCATACCGGAGGATTTCGACGACGAAGAAGTGGCTGGCAAGACCCTGCACTTCGAGGTCAAGGTGGGTCAGGTGAACGCGCGCACGGTGCCTGAATGGAGCGACGAACTGGCCAAGAAGGTCAGCCGTGGGCAGTTCGAGACGGTCCTCGATCTGCGCATGGATCTGCGCAAGAGACTCGAGGAAATGAAGAAGGATGAAGCAAAACGCCAGGTCTTCAACCAGGCGCTGGAGCAGTTGATAGCGGGGGCGACCGTTCAGCTCCCGGAAGAGATGATCCAGGACGCGCTCACCGATCTGCTGGCAGAGTTCCAAGAAGAGCGCTTGCGTCCGGAGGGGGTGACCCTCAAGGAGTTTCTGACCATTACTGGTCGTACGGAAGATGAGCTGCGCCAGATGTTGCGTCCGGCGGCCATTGAGCGCTCGAAGGCGGCGCTGGTCTTGGGCGCCTTTGCGGTCCGTGAAGGAATAACGGTCCCGCCCGAAGAGGTCGAAGCTGAGATTGACCGCCAGTCTGCGCTGTTCGGCGAACACGCTGAGGTATTCCGCCGTCTGCTGGCTTCTGAGGCCAACCGAGGGCAGATCGTCAGCAGCCTGCTTTCCCGGCACACGACTGAGCGCCTGATAGCGCTCGCCCGTGGCGAAGTGACGGCGACTTCGCCGGAAGCGGAGACCGAAACAGCAACCGCAGAGGCTGCGGCAGAGGTGCCCGCCGAGGTTGCTGATGAAGAAGCGGCCACAGATACGTTTGCTGCGGCTGAGGCAGCGGAGCAGGGCGAGGAAGAAGTATCTACCCCAGAGGTCGTTGAGGAAAACGAGGAATAATCCGTCCTGGCCGCGCCCTGTGGGGTCTGTGGCCGGACTTGACTGCACGAGGAGTGAGACATGAATGACCTGTATAACGGCCTGATCCCGATGGTGATCGAAACCAGTGGCCGGGGCGAGCGCGCCTACGACATCTATTCGCTGTTGCTGAAAGAGCGCATCGTCTTCCTGGGCACGCCGATCACCGATCAGATTGCCAACCTGACGGTCGCTCAATTGCTGTACCTGAATCGCGAAGACCCTGAGCGCGAGATTCAGATGTACATCAATTCCCCCGGCGGCATGATCTACGCCGGTCTGGCGATCTACGACACCATGCGGCAGATCAGCGCGCCGGTGATGACGGTAGCCGTGGGGATGACGGCTTCCTTTGCTACGGTGTTGCTGGCGGCTGGCACGCGCGGGCGGCGCTTTGCCCTGCCCAATGCCACCATTCACATGCATCAGCCCTGGACTTCGGGCGGCGGGGGCCAGGCGTCGGATATCGAGATCCAGGCTCGCGAGATTCTGCGTCAGCGCGACCTGTTGAACCGTATCCTGTCCGAGCGCACGGGGCAGCCGCTCACCCGTATCGAGGAAGACACCGACCGCGACTTCTACATGACCGCTCAACAGGCCAAGGACTACGGCTTGATTGACGATATTCTGATGCCGCCGGCCAAAGAAGACAAGGCCAAGAAAGACGGGAAGTAGGGGGCAACGGTGAGTTATCTGATCGGACCGCAACGGTGTTCCTTCTGCCGCCGCTCGATTGAGGATGTCAATCAGCTCATCCCTGGGCCGGACGGGGTGTACATCTGCGACGAGTGCGTGCAGCTTTGCTACGATATCCTGCACGAGCAGCATACCCGCGGCAAGGATTTTCGCGTCGAGCGTGTGCCCGCCCCGCGCGAGATTCAGGCCGAACTGGATCGCTATGTCATTGGGCAGGACAAGGCCAAGCGCGTGCTCTCGGTGGCTGTCTACAACCACTACCAGCGCATCAACGCGGGTGGGGCGATCGCCGATGTGGAACTGGACAAGAGCAATGTGCTGCTGATCGGCCCCACTGGCAGTGGCAAGACCTTGCTGGCCCAGACCCTGGCGCGGATGTTGGACGTGCCGTTCTGCATCTCCGACGCCACCTCGCTCACCGAAGCGGGGTACGTAGGGGAAGATGTCGAGAATATCCTGCTGCGCCTGATCCAGGCGGCAGACTACGACATCGCGCGGGCCGAGAAGGGCATCATCTACATAGACGAGATTGACAAGACCAGTCGCAAGAGCGGCGACAACCCCTCGATCACGCGCGACGTGAGCGGAGAAGGCGTGCAGCAGGCCCTGCTCAAGATCATTGAAGGCACCATCGCCAACGTCCCGCCGCAGGGCGGACGTAAGCACCCGCACCAGGAATTCATCCAGATTGACACGCGCAACATCCTGTTCATCTGCGGGGGCACCTTCGATGGTCTGCCGGAAGTGATCGCCGAGCGGGTGGGTGTCAAGGGGGCGCTGGGGTTCGACCGCGCCGCTTCCGCCTCGACCGTCACCGAGAGCGATCTGTTGCATCAGGTCGCGCCTGAAGACCTGATCAAGTACGGCATGATCCCCGAATTGGTGGGGCGTCTGCCGGTGATCACCGTTGTCGATCCGCTCGACCGGGCCATGCTGGTGCGCGTGTTGACCGAGCCAAAGAACGCGCTGGTGAAGCAGTTCCAGCAGATGTTCGCGTTGAACGGCGTTGACCTGACCTTCACCGAGGACGCGCTATATGCCGCCGCGGACCTGGCCGCCGAGCGCGAAACTGGCGCGCGGGGTCTGCGCAGTATTCTGGAGAGCGCTTTGCTCGACGTGATGTTTGAGATGCCTTCGCACAAAGACATCATCAAGCGGGTGATCGTGGACGCCGCCGCCATTACCGGGCGGGGTCGCCCGCAGATCATCACCGAGGGCGGACACCAACTGCACTGGCGCGAAGACGGCACGCTGGCGCGCACGCCCGATACACAGGCGGCCTGAGCAGCCCGACTGCGCTCCTGAGAGACAGATTGAGGAGTTCCGATCGGCTGGGTTGCCTCACCCCAAACCTCTTTCACGCACGTACCCCCTGGGCATGGAAAGGGGATCGGGGGGTGAGGTTTTCAAACGGTCTCCAGGTATGATACCGTCCCCGCGAGAGTGGGGGCGGTTTGTTTTTCCGGCTATGAGCCAGGCAAGTCCCACGGGTTCACTGCGCTGGCGTTTTCTGTGCCTCTGCCCGCTGCCCGCGCCGGTATGGTATACTGCGCCGTGTGCTGGCCCAGGAGAGTGCACCTCATGTCGGCTCACCGTTCGATCATAGCGCTGCTATTGATGGCTCTGAGCGCGTGTACATTGACTCAGGAGCGCGTGCCTCCTACACCGCTGGTGGTGACGGCTACGTTGTCGGTGCCGCTGGAGTCGCTCACACCGCCGCCATCACCGGTTCCGCCCAGCGCCACGCCCACAGATACAGACACACCCTCTCCCGTGCCGACCAGTCCGCCGTACTCGGAGATCAGCCCGACGCCGCTGCCCCCGTCGCCGACCCCCGTGCCAACGCGCACCCGCGCGGCCCCAACCCCCTTGCCGCCGCTGGATGATGGCAGTGGAGGTATCGTGCCAGGTACCGGCGGGGCAAGCGCCGCGTTGCCGGTCGCAGGGCTGAAGGCGCTGCCAGCCACGTTGTATTACCTGTCCAACGACGGGGCGCTGGCACAGGTCTGGCGGCTGCAGATCGGGCTGCCTGCCCCGCAGCAACTCTCTTTCAGTGCCGAGGGCGTGATCGCCTTCGACGTAGGGCCGGACGGCACGCTGGCCTACCTGACGCCCGGCGGCACCCTGATCGTCGGCGGAGTGCCGTTGCTGTTACCGCCGGTGTCGGGCAGCGGGCAACCGCGCGTCACAGCGCTGGCCTGGTCGCCGAGCGGCGCATGGTTGGCCTATACCGTCCAGACGCCGGACGCGGCGCAGGTCAGCAGCGGCCCTCACGAGGTGGACGGGCTGTGGTTGCGCAGTGCCGATGGCCTGACAGTGCGTCTGCAGCCCAGCGTCTACGGTGCGGAGGCAAGGCGCGTGTTCGCCGGGCCGCTGAGTTGGCGTCCGGATAGCAACGAGATTCTGGCCAGGTGTCAGACGGCGGCAGGCACAGGATTCTGCCGGGTGCTCATTTCCACAAGCGCTGTGATCCCGCTGTGGACTGCCACGCAGTCCCCCGATGCCATGCTGACGATGACCTGGAACGACAACGGCACGGCACTGATTGCTACTGGTGGCGGGGCGGTGTTGAGTGTTGATCCGGAGACCGCTCAGGCGACACCCCTGCTGGATTCGCGGGCGGGCTATACGCCGGTGCAGGCGCGGCAGTTCGCCGAAGGGACTCTGGCCTTTGTTCACGCGCCGCCGGATGCACCTCGCACAGTCTACCTGCTACCGCGCGGTCAGGCGCAGCCGACGCTGATCATGGGCGGGCTGCCGGCGGGTGGACGGCTGGAGGTGCTATGGGACGATTTCGCCCGGCAGGTGCTGCTGATCACCTACGAGTCTGAGGAGGCATTGTGGGGTCAGCCGATCTGGCGCGATCAGGATGGCGCGCTGCACGACCTCACTCCGCTGACTGGCTCCGTCGGCGCGCCACGCTGGGGGCCGACCTTCAGGGCAGGGGACGAAGCGCGGGTGCAGACCAGCGAAGGCGATCCGCTCAATCTGCGGGCTACGCCCGCCGGGGACGTGGTGCTGGGGCTGGTCAATGGCTCACGGGTGCGCATCACCGGCGGGCCGCGGGTGGTAGAGGGCTACCGCTGGTGGCGCGTGCAGACGCTCAACGGCGTCTCCGGCTGGGCCGTGGAGTCCATCCGCGATGCGCGCGGCGAACTGCAACGGACACTGCTGCCGGTAGGATAAAGCGCGAGGCGACCCCTGGTTCTCAAAAATGAGGGGCCGCCTCGCCAAAGTCTATTTCAAATGAGAGACTAATTAGCAAAGTCTCTTTGGCTTCAGGTGGACGGACGAGGTGGTCAAATCCCGTCTATTCGCCAATTTTGTACAGTAATACTCTTTTAGAAGTGCATCGGCATCCTGGTTGCCCAGAACCCGACTACTTGACCATCTCCATAATAACGCAAAACGCCGGTCTCTGCAAAAACTCGTTTCCCTCAGCGCACCCGTTCCGGAGCCAGCACGATGGCCAGTCCGCGCAAGGCGCGTTCCAGGGCCTGTACTTCGATGAACGTGCCGCCGAAGGTGCCCCAATGACTGGGAATCACCCAGCGCGCCCCCAGCGACCGCACCAGTTCAACAGCGCGTTCCAGATTGAGCGTTCCAGGGCCAGCGGCGACCGGCAAGATTGCCACGTCGCAGTGAATTTTGCTCAGTTCCGGCACGAAATCGGTCAGGCCCGCATAGTAAATGTCGTAGTAGTCCAGCGAGATCACGAAGCCCAACCCGCCTTTGGACGCGGGATAGAAGTCGGTGCTGGTATAGGCGGGCACGGCGGTGACTCGCGCCGGGCCGACGTTCACGCTTTGCCACGAGCGCAGACGCAGCGCTCCGTCGCCCAGCACAAGCGAAGCTGCCGGACTGGCGATGATCGTCGTCTGCGGGCCGCGCAGTTTTTCTACGTCAGCAGGCGAGCAATGATCGTAGAGATCGTTGGTGATGAGAATGGCATCTGGGAGAAAAGGAGTACGGGCTACCCGCCAGGGGTTAATGTAAATCAACGGCGGACCCTGGATGAGAAAGCTACCATGTCCCAGCCATTGGATTCTGTCGATCATGGATGCTTCCTGCCCAAAAAATGTGAAGAATGTAAAGCGCTATTAAGGAGCATTCTAAGTTTATCATCCGCTTTCCCTGCTGGCAACCAACGATCGCCCCATTCCGGTTAGAAAAGCGTTTGAGTTTTCTAACCTTTGTGGGTGGGACTTCGCCCGGAAGACAAGGAGATGGTCGGGGAAGTGCGCTATAATCTCACTGTTGCACTGTGGTATGAGCGCATGGCTTCGTTACCTCAGCCGTGCGAAATCGTCTGAGAGGTGTCTGGTGAGCGACTCGAAACTACAAGAGCGAGTGATGGCAGCGCTGGGAACGGTGATCGAGCCGGAACTGCACCGCGACCTGGTTTCGCTGAACATGGTGCGCGATGTCTCGGTGAGCGACGGGGTGGCGCGCTTCACCATTGTGCTGACGACGCCCGCGTGTCCGCTGAAGGATGTGATCTATCGGCAGGCCAAGGAAGCGGTGCTGCAGGTAGATGGTATCCGCGATGTGGAGATCAAGTGGGAGAGCAACGTGCCCACCGACGGGCGTATTTTCGGGCGTATGGAACTGCCTTTGCGCAGCATCATCGCTGTCAGCAGTGGCAAGGGCGGCGTGGGCAAGACAACCGTGGCGGTCAATCTGGCGGTGGCCCTGGCGCGAAGTGGGGCGCGGGTAGGCCTGATGGACGCCGACATCCTCGGCCCCAACATCCCCAAGATGGTAGGGTTGGGATTCGCGCAGCCGACCATCTCGCTGGACAGGAAGCTGATTCCTTTCGAGGTTTTCGGCCTGAAGGTGATGAGCATGGGCTTCCTGGCCGATCCCAACACACCCATGATCTGGCGCGGGCCGATGTTGCACAGCGCCATCCGGCAGTTCTTCGAGGACGTGGCCTGGGGTGAACTGGACTACATGGTGGTAGACCTGCCGCCGGGCACAGGTGATGCTCAACTGAGTCTGGCGCAGTCGGTGCCACTGACAGGGGCGATCATCGTCACGCAGCCGCAGAGCGTGGCCGTGGACGATGCGCGGCGCGGTCTGGCCATGTTCGAAAAGCTCAACGTGCCCATCATTGGGGTCATCGAAAACATGTCTGGTGAATTGTTCGGCGAGGGCGGGGGCGAGCGCCTGGCACAGGAACGCGGCGTGCCTTTCCTGGGACGGGTGCCGCTGGCAGCCAATGTGCGCGTCGGCGGAGACAGCGGGCACCCCGTGGTGGCCGACGATCCGGACTCGCCAGCGGGCCAGGCATTCCAGGCACTGGCGCAGGCCGTGGCCGCCCGCGTCAGCGTGCTGTTGCTGACGCAGAAGTCCACTATCCCGCTGAACATCATCAAGTAAACGTGACCTGTGGGGCGGATAATCAAGCCCTGGCCAGTCACAGCGCCAGGGCTTTCTCTTTTGGGGGCGTCTGTTGGTCAGTCGCTCTCTGGCAGCTCGATCTGATTTTCCCCAACGACAATCTTGATCTCGTGCGGCTCGTGCACGCGAACCAGGCTCACCTCGAAGCGCGAGCGGTCGCCGCGGTGCAGAGCCTGGAAGTACTCAATGGGCGTGCCATCTTGCAGATAGCTGACGCTTTCCAGGTAGATCAGCGGCGCGCCGATGCTGACGCTGAGCAAACTGGCTTCGCGCTCGTCGGCGGCCACTGCCTCGATGGTGCGTCGCCCATAGGCAGGCACGATCCCGAACTCTTCCTCCAGCGTGGCATAGAGCGAGCGGTTGCTCAGGTCTATGTGCGCCAGCCCTGGGCAGAGCGCGTAGGGCAGGTAGGTGCGCACCAGAACGATTGGCTCGTCGTTGACAAAGCGCAGGCGCTCGATGTTGAAGACAGGTGTCCCCGGTTCCAGTCCCAGCTTACCAGCGACTTTGGGCTTAGCCGCCTCGACCTGGTGATGCAGAACCCTGGTGACCGGCGTGAAGCCGCGCTCGACCATGTCCTGGTAGAAGCCCGTCAGCTTTTGAATGAGGCTCTCGTGAATCTTGGGGCGCGCTACAAAGGAGCCTTTGCCTCTGCGCTTGACGATCAGCCCCTTGCTCTCCATCTCCAGCAGGGTCTGCCGGACGACGGTACGGCTGACCTGGTAGTAGTCGCATAGCTCCTGTTCGGAGGGCAAGCGGTCCCCCGGCTGCCATTCTCCCTGGGCAATACGCGCTTCCAGAATTTCCCTGAGCTGAATATAGAACGGGATGGAACTGCTGTGATCCACTTTCATGGAGTTCGTGAAGGTAAGAGGCATAACGTTCCTGTACCTGTCTCAAGGGCGCGTCGCCATCCGAAAACGCCTGGCCAGCAGAGTTGACAGCACCAGGGATACTGAGCGTACCTGTCCGCGACTGAATTATCGCAGAATCGCGCTGATAAGCAAGAGGGCCGGGCGCGGGGTGATGGCGTCCAACGCGCGCCACTTTACCTGCCCCAAATTCCTTCTGCGAACCTGCGTCAAGCGAATTGCTGATAACCTTCTTGATGGCAGGCGCGCACAAAAAAAAGGGGGCCGTGCTTGCCACGACCCCCTTGCCTTCGTCATAGTGTGCCTGGGGGGATTTGCTGAAATGCCTGGCTGAGCACTTCCTGCCAGCGAATGTATTGCTCGATCAGCGGCACATAGCGTTCATGCGTCGCCGCGTCCGGTTCCAGGCGTGCTCCGGCGGGGACGGCGTGCTCGTCCGCGACACTGGCCAGGTCGTCGAAGATGCCCGCGGCCTTGCCAGCGATCATGGCGCACCCCCATGAGCTGAACTCGCTGCCCCGCAAAGGCTGGTACGGAATGCCCAGCACATCGGCTTTGATCTGATTCCAGGCGGGGCTGGCTGCTCCACCGCCCACTACGCGGGCTTCGAGCAGGGTCAGTTCGGAGATCAGTTCGCGCAGGATGCTGGTGTAGTAGGCGTATTCGTAGGCGATGCCCTCCAGAATGGAACGGGCGAAGTGCGCCTGCGTGTGTCCCCACGAAAAGCCCAACCAGGCCCCGCGCATCTCCGGCGTGGCCGGGCAGATGCGCCCACCCAAATGTGGCGAGAAGAACAGACCCTCCGCGCCCGCTGGCACGGTGACTGCCAGCGCGATCATGCGCTCGTAGAGAGTGTCGTCGTTTGGCTGCTGCTCGCCATGCAGGACGTTGTAGAACTGATCGCGGAACCAGCGCAGGGCAATTCCACCGCCCGCGATGTAGGCCAACGGATGCCACAGCCCGGGGACGACCGAGCGCATGGTGAGCAGCGCGCGGTGTTTGACATCGGCCACGAAAACGCTAGTGCAGCTCGCCAACACTGCCGCAGTGCCTGCCACGTCCAGGAACATGCCGGGCCGCACGATTCCCGCGCCCAGAGCACTGGCCGCTGTGTCGCCGCACCCCGCGGCGACAATGGTGCCCGGCGCAAGGCCAAAGTCGGCGGCCACCGTTGCGGTGACCTCTCCCACGATGTGCCAGGGTTCGACGATGCGCGGCAGCTTGGCCATGTCCACGCCCAGCGCCTGGCACAGTTCATCCGACCAGCGACCGTTACGGGCGTCGCTGAGGCCGGAGAAGTGGATGAAGGTGTAATCCATGAACGCCTCTTCGCCGCGCAGACCGGCCATCTTGCCCGCCACATAGCCCGCCGGCGTCACGAATTTGGTGATACGGGCATAGGCGTCGGGATTTTCTTCTTTCCACCACAGAATCTTGGGGCCATGATCGCAGGTGGGCGGGCAGCCAGTCAGGCGGGTGATGGTGTCGCCCAGCTCGCGCTCCATGTACTCGATGTAGGGCTGACAGCGCATATCGAGCCACGAGTCGAAGCGGGTGGCCGGGTTAAAATCCTCGTCCACTGTGCCGATGCCCGCCATCTGACTGTCGAAGGCGATGGCGGCGACTTCGCGCGGATCAATGCCGCTGTCCTGGAGGCAGCGGCGCACGGTGTTGGCTGCCGTGCGGTAGAAGTCGTCGTTTTCCTGCTCCACCACGCCGGGCCGCGGGTAATAGAGCGGCACTTCCTCAACCGCGCGCGCGACCAGTGTGCCATCCGCCGTATACAGGGCGGACTTGGTGCTGCTGGTACCGAGATCGACTCCGATTAAGTATTTTCTAGACATGGATGTCACCTTCATGGGTACTCAGGCAGTCATCACGCAGACCGCGCGAGGCACATGCTGCGCCGCAGCCGTCCGCAGCGCCTCTATTTCCCGCGCGGCTTATAGACCAACGGCGGGCGCAGTTCTGCGGCGATCTCGGCCAGCCGCTGGAAGGTTGCTTCGTCCATTTCGATATGCAGCACTTCGGCGATGACCTGCGTCCAGCCGTGCAGGAAGTAGAGCCAGCCGTCTTCGACGGTGAGGTTGCGGCTCTCTTTCTGCGCCATGGCCTGATGCCAGAAGTCCAGGTCGCCGCGGTAATTGATCTCCCAGGCAATGCCGTTGCGCGGGAACAGCGCCTCGTCGGTGATGGGCGATCCCGGCGTATCCTTGCCCATGCCAGTGGCATTGATGACGATGCTGCCGTCTGGCAGACTCTCCATCAGTTCGCTGTTGCGTTGGGGGTCAGCCGTCTGCACGTAGACGAATTCAATGTCGGTGTCCAGGCTCTCGACCATGGCCTGCATCTTGTACAGACGATCCGCCGAGCGGTTGGTGACGATGAACCGTTCGGGGCGGTCGGCGCGGTTCTGTTTGGTGATGAGGTGCAGGGCGATGGCCTTGCCCGATCCGCCCGCGCCGAAGCACAACACGTGCCCGCCGGTGCGCCCGAAGTAGCCCTCTCCGGTGATGGCGTCCAGGCTAAGGCCGGCGGTCAGCGGGTCTTTGGCATGGCCCCATAGCTTACCATCCCGCTTGGAGATGCTCGATATTTCGCCCGTGAGCAGGGCGGATGAATGCAGTTCGTCGAACATGTCGCGGGCGGCTTCTAGCAAGTCTATCTTGTGGGTGGTCACCAGCGCGCCCAGCGAAAGCGGATCGTACTTGATCTGCGTGACGGTTTGCCGATAGGCTTCTGGATTGTCATGGATGGGGTGATCGATCCCTTCGATGACAATTTCCGGACGCCCAATGGCTTCCATCCAGCGGGGGAATACCTTCATGATGGACGACTGCCGCGTCGTCACGCCCACGAAGTAGAATGTCGGAACCGTTTTGGTCACGACCCGATAGTCTGTTTGACTCATGCTATGCTCCTATCCGTGCGAGCGATATCACCTGGCGCTAGGATCGCTGTTCTGGCGACAACCAGCGCGGGTTGTCCACAATCTGCGGTTGACCGTCCCGCTCCACTACCAGCTTGCGGAAGCCCTGGGTTTCGATTGTCCGGTAGTCGTGACCCGCGTGGCCCGGATAGACGAAGAACGTCACCAGGTCTTCGGTGAGACTGGTATTGACCGAGCGGTGCGCCCAACGCGGAGGCACATACAGCACCGTGTTGGGGCGCAGTGGCTCCACGGCCCACTCACCTTCTGGCGTTTCCATCACCATCAGCCCCTGACCTTTGAGGCAGTAGTACACCTCGGCGGTGTCCAGGACGGTGTGGAAGTGCCCCTTGGTCATGTAGTACTCATCGCCGACCTTGCCGGGGTGCACAATGGACAGACCGTGCAACAACTCACCGGCCACTTCGGGGCGCTTGATTTCGTACACCTCGTAGAGCAGCACGTCTTCTCTGGCCAGCAGCGCGTCGTAGGCGGCCTGGTCAAGGAACTGTCCCTTCATGGAGGACAGGCGGCGCTGAATATGATTGTTGTAGTGGCTTAGAAGCGCTTCGGCGATGCACACCTCGAAGGTGAACGGCACATTTTTCATCAGCTTTTTCTCCTCGAAACTGCTATGCATGGGGCGGGTGATGCTTCCGACACGCCGCGCTATCCCAGAATCTCCCGCAGGTAGACTGGGCGCTCCTCCAGGAACGATTTGGTAGCCGCCAGCACGCCGGCGACCGCCCAGCGTCCTTCCTGCCCTCCCACCTTGGGGCGAGCGCCCTTCAGGATACAGTCTACGAAGTGCTCCATCTCGCGGATGTAGCCCCATTCGAAACGCTGCGGCCAGGTGCGATAGATGGGAGTGATCAGCCCCTGATCGCGGTTGGTGCAGACTACCACCGCCTGCCCCTTCAACTCGCCGATCTGCATGATGCCCTTTTCGCCCACGATCTCTACGCGGGCGTCGTAGCCATAGTCGCAGGGGCACACACCAGAGATGCTACCCAGGCCGCCGTTCTCGAAGCGGATGTTGACCAGGGCGTTGTCATAGAAGTGCTCGGTCTCCACACCGCGCGCTTTGCCCTTGAAGTTGGCCACCTCCACATAGACGCGCTGATAGTCCGACCCCATCAGCCAGCGCACACAGTCCCAGTCGTGACTGTTGACTTCGGCCAGCATCCCGTTGGAGGTCTTGAGGTCGCGCGCCCACGCTGGCGGCAGCCCCGGCCCATGCGTGAGCGACTTGATCAGCATGGGTTGCCCGATTTCGCCAGCCTCGATGCGCTGTGCCGCCGCCACAAACTCCGGGTCAAAGCGGCGCATGAAGCCCAACTGCAGAATCACGCCGTTGGCCTCGGCAGCGGCCATGATCGCGTCGCACTCGGCCAGGTTGAGCGCCATCGGTTTTTCCAACAGGATATGTTTGCCAGCGTTGGCCGCGGTCACCGCCAGTTGCCTGTGAGTGAACGTAGGCGTGGTGATGACTACCGCGTCGAAAGCCACGGACTCCAGTGCTTCTTCCAGCACGGAGAAGCGCTTGCCAATGTCGAACTGTTCCCCCACCTCTTCGCGCACCTTGGGGTCAGGGTCTACCAGGGCAACAAGCTGTGCGGCGGGCACGTGGTTAACTAGCGAATTGGCGTGCACTCTGGCGACCCGCCCTGCTCCTACCAGGCACACTCGTACCGAAGATGACATCAAGGCACTCCTCTAGTTGTATGCGCCCCAAACAGAGATCACCCTGAAAAGGCTGTGTTTCCACCACCCGATCTTCCTGCGCCCCTGAGCACTTCGCTGGGCCAGGAATCCCGCTCGTCATGCTCACAGCAGGATGGACATCCCGCCGTCAATGGACAGAGCCTGACCGGTGCACCAGGCGCTTTCGTCGGACGCCAGGAACAACACCGCGCCAGCGATATCAGCGGGCAGCCCCAGGCGGCGCAATGGCGCATGGGCGACCAGCCGCTGTTGCTGGTCGGGGTCGGGCACTGCCTCCTGTAATAGATCGGTGAGCACCGGCCCTGGACACACAGCATTGACGCGAATGCCGTCAGCCGCCAGTTCGACGGCCATGGCCCGCGTCAGAGCGATGATCGCGCCTTTGGCCGCGCTGTAGGCGGCGTGCCCCGGTTCGCCAACCACGCCCGCCTTTGAGGCGACGTGTACGATACTGCCCCGTCCGCGCGCCCGCATATGACGAACCGCAGCCTGTGAGGGGAACACCGTGCCCAGTACATTGATGCGGAACATGCGCAGCCACAGGTCTTCGCTTTCGTCGGTGAAGGGGGCTTTTTCGTGCGCGCCCGCATTGTTGACCAGCACGTCTACGCTGCCGAAGCGTTCAATAACCTGGGCGATCAGCGCTTCTGCCTGGTCGCGCTGCGTCACGTCCGCGCCGATGAAGTCCACCCGTGCGCCCTGCTGCCGCAATGCCTGGGTCACCTGTGGCCCACGCGCTGGATTCTTGGCCGCAATGACGACCTGTGCCCCTTCTTCGGCGAACCGCTGCACAATGGCCAGGCCGATCCCCCGACTGCCGCCGGTGACTATCACTACGGCGTCCTGGAAGCGTTGGCTCACAGTGTCCCCCCTCGCTCTGGCTACACCCCGAACCGGCGACGACGCCACTGATCGAAGATCACCACCACGACGATGATGGTGCCCTGGATGATGCGCTGATAGAAGTCGCTCACGTTCAGCAGGTTGAGGCCGTTGCCGATGACGCCGATGGTCAGCGCGCCAATGATTGAGCCAAACACGCCGCCTTCGCCGCCGAACAGGTTGGTCCCGCCGATCACCACGGAGGCAATGGAGTTGAGATTTTCCTCACCGGCCATCAGCGCGTTGGCGGAGTTGAGGCGTCCGGTCAGCACGAAACCGGCCAGGGCGGCCAGCAATGCTGAGACGACGTACACGCCGATCTTGGTGCGGTCAATTTTGATGCCAGATACGCGGGCCGCTTCGCGGTTGCCACCCACCGCGAAGATGCTGCGCCCAAAGGCGGTGTAGCGCAGGATGACCCAACCCAGCAGGGTGACGGAAAGCGCGATCACGGCGGCAATGGGGATACCCAGCCAGTCACCGCTGCCGATGGAGACGACCTCTTTGGGCAGGTAGTTGCGGGCTTTTTCGGCCTTGGAGTAATACGAAGGCACGGGCAGACCGCCTGTCACCAGCAGCGCTGCGCCGCGGAACACCTCCAGGGTGCCCAGAGTCGCGATGAAGTCTGGAATACGACCACGGGTGACCAGCAGTCCATTGAGCAGGCCCGCGCCCAGTCCTACTACCAGCGCGATCGCCAGCCCTTCCACGAACCCTACCGGGCCGAACTTGATACCGAGCACATTAACCTGTTGGGTCATGGTGACGGCGGAGATGGAAGCTGCCAACGCCGCGGTGGCCCCCACCGACAGATCGATCCCGCCGGTCAGGATGACGAAGGTCTGGCCAATGGCAAAGATGACCAACACAGAAGTCCGGCGTGCCACGTTGACCAGGTTGCTTTCGGTCATGAAGTAGGGGGTTGCCGAGGCCAGGTACGCGGCCAGCAGAAAGAGCGCAATCAACGGCCCGCTCTGAATCAGCAGATCGCGCGCCGAGCCTCTGAAGCGCCGGAACCGCGGCTCACCCACCACCTGGACGCCCAAGTCTTGATCCTGGACAAGTTTCTGAGACACGAAAATCCTCCGTCTATCCTGCCTTAACTGGCGCTTCTCAATAAAAGTTCCTGGGTAGCTTCACCGCGCTGATAGCTCGCCGAAAATTTTCCCTGGCGCATGACCAGAATGCGGTCGGCCATGGCCAACAATTCTGGCATTTCCGAAGAGATCATGATGATGCCCACGCCCTGCTGGGCGGCAAGCTGATCGAGCAAGGCGAATACTTCAGCTTTCGCGCCAACATCAATGCCGCGCGTTGGCTCGTCTACGATCAGCACTCTGGCTCCGCTCGCCAGCCAGCGGGCCAGGCATACTTTTTGCTGGTTGCCGCCGCTGAGAAACTTGACCGGGCGCTTGAGGATGGGCGGGCGGATGGTTAACTCTTGTACATATCTGGTGGCGATCCGTTCCTCTGAACGTAGATTCAAAGGCCCCATGAAGGACAACTGACTGATGTTGGCCAGGGTGATGTTGGCGGGCAGGGCTTGCATGGGCACCAGACTCGCCTTGCGGTCGCGCAGCAGAAGCCCGATGCCATGCTGGATCGCTTCGGTGGGACGGCGAATCTTGACCGGCTGTCCGTTAAGATAGATCTGCCCTGCCGTGACCGGCAGCAGCCCGAAGAGCGCCTGCGCCAGCTCGGCCTGTCCGGCCCCCATCAGCCCAAAGATACCCACGATTTCGCCTGTGCGGACTTCGAACGACAGATTGCGCAAGAAAGGTTCGGCGCACAGATTCTCGACGCGCAACAACGGCTGACCCGCCTGAACGGACAGCGTCTTGGGATATTGCTCGCTGAGCCGACGCCCCACCATCATCTTGATCAGCGTGTCAATGTCCGCCTGCTCGACCGGCAGCGTGCCAATGACCCGCCCATCGCGCATGACCGTCACGCGCGTTCCGATGCGGCTCACTTCGTCCAGGCGATGCGAAATATAGATGATACCCACGCCGCGGCTTTGCAGGCGGCGGATGATTTCAAACAAGCGGTCTACCTCAGTATCGGACAGGGCCGAGGTGGGTTCGTCGAGCAACAGGATGCGCGGCTGTTTGGCCAGGATGCGCGCGATCTCGGTCAATTGTTGCTCAGCCACACTCAGATTGCCGACGCGGGCACGCGGATCAATGTCGACCCCCAGCGTCGCCAGGCTCTCGCGGGCGCGGCGATAGAGTTCGCCCCAGCGTACTATGCCGGCGCGGTTGCGCGGCGGATCGCCCAGGAAGATATTCTCAGCTACTGTGAGCGAGGGCACCAGGCTGAATTCCTGATAGACCATGCCGATGCCCAATTTGCTGGCGCGCTCCGGGCTATGATGGCGGATTTCTTCGCCCTGAATGATGATGCGACCGCTATCGGCGGGCAGTGAACCGCTGAGGATTTTCATCAGGGTGGACTTGCCCGCCCCATTCTCTCCCAGCAGAATATGCACTTCGCCCTCATACAGGTCGAAGTCAACGTGATCGAGCGCATGGACTCCCGGAAAGCTCTTGTCTATGCGCTCCATGCGCAGCAGCGGTGTACGAGTCTCCATCGAGAGTAGTCCCTTTGTGGTGACAGCTTCTATTGAGCTGTGTACCCGCCATCTACGCTCAGAATCGCGCCCGTGGCATAGGCGATCTCATCGCTGGCCAGGAAAAGAATGGCCGCGGCGATCTCCTGGGGGGTGCCTAACCGATTGGCCGGGCGTGACTGTTCCAGCCGACGGCGCGCCTCCGCGGGATCGGCAGCGCGCTGAAGCGCCGCGCGAACCAGTGGTGTTTCGGTCGTGCCCGGGCACACGCTATTGACGCGAATACCATATTCGGCCAGGTCTACGGCGCAACTGCGCGTCAGGGCGATCATCGCGCCTTTGGAGACATTGTAGACCACCTGACCTTTGATGCCGACCAGCCCGGCCTCGGACGCGACGTTGACGATCACGCCGGATTTCTGGGCAATCATCAGCGGCACGGCGTATTTGGTGCACAGAAATGCCCCCGTAACGTTCACCGCCATGATACGTTCCCAGTCGGCCAGTGAGGTCTGTGTCACATCGCCCTGCAGATAAATGCCCGCATTGTTCACCAGAACGTCAACGCGCCCCCATTGGCTCTTGACCTGATCGAACAGGGCGCGCACTTGCTCTTCGACTGCTACATCTACGCGCACCGCCAGGACTTCGCGGCCCGCGCGCCGGAGCTGCTCGACAACGGCCTGACCCTTATCTGGCTCGCGATCTGCCAGGACGACGCGCGCGCCCTCGTTAGCGAAAGCGAGCAGCGCGGCCTGGCCGATGCCCTCTGCTGCCCCCGTGACGACAACTACTTTCCCCTCAAAACGCATTGTTGCGCTCCTGTATGTTCAGAAATCTCTCAAGAGAGGGCGGTGAGGAGGGTAGGGCCTCCTCACCGCAGACTAGCAGGAAACTACTGGCATTCGGCCTTGATGCCTTCCCAGTCGATCTCCGGCAGGGCCGGTTCGGGATAGAACAGGTGAGCATTGGCCTGATAGGCGATGCGCGGACGGATGTCGAAGGTCTGAGGCACTTCCAGGCCGCAGACGATGCGCACCGCGAACTCACCGCCGAACCAACCCCAGTCGGCGAAGCCGTGCGTCGTCTCGGCGATCATGCGGCCTTCCTTCAGGCGCTCCACCGATTCCGGTGTCACGTCGTTGGTGAAGATGGCCACGGTCTCGTCGCCGATGGAAACGCCGTCTTCAGCCTTTTCCAGGCGGCCCGCCGCTTCAGCGGCCAGCATGGCCCCCATGCCCATCTCGTTGGAGGCGGCCCAGATGAAGTCGAGGCCCGTCGGGTTCGCCTGCAGGATGTCCTCAGCGCAGCCGATGCCCTTCTCGCGGTTCCAGTCGGCGGCGCAGGGCTTGCCCACGATCTCGATGTTGGGGAACATGCTGATGACTTCATTGAAGCCGTTCAGACGAGCCGTGGAGAAGAAGCCACCGGCCACGCCCTCGATGATCGCGCCACGGGCGACGATCTCGGCTTTTTCCTCTTCGGTCAGGTCAGCGTAGAGGTCTTCCCAGAACTCGATGTCCAGGTAGGTATCTTCTTCAACTTCCACCATTTCGCCTTCGCCCAGCACACCAGGGCCACCGAAATAGTCCACCACCGAATAGGCGGTCACCTTGGCAGCCACGGTGTTGTCGAAGCCGATATACGAAGCCACTTCGACATCCTCGATCGGCTCCAGCAGGTTCACGATGATGACGGGGATACCTGCGGCATTAGCCTTCTGGAGGGCGGGCTTGATCACCTCGACTTCGATGGGCGAGACAGCGATCACGTCTACCTTGCGCTGAATGTAGTCTTCGATGATCGCTACCTGATCGGCGAAGTCAATGTGAGTGGCGGGGGATTGCGAGATCACCTGGACGTTGAAACCAGCTTCGTTGGCGCTGGCCGCAGAGGCTTCGAAGAAATCGGTTGCGGTTTTGAACACGCCGGTGATGTCGGGGGGCGTCCAGCCAATGACGATGGGTTCCTGCCAGCGTTGCCCCTGGGCGTTGGCGGTGAACATCACCGGAATGCTGAGAGCAATGAGCAACACGGCAACCAGAAGGGTTTTCTTGCGCAACATGCTAACCTCCTAAAGATTGTTGAAGATGATTTGGTAGATAGTCGAACACGAGTGGACAGGTCTGCGCAGCGCGATGAGGTGCCTCCTTTCTTGAAGCGAAGTGCCCGGTTGATGAGTGAAGAATTGAGAGCGATGAAAGTTACGGATTGCTTTGTAGGAGGGCGACCAGCAAACAGCCCATACCAGCATCATGGCCCCTCACAGCCGATTGCCTGGATAGTCTGCTGACACCGAAATAATCTTTTCGGCCTCGCAAGGCCCCTCAAGCCGGTTCGATCCCAGTGATCCTGTAATGTTGTTATGACAACTTTTCACTGTTATTATATGCGTGAACGCGCGCCGTGTCAACCGGCCAGGCAAGAAAATTGGGTGTCAGCCAGGGGACTATACTTTCGAGAACAGGCACAAGGAGGAATGGACGATGTGGGCTGCCGTATATTACGGACCGAACGATCTGCGCCTGGAAGAACGCCCTCTGCCGAGCATCGGCCCAGACGATGTGTTGCTGAAGGTTGTCAGCACAGGCATCTGCGGCACAGACCTGCGCATCCTGCACGGCGAGCACCGCAAATACCCCGTGGGGACGGTGCGCGTCCCAGGCCATGAGGTGGTGGGCGATATCGTCGAGGTCGGCGCGGAAGTAGTGGGGCATCACGTGGGCCAGCGCGTGGTGATCGCGCCCAACTTCGGCTGCGGGCACTGTCGCCAGTGTGTTTCTGGTCACAACAACCGTTGCGCCAACTACGGGGCGATCGGTATCAATATGGACGGCTCTTTCGCCGAGTATGTGCGCATCCCTGGGCCGATCATCGCCCAGGGCGGGCTGATCCCGGTAGACAGTTGGCTTGACCCGGCGGTTGTGGCCCTGGTCGAGCCGTTCGCCTGTGTGTTGCGGGGCCAGCACCCGCTGCATATCACTCCTGGCGACGTGGTGCTGGTGATGGGCGCTGGGCCGATTGGCACCATGCACGTCCTGTTGGCCCGCCTGCGCGGAGCCAAACGGGTGATCGTCAGCGACCTGGTCTCCAGCCGGTTGCAGCAGGTGGCCGCGCTGGGCGCTGATCGCGCTGTCAACATCGCCGAAGAAGACCTGGCTGCTGTGGTGATGGAGGAAAGCAATGGGGAAGGGGCAGACGCCATCATCGTGGCGACAGCGGCGCATCAGGCCCAAGAGGAGGCGTTGTCGCTGGCGGCCATCGGGGGGCGCATCAACTATTTCGGCGGGTTGCCCAAAGATCGGCCTACCGTCACCTTCAATTCCAACCTGGTACACTACAAGGAACTATTGGTGACAGGCACCACTGCCTGCAGCACCGCCGATTGTTGGCGCGCGGCGGAGATCATCGGCAGCGGGCGCATCAATCTGGAGAAGCTGGTGAGCGGGCGCTATCCGCTGCAGGACATTCACGCGGCATTCGCCGCGGCTGAGGGCAAGAACGCGCTGAAGATCGTGATCCAGCCAGACCTGGCAGCGCCGCAGGAACATATCGAATGAGGGCGGTTGGTTTATCTCACTCCTGGCCCCACTGCGCCTGGCCTGTCGCCTCTTCGGCGCAGAGGACGCGCGGCTTGCCGCGCAACAATGGCCCGGCTACAATCGGGCGCGTAGCAGGGAGGAGTGACCCTCGTGATCCTCAGTCCCAGTCGCATCGAACAGCCGGAACTGGTCAGCGAGGTCTTGCGCGGCAATCGCCTGGGCGACCCGCATGTGCGGCGGGTAACCGTCTATTTGCCGCCCGGCCATGACAATCTGCCCGATCGGCGCTATCCCACCGTCTACCTGCTGAGCAGCCATGGCAATACTGGCCCCGGACTGCTCAACTGGCGTCCCTGGGGCATGTCTATCAAGGAACAACTGGACGCGCTGATTGCCAGTGGGCGTATTGGGCCGCTGATCGTGGTGATGCCGGATATGTGGACGCGCTTCGGCGGTTCGCAATACATCAACTCGGCTGGCATGGGTCGCTATGAAGATTACCTGATTCACGAGATCGTCCCCCTGGTTGACCGCAATTACCGCACGCTGGCGCACCGCGATCACCGCGCGGTGATGGGGCGCAGCAGTGGCGGCTTTGGCGCGATCACGCAGGCCATGCATCACCCGGAAGTGTTCGGCGCGTTCGCCTGCCATAGCGGCGACCTGTATTGGGAGTTCACCTGTCTGCCCGGTCTCAGCCGGATGCATCAGCGCCTGGCCCGCTATGGCGACCTGGACAGTTTTATCGCGCAGATTCCCGACATTTGCCCCAAAGATGGCGCGTTCTGGGACCTGATCATGACGGTGTGCTGGGCGGCGGCCTTCGGCGACAACCCGCAGCACCCGCGCGGCTTCGACCTGCCCATTGACCCGTACACCGGCGCGTTGGACGAAGAGGTGTGGGCACGCTGGCTGAGGCACGACCCGATCCGCAAGCTGGATGAACCGCGCTACGCCGACGCGCTGCGGCAGATGCGCCTGGTCTATATTGACGTGGGCAGCTATGACGAGTATCAGCTCCAGGTAGGCGCGCGCGTGTTGCACCGCAAACTCGAAGCGCTGGGCATCCCTCACGTCTACGAAGAGTACCCGGATGGTCACCGGCACACCGACTATCGCTACGCCAATTCGCTGGAGCGACTCTACGAGGCCTTGCAATGACTCTGGCGCGTCGCTCTCTCTGGTTGCCGCTGCTGCTGGTGCTGAACGCGCTGCTCGGCGCGGGACTGGCCTGCACCCTTTCCGGCCAGAAGGTGATCTACGTCACGGCCACGCCGGAGTATGACGAGTCCGGCTTGCTGGTGTTGCCGCCGACCTTCACGCCAGACGAGCCAACGCCTACTCCCCGTCAGCCGACAGCCCATCCCCCGCGCTATACACCAATCCAGGGCGGGATACATGCTGTGCGTCCCGGCGAAACTCTGGGTACCATCGCCGACCTGTATCAGGTGACGGTAGAACAGTTGCTGGCGATCAATACCCTGGCGAATCCCAATGTCCTGGAAGTGGGGCAGTTGATTCAGATTCCCGGCGGCACATTGGGGACGACACCCGCTTTCAAGATCATTCCCGATAGCGAACTGGTCTACGGCCCGTCTGCCAGCGACTTCAGCATCGTGGGCGCGGTGAAGTTCCGCCAGGGTTTTCTGCGGGCCTATTCCGAAGTCGTGGGCGACGAGACGTGGAGCGGGGTGAAGATCGTGGACTTCGTCGCCCGCAACTACAGCGTCAATCCGCGCCTGTTGCTAGCGTTGCTGGAATATCGCGGGCAATGGCTGAGCAATCCGTACCCCTCAGAAGACAGAATTCAGTATCCGTTGGGCATCGTCAAAGCCGGGCGCGAGGGGCTGCTCAAGCAATTGCTCGACGCTGCCGATGCGCTGAATTACGGTTACTACGGCTGGAAGTATCGCGGCACGATCACCATGACTCTAGGCGATAGCGTGCGCCTGTTCTTCGAGCCGACGCTCAACGCGGGCACAGTAGCCGTGCAATACATGCTCAGTCTGACGAACAGCCCCGAACAGTGGCAGCGCGACGTGCACCCCTCGGGCTTCTTTCAGACGTATCTGAGCCTGTTCGGCGACCCATTCGCGCGGGCCATTGAACCGTTGGTGCCGCCCAATCTCGTGCAGCCGACGCTGACGCTGCCTTTCGCCCCCGGTGAGGAATGGGTGTTCACTGGTGGGCCGCACGGCGGCTACAACAGCGGTTCGGCCTGGGCGGCGGTGGACTTTGCCCCGCCGGAACCGCCCGAAGAGATCAAGCTGGCGCAGGGCGCGTGCTACGTCTCGCCCAACTGGGTGACGGCGGCTGCTCCCGGCGTCATCGCCCGCAGCGGCGACGGCTATGTCATCCTCGACCTGGACGGTGACGGCAACGAACACACTGGCTGGACGCTGGTCTATCTGCACATTGACGACTTCGAGCGCGTCCCGGCGGGCACGGTGGTACAGACGGGCGACCGGCTCGGTCATCCGTCATGCCAGGGTGGTTTCAGCAATGGCACGCATTTGCACCTGGCCCGCCGCTACAACGGTGAGTGGATCCCGGCTGAGTGCGAGGATTGCGCACCCGGCGTGACCGTTCCGCCCTTTGTGCTGGGTGAGTGGACGGTACACGGCTTCCCCAACCAGGAATATCAGGGTTACCTGACCCGCCCTGGTGACGACGGCTACCGGCAGGCCGATCAGATGCGCGAGTTTGCCCAGAACAAGATCAGTTGGTGAGCACACGCGGGCGTCGCGCATGGTTGGGATAAAGATTGAACCACAGAGGTCGCCGAGGACACAGAGGAGAACGCGGAGTTCTCTTTTCTTTCTCTCCGCGCTCAGTGCGTCTCAGCGGTGCAATCTCGTTCCGGTGCGTTCCGCGCTTGCTGGAGCTGAAGCTTTTCGGTATGCTCTGCCCCGCGTAGCCTGAAAGAACATGGTCGTGGGAGAGACGATGCGCAGCATCTCACGGCGAGCCTGGCTGGTATTGATGCTGGGTGGGGCGATGGTAGCGCTTGGCGTTTCACTGGCGTCTGCGCACGCGGTTTCCGATCCGCTGCGGCGGGAAGCGCGCGCGCAGATCACGCCGACGCCAGTGCCGCTGCAATTCCCCACAGCCACAGAGACTCCCGGCGCGCCGACGGCGAGTCCCACGCGCACGCCGACTTCTGCCGGGCGGCCCTATGTGGAGGCACTGGCCGACAATACCAACGTGCGCGCCGGTCCGGACATCAACGAGAATCGCCTGGGTCAGATTTTCCCAGGCACGACCTATCCCATTCTGGGTCGGCGTTTCGAGTGGTACTGGATCGAGTTTCCAGATTCGCCGACGGGCACGGCCTGGGTCCATCAAAGCGTGGTGCGCGTGGGCGGCGACATCACCCAGATCCCGGAGATCGATCTGGCTGACGTGCCCACCCTCGACCCGGCCTTTGCGGCAGCGCAACAGACAGCGGAGGCGATCACGGCCACGCCAGGGGCCGCGGCGACGCTGACGGCTCAGGCGCAGATCACGCCGACGGGCATTTTCACGCCGGGGCCAGGGGATGCGCCGACGCTGTTGCCGGGGCAGCCCTTGCCGACCTTCACTTTTCCGCCGTATACGGTGACGCCGATCCCCATCCCGCGCACCAATCCGCCTCCCACGACCAACACTGGCGTCGCCCCGATCGTGCCTATCCTGGCGTTGGGAGCGCTGGGGTTGATGGGGCTGCTGGTGTCGCTATTGCGTCGTCTGTGAGGCTGCCGGCAGAGAGCGGCCTTGCGCTTCGTGGTGCCGGGTGGACAGGTCACGGGCGATCAGCGCGATCACGGCGATCGTCAGCAGGAGCAGCGGCCACCAGTCAGCGCGACCCAGAGCACGGGGCGAGGGCTGCGGCGGAGAAGGGCGCTGACCGCGAAAACGCATGATCTGCAGGCACAACACTGCCCCTAGCAGGCCCAGGACAATCACCGTCAGCCAGCGCGGATCGAGATAATCCACGCCGAGGAAAGCTCGGAACAGCTCATCTTGCCAGGCGAACGAAGCGTAGGCGAAAGAAGCGTGAGCCACGACACCTGTCCCTGTCCAGCCAGACAGGTGTGCCGTCAGCGCGGCGATCAGCGCCAGCAGGACATAGCCGGGCAGGGCGGCTATGCCACCGGGCAGAGCGGGGGTCACTCCCTGCGTGGCGGAGAGCGTCAGCAAGGCCCCGCCCAGCAACGACACAGTGGGCAGGGCGCGGCGCGCTCCCAGGCGGGCGGTCAGCGCTGGCTGTACCCGTCCCCAGAGCAACCAGCCCTGCGCCAGCGGCAGCAGCACGACGGCGAACAGCACGCTCAGTTCGTAGGCGAGCGGGTTCAGGCGCAGGCCCAAAAGCGGGTCGTTCAGCACGACGATTGAGCGCGGCCAGTCGGGCGGCCCGACAGCCTGTTGCAACAGGTAGTTGGTGACGTCCATCAGCCACCAGATCGCCGCCCACAGGCTGAGGGTAGCCAGGCCTGCCAGCGCCAGGACGGTCGGTTCTGGGGGAGGGGAAGGGCGTCGCGGCAAAGTCCCGTGGCCAGCCCACCATGCCGCACCAGCCGTGATCAGCATGGCGACTGCGTAGCGCGCCGTCAGGCTATCCGCTTCGGCCAGGGCGGATTGCCAAGTATAGAGCGCGATGCCGGTCAGGGCCAGCGCCCAGAGCGTTCTGCGTGTCCGGTATGGCATGGGGAGCCTTCCTTGCCGATCTTGCTGCGCTTCGAATCATAATGCGCCGGGCCAAAGGTGCAACTCGTCGCGTCATGGCGGGCGGAGTGTGGTATAATCCCCACACTCAACGAAAGGAGCTGTCAGCGATGGTGATGGAGATCAACGTCTCGGAGATGCGGCGCGTCCAGCTTTTTGAGGTGATCGGGCGCGTAGATAGCACCAACGCCACCGAACTCGGTACGGCGATGGACAGGGCGGTTGACGACGGCAAAAGCAACCTGGTGCTCGACCTGAGCGGCGTGGAGTATATGAGCAGCGCCGGTCTGCGCGAGATGGTGCGCATTCTCAAGCGTGTCAAGCGTGTGGGGGGCGACCTGCGCATCGCCAATCCGTCGGAGCGCGTGCGCGAGGTGCTGGAACTGGCCGGCCTGGACTCAGTGTTCGAAATCTACCCCACCCAGGTTGAAGCTGTTGGCAGCTTTTGAGCGTGGAACCGGGCAGGCGCTGGCTGCCGTTATCCCTTCTATCGAGGAGTCTCATGTCTGAGACCGCTACAAGTCGCCTGGCCATCGGCGCGCGCCTGGAAGAAGTCCGGCGAGCCTGTGACTTTGTCGTCGAGGCGGCGGAGCGGGCCGGACTGGACGAACGGGCCATTTACCACTGCCAGATGGCCGTTGACGAGGCGCTGACCAATGTTATCGAGCACGGTTATGGCTTCCGCGACGAAGGCAACACCATCGAACTGAGCTGCCAAGCCACTGCCGACCGCTTTGTGATCATCATCGAGGACGATAGCCCGGCTTTCAACCCGCTAACGCACGAGGCGCCCGACCCTACTGAGCCGCTCGACAGTCGCGAGCCGGGCGGCTGGGGCATCTACTTCATCCGCAAACTGATGGATGACGTCCGCTACGAACGTATTGGCAACCGCAACCGGCTGACGCTGGTCAAACATATTCCCGCCCTGGCTGGCGCACGGGGATCTGCTCCGGCAGATGCTACCCTGTTCCCCACGCGCGACCTGGATAGCCAGACGGCGATCGTCATGCCGTCGGGGCGGCTGGATAGCAACAACAGCCCGCAACTGGAGCGCACGCTGGAAGCGCAGTTGAGCAGCGGCAAGACCTGGCTTTTCGTGGATATGGCGGATGTCGAATACATTGCCAGCAGCGGGCTGAAGGTGCTGGTGGCGGCCTGGCGGCGGGCGCGCGACCAGCACGGCGATGTCATCCTCAGCGGGCTACAACCTCGCCTGGTCGAGATTTTCGAGACGGTGGGCTTCGATATGCTCTTCCACGTCTATCCCGATCTCGACAGCGCCCTCGCCGCTCGCCCTGCCAAACGGTAACTGGTCTACCCGACTGGCGATCTGATACGCAGGGGTGGTGTGCCGATGGACACGACGCTGATCGTGGTCATGGTGGTGGGCGCGACACTGGCCGTCGGCGGCGTCGGCCTGGGGCTGATCGCCGGTTACTGGCGTGGACGGCAGCGCGGCATCAGCCTGGCGTCGCACGAACGCCCCAGCCCGGAACTGGACGTGCTGGCGGGCGTGGGCAATGCCATCCTCAGCGTACAGCTCAAAATAGATGCCCTGTGCGAGGTCGTCTATCAACAGGCCACGCGCATCGTAGATACCAGCAACTTTCAGATCGGCCTCTTCGAAGGCAACGACTATGTGATCAAGGTCTGGCTGCGCGACGCGGAGCGCCTGCCCCCTCAACGTTTCGAGGGCAAGGCTGACGAGGGGATCATCGGTTGGGTGCGGCGCACCGGCACCGGCCTGCTGGTACGCGATTTCCTGAGCGAATGGGACAGCCTGCCCGCCCGTCCGGCGCATCAGTCTCCGCGGCCCGCCCGCTCGGCTATCTTCGCCCCGTTGATTTCGGGCGGCATCACCCTGGGGGTGATCGCCGTGCAGAGCGGACGACCCAATGCCTTCACCGATGAGGACATGCGCCTGTTGACGTTGCTGGCGAACCTGGCGTCGGGGGCCATCCGCAACGCGCAGACATTCGAGGCCACGCAGGAGCGCGAGCGTCAGCTACGCCTGATCAACGACGTATCCCGGCAGATCACCGCCACGCAACCTCTACCCGATCTGTTCCGGCAGATCGTCACCCTGATCCACGATGCCTTCGGCTATTACGCCGTCAACATCTTCATCGTGGACGAAGTCAGCCAGACTATTCAGCTTAAAGCCAGCAGTCATGCCCGCTTCGCTGCCGAAGAACTGCGCATCACCTTTGACCAGGGGCTGGTCGGCTGGGCGGTCACCAATCGGCGCACGATCGTCTCGCCCGATGTGGCCCAGGATGAGCACTATCTGCCGACGGCCACGCTCGATGCTACGCGCTCGGAGATCGCCGTGCCGCTGATCGCTCAGGAGCGGGTGATGGGCGTGCTCGACGTGCAGAGCAACCGGCTTGATGCCTTCGGCGAAGACGACGTTTTTCTGTTGGAGACGCTGGCCGGGCAACTGGCCCTGGCCTTGCAGGAGGCCGAGACGTTCGACGCCGAGCACCGGCAAACCGAGCGTCTTAATGCCATGACCGAGGTCGCTCGCGCCCTGGTTTCGATCCTAGACATTGACGACCTGCTCGACGAAGTGATCGATCTGGTCAACGAGTATCTGGGTTACGAGCGCGTGCATCTGTTTCTGCGGGCGGGCGACAGGGTGGTCTTCCGCAGCGGCAGCGGGGTACACAGCGGGCGTTGGGCGCTGGAAAGGCTCTCCTATGACCTGAACGGGCCGGGCATCATCGCGCGTGTGGCCCGCACAGGTGAACCGGTGCTCGCCGACGATGTGAGCGCGCACCCGGATTACCTGATCGGCCCCGGCCTGCAAGACACGCGCAGCGAACTGGCCGTGCCCTTGCGCATCGGGTCGAATGTGTTGGGCGTGTTCGACATTCAGAGCACCGCGCCCGCCGCCTTCGGCCAGGACGACCTCGCGCTGGTGCAGGCGCTGGCCGATACCATCGCCATTGCCCTGCGCAATGCGACACTCTTCGCCAACGAAGCCCGCCGCCGGATGCTTTCGGAGACATTGCGGGAACTGAGCACGGTGCTCGGCTCGTCGCTCGACCTGAGCAGCGTGCTCGACGACATCATGATCGGGCTGGAACGGGTGGTGCCCTATGATGCCGGGCTGATCGTGCTGCTGGACGATGACGAAGAATGCTTCCAGGTCGAGACAGCGCGCGTCAACGGCAGCGAGCCAGACCCCACCATCTACGCCGAAGCGATTCCGGCCAGCGAGCTGGACGAAGAGCGTCTGATCGCGCTGCTGCATCGGCTGCATCGCACCGCGCACGACGCGCACGATGCGATCATCGCGCAACTGGCCATTGCGGGCGCGCCCATCGGTTATCTGGCCCTGGAGCGGGGCGATCCGGAACGCTTCACGCCCGAAGACCGCGAGATCATCACTACTTTTGCCAATCAGGCGGCGGTCGCCATCACCAACGCACAGCTCTACATGGCGCAGCGCGAAGAAGCGTGGATTTCGACGGCGTTGTTGCAGGTGGCGGAGGCGACGGCCCGCGCGACCACGCTGGAAGAAGTGCTGAGCACGGTGGCGCGCATCACGCCGCTGCTGGTGGGCGTGGAGTGGAGCGCTGTGCTGCTGGCCGAAGCGCCGGACACTTTCAGATTTGTGGAGATCGCCGGTGCCGAACCGTCGGTCGCTGCAGTGCTGCACGGCTCCGTGCTGACGCCCGAAAGCTGGCCGCCGCTGACGCAGATCAGGCAGACGGGGCAACCGTTTCTGTTCGACTCCAGCACGCCGCGCCCGGCCAGCCTGCCGCCCGACGTGCAGATTGGCCAGGGGGTCGCCCTGCCGCTCTTTGCCAAGGGGGAACTGACCGGCCTGCTGCTGATCGGTACGCGCGACAATTCCGACCCGATGACCAATCGCAAGATCGAGTTGGTGAGCGGTATCGCCAATCAGGCCGCGCTGGCGATCGAGAGCGCGCAACTGGTCACGGCGCAGCAGGAAGAAGCATGGGTGACGACCGCCTTGCTGCAGGTCGCCGAGGCGGTCAACACGCAAATAGACGCCGACCAGAGCCTGGAGACGCTGGTACGCCTGACGCCGCTGTTGGTGGGCATCGAGCGCTGCGGGATCATGAAGTGGAATCCGCAGGAGGAGTGTTTCTGCGGCGGGCCGTCGTGGGGGCTGACGGCAGAGAACAAAGCGCGGTTCACCGAACTCTCGCTGACGCGCTCCGACGGCGTTTTTGTGACGGAACTGTGCCAGTCTGCGGAACCGGTGGCGTGTGGCGTGGGCACCGAGGTGGCGATGCCGCCCACGCTGCATACTTTGTTCGAGAGTCCGGCCTTGCTGGGCCTGCCGTTGATCGCGCGCGGGCACCTGGTGGGGGCGATGCTGGTAGATCATCCGGCGCTGGGCGGGCTGCTCGATCAACGTCGCCTGAACATCCTCAACGGCATTGCACATCAGACAGCCCTGACGCTGGAAAATGCCCGCCTACAGGCCGAAGCGTCCGCTGCCGAACGGCTGGAGCGCGAACTGGAGGTGGCCCGCACCATTCAGGCCAGCTTCCTGCCCAACACGTATCCGCAGGTGCCCGGCTGGGACGTGGCCGCATACTATCGCGCGGCGCGACAGGTGGGCGGCGATTTCTACGACTTCTTCCAGGTAGATGAGCATCGCTGGGCGATCGTGGTCGCCGACGTAGCAGACAAAGGCGTACCGGCGGCGTTGTTCATGGTGCTGTCGCGCACCCTGCTGCGCGCGGTCGGCTCCAACCGGCAGACTCCCGTGGAAACCCTGCGGCGCGTCAACCATCTGCTGCTGCACGATTCGCATTCCGACCTGTTCGTGACGGTCTGGTATGGGCTATGGGACACGCAGAGCGGGCGTGTGCAGTATTGCAGCGCCGGACACAACCCGCCACTGCTGGTACGCGCTGACGGTAGCGCCGAATTGCTGAGCACGCGTGGCCTGGCGCTGGGCGTGGTGCAGGATATTGTCTTGCACGAGGCGGAGGTGACCCTGCATCCCGGCGACTTGCTGGTCGCCTATACCGATGGCGCGACCGAAGCGCATCGCGCCGACAACACTGAGTTCGGCATCGTGGGGTTGCAGGCGACGGTGACGGCGTTGCGCAAGGGCAGCGCGCACGACATCGTGCAGGGGACGATCCGCGTCCTGGATCGCTTCGTGGAAAACGAGCCGCAGTTCGACGACGTGACGCTGGTAGTGCTTAAACATCTCCCCGGCGAACACGAGGGCAGGCGACGGCACCTGCCCGGCCCTCGCCGTCCGTCCTTCGGGCGCTGACCATGCGCACCGCTTTTGTCTCTGTCAGTTATGCACACCGGGCAATCCTTGGCCCGCAGCTCGACGCCATCACGGCGGCAGTGGAAGCACAGGGATTGACTGCGCGGGTCTTCGTGCGCGCCTACGACTTTGGCCCGGACGAAGCGGCGGCCATGATGGCAACCACACTACGCGAAGTACGCGCCGCCGATCTGCTGATCGCTGAGGCCAGCTACAAGGCCATTGGGGTGGGCATCGAGGTGGGCATGGCGGCGGCGCTGGGCAAGCCGATTGTATATGTGCGGCAGGTCAGCGCCGAGCCGTCCACCACGGTCGGTGGGCTGGCGGCGGCAACCGTAGTGTATCACGGCGCGGCTGACCTGCGGGGGCAACTGGAAGCGGCCCTGGCCACGCTGCTATTGCGCTGATATCCCCTGTTGTGTGTCGCGCCCCCAGTTGTCGAACGGTTTGCAGTGTCCTGCCCCGCCGTAGCAGGCCGTTGGCAGGGGCAGGCCGTTTTCGTCCAGGCGGTTCTGGTTGATGTCGTTGAGATTCACGTCTTCAGGCGACATGAACGACACGCACTCGATCGCGCCGTAGGGGTTGATCGGCTCGCGGCGGGTGAGCAAGGGCGCGTCGGGATTGAAGTAGTTGTAGGTCAGGCGGCTGATTTCCTCGATCACCTCCCAGCTCAGCAGGGTGGGCAGGCCATTGCCGTCAGTGTCCTGTTCCCAGGTGAAGACCACGATCACGTAGTCTCCGCCCGGCGAGAAGACGATCCCGCCGTCGGCGCTGGTCTCGAAGCCCCAGCCGTTCTTATGAGCGATGCGCGTGCCCGGCGGCAGGCCCAGTTCCAGCAGGCGATCGATACGGTTGCCGCTGAGCAGTTCCAGCATCTGCTGGCATTCGGTCTGCGTGATGTCGTCGGGATAAATGGCCCGCAGCCCGCTATCGCGAGTGGCGCAGTCGTAAATCTGCGTCAGCAGCAGGCCAATATCCTGGGCGGTGGTTTGCGCGTAGGGATCGGGGTTGGCGTTATAGGCGGTGTTGGCCGGGGTAGAGGGGCGGCAGACCGCCGCCTCGAATTCGTAGGCGCGGTCGGCCACGTAGAGCGGAGCGCTGATATAGGTGTGCTGCGCGCCGACCTCTTGCGCCGTGCACGACACCTGGCGCAGTCCATCGCGCAGTTGTGGCTCGAAGCTGTCGCCGTCTCCGGCCAGTTGCATCAGGTAGTTCGATGCTGAGTTGTTGCTGCACAGAATAGATTCGGCCAGCAGATAGGCTTCCTCGGCGCTGACCAACAGTTCCTTGCGAAACAGGTTGATCATGATGGGGATTTTGATCACGCTGCGGGCGCTGTGTGCCACATCGGCCAGGACGGAAACCTCCTCACCGGTGGCCAGGTCCATGATGTAGACGGAAGCCAGCGTCTGCGGGCCGTCGTAGTCAAAGCCCATACGGCCCATCAGGTCGAGGATCGCCTGACGCAGTGCGGCCATGTCCTGATCGCTGGCACGTACTTCGATGGTGGGCAACACCACGCGGCGGTTGGCTGGTTCGGGATCGAACAGCGCGCGCTCGACCAACGGGATCGCCGCGTCTATGTCCAGCCGCTTGCCCGCTGTGCCCGTGCCGAAGGTCAGCGTATCCAGGTTGTAGGCGGCCCCGCCGGGCCGTGCGTCATAGCGGGCGGCGATGCCTTCCAGGTAGTCACGCAGCGCGCCTGCGGGGTAGTCGGCGATCAGCGGCACGCTCACGGCAGCGACCGGTCGCCGTTCCAGGTAGTTCCAGAAGCCCGCCCAGAAGTCCTGGGCGCGGGTGCTTTGATCGCGCGCTTCGGCCAGCATGGCCTCGCTCGCCACGCGGAAGCCGATTTCTTCTGGATAGAGCACAATGGGGCTGCTGCCATAGTACAGATAGATGGGCTGCTTGAGGTAGATATTCTCCCAGCGGGCGCGGGCGTCGGGTTCGCTGAGGCCGCCCACAGCGATCCCCGCCACGGTGAGATCGGTCGGTAGCGAGTTACGTTGCTCGCTGTAGGCGATCAGTTCGAGCATGGTGACCACAATCGCGGCCAGCAGCAGCAACGACGAGACGATCTCCAGCAGGGGAAACTGAAATCCGCGTCGGCGTTCTCCCAGTCGCCCGTAGTCCATCATATGTGCTCCGTCTCCCCAGCCCGGCGCATTGCCGCCGAGCCGTCCTGCAACGCCAGTTCGATGGCGTGGCGGTGCAGGTTCACCAGCGGCGGCAGGTCGTCCGCCGAGGCCCAGCGATAGCTCAGCAGTTCATCACACAGCCGGATGCTCTGTTCCGGCTCTACTGGCTCTACCAGAAAGACAATATCCAGATGGCGGTGCCATTTGGTGCCCAGCATGACCAGCAAAGGCCGTACCGCGCGTACCCGCAGACCTGTTTCTTCGGCGAATTCGCGCTCGATGGTGCGCGACGGGTCTTCGCCGCGGTTCATCCAACCGCCGGGCAGTCCCCAGGGAGTCCGCGCGTGATAGACATGCTCCACTAGCAGGACACGCTGGCACTGAGGATCGCGCAGCACGCCCACCACGCCCGCCGTGAAACACGGCTGAATCAGGCGCACGGCTCTCTGTACGGTCGTACCCAGGGCGGGGTAGCGGCGCAGCAACGCAGCTACGCGCTGCAGGCGGCGTCTGGGCCGGCCCTGGTCAGTCGGCAAAACCATACTCCCTCGCTTGCGCGGTAATGCCTCACAGAGCAAAGAGGCCGCGCGGGCGCGCTCAATCCGCGCCCCGTGGCCCCCCTGGTCGTTTCGGCGAATGCTGCCGGAAGTTTACCGCGCGGGTGGCGAAATGCCAAAAGCCCCGCCCTGCTGTATAATGACCTTCCGTAAACCATGCTCTTACCGGGCGGCATGGCGTGCGCGGCATGGGTCGGGGTGTGCTATACTGAGCCTGGCAAGCTGGCGGGGATCACCGATCGTGGGGGACAATCGCCGGTCACGTTGGGCAACGGCGCGGCACGATCGCTGGCAAGCTGGGGTCTGCCGCGACATATGACCTTCGGGGGGAAGAGATGGACTCCGCGCCCGAATTCCTGAATCTGTTTGTCGAGCCGACGGGCGAACTGATTTACTTCCTGGCTGTGATCGCCATCAGCCAGGCGTCCATGCTCATGGCGTTGGGGCAACGCCTGCGCGGGCCAGCAGAAAAAGCAGCCGGGCGCTATGCTATCCTGCTCACCGCTGTGCTGCTCACCTGGATCGCCATGGGCGTCGGCGGGCTGTATGCGCTGATCACCGACGCGCCCGCCGAAGCAGTGTTGCCGCCGCTGGAGCGCGCCGTCAACGCGGAAGTGGTGCTGCTGGTCGGCGCGGCCTTGCTGGCCGCCGACAGCAACCGTCGCGAAAATGGACTGTGGTGGGCGGTCGCGGCGCTGTCGGCTATCCTGACAATCGGCTATGTCTATACTGCCGTGCAGTGGCACGACCTGGCCGCGACGCACGGTTTCAACGAGCACGCGCTGGGCTTCGCCTGGACGTTTGCCCCTGGCCTGCTCATCCTGGGACTGATGACGCTGCTGGTCACGCGGTACAGTCAGACGGCGGACATTCCCCTCAAGCTGATCTTCTTTGCTGTGTTGTTGATCGGCTACAGCTACACCGTCGCCCGCATGAGCGGCGATCAATTGGACGGTCACACCTCCGGCGCGCTGCGGCTAGCCTTTCTGACGGCGATGCCGGTGGTGACCATCGTGATCTACCGGTTGGTGCTGGAACGGCTGACGGCGGCCATTGACGAAGTGGCGGAATACGCCGAGGCGATCTCGCGGCCTCAGGCCGCCGTGCCCGCGCCCGAAGCGCCGCGTCCGCTGGGCATGCGTGTCCGCGGGCCGGATACCTCCGAATCCATAACCTTGCTCAAGGCCATTGGCCTGATGCTGGAGAAAGAGGACCCGGAGCAGATTCCCCGGCAGATTGCGTCGGCCATCGCCAGCGTGCTCAAGGCCGATGTCGCTGTGCTGGTGACGCCGGACGACGGTCACTGGGCGGATGTGCTGGCCGCCTATGACCATATTCAGCAGCGTCTCATCCCTGGTCTGGCGCTCAACCTGGACGAGCAACCGACGGTGCGCGAGGCGCTGGCCGAGCGAATGCAGCGGGTCTTGCTGCCCGACCGCAACGTGGACGAACTGGTTGACCTGTATACGCGCCTGGACATCAGTCAGCTTGGGCCGGCCTACATACAGCCCTTGCTGCGCAGCGGCAAGGTGGTAGGTGTGGCAATTGTGGGCCTGCCCTACACCAACCGCGAACTGACTACTACAGAGGCCAGTCTGCTGGAAGGGCTGGCACCGGTCGCCGCGCGGCTGCTCACGCTGAGCCGGGCGGCGCAGCGCATTCGCCTGGACGCGACAGACGAAGCCATCAAGACCATCGTCCAGGATGCTACGCCGGAAGCGCTCGATGCACAGAGCGTCCTGGCTGCTCGCCGCGAGATGCAGGCCAGTCTGGCCCTGGCGCAGGAGCAGATCGCCGAACTCAATCGGCGCGTGCGCGACCTGCAACTGGAACTGGACTACGAGCGCAGCCGCCTGGCCCAACTGATCGAGGGCGGTGACGAGGCCATGTCCATCACGCAGCGCATCGAGGCGCTCTCACGGGAGCGGCTGGAACTGGCGGCGGAGCGCGAGCGGCTGGCCAAAGCCCTGCAGGAAGCTCAGGCGACGCTGATCGGTGCGATCGGCGCGGGCGATACCGATGTCTACAGCACCATGATCGAGGCGCTCAAGCGCGAGCGCGACGAGTTGCAGGTGCAGAAAGCCAAGCTCGAACGGCAGCTTCAGGAGATTCGCGAGGCCAGAGAAGCTGCGGTGCCGGGGGCGCTGCGCGAGATGCTGGCCGAACTGAGCGAAGACAAGGCGCGCCTGGCCGCCGAGCGCGACGAGTTGCAGCACGCTCTGGAAGAGGTGCAGGCACAGTTGCGCGCCCTGGGTATCGAGGGCGGGCCAGGGGCTTTTGCCAGGATTCTCAGTCAGCTCAACGACGAACGCAGCTACTACAAGACCCGCGCCGAGAAGATCGCCAAGGAGCGCGACCTGCTGCTGGCCGAGCGCAAGAAGCTCGAAGACAAGCTGGCCCGCGAAGCCGAGCGCGAGGCCCAACTCTCCGCGCTGGAAGCCGACCTGCGTCGCCTGGCCGCTGACCGCGAAGCGCTGGTCAAGCAGCGCGATCAGATGCGCCTGGAACGCGACGAACTGCTGAAGGCGCGGGATCAGTGGTACGATCAGCGCGCTCGCCTAATCGCCGAGGCGACGGTGGTGCAGGGCGAACTGGAAGATGTGCTCTTCGAACTGAATCAGGCACAGGTCGAACTCAAACAACTGCACGAGACTCGCGCGGCCATCGAAGCCGAGCGCGACCGTCTGCTGGCGGAGAATACGGCGCTGCGCACCGAGCGCGATCAGTTGCTGGCGCGCGCCGAAGGCGACCGCGAATTGCTGGGGCAGCTTGGCACCGACGGCGTCGGCGCGCTGAAGGCCATGATCGAGGAGCTGACGGAGGAACGGCAGCGCCTGGAACAGGAATTGATCCGGCTGCGCCAGCAACTTGCCGCGCTGGAACATCAGCAGCCGACGCGCCCCGTTGCGGCAGTCACCGGTCACACGCAGCCCATCGCTCCGGCCAATGCCGAGGTGATTCTCTCCATCGCCCAGGAACTGCGCACGCCCATGAGTTCGATCCTGGGTTATACCGACCTGCTGCTCAGCGAGTCGGTGGGCATTCTGGGGGCGCTGCAGCGGCAGTTCCTGCAACGGGTGCAGGCCAATATTGACCGCCTGACGCATCTGGTCAACGACCTGATCAGCATTACCCGCCTGGACTCGCAGGATTTCCGCCTGGAGCCGGTGACGGTGAACATGCTGGAAGTGATCGAGGATGCGATCACGGCGGCGGGCGCGCAGTTCCGCGAGAAGGGCATCACCCTGCACATGAGGTTGGACGAGTCCATCCCGCCGCTGCACGCCGACCGCGATGCCATGCACCAGGTGATGATGCAACTGCTCTCCAATGCGTACCTGGCTTCGCCCGCCAACAGCGAAGTCGCGATCCAGGCTCGTTTTGTGCCGCGCTTCACCCCGCCCGAAATTGGCGATACAGGCCATTTCAGCGGCCCGGCAGATGCGATCCTGGTCTCGATCACCGATCAGGGTGGGGGCATCCCGCCGGAAGATCAGCGCCGCGTGTTCGGGCGGTTGTACCGCGCCGACAATCCGCTGATCGAGGGGCTGGGCGATACGGGGGTGGGGCTATCCATCGCCAAGGCGCTGGTCGAGGCGCACGGTGGAGCTATCTGGCTGGAGAGCATCTATGGGCAGGGCAGTACCTTCAGCTTTGCGCTGCCGCTGAGCATCCAGCAGTCGTTCAGCGAGGAGGCTTAGGGGCATGGAACGCCGCCGCGACCGACACAACGAATTGATCGTGGCCATTGCGGTTATTGGGACGCTGGCGCTGGCGCTCACCTTTGGCATCATCCTCACCCTGAGCAGCACTGTAGATGACGTGAACGTGCGCGAAGTGACCAATACCGCGGTGGCGCAATTCCTGCCCAGTAACACGCCGACCCTCACTGCCAGCCCGACCATCACCCTGTCGCCGACAGCTACCAGCACAGACACGCCAACGCCGGTGCCGACCGATACGCCGTCGCCTGTCTCGACGGCTACGCCGGAGCCGAGTACGATGCCAGAACCGAGCGCCACCCCTCAGCCGAGCGCGACGGTGACGCCACTGCCTACGGAAACGCCACTCCCGACTTCGACGCCCGTTCCGAGCGACACGCCAGTGCCCCCGCCGACGAGCACGCCGGAAGCCATGCCGCTGTTGCCGACGGAGACGCTCGTGCCCACGGCGACTTTCACGCCGATCCCGACTGATACACCGTCGCCCACGATGACCTTCACGCCGTCGCCAACAAAGACGCCGTCGCCAGCGCCGACTGACACGCCTTTGCCGACGGCAACCTTCACACCGGTGCCGACCGATACGCCCTTGCCGACGGCGACTTTCACGCCCGTGCCTACGGAGACGCCGTCGCCTACCCCGACGATGACCCCTTCGCCGACTTTCACCCATACGCCGACGAGCACGCCGACGCCTTCGGCGACGTTCACGCCGTCGCACACGCCTACTCCGACGGCGACCTTCACGGCTTCGCCAACGCTGACCTTCACGCCTTATCCGTCTTTGACGCCGAGCATCACCCCCTTCGGCGGGGAGCGCACGCGCACGCCTTCCGTGACCGGCTGTACCACGCCGGAGGATTGGATTCCCTACGTAATCCAGCGGGGCGATACGCTGTTCTACCTGTCGCAGCGCTTTAGGTTGACCGTGCGGGAGCTTGCCAGCGCCAATTGCATCGAAGACCCGGACAACATCACTGCCGGGCAGTTCCTGTTCGTGCCGCCGGGCAGCGATGTCACGCCGGTGTCGCCCGCCCTCACTCTGACACCCCTCCGTCCGCCAGGGGACTATCCGGCTTTCAACTGCGGCAATCCGGCGGCGACGATCACACAGCCCCTGGCGGGGACGGTGTTGCGCGGGGCATTCGCCGTCTATGGCACGGCCACGCATCCCAACTTCCAGTTCTATCGTCTGCAGGTTTCCGGTAGCGGCACGGACGACGCCGACTTTGCCACGCTTCAGGTCTACACTACGCAGGTCTATAACGGGCAACTGGGGACGGTCAATGCTTCGGCCTTTGCCCCTGGGGATTACTGGCTGCGGCTGACGGTGGTGGACATTACCGGCAACTACCTGCCGCAGTGCACGGTGCGCGTGCGCTTTGAGGGCTGAGCGTGGGCGAGTCGCTGGCGATCTGTCACCTGGAAACGCCGTTGGGCACGCTGCGCCTCACTGCCAGTCAGGCGGGCATATGTGCCATTCAGTTCCTGGACGACGCACCGCCCGCGTCTCCTGAGGAGCCTTTGCCCCCTGTGCTGGCCGTGTGTGCACAACAGTTGCGCGAGTACTTCGCGGGTCAGCGCCGTTCCTTCGAAGTGCCGCTCGACCTGCGGGGCACGCCGTTCCAACGGCGCGTGTGGGAATTGCTGCAGCATATCCCGTTTGGCGAGACGCGCACCTACCTAGACCTGGCGCTGGCGCTGGGCGACGTGAAAGCAGTGCGCGCGGTAGGTGCTGCCAACGGTCAGAATCCGGTGCCGATCATCATCCCCTGTCACCGGGTCATTGGGCAAGACGGGCAACTGGTGGGCTATGGCGGCGGACTATGGCGCAAGGAGTGGTTGCTGGCCCACGAAGGGCGGCCCGTTCAGCCGCGCCTGTTCTGAAATCCGGCTGTTACCCTGCGTTCGCCTGTCGCGCTCTTGCAGTCCCGTCGAGCCGCGTTACACTTGCCCGGTGCTGGAAAGCCTGCCTGGGAGAAAATGAGGATGGTACGTATGCGTGGTGTGGTGTTGTCTGTGCTGGGAGGCCTCGTGGCGGTCTGTCTGGCGGGGGGATGGCTCTGGCTGGCAGCGGGGCAGGTGAGCGCCATCCAGGGGCCGACTCCGCCGCCTACCAATACGCCGCGCGCCACGGCATTGCCCACCAACACGCCGCGTCCCAGCGCGACGCCTACGGTTACACCGTCGCCGTTGCCCAGCCCGACCCCGACCAGCACACCGACGCCGGAGCCGACCAAACCGATCTTCTTGCCCACGCCGACGCTGTACTATCCGCCGGACTACGAGCCGAAACGCGAACAGCCGACGGCCATCCCCACGCCCATGCCGCGTTTTCGCTCGCTGGATGAGAACGGGCAGCCTTATGATTTGCTCAATGTGCTGCTGATCGGTCACGATGGGAATGTCGAGCCAGGGCAGCCGTTCCACACCGACACGATGATCGTCGTCTCGATCAATCGCGATACCAATACCGTCTCGATGATCTCTCTGCCGCGCGACCTGTTTGTCTACATCCCCAACTGGGGGATGGCCCGCCTCAACCTGGCCTGGGGCTACGGTGAGTCGATCGGCTGGGTGGACGGTGGTTGGGGCATGATGCGTCAGACCATCCTCTACAACTTCGGCATCGAGACGCACTACTACGCGATGGTGGATTTTGAGGGCTTCGAGCGCATTATTGACGCCATCGGCGGCGTGACCATCGCTGTGGATTGCCCCATCCAGGACTTGCGTTGCACGGGCGCGGCCTGCACCGACGGCATTCCTGGCAACGAAACTGAAGCTGACTACGAACTGTACACGCTGCCAGTGGGGGTGCACGAAATGGATGCTGACCTGGCGCTGTGGTATGCCCGTAGCCGCAAGAATACGATTGACTTCGATCGCGGGCGTCGGCAGCAGCAATTGTTGCGGGCTATCTGGGCCAAGACCAAACAGACGGGACAGATCACGCAGCTTCCGCAGCTCTACGATCAGCTCACCAGCGTCGTGCAGACCAACATGCCGCTGTCGGAGATCATCCCGCTAATCCCGCTGGCGCTGAGCATTCAGCCGAACGATATTGAAAATCACTTCTTCCGCAAGAACATCGAGACGGTCGCCTGGTCGCCGGACGGAGTGACCAATGTGCAGCTTCCGCACCCCGACGGCGGCATGAATCGGCTGATCGCCAATTTCCTGCAGCCGCCCACGCAGAACCGTCTGCGCCTGGAGAATGCGCGCATCGCCATCTACAACGGCACGACCAACCCCGGCTGGGACATGGTAGCTGCCGATCGCCTGATCTGGGAGGGTTTCGCGCCTATGCCCATGGGAGGGGCGGAGCGCACCGATTACACCGACACGATCATCACCGACTACACGGGCGCCAGCAAGGGAAGCAGCCTCAACGAACTGGTGGCGCTGCTCAACATTCGTCCAGAGAATGTGCGTGTGCAACCGGATCCAAACCGGACGGTGGACTTCGAGATCGTGCTGGGGGCGAACTACAATTCTTGCGTCGGGAGGCAATGGGTGCCGCCTAAATAGCTCCTGGCATGGCAAACCGAACCTTGACAGGCGTCCCCTCAATCGCTACTATAGGCGCATCAGTCAACGGGGCGTGGCGCAGCTTGGCTAGCGCGCTTGCATGGGGTGCAAGAGGTCCCCGGTTCAAGTCCGGGCGCCCCGACACCTTTTACAGCCACTTTGTACCCTCCCTATTCACGATCCTGTGCGCGGCTTGAGCAGCCTGGCGGCGGGATTTTGTTTTGTCCGCTCCGGCCCCGCACCGCGACCGCTTGTGAGCGTTTGAGCCGCCTTGGCGGCCTTCTGGAACAGACCGCCCCCTACACTTTCGAGGTGCAGCCCGCCCGCAACTGGCAAGCGCTGGAACCGGACGCCCGCGCCGCCGCCCAGGCGCAGGTCGGCGCGCTGCCCACCCACAAGCACCTGCCCTGTCCGAAGGAGTTGGCTCAGAGGGCGCGGTGGGGAGGATGATGCGGCAGTCATCGCCGGTCTTCGCTTATACTCCCCTG
>CAKZOB010000056.1 GCA_937135955.1 uncultured Anaerolineales bacterium | reverse complement strand
GTCCGGCGATGGGTTCCATCAGCGCTGCCATCTGGAGCAGCAGGGTGCTCTTGCCAATGCCGGGGTCGCCGCCGATGAGCACCACGCTGCCCGGCACCAGCCCGCCGCCCAGCACGCGGGCCAGTTCAGCGACCGGCACCGGGTAGCGTTCGTCACCTTCGGCGGTCACGTCGTTCAGGCGTTGTGGCTGCGAGCGGGGGGCGGCTGACGGTCGTGCTGCGCCCGCGGGCGCTTCCGGCTCTTCGACCAGTTCGATCATGGTGTTGAATTCGCCGCAACCGGGGCAGCGCCCCATATAGCGCGGGGAGCGGCGCCCGCAGTTCTGGCATTCGTAGTAGACGCGCGCTTTGGCCATGGCCTTCGCTCTCTGTGAAGGGTAAATCCTGTGCCCAGTGTAGCGCGAACAGGTGTTCTGTGCAATGTGCGTATAATCACCACAGAGAGCACAGAGAACACAGAGGAAACACAGAGAGATGTTCAATTTCCCTCTGTGACTTCTCTGCGTTCTCCAGGGCCGCTGTGGTTTGGTGTCTTACGTCTCTGTCTACTAGCCGTTGATACGCGGATCGCCCGGCGCGACTTCGAACTGTGCCGCCCACGGCACGTAGTGGCTGTGGAACTCCTCGCGATCAATAATCACGCGGTCGCCCTCATAGACAGTGCGCCAGACATACACGTCCGCGCCGCTTACCGCATAGTCCACCTGACGAATCTGGCCAGGGGCAAGCTGCGGATTGGCCCGATAGATGGGCGGCGGAGGGGCGGTCTGGTTGCGGATCACGGGGCCTTCCTTGACCACGCGCCGGTTCATGCTGGTGCTGTAGAACTTCCAGGTGATGGTGCTGTTGGCCGTGTTGACGTAGGTCTCGATCAGCAGGTGATAGGGCGTGTCGTTGAGGAAGCGGAAGTCCACGATGGGCGAATAGACCGTCGCGTCCATGCCTGGCCCTTCGCCCTCTTCATAGTAGCCCACCCGGTAGGCGTGTTCGACGCGCTCCAGGATGGGGAAGCCGCCGTAGAAAGCGGTCTGGAAGGCGGTGGTCGCCACCTGACACACTCCGCCGCCGACGCCCGTGATGGTCTGATTGCCGACGATGATCAGGCCCTGCTCGTAGCCGCTTTCCACACTGACATCGCCCAGCCATTCGTTGAACGAGAAGATGCCCCCCGGCGGGATGACCAGCCCGTGGAAATTGGCGGCTGCCACTTCGATGTTATGACGGCGGGCCGGTGTCGAGCCGTAGAAATAGGTGGTCTTCTGGACGATGCGTTCGGTGATACCCAGTTCGGCGGCGGTGGCTGTGTCGGGGATGGCCGCCGGAATCTGCTGGAAGACCAGCCGCACCCGCCGCGCGGCGGGGTCTGCGGAGAAGATAGCCTGTTCGAACTGTGCGAGCGTCTGCTCGACATCCAGGGCGCGCCCGTTAACGCTGTTCTGGATCACTTGCAGTTGCCGGGTGGCGTCGTCGAAGACGAAGCGGGCGTTGACCGGCTTGACGGAGAGCTGTGGGGCCAGGTCGTTGAGAAAGGCGCGCGGCTCGTCCAGGCTAACGGACACTTCGTAAGAAGCAGTGCCGTCTGAATTCTGCACCAGCTCAATGGTGAGCATCTTTTCCAGCGAGGTGACCTGCGCCACCCAGGGGCCTTTGTCCGGGCCGTCTTCTGGTGCGATGTAGAACTCCACCGGAGCGGACAGGGCCAGATTGACGCGCTCCGCCGCCGCGCCGGCGTTCCATACCGTCGGCTGTGCTTCCTGCACCACCAGCGCGATCTCGCTATGCGTTGCCAGCCGCACAATCTCCTGGCGCAGCGCAACGAGTGTCGCGGACACGTCCACCATTCGCCCAACCTGCGCTGGAGAGGCAACCGCCTTCCCGTCGCGCACGGTGAGCGCGGCGTCCAGCACAGGTCGGTTGATATGGGCAGTGGCGATCTCCCTCAGGATGCGCTCTGCCACCGACTGATCGTAGGTGATCACCGGCACGACCGGATACCCGTTGAGGCGCATATCGAGCTGCGCCAGCAGATTGTCCAAGGCGTTGCCCTCGCGTCCGGCGCGAAAAGCCGCGTCCACCGTAGCTTCGACATCGAACGAGACGCCCAGTTCGCCCGCGGTATACTCCCAGCGCTGATCGCCGTAGCGGAAAACGAAGGTCGCGCTATCGGCATAGGTGAAACGGCCAGTCAGGGCGCGTATTGCTTCCTGGCGCGTCATCCCGCTCAGATTGACGCCCAGCACCGTCGAGACGCCCGGATAAATCTCGTTGTGGTGCACAAACTGATAGCCGGTCACCACCAGCACCAGCGCAAAGAACAGCAACACCACGCCGGTGAGGCTGAGCAAGAGCAGGCGCAGGGGCCAGGGGTTGGCTGGCCTGCGTGCAGGGTAGGGGCGGGCATAGGGATATGGCTGGTGAGAGTAGGGAAGATGCGGAGCGCTCATGATCACCACCCAGGAAACAGTGTTGTGCAAGGGCGAAAATACCCCCAGCCGATGGTTGTATGGTAGCATGTTTGCGCATCAGCAACAATTCCTGGCGGGAGTCTGGATTGTTTGAGGGGAAGATACCATGAGCGAAGACCTGGAGTATGGTGCCGCAGACGGTGCGCGGCCCCGTTCGTCGTTGCGCGAGGCGCGACGTTCGGTCATGCAGCGCGCCTATGCCACCAAAGAGGCCGCCGCCGACCAGTTGATCACAGCGGCGGAGCGTATCCGCGCCGAAGCGTTGCGCAGCGGCGATGAGGTGGCGCTGCGCCAGGCGAATCAACTCGCGCGCAGCCTGGAACGCGCCGCCGTCTATCTGCACGGGCACACCTTCGATCAGATGACCGGCGACGCGACGCAGATGGTGCAGTCCAAGCCGTGGCAGGCGGTGATCATCGCCTTTTTGCTGGGGGCGGTGTTCGGACGCAGTCTGCGGCGTGGACGTTCGTGAATGGCAGGTGACGCCTTGAGAAAGCGAAGGACTCTATGGTCAGGCTGGTGATTCTGTTCCGCCAGGCGACGAAGGGCGGCACGTTCGATCTGCGTTACGCCCGTAATCTGGCCCTGTTGCGCAAAATGCCCGGCGTGCAGACCGTACACGAAGCACAGGTGATCGGCGGCCCGGCAGGCCAGGCACCCTATCACCGGCTGGTGGAAGTGCACTTTGCCTCATTTGAGGCTCTCGATGCTGCACTGCGGTCGCCGGAAGGCGTGGCCGCAGGCAAAGACCTGATGGATTTCGCAGGGGCGAGCGCAGAAGTGCTGTTCGTGGAGGAAAGCCCCGATCTGTCCGCGGGACCGCTTGGCCCGGCTAACCTGCAGGCGTTCCTGGACAATCATCAGATTGACGCGCAGATCGTCTTCCCCGGCGCACCTACGCCGACTGTCCCCGCGGCGGCGCAGGCGCTGGGTGTGGAAGTGGATCAGATCGTCAAGTCCGTTGTATTTCTGGTTGACGGCAAGCCGTTTTTGGTCTATGGCTGTGGCGTGCGCCGCGTAGACCCGCGCAAGCTGGCCGAGCGGCTGCATGTCAACCGCAAGAAGGTGCGCCTGGCCGACGCCGATCAGGTGCTGGAGATCACCGGCTATACAGTGGGCACGGTGCCGCCCGTCGGGCTGAAGACACCCATGCCTGCCTTCCTGGACCCGGCCATTCAGCGCTACGAGACGGTGTATGCCGGAGGCGGAGGCATTGACGCCCTGTTGCGCATTTCCTGCGCCGAATTGCTGCGCGTCAGCGGGGCGGAGGTCGCGCCCATGCTGCGCGACGACGAGACTGAAGCCGATGGCGCGGATGACGCGGACGAGCCTTGACGCTCAGGCCCTTGCTGATACAATAATGGGGTGTACGCCCCCATAGCTCAGAGGATAGAGCGTTGCCCTCCGGAGGCAGAGGCCCAGGTTCGAGTCCTGGTGGGGGTATCTTCCAGTTCTGGCGCATCAGCGCCAGAACTGTTTTTTTGTCTGTTTTCACCAGATAACTTCGTTGGGTTGATGGGGTTGATTCCATGGGAACAACCCCATTTTTTGGTTCTGTTCTTCGCTGTAGACCTCCCGCAGAGACGATCTCAAGGGAGCATTGTTGGAGGTAGAGAACGCCATGACATACGCCGATGTGCTTCGTCCGTCTGCCAGGAATCACGCTTTGCTGTACGATGCCGCCCTGGTGCTGGCCGGGTCGTTGTTGGTTGCGCTGTTCGCACAGATCGCCATTCCCTTGCCTTTCAGCCCGGTGCCTGTTACCGGCCAGACTTTCGCCGTGCTCCTGACTGGCGTGTTGCTGGGCAGCCGGCGGGGGAGCTTGGCCCTGCTCACCTACCTGGCCGAAGGAGCGATGGGATTGCCTGTTCTGGCTGGGGGGGCGGCGGGTCTCGCCCGCCTGACCGGCCCGACTGGCGGCTATCTGGTCGGGTTCGTCGCCGCTGCCTGGTTGGTGGGACGGCTGGCCGAGCGGGGTTGGGATCGGCGGATGGAGAGCACGTTGCTGGCGATGCTCCTGGGTAACGCGGTGATCTATGCGTTTGGGTTGCCCTGGCTGGCCCGTTTCGTGGGTGCGGACAGGGTGTTCGACCTGGGGCTGCTGCCCTTCCTGCCCGGCGACCTGGGCAAGGTACTGCTGGCGGCGGCGTCTCTGCCCTGGGGTTGGCGCATCCTCGACCGGCGCGGCTGGGGACAGTGATACCATCCGGAAAAAAGACCGGCGTCTCTGCGACGCCGGTCTTTTGTCAGCCGACCCGACGATTCAGAACAGATGGTGTTCAACTAGCTGTGTGCCTGGCCCTGGACGGTTGGCGAGCACCTCGCGCACATCGAGCAGGGCGTGCAGCGCCGCTTCGACGTAGGGGGCATCTTTGCCCTGGCACAGCACATGCACGTTGGCTCCGGCATCAATGGAGAAGTACGCTTCCAGCCCTTCGGCGCGCCATTGCCGCACGGCGTGCATGATGCGCACCGTCTCCGGCGACCAGTAGAGCACGCTGGGGCGCGAGGTCATGGCCACGGCGTGCATCCGGATCGCTTCCTGCTCGGCCTCTTCGCCGAAGGTGGTGAAGTCGCGCGCCAGGATGGCCACGCGTACCACTGGCAACGCGCGCTCTGCTTCGGCCAGGCGCGCCGCTGCGAAGGGGCTTGGCCCGGCTATCTCGTGCCCCTTGGACGAACCGACTTCCTTGTGCTCTGTCTGCACGATGGCGATCAGGTCGCGCAAGTCCCAGTGATCGGGCGGGGCGATGGACTCTGCAAAGGACTCGTCGCTTGTGTCGCCGGTGTGCCATTCCACAAAACCCGCCGGAATAGAACGACAGGCCGACCCCGACCCCTGGCGGGCCAGGATGGTCAGCGCGCGCTCGTCGAGTTGGAGTCCGGCGGAGGCACAGGCGGCGACGGTCAGCGCGGCGAAGGCTGAGGCCGACGAGGCGATCCCCGCGCCCATCGGGAACGAGTTGCGCGAAGCGACCCGCGCCCGTGCCGTGATACCCGCCAGCGCCCGGATACGATCCAGGTGTTCGCTCACCCGCCGTGCGGCGTGCGGTGACGCGGGTTCTCCGCCGATCTCGATCTCGTCGGCGGGCAGCGCTTCGTCGAAGGCCACTGTCGTGACCGTAGTAGCGTTGTCCAGGTTCATGGAAATGGACGAATTGAGCGGCAGACGCAGCAGGTGATCTTTGCGCCCCCAGTACTTGATGAAGGCGATGTTGGCGCAGCTCAGCGCCGTCGCTTTGACGAACGGCATAGCTCTACCTTTCCGTTTCCAGGCGCACACCGGGCGCGTGCGGCGCGCTATCTATCAGCGTGCCTCCGACGGCCTGCCAGGCTGCGATCACTGCAGCGCGGCGGTCGGGCGGGGCCAGCGCAATCACGCAGTCGCCGCCGCCCGCCCCGCTCAGCTTAGCGCCCCAGGCTCCGGCTTCGCGCGCGGCGAAGACCAGCGTCGCCGTCTGTGGGATATCTACTCCCAGCGCGTGGGCCAGGCCGTGCTGCATGTCCAGCAGCTCGCCCAGGCGCGGCCAGTCATGTGCCAGCAAAGCAGCGCGCCCCTCCAGGGCCAGCGCGCCCATCGCGGCGAAGATGTGTTCGACAGCCGCCGGGTGCGCGGCCAATCGCGCCGACACACGCTCAACATAGGTGGCCGTATCCGCCTTGATGCCGGAGTAAGCGGCCAACAGCGGCAGGTCGGGGACATCCAGAGACTCGATCTGGCGCGGCTCGGCCTGGTAGAGCAGCGTCCCGCCGAAGATCGCCGCTGCCAGGTCGAAGCCGGAGCCAGTGCCCTGCACCCGACGGATGGCCTGCAGACCCCAATCAAAGAGCTGTTCGAGGGAGAGATCAACCTGCTCAAGCTGCGCCAGGCCGAACAGGGTGCAGGCGACTGTCGCTGAGGAACTGCCCAGGCCAAGCGTGCTGGCAAAGTCGCTGCGGGTGGTGATGGCGACTCCGCGGCTCAGCCCGACCTGTTCGTCGAATAGCCGCAGGGCGCTTTCGATGAAGCGCGTGCCGGGGGCCAGCGCGCGCCCGTCGCGGAAGACATCGCGCAGCGAGCCGCTCATGCCGCGCACGCCGACATCTGGCGCATCAATGAAGAATGTATCTGTTTCGATATGCGCCAGAGTCATAGACAGACGGGCGTCCATGGCGGTCACCAGGCAGGGCTGCCCATGCACTACTGCGTGCTCGCCCAGCAGCATCAGTTTGCCTGGAGCCGAAACCTGTACGCCCGTCACCGCAGAAATCCCTTGCCCATGTTCTCTGTTGCGCCCTCGCAGGTAGTGTAAACTGTTTGAGGGGCGGCGGCAATGGCGAAACGTGGGGTGTGTGCAAAATGTGAGGGGCAATTTGCAGCAGTCTGTTGCCCCTCACCCCTAAATTTCTCCCTCGCGACTGCGTCGCGGGGCGAGGGGACTTACTTTCTCTCGTCCAGGTGCTCCCCTTCGCCCGTGTATAGACCGCAGCGCGGGAAAAGGGGCTGGGGGATGAGGGTCATCGGGCGGGGCAAAGTCGCTGTCAACCTTTGCTCGCACCCGAAACGTGGGCGCAGCAGACAGGAGCGCGTACAATTAGGGCAATGCGCGCCCGTTGAGTTGACGAAAGGATGGATCATGCCGGCTTCTTATGAGTCGCAGTTTGGCGGGATACTGGCGGATATCGAGGAGGAGATGCGCGCCGCCCGCCAGGAGCAGCGCGAAGTCGCGCCGCTATTGTGGCAGATGATCGATCATCACTTCGGCTGGGATGCAGAGAGCGCGGCGCAAAGGGCGCGTATCGCCGGTAAACGGGTGCGTCCGGTGCTGATGGCGCTGGTGGCGCGGGCCATCACAGGTGACTACCGGCATGTCTTGCCCGCCGCCGCAGCGCTCGAATTCCTGCACAACTTCACCCTGATTCACGACGATGTGATGGATCGCTCGCTGGAACGCCGCCATCGTCCAACCGTGTGGAGCATTTGGGGCAGCGATCAGGCGATCAACGCCGGAGACGGCCTCTACGCGCTGGCCAACCTGACCCTGACTCGCCTGCTGCGGCTGGCTGTGCCCCCTGCGCGCATTGTACGCGCGGCGGCGGTGCTGTCGCAGGCGTGCCTGTGGACGGCGGAAGGGCAGGTGCTGGACATGACGTTTCCGCAGCGCGACGATGTGACCGTGGCCGAGTACCTGACCATGATCACGCACAAGACGGCGACGCTGATCGAAGCGGCGACGCAGATGGGCGCTTTGCTGAGCACCGACGATGAGACGATTATCCGGGCCTATGGGCAATTCGGGCGGGCGTTGGGCATTGCTTTCCAGGTGCGCGACGATTACCTGGGCATTTGGGGCGACGAGGCGGTCACCGGCAAGTCGGCGACGAGCGACATCCACGAGAAGAAGAAGTCCTATCCTGTGCTGGTGGCATGGGAACGAGCCGCTGCAGAAGACCGCGAAACCCTGCGTCGCCTCTACGCTCAGCCGGCGCTCAGCGACGATGACGTGCACCAGGTTATGCGTATCCTGGAGCGCGCGGGCGCGCCTGCCGAAACCGAGCGCGTCGCCACCCAATACTACGAAGCTGCTCTGGCGCACCTGGACGACACCGGCCTGGCCAATGCCGCCCAAACGGAGCTGCGGCAACTGGCGTCGTTCCTGGTGCGCCGCGCTTACTGAACTTCACACGCTGAGGGCAGCTACGAGCTGACGCAATTGCTGCTTATAATTGTCGCCCGTGAAGTCGAAACGCGGCTTGCGACGTAGCGCATCGGGTATCTCCGTGGGCTGGAGCAGGGCGACCACGATGGGTTTGCGCGTCTTGAGGAAGTACTCCAGCGCTTCGGCAACATTGGTCGCTTTGGCGGCCAGCGGAGTGAGGATCAACACCATCGCGCGGCATTCCGTCAGGGCGGGATGTACGCCTGTGGCCCACTGCACCAAGTCGTCCTCTGGCCCTGGTAGCCAGACCGGTATGCCGCTGCGCGTCAGGTCTTCGGCCAGGATTTCGGCAAACTCCGCGTCGGAGACGCTATAATTCAGGTACACGGGGGGTGCGCTGAGCCTGGATTTTCCCTTACCAGAGACCAGGTCGGTGAACTGCGCCGGATCGGGGCGCTTGAGATGAGCGTGCAGGGGCGTGCGCCCCATGCGGATCACCGTTGTGCCACAGAAGGCGCAGGTGCCGCGAATACCCGGCGCACCGCGCCGCGTCCAGATGGCCTGAGGTGTTTCGATAGGTGTCTTCTGGCGGCAGCTCACGCAGTAGGCTTCGAATTCATCTTCGTCGTCGTACAGTTCGTCGAATGGGTTGAGTTCGTCGTCCATGGGCGAGTCTTGGGGGTGCGAGTCAGGAGTCATGAGTTCAGAAGTTATGAGTTGAGCGCACACAGGTCACAGGGCTGGCACAGGGCCGATCCACCAGCCGGGACACAAGACTACCACACCCCGCGAATTATGCGTAACAACGGCACCGGAGTAAAATGGGGGCGTTTAGCCAGGGGAAAGTGCCGGGTCAACATCAGCCAACACAACTCGCCCGGTTTGACCGAGATCGCACATTCAGTTGGGAAGGGTTCCGATGACAGACCTTGAGCAAAGAGCAATCAACACCATTCGCACACTGGCAATAGATGCCATTCAGAAGGCAAATTCCGGACATCCGGGGTTGCCTTTGGGCGCAGCGCCTATGGCTTATGTGCTGTGGACGCGCTTCCTCAAGCACAATCCGCGCGATCCTCAGTGGCCCGACCGCGATCGCTTCGTCCTTTCGGCGGGGCATGGCTCAATGCTGCTCTACGCGCTGCTCTACCTGACCGGCTACGATGTGACTCTGGACGACATCAAGCAGTTTCGTCAGTGGGGGAGCATCACGCCAGGGCATCCAGAAGCGAAATTGACGCCGGGCGTGGAGACAACGACTGGCCCGCTGGGGCAGGGCTTCGCTACGGGCGTGGGCATGGCCATTGCCGAGCGCTACCTGGCGGCGCACTTCAACGCGCCGGATCACGCGGTCGTTGACCACTACACCTATGCCATCGTCAGCGATGGCGACCTGATGGAAGGCGTGGCCGCCGAGGCCGCTTCGCTGGCCGGTCACCTGAAGCTGGGCAAGCTGATCTATCTCTACGACGACAACCAGATTTCGCTGGACGGGCCAACGGCGATGGCCTTCACGGAGGATGTCGCCAAACGCTTTGAAGCGTACGGCTGGCAGGTGTTGCGCGTGCCCGACGGCAACGATCTGGACGCGATCGAAGCGGCCATTCACGCCGCACGCGCCGACACAGAGCGTCCTTCGCTGATCATGGTGCGCACAGTGATCGGCTATGGCAGCCCGAATAAGGCGGGCACTGCCGAGGTGCACGGCGCGCCCCTGGGCGAGGAAGAAGTCCGCCTGACCAAGCAGGCTCTGGGCTGGCCGGTCGAGCCGCCGTTCCTGGTGCCCGACGATGTGTTGGCACATTTCCGCCAGGCAGTCGAACGCGGTCAGGCAGCGCAGGCGGCCTGGCAGAAGACTTTCGACGCCTGGAAGATCGCTCAGCCCGCCCTGGCGACCGAATGGGCGCACATGATGAGCAATACTTTGCCGGAGGGCTGGGACGCCGACCTGCCCGTCTTCCAGCCGGGGACGGCGGTTGCCACGCGCAATGCATCGGGCAAGGTGCTCAACGCGCTCGCCCCGCATCTACCCGGCCTGATGGGGGGCGCGGCAGACCTGGACTCGTCTACCAAGACCTATCTCAACCTGAGCGGCGACTTCCAGGCGGGGCAGTACGGCAACCGCAACCTGCGTTTCGGCGTGCGCGAACACGCCATGGGTGCGATCGTCAACGGCATGGCGGCGCACGGCGGCCTGATCCCTTATAGCGCTACTTTCCTGGTTTTCTCCGACTACATGCGCCCGGCTATTCGCGTGGCAGCGCTGAGCGAGTTCGCGCCGATCTTCGTCTTCTCGCACGATAGCATTGGTCTGGGCGAAGACGGCCCGACACATCAGCCGGTCGAGCAGATCATGTCGCTAAGGCTGATCCCGCGCCTGGAAGTGTTCCGCCCCGCCGACGCCAACGAGACAGCAGCGGCCTGGCGCTGCGCCATCGAGAATCGCGAGCATCCCACGGTGATCGCCCTCACCCGCCAGAATGTGCCGGTGCTCGATCCGGCCTGGGGCATTGCCGAAGGCGTGGCTCGCGGAGCCTATGTGCTCTCGGAAGCGCCAGAGGGCCGCGTAGACGTGCTGCTGATCGCCACCGGCTCGGAAGTGCATCTGGCGCTGGAAGCCCAGAAACTGCTGGCCGCCGAGGGCATCGGCGCGCGTGTGATCAGTATGCCCTGCTGGGAGCGCTTCGCCAAACAGCCGCAGGAGTATCGCGACAGCGTGCTGCCGCCGCATGTCAAGGCGCGCGTGGCGGTAGAGGCGGGCGTCACCACTGGCTGGCAGAAATGGGTCGGCTCGGAAGGCGAGATTGTAGGGGTGGATCGCTTTGGCACGTCAGCGCCCTACAAGGTGATCTACGAACAGTTCGGCTTGACGGCGGCACACATTGCCGAGCGCGCTCGCGCGCTGGTGGTGAAAGCCTGACCCGCGCGTCTTCTTCCAGCCTGCGGATCGAACGGGGCCTCTCGTGCCAGAGGCTCCGTTTTCTTTGCGAAGCGCTGAGATGGGGGGTGCGCTAGAGATAGGGTAATGCGCCTCAGCGTTGGTTCAGTCGAGCGCCCCTTCGCGGCGCAGAATCTCGCGCAGATGGTCACGTCGGGCTGCCCCCGCTAGCGTCTCCAGGCGACGCACCCCCAGCGGATCGATTTCTTCGCGTAGCAGCCGCACTTCTTCCGCGGAGGGCGGCGGCGTTTCGTGCACATCTGGCGCAATATCCAGCGGAAAACCTGTCTTGGCCTGGATGCGCTCGATGGTTGTGCCAGGGTGATAAGATACCAGGCGCATCCGCCCGTTGGCCCAGTCGAACTGTCCCAGATCGCTGATCAGGTAGCGCGGACCGCTGCCTCTCTGGCGCTGTGGACTGTGACCGAGTCCACTGCACCAGTCTACCCGCGGGACGAACACAGCCCGTGAGTGGCGCGGCACGTACATATACACCTGCGATGAATAGACGGTGACATCGGGAATGCCGCCCGCACCGGGCAGGCGCAGGCGAGGATGGGCGTAGTCCTGGCCGATGGCGAGGTTGTTGAAGTTGCCCGCCGGGTCTACCTGGGCGGGACGGAAAAACTCTTTGGGCGCGAGCGTGTGCAGCGCGTCGGCGACCAGCGTCACAAAGCTGGCGTGGGTTAGCGCCTTGCCCAACCACAATTCTTCAGCGCGGGCCAGGCCCAGCGGTGCCCAGTCCTGCACCATGCCCTGGCCGATGGCCGAGGCGAAGAAAGCGTTGGGGGCGTGTGTACGCTGTGCCAGGATGTAGCCGGCAGCCACTAAAGGCGTGGCCAGGCCCTGGACGAGGATGTCCCCATCCTGCACCTGCCGCGCAATGCACACCGCCATCAGTTCGTCCACGGTGTAATCGGCGGCGGGATCGTCTGGCCTGGCCATACGCAGTTCAGCCTTGTGCGAGAGTTACAACGCGCTCAGTCGCGATTGCGCCCGAAGACCAGCATGGCATAGTAGAGCAGCGTCAGCAGCGAGGTCGCCACGGCAGCCACATAGGTGAAGGCAGCGGCGCGCAGCACAGCCTGTGCGCCCTCGGCGTCTTGCGGCGACGCGATCAGGCCAGTCTCGCGCAACAGCTTGAGGGCGCGGCGGCTCGCGTCTAGCTCGACGGGCAGCGTGACAATGGTGAATAGCGCCGCACCGGCGAACAGCACCAGCCCCACGACGGCCAGACCGGTGAAGTTGAGCACCAGGCCCGGGATGATCAGGCCGATGCCAAGCTGTGGCCCCAGCGTGGCGCTGGGAATGAGCATGGAGCGCAGCGCCATCAGCGGGCTGTTGTGCTGATCCTGCTGCACGTGCCCGAACTCGTGCGCGGCGATGGCCATGGCCGCCACTGAAGGAGTCTGCGCTACACCCGGCGAAAGCCGTACCACACCCGCGCGCGGGTCGTAGTGATCCGAAAGCTCACCGCGCCCCAGTTCCAACCCCACCGGCTGGATGCCCCCTTTGCGCATCAGAATTTGCGCCGTCTGTTGACCAGTGACGCGCTGACTGTTGGGAATGTTGCTCCATTTCTGGTAGGCCCCGCGCACCCAGGCCTGCGCCAGTCCGCTGATGATCAGAGTGGGCAGCAAGACGACGAATACATACATTGGGTCGAAGAACATCGCTCATCCCTCCGTCATGCCTGGTCAAGGGTCATGACACACTACACAGTACCGCAGCCCGTGTGTGATTCCTGTCGTTTCTTAGTATAGCGCCAGTGGGATCAGAGAGGCATTAGAACACCCTTAGAATGACGCAAAAGCTATGGTGCCTTGAAGGCTGGCGTGGGATTGCGCGCCTGCTCAGACACGGCATAAGTCCCCTGGAGCACTTGCAGGGCCACTTCGAGCTGGTTGTCCGCCGTGTTGTCGGCGGGGTCTGGCTCGTAGGGGACCTGTACGTCGGGCTGAATGCCCCTTTCGCTCACCGATCGCCCGTTGGGCGTATACCAGCGCGACACGGTGATGCGAATCCCGCCGCCATTGGACAGGCGATACCAGCGTTGCACCGAACCCTTGCCAAAGGTGGGCATTCCCACCACGGTGGCGCGGTGATGATCCTGCAATGCGCCCGCCACTAGTTCCGAAGCGCTGGCGCTGCCCTGATCTACCAGCACCACCATGGGCACGTCCGGCGCGACTGGCTCGCCGATGCGCGGATATTCGGTGCTGCGGTCGGGGGTGCGCTCGATCAGGATGTTACCCTCGCGCAGGAAGGCGCTCGCTACCTGGATGGCAGTGGTCAGGTAGCCGCCGGGGTTGCCGCGCATGTCGAGGATCAGGCCGGGCAGGGCATTGGCGTTCATGGCCTGTAGCGCGGCGACCATCTCCGCAGTGGTATCGTCTTCAAAACTGTTCAGGCGCAGGTAGCCGATGCTGTTTTCCAGCAAGCGGCTGACTACGCTGGGCACGTGAATGCGTTGGCGGGTCACGTCGAAATGCAGGATTTCGTCCACCCCCGCGCGGCGAATGCCCAGCCGCACAGTGGTGTTGGCCGGGCCGCGCACACGACTGATGATCTCATTCTGCGACAGGCCGGTCACGTCTTCGCCGTCTACCTCGACGATGACATCGCCTGGCTGCAGCCCGGCAGCCTGCGCCGGTGAGCCATCCATGATCGTCACCAATTCCAGCCCACCGTACTGCTCGCTGGTGCGCACAGTTGCGCCAATGCCCTCGTACTCCCCGCTCATGCCTTCGGAAACGCGGGCGTAGGTCTCCGGATTCATGTAGTCGGTGTGCGGGTCACCGACGGCGGCCATCAGCCCATAGAGCGCGCCGTCGAGCAACAGGTCGTCGTCCACCAGCGGCTTGACGCGGTGAATGTCCTGCCACGCCTGCCACAGCGGAGCCAGGCGAGCCTGATCGTCGGCGGCATCTGACGGGATGGGCGCGACGGTGATCGTGTCCGGCGGCAGGGCAGCAGCGCGGATTAACCCCTCCGTCGCCCCGGTGATCAGGGCCGCATCGTCCAGCGGGTCTACATAATTGGCGTGCAGCAGTTCCCACGCTTCCCAGAACGGCGCGAAGAGTTCCTGCGTGGCAGGGGGTTGCGTACCCTGGGCCAATGCGGGCGCTCCCATTGACAGGGTCAGAACTGCGCTGAGCAGAATTGCCAGCAGCGGACCCGCAAAATGGGGCAACCGCGAGCGGAGCGCGGACAGGTATGGCATCAGTAGGGTCTCCTAAACCACGGTTCTGCCTTTGATTATAGCCCCCTTCGGTTCCATCTGGCACCGGCAGAGGTGACAGCGGGGTCACGGCAGCGTTGGCCGGCGGTGCAACACATCCGCTAAATACGCGAAAAAATTACCTTCCGCGCAGGCTTCTACATAGCGCAGCAACTCGCCACCGGCGACCGGGTAGAGGGGGTAGGCAGAGGTGGGCCACGCGCCGCCGGGCGCATGAGCTACCGCCGTGACCAGCGTGCCCGGCAGGTCAACGTCGCTGCTCAGTTGCTCGACAATCTCTTCGGCGGTGACGATCACTGTATCAGCCACGCCCGATAGCTCCGGATCAACGCCCAGGTTCTTGTTCAGGCGGGCGTTGCCGCGCCGGTCGGCGACCAGCGCGTGGATCACCGTCACGTCGCAACTCAGCGCGGGGAAGGCGACCAGAGTCTCGCCGGTGTAGGGGTCGGTCACGGTCTTCACATCGGGGCGCAGCGCCAGCAAATCAGTGCCCAACCAGGCCGTCGAAGGCATGAAGCCCACTCCCGCCAGCCGGGCACGCAGTCCGAAAGCGATGCTGGCCTCCGTCTCCTCGATGACCTGCAACGTGCCAGCGCTGGCGGCGGAGGTGAACATAGGGGCCAGGCCAAACGCTTCTAGGCCGAAGTAACAGGTGCGTGTCCGGCTGACGCAGCCCGCCCCCACCAGCAGATCGGATTCATAACCGGCGGTGAAGCACAGCAAGGTCAGATCAGTGGGCGGGGCGGGGCGGCGCAACAGTTCGTAGACGAACGCCACCGGTCGGCGATAGAGCATGTTGCCGCCCAGGGCCAGCGTCTGACCGGACTGCACGAGCGCGGCGGCTTCGGGCAGGCTGATACGTTTGTCGGCAGCGGTGAGCATCAAACCAGGACCTTTGCTATAGCAAACGAAACAGAGCCGGAGGCGAGTTTAGCACAGTCCGGCTCTGTGGGGCGACGAAAGGGTCGGTTACTGACGCTGCTCGATGGGCACCCAGGTGAGGTTATCCGGCCCGATGTAGTTGCCGCGCGGACGGATCAGACGGTTGTCGGCCCACTGTTCCATGATGTGCGCCGTCCAGCCGGCGATGCGCGCCATGGCGAAGAGCGGCGTCATCATGTCCGTGGCGATGCCCACCGCATTCAGCACGATGGCGCTGTAGTAGTCCACATTGGGGTAGAGCTTGCGCTCGATGAAGTACTCGTCCGCAGCGGCCAGGTCGGCCAGGCGCTTGGCTAGCTGATAGAGATCACAGCGATCGTTGCGCTGGCAGAGCACTGCCGCGTGCTTTTCCAGGATGTTGGCGCGCGGGTCAAGCGCCTTGTAGACGCGGTGCCCGATGCCCATGATGCGACGGCCTTTGCCCTTCACTTCTTCCTGGAACCACTTTTCCACGCTTTCGGCCTGGCTCACTTCCTGGAACATACGCATGGCTGCTTCGTTCGCGCCACCGTGCTTGGGGCCTTTCAGCGAGCCGATCGCTGCTGTGACGGCACTGTACATGTCGCCATCGGTGCTGGTCACGACCCGGCTGGTGAAGGTGCTGGCGTTCATGCCATGATCGGCCAGCAGCACCAGGTAGACGTTGATGGCATCTACCGCCGTCTGGTCAGGCTCGGTGCCATGCAGCATGTACAGGAAGTTGGCGGCGATGCCCAGGTCGGGATGTGGGGCGACAGGCTCTTTGCCTTCGCGGATGCGCCCCCAGGCAGCGATAATAGTTGGGATTTGGCCCGTGAGCTTGACAGCCTTGCGGCGATTGGCTTCTGGGCTGTTGTCGTCGGCTTCCGGATCAAAAACGCCAAGCAGGGAGACGCCCGTCCGTAGCACACTCATTGGGTGAGCGCTGACTGGAAAGACCTTCATCATATCAATGATCTGAGCTGGCAAGGGCATTTCGGCGATGATCGCGCGGCGCAGGCTTTCCAGCTCGGCGACGGTGGGGAGTTTGCCGTGCCAGAGCAGATAGATCACCTCCTCGAACGAAGCGTTCTCGGCCAGGTCGGCGATGTCGTAACCGCCATAGATCAACCTGCCGATGTCGCCCTGGACACGGCTGAGCCGGGTGTCGGCAACTACGACCCCTTCCAGACCTTTCTTCTGTTCTTCTGCCATAGGACGCCTGTCTCCTCAACAGTGCTGAAAAAGTGTGACGTAGCAGGTAACTGAATCAGCAGCGCACCACGGGGCTTGACCAGGCTGCGCCGCTCGCAGAGTGGAGGATAGTGGGCATTGTGCACTTCGGGTGAGAAAAATCAGTGCTGCGCTTGCCCACGCTACCTTCTGATGGTAGAGTATAACAACTGGTTATTTTGGTAACAAACCAATTTTATGAGCTTTTATGCACAATCTTGGTAGCAGATTGTTGACCCGGCGGTGCCAGACACCGCTTTTTGCGGTGCCCGGCACGGCTCTGGCCGCAGGGGGAGGTGGCACGCACACGACGACCGCGTGAAGGGAGCTATCGTTCAAGTTAATCGCGTCTTTGTCGTATTGGGAGGCAGACTGGCATGACGACTTTGGTCACGACTGTCACTGAGACCCTGCGTTATCGGGGGCAGGTAGGACAGTGGAGCTGGGTATTGCACCGTGTTTCTGGCCTGGGGACGGTGCTCTTTTTGATTCTACATGTCATTGATACTTCCTGGGCCGCCTTCTTTCCGGAAGAATACGAGCAGGTCATCCGCCAATACCAGAGTCCCCTGTTCACCATTGGGGAATTTATCCTGGTGGCCTGCGTGGTCTATCACGCTTTCAACGGACTGCGCATCATTGCGCTGGACTACAAACCCGCCTGGTGGGCCTACCAGCAGCGGGCGGCGACGCTCGTCTTCGCGGCAACAGTCGTGGTGTTGCTCCCCACCTTCGCGCTGATGGTGGGCCATGTGCTGGACTTTTACGGCGAAGAGGGGCGCGACATAGCGGGCCTGGACGAGATCATCCGCACGCAAGCCCAATTCGCCCTGGGGTTCGTGGTGATCTTGCTGGGGGCGTTGTTGCTCTCGGCCCTCTATGGCCTGATCACGCGCAGCCGGGGCACGTTCGACCTGCCCGGACGCTTCGAGGTGTCGCTGTGGACGTTCATGCGGCTGTCGGGAGTGCTCATTCTGCCGCTTGTCTTCGGGCATCTGGCCATGATGCACGTGCTGCAGGGCGTGTTCGACATCACCGGCGGCGGGATCGAGATCGTGGGCACGAATGCCATCAACGACAGCGGCAAAGCGGTGGAGTTCGTGGGCGAGCGCTGGAACATGCTGGTGGCGGGCGTGGCCATCTGGCGGCTCTACGACGGGCTATTGCTGGCCTTGGTGGTATTGCATGGCTTCAACGGCCTGCGCTATGTGGTCAACGACTACGCCCATTCGCCGCTGGTCAACCGCGCGCTCAACTACGCCATCGTCTTCGGCGCGATCGCCCTGATCGTGGTAGGAATGGCGGCTCTGCTGGTCGGCGTGGACGAAACGGCCTATGAGATCGCGACTGACCTGACTTCCTGGATACTGCTGCCTTTCATGTAGTAACAGGCGCTGAGAACACGAGGTTAGCCATGCAGATACATCAATACGAGGCAGTGATCGTGGGTGCAGGAGGCGCGGGACTGATGGCCGCGCTCTACGCTTCCCGCCAGGTCAAGACTGCCGTGATCAGCAAATTGTATCCGACGCGCTCACACACGGGTACGGCACAAGGGGGAATCGGTGCAGCGCTGGGCAACCTGGATGAGGATCATCCGGAATGGCACGCCTTCGACACGGTCAAAGGTGGAGACTATCTGACGGATCAAAACGCGGCTTTGGTGCTGGCTCAAGAGGCGGTGAGCGCAGTGATCGAGCTGGAGCATCTGGGCCTGCCCTTCGACCGCACGCCGGACGGGCGCATTGCGCAGCGTCGCTTTGGTGGGCACACCAGCAACTTTGGCGGGAAGCCGGTGCGACGCGCCTGTCATGCGGCTGACCGCACCGGCCACATGATCCTGCAGACGCTCTATCAGCAGTGCATCAGGAACAACGTCACCTTCTTCGACGAATATCACGTGGTAGACCTGATCCGCGATGGCGATCGGGTGGTGGGCGTGGTGGCCGTCAACATTGACGACGGCGAGCTACACGTCTTTCACAGCAAGGCAGTGCTCTTTGCTACCGGCGGGTGGGGGCGCGTGTGGGAGATCACCAGCAATGCTCATTCCCTGACAGGCGATGGCAACGCCATCACCTTCCGCCGCGGGGTGCCCATGCAGGATATGGAGTTTTATCAGTTTCACCCCACGGGCATCTATAAGCTGGGCATTCTGATCACCGAAGGGGTGCGCGGCGAAGGCGGCGTGCTGCTCAACGACCGGGGCGAGCGCTTCATGGAGCGCTACGCGCCGCGCATCAAAGACCTGGCCAGCCGCGATGTGGTATCGCGCGCGATTTACCTGGAGATCGAAGCCGGACGTGGCATCAAGGGCAGGAACTACGTGCACCTGGACGTGACGCCGGAGACGGTGAATCGCTACCTGGCCGAAGCGGGCGAGGAACGGCGCATCAACCGCGAATATGTAGAAAGCAAGCTACCGGACATCCTGGACTTCTGCCGCACGTACTTGGGCATTGATCCGGTCAAGGAGCCAATCCCCGTTCAGCCGACGGCGCACTACGGGATGGGCGGCATTCCCACCGACCTCGACGGGCGGGTGGTGATTGATGCGCAGGGCACCCCATTGCCGGGCCTGTATGCGGCGGGCGAGGTGGCCTGTGTGAGCGTGCACGGGGCCAATCGCCTGGGCACCAACAGCCTGACCGACCTGATCGTCTTCGGGCGGCGGGCGGGGCGGCACATGGCCGAATATTGCGCGGGCACCGATTTCGCCCCGCTGCCCGCTGATCCGGCGGGCGAGGTGACCGCTGAACTCGAACGTCTTCGCCGTGCCGACGGAAAGGTGAGGCCCTATCAGTTGCGCGTCGAAATGCAGCAGGTGATGATGAGACATGTCGGCGTCTTTCGCACCGCCGAAGGCATTCAGCAGGCCGTGGAAACGATCCGCCGTCTGAAAGACCAATATCAGCATCATCTGGGGATTGACGACCGCGGCAGGCGCTTCAATACCGATCTCTTCGAAGCGTGGGAACTGGGTTGTCTGCTGGATATCGCCGAGGTGACAGCGCTGAGCGCGCTGGCGCGCACCGAAAGTCGCGGGGCACACTCGCGCGAAGACTACCCGGAGCGCGACGATGAGCACTGGCTAGTGCATACGCTCGCTTTCCGCGCCGAGGACGGTTCGGTGACGCTGACGCACGACAAGCCAGTTGATCTGTCGCTGGCGGAGAAGGACGATCGTTTCAAGCCCAAAGAGCGCGTTTACTGAGATTGCTGAGGGAAGAGGGCTGTCATGCAGGTTACATTGCACATCCGGCGCTTTAACCCGGAAAAGGACTCCAAGCCCTACTGGGCCGACTATACGTTGCGCGACGTTGAGCCGAACGATCGCGTTCTGGAACTGTTGCACCGCGTGAAATGGGAGCAGGACGGCACACTGGCTTTCCGACGATCGTGTGCGCATGGCATATGTGGGTCGGATGGGATGCGCATCAACGGGGTCAACCGGCTGGCGTGCAAGGTGCTGGTCAAGACCCTGGGCGAGGGCGAACACGTCAAAATCCAGGTGGAGCCGATCCTGGGTTTGCCGGTGATCAAAGACCTGGTGGTGGATATGGAACCGTTCTTCGAGCACTACCGCCAGGTGATGCCCTACTTCGTCAACGATCTGCCGTTGCCCGAAGACGGGCGCGAGCGGCGGCAAAGCCCCGAAGATCGCGAGCGCTTCGACGACACGACCAAGTGCATCCTGTGTGCTTGCTGTACCACGTCGTGTCCCAGCTTCTGGGCCAATGGCCGCTATGTGGGGCCGGCGGCCATCGTGCAGGCGCACCGCTTCATCTTCGATAGCCGCGATCAGGCGACTGCCGAGCGCCTGAAGATACTCGCCGAGCCGGATGGGGTATGGCGGTGCCGTACTATCTTCAACTGCACCACAGCCTGCCCGCGCGAGATCGAGGTGACGCGCGCCATTGGCGAGGTCAAGCTGGCCATCCGGCGCGGCGCGCCCTGATGGGGGAGACTGCAGGGGGATTGCATCAAACCGCTTGCCGCTTTACCTCACCCCCAGCCTCGCTACGCTCGGCTTGCCAGCGCCGAGCGGGGGTGAGGTCAACCAGCAGATCACCCCTGAGCTTACTTCTGCCCATGGTTCTGCTGGTTGGTTTTGATGCGACTACCCTGGGGGAGACTGCCATAACTTGGCAGGGGGCACGGTTGTTCCGTAGAATTGTCGCGCAGGTCCTGGCGCGGCACAATACCATCACCGGCACGCCGCGCGCGTTGACCGGTGATGTTGTTTGGGAGATGCGGTCATATGCGTATCCTTCTGGAAGGCAATATCGCTGCGGGCAAGACGACCCTGGGCACGGCGCTGGCCGCCAGCGGGCACTTCGTGTTCGTGCCGGAGCCGGTGGAGCGCTGGCAGAGCGGTTTTGCGGCGAACCTGCTAGAGCGTTTCTACACCGACACCCCGCGCTGGGCGTTCACCCTGCAAATCTGCGCCTTCGTGACGCGCACGCAGGCTGTGCAGGGCGCTCCCGACGATGGGCGCGATGTGGTCTTCGAGCGCTCAATTTACTGCGACCGACACGTCTTCGCCCGGAGTCTCTATGAGCAGGGGCTGATGGACAGCACGGAATGGGCGTTGTATCAGCATTTCTGGGAACAGTTCCGGGCCGCCGCGCCACAGCCCGATGCCATCATCTATCTGCGCACGCCGGCGGACGAATGCTATCGCCGCCTGCAGGTGCGCGGGCGCGCCGAAGAGCGAGGTATTTCGCTGGATTACCTGCTCCATCTGGAGCGCTGTCACGATGCCTGGCTGCGCGACCCGCAAGTGGCCGAATGCCCGGTGCTGGAACTGGACGGATGCCGTAGCTGGTCGGCGGAAGAAGTGCGGGGGGCGCTGGCGCAGGCGCTGGCGTGATGCCTGGTATGGCGAAGGGGGGCGAGGCAGCCACAAGAACGGTTGCCGGACTTTACACTCGTGGCGCGCGCCGTCATGGTGTGGTGGAGTGCTGTCATGACTTACCGCTCGGCAGGCCCTTCGCCCGTTCTGGTGGTAATCACCGGAGCGTTGCTGGTACTTGGGTGTTATTTCACCTGGAGAGGAATTCTGTCTTTCTTGGAAAATCGGGGAGACATCACCGCGCCGGTGACGCAGGAAGCGAGCGCCTCGGCCACGGCGCGGGCTATGACGGCGTTGCCGTTACCGACTCTGTATGTTCCGGCGACGTTCACTCCGCTGCCGCCCTGTCAATGGTTTCGTGTGCGGGTGGAGCGCGCGGTCTATCGCGAGTGTCCCAGCACCGACAACAGGCTGTGTCCCGTCCGCGCAGTGGTGACCTATGGCACGGAGCTTTGTACGTATGGCCGTTCGCCGGATAATCCGGAGTGGTACGTGATAGATCTCAATCCGCGGGGGGCGTTTCGTGACACAGTATTCATGCATCAGAGCGTGCTGGAGGCGGTGAACCCGACTCCCACGCCGTCGCTCACTTTCACGCCCCTGCCGACGGTCACGCCGCTGCCGAGCAATACACCTGGCCCTGCACCCTCGCCGACGTTCACAGAGACGGTGCCGCCTGTTACGGCTGCGACGGTGACGCCGGGCGCTGTAGAAGAGCTTTCGCCAACGCCCTGGCAGATCACCTTCTAGGGGCTGTCATGAGCTTTCGCGCGAGGTGTTAATCCCCGTTTCCTTCGCGACTCCGTCGCGGGGCAAGGGGAGGGGTTTTCTGTCGCAGGAATACATCTCTTCGCTCGCAACGTGGCAGAAGAGGCAGGGCGTTGAGGGCGAAAAAGTGCACGGCCTGCTCTAGAATGCGCTGTAGAGAGCGACTTTACGATATACTGGAGTCAGGGAAAGCCGCGGACAGCGAGATGACCATGACCAACGCGGAGTGGCCAGAAGTTGAGGCCCCGGAGCATGTGCTGGCGATCGTCAATCCGGCGTCGGGGGCAAAGCGCGGACAGATCGTGATCGAGCGGTTGCGTGCGACCAGAGAGCCGCGCGTGACTCTGCACGTCACCACGCCCGATTTCGACTTTGCCCATGCCATCGCCGAGGGAGTGGCTGCTGGCGCGGATCGAATCCTGGTTGCCGGAGGAGATGGCACGCTGATGGAAGGCGTGTCTGGCGCGCTGCGTGCCCTGGGCGAGGCCATGGTACCTTTTTCGTGGGTTCCAGTCGGCACGGGCAACGTGGTCTCCGGCTTTCTGGGGTTGCCGCACCGCCTGGAAGCGGCGCTCAAACTGGCGCTTGGCCCTGGACTGATCCGGCGGATCGATCTGGCTCGTGTGGGTGACCGCTGCTCCGTGTTGCGCGTCTCGACAGGGTTTGAGGCAGAGGCAGCTTTCAACACCACCCGCGCGGACAAAGATCGCTTGGGCGTGCTGGCCTACGGCATCACTGGCCTCAAGTCCCTGCGCCAGACGAAGCCAGTTGAATACCTGGTTTCGCTGGATGGGCAACCGCCGATCCACGTAGACGGCATTCTGGCGTTTGTCACGGCGACGGGGGCGTTGACCTGGATCAATGGGTTATCGCTGATCAATGATGCGATTCAGCCGGACGATGGCTTGCTCTATGCAGGCGTGCTGCGTCCCCTCAATCCGGCGCGGGTGCTCACCGGCGTGGCCAATCTGGTGGTGGGAAGTGGGTTGCCGCCGGAGTCCATCATCTATTTTTCGGCGCGGAAACGCATTGTGATTGACGCCAAGACCCCTCAACCGACACAGATTGACGGCGACCCACTGGGCACGACGCCCATCATCGCCGATCTGCTGCCGCGCGCGCTGCCTATCGTCGTGCCACGCGAGCGCTCGCGACCCTGGTCGTCATTTGAGTGGCTCTCGCCGGAGTGGCTGTCGCAGCATCACGACGACGATGATTGAGTCCGCCGCTCAGGGTTTGCAGGGCAGGGTGAATCCGAAGACGCTGCCCTGACCCAGCGTGCTGTGGACGAAAACCTTGCCCCCATGCTTGTCCACCACCGTGCGCACGATGGTCAGCCCGATGCCGGTGCCTTCGATGCGCTCGGTTTCTTTGTTGCGCACCCGATAGCCCGGCTCGAAGATACGCTCCAGTTCCTCAGGAAGGACGCCAATTCCCTGGTCAGAGACCTGGAAGGTGATGCTATCGCCCTCATGTTTGAGTGAGACGCGCACAACGCCGCCATTGGGGGAGTATTTGACGGCGTTGTTGATCAGGTTGTTGATAGCCCCCTGAATGCGCGTAGCATCTACCAGGGCCGGGCACCCGTTTTCGGGCAGTTCGGTTTCCAGGGTGATGCCGTTCATCTGCGCCAGGTCGTTCGCCTCGCGCACCAGCCGTTGCACAATCGGCACCAGGTCGGTCTGCTGCCAGAGCAGTTGTCCGCTCACTTCCATCCAGAAGGTGTCAATGACCTCGTTGATGGCGCTGGACATGGTCAACAGCTTGCGACGGGTGCGGTCTAGCCAGACGAGTTGATCTTGATTCAGGGGGCCGGTTTCCTGCACCATATCGGCCAGGGTCTTGGCCACTGCTGCTGGTCTCTTCAGGTCGTGCACCAGGTTTTCCACCAGCTCTACCTGTGACAGATTGGCCGCAGAGATATCCAGCGCGACGATGATCTGCACCGTAACTTCTGCACTTGCGCTCAGTTTCAATCCTGTGGTCTGAATACCGGGGCCGTTGGGAGTCGTATCCAGATGTTCGGCGATGGGGCGCAGGATTTCATAGTCGGACAGCGAGCGCCCCACGGCAGTTAGCGAGGGCAATTCCAGCGCTTTCTCCGCCGCCGGATTGATCAGGCGGATACGTTTATCTGGGTCTATGACGATAGTAGCGACTGGCGACTGGCGACAGAGCGTCTCCAGGGTCTCATGGGTGAGCGTGTGCGTGATCATCAAATCCCCCCCGCATCAACAGTCCTGGCAGATCACGCAGGGCATAGGCCACACGGGTGCCATGCCACGTCAACAGACTGCCATCGAGCCGATAAATGCGCCCGTGATGGGCTGCCGGTATGTCCAGCCCCCTGAACTCGGCTATGTCGGCATCGCAGAAGGGATAGGGTTCATCAGGCAATAAGACAATTTCTGGCTGTGCCGCCACCACCTCGTCCAACGTGACAGTGGGATAGCGGAGAGCGCTCCCGGCAAATACATTATACCCCCCACACACGCGCAGCACATCATGAGCGTAGGTGCTGGCGTTGAAGGTCATCCAGGGATCGCGCCAGATGGGGGCGAAGACTCGTACCGGCTCGCTGGCCTGGGCGGCCAGCCGGGTGATGTCGTAGGCACGCTCGATCTCGCGCACACGGGGCGACATGGCCGCATCGTCGAATACTTCCATGATCTGCCACAGCAGGTTGAGCGCGTCTTGCACAGTGCGCGGCCCGGTGATCCACAGCGGGATACCAGCCGCCTGTAGCGCTTCAGCATCCTCGAGGCGGTTCTCCTCGTCGTTCATCAGCACCAGGTCGGGTTGCAGGGCGATGATGCGCTCTATATTGGGCGTTTTGGTGCCGCCTACCTTGGGCAGGGGAAGCACGCCGGCTGCCGGGCGCGTGCAATATTCGGTGACCGCGATCAGACGGTTGCCCAGCCCCAGGTCGAAGAGTGACTCCGTCAGGCTGGGCACCAGCGAGATGACGCGCCGGGGAGGGAACTCCAGAGGCGGCGGAGCAAAGGGATCGTCCGGCTGCGGCAGACCAGACTGGCTCATCGCGCCGCTTCCTTTTCACCACACCAGTTCGATAGCTTGCTCGCGTTCCGGTCCTACGCTGACCATGCGGATAGGCACGCCGACGAGGGCTTCGATGCGGCGCAGGTAATGTTGTGCATTGAGCGGTAGCTCGTCGAAGCGCCGGACGGCGGAGATGTCTTCGTGCCAGCCGGGCAGCGTCTCATAGACCGGGCATACGCTTTCATAGTCCGGCGTGAAGAGCGGCAGGGCAGTGAGTTGTTGATCGCCACGCTGGTAAGCCACGGCGATCTTCAGCTCGTCCAGACCGCTGAGCACATCGAGCTTGGTGATCACCAGTTCAGTCAGGCCGTTGACGCGGGCGGCGTAGCGCAGAGCTACTGCGTCCAGCCAGCCGCAACGGCGCGGGCGCCCTGTCGTCGTGCCGTATTCGTGGCCAGCATTGCGCAACCGCTCGCCCGTTTCGTCGAACAGTTCGGTGGGGAAGGGGCCGTTGCCGACGCGCGTGCAATAGGCTTTGGCCACGCCCACCACGCGGGTGATCTGCTGCGGCCCGATGCCCAGGCCAGTGAGAGCGCCGCCCACTGTCGCTGAGGAACTGGTCACGTAAGGATAATGCCCGTGATCCAGGTCGAGCAGGGTACCCTGTGCTCCTTCGCAGAGCAAGCGTTGTCCCTGGCCGAGCAGATCGTGCAGCAGGGTGGTCGTGTCGGCCAGGTAGGGGGCGAGACGGGCGGCAGCCGCGCCGTACTGCGCTGCCAACCCTTCGGCGTCCACCGGCTCCAGTCCGTACAGGCGAGTCAACAGCGCGTTGGCCCCTTCCAGAGATGCCTTGACCTGCGCGGCGAACTCGTCAGGATCGCGCATCTGGCCAGTGAGCAGGCCCGTGCGAGCGGCCTTGTCCATGTAGGCCGGGCCGATGCCGCGCCGCGTCGTGCCAATGGAGCTACTGCCCCGCGCCCGCTCCGAAGCGCCATCGAGCGCCAGATGCCCCGGCGTGATCACATGGGCGCGGACGCTCAGATGAATCCGCTCCGGAGAGACGTCTACTCCCTGTCCGGCCAGCATGTCCAGTTCTTCGACCAGGCGCAGCGGGTTGATCACCATGCCGCTGCCCAGGACACAGCGGACGCCAGGGTGCACTACGCCAGATGGCACCAGATGCAGCTTGAACTCGCGCTCACCCACCTTGACGGTATGTCCGGCGTTGTCGCCGCCGGCGTAGCGGGCCATCACGTCGCACTGCCCGGCCAGCCAGTCGGCCACGCGGCCTTTGCCTTCGTCGCCCCACTGTGCCCCGATCAAGACCGTTGCAGGCATGTCATGCTCCTTCCGGGTATGCGCTGGCGAATTCTCGTCCCAACGCTACGGTAATGGCAGGATTACCCCATACTTCCACTTCTCCCCGCGGCCCCAGCGCCAGCGCCGCGCCCTGGCCCAGCCCGATCCCGAAGTGTGCAGGAGTCTGGCGGATGAGTTGATGTAGTTCGTCCGCCATGTCGGGCGTATAGCCTGCGATCAGGATAGCCTGTTGCAGCCAGGCCACACCCGGCGTCAGCGAGGTCGCGTCCAGGCGCAGCGCGCCGAATTGCTCGGCGCTCAGCCCGACGGCGTAGATGGTCGCGCCCCGGTTGAAGGCCAACTGCAACCCCTCCAGCACAGCGCCGTCCAGCGCATCGCGCAATGCCCCCTGATTGGGGCCGTCACCAATGATGATCACGCCCGCTTCGCCCAGCCGTTCGACCAGTTCCTGATCGCTCTCGCTGACGATGTCGAGCAGGTAGCCAGTGCGCGCGCCCAGGTCGCGCAGAGAGTCCATGTGCTGATCGGCGGTTTCCAGGTCGCCCGCGGCCCAGATGTAGACCAGCGGGCCTTGCGAAATCGCCCGTCTCAACACGGCAGCTTCGATAGTCTGTACCGCGTCGGAGTCCCAGGCTCCGCCGCCGCTGAATACCAGCCAGCCGCGCCCGGCCTGCCAGCGAAAGATGTTGAGGTGGGGCATGGTGTTCTCCTCTATAACGTGGGGGGATGCGATGTGTCCGGTAGGACGTAAGACGCGACCGCCTCGGCCAGCAGTTCGATTGCCAGCGGCAGGGCGGCTTCGTCGAAATCGAAACGGGGATGGTGATGCGGGTAGTCGAGGCCGCGCTCAGGGTTGGCCGAGCCGACGAAGAAGAAAGTGCCAGGTACCGCGTTGAGGAAATAGGACATATCCTCGGCGGCCATGGTCTGCACGCCATCCAGCAACTGCACCTGCGGAGCAACCTGCCGAAAGAGCGGGCGCAGCCGGGCGTTGACTGCGGCATCGTTGACCACAGGCAGGGTGAGTTGCTCCACATGTACCTCGGCCTGACAGCCGAAAGCTGCGGCGAGTTCCTGCGCAATTTCGCGCGTGCGCTGCCCGAGCAATTCGATCACCTCAGGGCGGAAGGCCCGGATCGTGCCGCGTAACTGCGCTATCTCTGGGATCACGTTGAAGGAATCGCCCGCTTTGAACTCGGTGATGGACACGACAGCCACATCGGTAGGGCGCACGTTGCGGCTGACTACCGTTTGCAGCGCTGTCACAATATGGCTGGCCGCGACAATCGGGTCGCGCGTCTCGTGCGGAAGTGCACCATGCCCGCCGCGCCCGCGCACAGTGATGCTGACATCGCCGGCAGCGGCCATCATCGGCCCATCCACCAGGGCGACGAAGCCGACGGGCATTTCGTTCCACAGGTGCAGGCCCAGGCACACGTCCGGCGCAGGATTGGACAGCGCACCATCCTCGATCATGGCCTGCGCCCCGCGCCCGATTTCTTCGGCAGGCTGAAATACGAACTTGACTCGTCCGCTCATCTGAGTACGGTGCTCGCTGAGCAGTTCGGCGACGGCCAGGGCGATGGCCGTATGCCCGTCGTGACCGCAGGCGTGCATGACGCCCGGCGTCCGCGAGGCATAGGGGACGGCGTTCTCTTCCTGCACCGGCAGGGCGTCCATATCGGCGCGCACCAGCACGGTCGGCCCGGCGGCTGCGCCTTCCAGCAACCCGATGACGCCCGAACACCCGACGCCTGTCTGTACTTCCAGCCCCAGCGAGCGCAGCCGTTCTGCCACTACTGCTGCGGTGCGGGGCAGGTCGAACCCCAATTCGGGGTGCTGATGCAGATCGCGGCGCAGCGCGATCCATGTGTCCTGGCGGGCTTCGATCTGTGACTTTAAACCGATCACCCGGTTTGTTCTCCTGTCTGTCAAACTTTCGCTGGCCTTCAGCGGCGCTCAGCGCAGGATGAAGACCCGAAACGCCTCGGTATACCGCGGCCCGTCTGCCTGATATTCCCGATCCACATTAGCGCGCTGCCGCCGTTCCATCTCGTCCATGTCGGCGATCTGACTTTTGTGCTCGCGCAAGGCGGCGATCTTGGCCTCCAGGAAGTCGGTTACGTCTATCTTGATGGTTGGTTCGCGCGTGCCGCACAGGTAGACGGTGCTCACCTTGTGCGGGGCCAGACCCTCGTCGCGCAGCAATTCCGGAAACGTCAGATGATCGCGCGCCGCCGGAAATACGGCGTCCAGCGCAGCGTCGCCGATAGCGCGGTGATCCGGATGGTTCAGGTATTCCGTGCCATACCAGCGCACTGTCGGGTCGTTGGTGACAACGATGTCGGGGCGCTTCAGGCGGATCAGGCGCGTCAATTGGCGGCGCAGGTCGAGCGTCGGCTGTAGCTCGCCGTCGGGGTAGCGCAGGAAGATGACTTCCCCTACGCCCAGGCGGGCGGCGGCGGCGCGCTCTTCCGCTTCGCGGATGACGATCAGTTGCTCGGAGGTCATTTGTGGATCATTCGATCCTTTGTCGCCACTGGTTGCCAGCACAAAGATGACGCGATGTCCTTCGGCGGCCCACCGCGCGAACGATCCTCCGCAGAAGAACTCCGGATCGTCGGGGTGAGCGAAGATACCCATGATGGTCAGTGTCTTTTTCGGTGTCTCCTGTTCACTCATGCTGGTTGGGTTGCTCCTGATGAGGACGATTACGCCTGTGCATTCCCCGCCCATGCCGTCGGCGACCGCGCCGCGACCGCTCTGGACGCGGGGCCGACGGGCCGCTCTCCTTGAGGTCTGTTTCGACCTCGGACTTTCCCAGAACAGGCAGCTCGTCGGCGATGCCTTCCTGCTCGTCGTCGAAGTCGGTTTCTTCTTCCTCGTCCGACAGGGCAGGGGCGCGCGCCCCGCAGTCACAACCGCCGGTCTCTGCTTTGGAGCAGCCCGCTTCGGCCTTAGCCTGCAGGGCCTCCAGTTCGTCCAGCGGGATCAACTCTTCGCGGCTCACCAGATATTGAGTCTCGTTGACCAGCACCGTCACAGCATCGCGCAGGGGATGCACGTCAATCACTTTGCCTTCGCCATGCGGCGTACCGACGCGCTTGTTGCGCTTGGGGAGCTGTTTGCGCGCTTCGACGTATTGCTCGTATTCGTAGATCAGGCAGCAGCGCAGCCGCCCGCACATGCCGGTGATCTCGGTCGGGTTGAGGGAGATACCCTGCGCCTTGGCCATCTTGATCGAGATCGGGCTGAAGTCGGTCAGGAAGGTGCTGCAACAGCGCGGAATGCCGCACGCGCCCATGCCACCCAGCAGTTTTGCCACGTCGCGCGGGCCGATCTGCCGCAACTCCACCTTGGCGCGGAAACTGCGCTGCAACACCGAGCGCAGCCGCATCATGTTGATCTTCTCCTCGGTGGTGTACAGAAAGGTCAGCAACGAACCGTCGAAGTTGTACTGCGCAGCGATGAATTTCACGCCGTTGAAGCCGCCCAGTTCGGCGGCCTTCTCGCGACAGGTAATGAGCGCCTCGACTTCGCGCGCCTTCCATAGCTTCTGGCTCATCAGGTCAGTGGGCGTGGCCCGCCGCAGGATAGGCTTGTAATCGCGCTGTTCACTTTCGGCATCTACCTCGATCAGGTTCATGACCTGGCCAAGTTGAATGCCGCGCGCCGTCTCGACGATTACAAAGTCACCGACCAGCAGGTCGGGGATGTGGCTATAGCTGAAGTGATAGACCTTGCCGACTTCGTGAAAACGCACACCGGCAACACGGGCAGTCGCCGTCTGAGTGTGATGTTCGCTGATGAGTGTCATGCCCGGATAGCCTTTTCGCCAAAGGGATAGATGATCCGGCGCATGAGCCGGACACGTCAACTATAAAAGAACTACAGGTCGTTTGCAATAGCTCGCTTGGGCAGGGTAATCGCATCAACACCAGCCAGCAGAACCATGGGCAGAGGTAAGCTCAGGTGTGATCTTCGGGTTGACCTCACCCTCACTCGGCGCTGGCGCGCCTCCAAGCCGAGCGTAGCGAGGCTGGGGGTGAGGTAAAGCGGCAAACGGTTTGATGCAATCCCCCTGCACGCACCCTATTTCGTGGGCGCGTTGTATAAACCGGGCGTTCGGTGTATTCTGGAAAAAGCAAGTGCCCGGCGCTGGTGTGCAACCCGCCGGTGGCGTGGTGGTGGTAAGGAGAATCGTGGCGATGAAGTCTGGGCTTTTCGCAAAGCGGGCCATATTGGCCGGAATGCTGATGGCGGTAGCTGGGGGTTTGGCGGCCTGCTACAAAGATGCTGGCGAGAATCTGCCGCCGACTTCCCGGCAAGTTAACGTCCTGGATATCACGCCCACGACGCCTGCCCCGCCCACGCAGGCGTTCACCGCGACAGCGGAGTCGCTGCCGCTGGCGACGCCCACGCGCCAGCTTATCCCCACCACTACCCCTGCGGACGCGGTACAGGCCGAGTTGCCCCCAACGGCGACCCCTGAGACAGGCGAGGCTGCTCCCCTGCTGGCAACCCCGACCGACCTGCCGATCTTCCAGCCGACATTCACTCTGCAGGCGGAGACTCCTTCGCCTACGGTGACGGTGCGCGTCATCACCACGCCGGTGATGAGCGATATCCGGCCCTCGCCGACGCCTTCACCCACCATTGATCCATCGAAGATGCCTACGCCGACCGACATCCCGATCGAACTGAATCCGTGCATTCACGTGGTGACGTCCGGCGATACGCTTTATTCGATTGCCAGGAAGAACGAGGTTACCATCGAAGACCTGGTGGCAGCCAACCCCGATCTGTTGAGGGGCAACCCCAACACGATCCTGCGCCTGGGCTGGCAACTACGCCTCCCGTTGCTAGACTGCGCGGGCACAGTGACGCCTGCTGCGCCCGCTGCTCAGGAGGGAAGTTCGCCGACCCCGGCCAGCACGCCCGGCGGGCCGATCGTGCATGTGGTGCAGCCAGGCGAGGGAATCTACGCCATTGCGCGGAAATATGGGGTCTCGCCGGAATCGATCATTCAGGCCAACAACCTGGCCAACCCCAACCTAATCTATCCCGGCCAGGAGCTGATCATTCCGGCAGGACAATAGGCGAAAAGAAGTCCGACGGACATGCTACACAGCGCCCGGCATGCCCGTTGTCTTGCTGAAGTTTGCGGCGGGCTGTTACTTGCCGTACTTGTTGGAGAGCAGGCTGAGTAGCTTGCTGGCGTCAACAGCAGCGTCTTTGCCACTCATCGCCGAGAACAGCCCCATGAAGCCACTCTTCGACTGCCGATTCTCCAGGTCCATGGCCAGCTCGTCGAAAGCATCGGCGGGCAGGCTGCGCAGGACGCGGTTTTCTTCCTCGCTGAGCGTGTAGCCCGCCAGAGCCGCATCGGGGTCGGAGAGCAACTGAGCGCGAAACTTCTCATCGGTCAGAGCACGGTTGATGACGGTGGTCAGGTCTTCCTTGGCCATGGGGGTTCCTCCAGGCTCGCGGTGAGTGGCGACAGTCGCAACACACCAGGTTACACTACCGATTATATTATCATCGAAAACAGCCAACAAAACCTGACTGATCGAACTTTTTTACAGATGAGTGACGGCTTTTTTTTGAACCTGGTGGGGTAACGCGCGCATGGTCAAGGGGCTGTGCGGGGTGCTGGTGGTGATTTGCCTGGGGACGATCTCGCCCGTCGCTGCGAGTTCTCCTGCTCCGGCTCTGCCGTCGGCCTGGCAGGCGCGTCCCTGCGACGCGCAGTCCCTGGCTCTGTGTCCTCCTGCGAGTGACGATCCTGTGCAACCTGTCGCGCAAGCCGGTTACACGGGGCTGCACAACCCAGCCAGAGGGCGTTCGTTACTGGCCCCTGGCAGCGATCCGCTGGCCATCTTCGAGCGCCGCCCGCTCGATGTTTACATTGTGCCAGAGGGTGGGGGGTTTCTGGACGACGATCACACCGATCCACACTACGGGGTAGACTATGCCTGCCCGACCGATTACCTCAACGGGCAGGTTACCTACTTCTACCCGATTGCGCCAGGATTTGTCACTGCGCGCTCGTCGTGCTTGTCGTGCTATGTGGATGGTGATGCTCAGGGGCGCGTGGGCTGGAAATGGCCGCGCTACAACTTTGGCTGGGGCGGGCTGGTGCTGGTGGAGACGCCCATCAACCCCAAAGTGTCTGTCTACATTCTCTATGCGCATGTCGCGCGCGATTTTGTCGGCCTGGGCGACTTCGTAACACCTGACGAGATCATCGGAGTCGTGGGCGCTAGCGGCTACTCGGAACAGTACCATGTGCACGTGGAGATTCGCTATGGCCCGCCGGGGATGTTCTGGAATGCGGACTTCAGCCAGTGGACAACGCACGATCGCTGGATGGCGACCATGTTCATTGACCCGGCGTTGGTCGTCTATCGTCAGAATCACGGTTTGTTGCGCGCTGCGCTGGAACAATGGGGACCATTGCACCCGGAACCACAGCCGATCCCCTGACAACTGGCGAACGCGGCAAAATTTACATATCTCGGTAGACACGGCGCAGCGGCCTATGGTAGACTACGGGTAATATGTGCAAACAGACCTTTTGAAGGCTACCGCCTGGGCGACAAGCGGTGCTGTTTATTTGCCTGGAGCGTGCCAAGATGACGAAGGGCATCAAGATTCTATGTATTGAAGATGATCCGGAGATGATCGAGTTGGTGAAACTGATCCTCTCGCGTCAGGGCTACGAGGTGATCGGGGCCACCGGTGGGGATGCCGGTCTGCAAGCCATCGAGCGCGAGCGACCGGCTCTTGTTTTGCTCGACCTGATGATGCCTGAAATGGACGGGTGGGAGGTGTACCAACGGATGCGCGCCGACGAGCGCATGAAGGATGTGCCGGTCATCGTGGTCACAGCCAAGGCCCAGAGCATTGACAAGGTGTTGGGCCTGCACATCGCCAAAGTCAACGATTACATCACCAAGCCCTTCGGCCCCTCCGAATTGCTCACCAGCGTCATGCGCGTGCTCCAAGAAGCGGGTTTCGAGACCGAAGAAGCCTGAGCGTCATCCTCACTAAGGCGGGTGCGGGTGCTCCATTGTGGCAGCACCCGTTGTCTTTGTTCGCGCGGAGATCAGCTTTTCAGTAGAATCGGGCGCTGTGTGGCCTGTGCTTGAGGAAGGGGCGACCATGCGAACTACCTGGGAGGCTCTGCTGGGGAGCGGCGACGTAGTGATTGCCGACGGTGGGATGGGCACCATGCTCATTGCTCGCGGCTTGCAGCGCGGCACCGCACCGGAACTGTGGAATGTCGAGCGGCCCGATGACGTGCGCGCCATTCATCGCGCCTACATTGAGGCGGGCGCGCAGATCATCCTCACCAACAGCTTTGGCGGCAACCGATTGCGCCTTGAACTGCATGGGGTCAGCGGGCGTGTGGGCGAGCTGAACCGCGCGGCGGCGCGCCTGGCGCGGGCCGAGGCCGACGCTGCCGCTGGGCCGGTGCTGGTCGCTGGTTCGATGGGGCCGACCGGTCAGATGCTGGCTCCCATGGGCACGCTGTCCTACGACGAAGCCGTCGCCGCTTTCGCAGAGCAGGCGGAGGCGTTGGTCGAAGGGGGCGTGGATGTGTTGTGGGTCGAGACCATGTCCGATCTGGAAGAGGTACGCGCAGCCGTCGAGGGATGTCGGCGGGCAGCGCCAACGGTGCCTGTCGTGAGTACGATGACATTCGACACGCGCGGGCGCACGATGATGGGCGTGACGCCCGAACGCGCCGCGGATGAGATCGGGGCGCTGGGGGTGGTGGCACTGGGGGCCAATTGTGGCAAAGGCCCGGATGAATTGGAAGCGGCCATTGCCCGCATGAGCAATGCCGCGCCGATCGTGCCGCTGATCGCCAAGGCGAATGCGGGAGCGCCGCGCCTGGAAGGTGACCGCGCTGTTTACGACGCCACGCCGGAGGACATGGCCCGTTACGCGCAGCGTGTGCACGACCTGGGCGCGCGCATCATCGGCGCGTGCTGTGGCAGTACCCCGGAGCACATCCGCGCCATTGCGCAGGCGTTGCGCGGCGCATAGTGGTTTTCGGGTATATTCACCTTCGGGGCTGTGGTCTTGAATCGCGGAGACGCCGAGAGCGCAGAAGAAGGACGAATCAAGAGCACAAATCAAAGGGGCTGTGTTTTCTGCGCTCCTGGGGTGAATTCTGCCCCCTAGGCCCGAACGCACCAGTGGTTTTTCGCCTGCGCTGTTCTGTTGAGCAAATCATGCTACACTGAAGGGCACTGGCCTGCTGGTGCAACTCATGGTAACGTGAGGTGGTCTTATGCCAAAACAGAAAAAAGCGCGAGGTCTTCACTGGCTGGTCGTGGTGCTGATTGGCGTGCTGGCGATCGCCGGTATACCTGGCCTTGGGCCGCGAGAGGCAATCGCCTTCCAGGGGCAGAATCTCTTGCAGAATCCCGGCTTTGAACAACCCTATATCACCATCAATGGTGATGCCGGGTTGCGGGTGGCTGCTAACTGGCAGCCCTGGTACAAGACGACGCCGCCAGGCGAATCCAGCGCCATCAACGCTCGCCCCGAATACAAGCCAGCGCCTTCGACACGTGTGCGTTCTGGAGGGGCGGCTCAGGAATACAATACCTTCTTCGCCACGCACACTGCTGGTGTGTATCAGCGCGTACCTGTCTCTCCCAACGTAGACTTGCGCTTCAGCGTCTATGTGTACGTGTGGTCATCGGCCACTTTCACCAACCCCGATGTCAGCGAGCAACCGAACACGGTGATCATCAACGTCGGCATTGATCCCACCGGCGGCACAGACCCAGACAGCCCCAGCATCATCTGGTCGGCGGACGCGGAATACTACGATCAATATCGCCAAATGTCGGTGGTGGCGAAGTCCAAGGGGACGGCGGTGACGGTCTTTGTGCGCACCGCGCCGCAGGGATATGTGGGCGTGAACAATGTGTACCTGGACGATGCGGCACTGGTGCCCCTGAGCGCCATGCCTACGCCAGGGCCGACGGCGGTTCAGCCGACCGTCACGCCCAGCCCGGTGATTATCGAGCCGACGCAGGAGGGGACGATCACGCCGGTGCCCTATACGCCGGTCGTGCCGCCGACCTTTACCCCCAATATGCCAACGCCGCGCCCTGCCACTGCTACGCCGGTTATTCCGGAAGGCTTCACCGGCACTATCCTCTACACTGTCAAGGCTGGCGATACAGTATGGGGCATTGCCCGCCAATTCGGCAGTACGGTGGCAGCGATCATTCAGGCAAACGGCCTGCCAGCCAGCGGCTTCATCAACATCGGCCAGGTATTGGTCGTGCCGGTGCGTGATCAGCAGCCCGTTCCGCCGACCTTCACCCCTGCGGTACCCATGCCGACCCAGGTGCCGGATGGCACCGGGGGATATACCACCTATACGGTCGTGCGGGGCGATACCCTGTCGAGCATTGCCGCGCGATTCAACACGACTGTGGCCGTGCTGGCGCAGTTGAACGGACTGGTCAACCCGAACCTGATCTACGCGGGTCAGCAGTTGCGCGTGCCGGGCGCGGCGCAGCCGGTGCCCACGCCGGTCCCACCCACCCAAGCGCCAACCGTGCCGCAGCCGCCTCGACCGGCCACCCACGTGGTACAGCCGGGCGAGAATCTGTTCCGCATCGCCCTGCGCTATGGGGTGACTGTGGATCAACTCGCGCGCTACAACGGTATTTACAACCCGAACCTGATCTTTGCCGGTCAGGTGTTGCGCATCCCTTAGGGCAATGTCACGACAAGACACAGTGACCATTCGGCGGGCCAGCACGGGCGAGGTGGTGCTGGCCCGCGCCCGCTGGTGTCAGAGTTTCTGGTGTCATCTGCGCGGGCTGATGTTCCGCCGCGCCCTGTCCCCTGGCGAAGGCCTGCTCTTCGTTTACAGCCGTCCGGGCATCAGCAACACGGCGATCCATATGTTCTTCGTGTTTTTCCCCATTGCCGCGGTGTGGCTGGACGATGCGGGGCAGGTGGTGGGAACCGCACTGGCGCGGCCCTGGCGACCTTACTATGCTCCGCGCGCGCCCGCTCGCTATCTGATCGAAGCCGCGCCTGCGCTGCTGGAGCGTGTGAGTTTGGGGGAGCAACTGGTTTTCGAGCGCATAAGTGAGGGCTAGATCAATTCGCGCGGGGCATGTTTCGGGGCCAGGGGCAGGCTCACCGTCACGGTCGTGCCTTTGCCTTCTTCGCTTTCCAGAGTCAGGGTACCCCGATAGCGGTCTACTAGCGTCTTGACCGTGGAAAGGCCAATGCCTGTCCCAACGATTGGCCCGGCTTTTACATTGCGGGCGCGGAAGAACTCGTTGAAGATGTTGGGCATGTCCTCGGCGGGGATGCCGATCCCCGTATCGGCGATGGTCACCTCGGCCAGGCGCGCGGCGCGGTCTACCCGGTAGCGGACAGAGACGTTGCCTCCCTCTGGCGTGTACTTGATGGCATTGTTGAGCAGGTTACCGAAGATGATCTGCAGCCCGACTTCGCCCGCCAGGACTGTGCCGGGATCATCGTCCAGGTCGGTGCGCAAAGCGATGTTCTTGTGCTCGGCATTGGGGGCTTCGCGTTCCAGGATGCGCAGCAGGTTGGCGCGGACGCTTTCCATTTCCAGGGGAGCATGAGCAGTCGTGGCCTCGCGGCTGCGGGCCAGCGTGAGCAGATCGTCAATCAGGATGCGCAGCCCTTCCAGGCGGCTGACGACGCGCGCGATGAGCGCGGTCTGTTGTTCGGTCAGTTCCCCGGCATAGCCCTGTTGAATATTCTTCATGAGCGAGAGACCAGCGGCCAGAGGAGCGCGCAGTTCGTGCGTCGCCACGCGCACGAAAGTTGAACGCGCTTCCAGGAGCTGGCGGATGCGCTCTTCGCGCTGACGCAGGCGCTGCACGATGCGCGTCACCAGTTCGGAGAGCACAAAAACGGTCGAACCGAAGAAAAACATCACCGCGGCGATATAGGTGGTGTTGCGGTACAGGCTGTCGTGCAGGTCGAGTTCGGCAATGGTGACATGCGGCAGCCAGCCAGCGCGTTCGGCCAGGGCCAGCCCGCCTACCAGCAACACAGCCAGCAGGGCCAGGCTGCGCACCTGCCAGGGCAGCAACACCATGCCCGAAAGGGCCGCGTGCAACACGAAGTAGATCAGCGCCGGGCTGGTAATGCCGCCAGTGAAGTGCACCAGCGCGATCATGGCCAGCCAGTCCAGTAATATCTGGCCCCAGGCGATGGTCTCGATGCCGGCGGGTGATATGTTGTCGCGGCAGGCCACGGCCAGCAGCGCGTTGTAGCCCAGTACCAACCCGCCGATGATCAACAGAGGGCCGACTTGCAGGCTGATGTCCAGCAACACGCTGGCGATCGCTGTGCCGAACAGAATGCCAAACCCGGCTACCCATCGCAGGCGGATGAGCAGCCGGGCGTTCTGACACAACTCCTCGAAGGTGGGCCGTAACGCCAGACGTTCTTGAGGGGCTTCGGGCTGGGGTTCGGTGGTGATCTTCATCGGACGCCTCGCGCGACTATGCCACGCTACCAGATGGCGGGACAGCTCCATCTTCCACCGGCTGGCGGCGTCTGTATGGCTGGCCGTGAGGCTGTGCCTTTCCAGCGCCCGATCACATCCATAGACATGCCCCGGTTTATTTCTTGAGCAGTTTTGTGATCTCCGCGATCAGCTTCTGCGGGTCTATGGGTTTCTCAATGAACCCGTCTACAGGTAGATAGTCTTCGTCCGGCCCGAAACGCAGCGGCGTGGTCTGATGAATGGCCGTCAGCATCAGGATGGGGATGGCTTTGTGCTCTTCCTTGGCGGCAGGTCCGTGCAACTTGTGCGCCAGCTGGAAGCCCGCCGTGTGCGTGTCCATCATCACATCCAGGATGATCAGATCGGGTTTCAGTTGATCCACCGCTTTCAGGCCGCTTTCTTGGGAGTGCGCGTCGTGCACTTCATAGCCGGCGCTTTCCAGCGGCATCCGCAGCGCCAGCACGACATCGGGATCATCGTCAATGATCAGAATCTTATGAGCCATTGCTGTTGATACTCCTGACCTCGGTCATGAGGGCATCTACCAGGCCCGGCAGAGCACGCCGAACCGCGTCGCTCAGTGGTTGATCCCAGTCGGTGTGCTGGGGCTGCACGCCATAGACGATCAACACGGGCGGCATACAGCACAGCGCTTCGGCCAGCGCCAGCGCTTCGTTGAGATCGCTCTGATGCAGCGACAGGGCGCGCTCGCGCTCGCGCAGGCGCACGTCGTCCCAGGCGAACCGACGCACCGTGCCCGGTTGTTCGCCCATCTGCACAGCATCAACCAGAATCACCCGCCGGTATTGTTCCAGCACAGGGATCAGCCCAAGACCGGCTGTGCCGCCGTCGAGCACGTCTACTCCTGCGGGCAGATCGGGGCGGGTGGCGATCTGTTGCACAGCCAACACCCCGACCCCGTCATCACCCCGCAGGGGGTTGCCTACGCCCAGGATCAGGGTCTCGCTGCCCAGGTGACTGGTCTTGTGTGGCAAGGCTGCTCCGCTCCGGGCATCGCCGCGGGCGAGGGGGAATGCCGTCTACATTCCCCCTTCCCACTGTCATCTCACTTGCCGACAAACTCGACGTTCAAGAAATGCGTCGAGCACGAAATGCACGGGTCATAGGCCCGTACGAGCATCTCCATCTTCAGGCGAATCTGATCCTCTGGCTCGGTCAGAATCTTTGGCACCAGGGCGCGCATGTCGCGGTCAATGTTGCCCAGGTTTTGGCCCGTGGGGATGATGCAGTTCGCCTCTTCGATCAGGCCATCTTCGCCGATCTGATACTCGTGGAAGAGCGTGCCGCGCGGCACATCGCACGCCCCAACGCCGCGCGCGCCCGGCGAGAGCGTCACCGGCGCAGGAGCTTCCCAGGTGATGCCGCGGGTTAGCGTCTCGTCCAGCAGGCGGATGGTATCGTCCACGCAGTGCACGATCTCCACCACCTGGGCCGCGCTGTTGAGGAAAGGATTGTAACACGGCGCGCGCAGCCCCAGGTGTTCGGCGGCAGCCTTGGCGCGCGGATGGAGTTGCTCGTGCTTCAGGTTGAAGCGGGCCAACGCCCCTACCATGTAGCTATCGCGGTTGAAGGCAGTGTGCTTGGCGGTTGAGTGCGGCACCAGGCGCTCGTTGGTCACACTGCGATATTGCTCGACCGGCAGGGTGTAACCGTCGCTGCTGGCGATCATGCCGTCAATAAAGCCGTACTCATCCGGCTGCACCAACGCCACGTACTCAGTCTCGCGCTCGAAGTTGGGCCAGGGCAGGGTGCCGAACAGCTCGACGGTGGCGTCCACATCGGCGATCATCGCCTCGGCGCGTTCGCGCAGTTCCTCGACTCTGGTCATGCTGGGATATTGGGTGAAGCCGCCGACGGTCATGGCGATGGGATGTGTGTGCCGTCCGGCGAAGGTGGCGCACAGGTCACCGGCGAACTGCTTCATGCGCAGCGCGCGCTTGACGACCTCCGGATGCGTCTTGGCCAGCGGGATCACGCTGCCCACGCCCAGGAAGTCCGGCGCAACCAGCATGTAGACATGCAGGATGTGACTGTCGAGCATTTCGCCGTGAAAGACCAGCTTGCGCAGGCGTATCGTCTGCTCGCTGAGCTTGACTTTCAGGGCGCGCTCGGTGGCGCGCAGGCTGGCGGTGGCATGGCCACAGGCGCAGATGCCGCAGATGCGGCTGGTGATGTGCGACGCCTGATGGTAGGGCCTGCCGCGCAGCATGGCCTCGAAGAAGCGCGGGGACTCGACGATCTGCAGCTCGCACTTTTCGATGGTGCCGCCGCGCACGTCAACGACAATGTTGCCGTGCCCCTCGACGCGGGTGACGTGATGGACGTTGACTTTGATGTTCTCAGTCATGGTCGTCAGGCCTCCTTCGGCGCGGCAAAGGTTGAGGTGGGCAGAGGCTCATCTTTGGCGGGCGAGATAGGTGTCGTAATGGGCGCTTCGTCGCCCATGTGCTGGAACTGATAGTGGTTGAACATGGTGAAACGGGCGTCAATCTCGGCGTCCGACAGACCATGCCCGCGCAGAATCTCGCGCATGTAGGTGAAGTTGGCCTCTGGATGCCAGCCCCGGCAACCTTCGCAGCCGTCACCATAGGTCGGGCAGATGGCGTTGCAGCCAGCGCGGGTGATCGGCCCCAGACAGGGCTTGCCCAGCGTGTTGAGGCAGGCGTTTTCCTTGAGCTTGCATTCCACGCATAGCGGATAGTCGGGCAGGCGTGGTTTGCGCCCTTGCAGGATGAGCTGCACAACGCGCAGGAATTCGTAACGATCGATCGGGCAGCCGGGGATCACCGCGTCCACTTTGATCACGGCGGAGATGGGGCGTGCCGGATAGCTCTCGTAGGCATCCTTGCCATTCTTGCCGTAGACATATGTCTGGACGTTCTCGATCGCCCAGCGGTTCTTCAGCGCGTTGATGCCGCCCAGGTGCGCGCAGGCACCGAGCGCCACGACCATGCTGGCCTGCTCGCGAATCTGCAGCAGACGAGCTTCGTCACCCTTGCGCGTGCACGAGCCTTCGACGAAGGCGATCTGATAGTCTTCGTCTTTTTCCGACATGGCTTCGCGAAATTGCACGATTTCCACCAGGTCGAGCAGGCCCAGGTGTGTCTGGAGCAGGTCAATGACGGTGAGCTGACAGCCTTCACAACTGGTGAAATCGAAGAAGGCGATTTTCGGTTTCGTCGCCATCAGAGCGCCTCCTCAAATGCCAGAGCTTCGGCGTAGGTCCACGACGGGCCTTCCTGGCAACTGTAGCGATGGTTGACCTGGCAGTGGCCACATTTGCCAATGCCGCACTTCATGCGCCGTTCGAAGCTGAGCCAGATTTGCTCTGGCGTCAGCCCTTTGCCCAGCAGTTCCATGGTGACGAAACGGTACATCACCGGCGGTCCGACGGTCACCGCGACAGTCTTGTACGGGTTGACCTCGACATGTGGGAACAGCGTGGTGATCACGCCCACGTGCCCAAACCAGGTGGGATCGGGGCGGTCAACGGTCATCAGGAACTCGACATCGTCGCGCTCTTCCCATTCGGCGATGGCATCGCGGAAGAGGATTTCCGACGGATTCTTGGCCCCATACAGGATGATCAGGCGGCCAAACTGCGAGCGATGATCGAGGACTTCGTCAATCAGCGAGCGTGCCGGAGCCAGCCCCAGGCCGCCCGCCGCAACGAGGATGTCCTTGCCGCGGAACGTGTCTACCGGAAAGCCTCGCCCGAAGGGGCCGCGGATGCCGATCTGATCGCCCGGCTGCAGCAGATGAATGACGCCGGTCAAGTCGCCTGCCTTGCGGATGCACAGTTTGAAGGTCTCGCCGGTGCGGCTGGGCGACGACATCACGCTGATCGGTGCTTCGCCCACACCGGGCACCGAGACCATAACAAACTGCCCTGGCACATGGCCCAGGTTCTGCCCGCCGGGCAGGCGCACCGTGTAGATTTTCTCCAGCGCTGTCTCAGTCTTCACGTCCTCGATGGTCGCTACTGCGGGCAAGAAGACCGAAGTGTGACCGTCGTAGCGCAGCGGCGTTGTAGTCGTCTTGAGGTTTTCGTGCAAGTGCAACATCGCGCGCCTCTCCTATACACCCGGCTCGAGCTGCATTTCTTCGTGCAGCGCATTGAGCGTGCCGGGGACGGTAATGTGTACCAGGCAAGCCCGTTCGCAGCGCCCGCAGCCTGTGCAACCGATCAGCCCGTGTACCTGCTTGATGTATTTGCCCTTGCGCATCAGGCGGTGACGCACGCGCGAAGCCTTGCTCTCGCGGAAGTTGTGTCCGCCTGCCACCAGCGCGAACTCGTAGAGCTGGCAGGAGTCCCACACGCGCACGCGCTCGCCGTTCTGCAGGGTGATGTCGTTCTCGTCAATCACGTCGAAGCAGAAGCAGGTCGGGCAGACGTTAGTGCATGAACCACAGGCCAGGCAGCGTTCGCCCAGTTCCTGCCATAGTTTGGCCTGGTAGCCCAGGGTGAGCAGCGCAGGCGTCTGGTCACGGCTCATCTTCAGGCGCATCCGGAAACGCGGCCATTTGGACGACAGAATCTGGCCGAGTTTCTGGATGTCTTCCTTTTCCGCCATCTTGACGTAGACATGATCCAGCAGCAGCCGCTCGCCCTTTTCGGTGCCCGTGTCCACAAAATAGAAGTCGCCGGCGTCGGTCATGTGCAGGTCGTAGACGGGCGGGGCGGTCAGTGTGCCCATGTCCTTGCAGAAAGACGCCTCGTCGCATGGGTGCAGGCACTCGATGCCGATGACGTATATCTGCTCGCGCCGCTCCATGTAGTGCTCATCGCGAAAGCCTTCGGAGAAGACTTTGTCGTAGAGCATGATGCCATTCATGTCGCAGGTGTGCACGCCGAAGATCACGGTTGGCTCGACGCCCTGATAGACGGGGCGCATTTCGATGCGCTGCCGACCGTTGTCCCCCTGCTCGGTGTGATAGGAGAACAAGACCTCGCGCTGGGGCAAAAAGTACTTTTTTGGGGGGAGAATGGTTGTCGTGTAGTCAAGCTGCAACTGCTGGGGATCGCTGATGTCGTCGAAGGCGAAGCCGTGCTCGGTTTTCACCGGCCCGACAACGCGGTAATTCCCCTGCAGCGCCCTGACAAACTCCGGCAACCTTTCCTTTGGAAGTATGTACAGGCTCATGTGCCACTCCGCCAAGGCTCCGATGCGATCAAGGGTTTCGCTGTACGTGCTGATACGCGACTCTGCGGGGGTCGCGCATACGCTGATTGGCTGTGCGCCGTTTCTCACCTAGTAGCGTAGCAGGGCCTGGCTGCGCTCCCCAGTGGAGCTTGGCAATCTTTGGTGTGACGGATATCACTTCATGTGAAGCGAAACACAATCAGCCGGACCGCGCCGCAGTTGTCACCCGTCCATTTGGGTGTCTATGATCTCCTTGAATCCCAACGATGTATTCAGAGAGGTCACAGGACGTGAACAGTACACACAAGAAAAGCGCTTACTGGCTGGTGGCGCTGCTGACAGTCGCCGCGCTAACTTTTGGGCATCTGGGCGCAAGCCTACCGCTCCAGGCTGCTGCACAACAGCTCGCCTCCTTTCGCCTGGTGACGGTCGCCGATGGCTTCCGGCGTCCCCTGCTTGTCACACATGCGGGCGATGGCTCTGGCCGCCTGTTTGTGGTGGAGCAGGGCGGTGTGATCCGCGTGATCAAGGATGGCGCAGTGCTGGCCGAACCATTCCTGGACGTGTCGGAGCTGGTCAGCCGGGCGGCGCGTAGCAATGACTATACCGAACGCGGGTTACTGGGGTTGGCGTTCCACCCGGACTACGCCGAAAATGGCCTGTTCTACATCAACTACACCGATGCCAATGGCAATACGGTCGTCGCGCGGTATTCGGTCTCAGGAGACAACCCCGATCGCGCCGATCCGGCCAGCGCGCTGCCGCTGCTCTACGTCCCGCAGCCCTACAGTAATCACAACGGCGGGCACATGGAATTCGGCCCAGACGGCTATCTCTACATTTCGCTGGGCGACGGCGGGTCGGGCGGTGACCCGCAGGGCAACGGCCAGAATCTGGGGTCCCTGCTGGGCAAGATTCTGCGCATTGATATCAACGCGGACGATGGTTACGCCATCCCGCCGGACAATCCTTTCGCGGGGCGCGCCGATGCTCGCCCGGAAATCTGGGCGTGGGGATTGCGCAATGTGTGGCGCTTCAGCTTCGACCGTGTAACGGGCGATCTTTACCTGGCTGATGTGGGACAGAATCGCTGGGAGGAGATCAACTTCCAGCCCGCGACAAGTCGGGGTGGGGAAAATTACGGCTGGAACGCCTACGAAGGCTCCCATGTCTATTCCGGGCAGCCGCCCGCGTCGGAGGTAGTGATGCCGGTGCTCGAATACGAACACCGTAACGGCTGGTGCTCGGTGACGGGCGGATATGTCTACCGGGGTGAGCGCATATCGGCTCTGCAGGGCTACTATCTCTATGGGGACTGGTGCACCGGCACCATCTGGGCGGCGCGAGCCGATAGCAGCGGCATCTGGCAGGCAACTATCGTGCTGGAATCCGGTCGGCAGATCAGTTCGTTCGGCGAGGACGAGGCGGGCGAACTCTACCTGGTGGATTACGGCGGCGCGGTGTTGCGCTTCGAGCCGGGCGAAAGTAACTGAGATGGAGTTTCAGCGCTGATCGTAAATGCGCCCCCGCTGGTTGCCTGCCGGACGGGGGCGCTTTATATCTGCGGTAACCCTTAGGGGACAACGTGCCCGCGCTCACCCCACCCACGCCGGCCCGCTCTGGACGGGATTGCGCAGCACGCCGACCCCCTCGATCTCCACTTCTACTGTGTCGCCGGCAGTTAGCGGGCCAACGCCGGCGGGTGTGCCTGTCAGGATCACGTCGCCGGGCAGCAGGGTCATCACCCGGCTGATGAAGGCGATCAGCGCGGACACGTCGAAGACCATCTCCGATGTGCGTGCGCTCTGGCGTTGCTCGCCGTTCACGCGGCAGTCAATGCTCAGGTCGGACGGATCGAGACCGGTGACGATCCAGGGGCCGAGCGGGCAGAAGGTGTCGAAGCCCTTGGCGCGGCCCCACTGCCCGTCTTTCTTCTGGAAGTCGCGCGCGCTGATGTCGTTGGCGCAGGTATAGCCCAGCGCATAGCTCAGCGCATCTTGCCGTTCCACACGGTGAGCCTGTCGCCCCATGATCACGGCCAGTTCTGCTTCGTGTTCCACCCGCCCGATGTCTGGCGGGATGAGGATGGCCTCGCCATGGCCTACCAGGGCGCTGGGCGGCTTGAGGAAGAGCATTGGCTCTTCGGGGACAGGGGCGCTGTGTTCGGCGGCGTGCGCGGCGTAATTGCGTCCCACGCAGACGATCTTGCTCGGCTGCACTGGAGGTAGCAACCTGAGCGTCTGCACAGAACCGAGTTGTTCACCGGCCTGCACTAAGCCCGCGAAGGGATCGCCTTCCAGGGCATAGACGATATCCCCTTCGATCAGGCCGAAGACCGGACCTTTTTCAGTCAGAAAACGACCGATGCGCATGTGCGTCACTCCTCCGGGAAAGGTGTATTGTGCGCAGCGATCATGAAACGAATCCGTGCTGGATGCAAAAAGCGGCCCCCCATGATCGGGAGGCCGCTGGAGGGACTGCCTGTCCGCGCTCAGTTGGCAACGGGCATAACGAGCGGATATTCCTTGGCTGTCCAGGCCCCGATGCCGCCTGCCAGCGAGCGTACGTCGGTGTAGCCCAGCAGTTGCATGGCCACCATGGCGATGGCCGAGCGGTGGCCGCTGCCGCAATAGACCACGATGGGCTGGCTTTTGTCGGCGGGCCATTGATCCATCTGGCTCACGAAGGAGCGCAGTTCGATATGGGCCGCGCCCTCGATGACACCCTTGGCCACCTCTTCGCTGGTGCGCACGTCAATCAGGTATGGCGGATTCTCAATCAGCGTGACGTTCAGGTCGTCGGCGCTGATGGCGTAAAAGCCGGCGGGGATCGCTTTGACGTAGGCATCAACAGCAGCGAGCAGGTCGGGGTCGAACTGCGGGGCAGTGCCCGCCTGCGCTTCGACGACCTCGGTCGTGATCGGCAGCTCGGCTGCCGTCCACGCTTTCACGCCGCCCAGCAGGCTCTTGGCATTCTGATAGCCCAACAGGTTGAGCAGCGTCATGGCGATAGCGGAGCGATGGCCGCTGCCGCAGTAGACGACCATGTCCCGATTCAGGTCGGGCAGCAAATCGAGATGATCGGTCAGTTCGATCAGGGGCACGTTGATCGCCCCGGCCAGGTGACCTTCTTCGAATTCATCAGCGGTGCGCACGTCTACCAGCAGGATGTCCGGATTCTCTGCCAGCAGCGCGTTGAGATCAGCGGCGCGAATAGCGTTGAAGTTGGCAGGTAGACCGCTGATGTAGGCATCCAGCAGACCGGCCAGGTCGAAGGTCGCGGCAGCAGGGGCGGCGCTTTCCACAGGCAGGCCCGCGGTGCTCCATGCGCCGAAGCCGCCCGCCAGGTTGATGACATTGGTGTAACCCAGGATGCGCAGCATGGTCGCGGCCATGTTGCCCCGATGCCCCGCCGCGCAGTAAACCACGATGTCCGCACTGCGATCCTCGGGCAGTTCGCCGGCAAAGCTCATGAACTGTTCCAGGGGCCAGTTGACCGCACCGGCGATATACCCCTGCTCGGTCACTTCCTCGACTTTGCGCACATCAATGAGCAGGTCGGGTGGAGTCTCAATCAATTTGATGTTGAGGTCTTCGGCTTTGATAGCCCCCCAGCCCTGAGGAATGCCCGACAGAGCGGCGTCTACCGCAGCGAGCAGTTCCGCCTCAATCTCCGGCACGGTGCCTCGCGCGGCCTCGAACGCTTCGGTTGTGGTGGTGTATTCTTCGGCAGTCCAGGCCCCGTAGCCGCCCTTCATATTGCGAACTTTGGTATAGCCTAGGATTTGCAGGGCAGTCATGGCGATCGACGAACGGAAACCCGAGCCGCAATAGACGACGATTTCCGCGTTCAGATCGGGCAGGGCGTCCAGATTCTTGGCCAGGTCGCGCAGGGGGATGTTGATCGCGCCCGGCAGATGGCCTTCGGCGTATTCCTCTGGCTGGCGCACATCCAGGATCAGCAGGTCTGGCTTTTCGATCATCTCGACCGAGAGATCGTCAACCGAAACGTTGCCATAAGCTGGTGGCAGGCTGGCGTTGTAGGCCTCCAGCCGGGCTTCGACGATGTTTTCCTGGGCCGCGACCGGGGCGAAGGGGAGCGCCAACGGCAATATCAGCGCCAGGATCAGGGCGAACAAGGTGAACTTCCGCATGGTGAAGGATACCTCCTGCTGACTAGTTCAATGGAAATCCCTACAATCGCTAGTGAATTATATCTTTTTGTGATATTTTGAACTAGTGAGTATAGGCACTCCTTATTGATTACGACCTGCGTGAGTTCATTCGAGGGATTGAGGCACGACAAGGGGGCAAGCCTAGTTGTCGCTTGCCCCCTTGCGTAGGGTATCTGGGATAGGCCCGCGAGCTATTCGCCGCCCGCAGCCCCGTCGCTGCCCCAGAAGTCAGCGTCGCTCTCACCAGCCTCGCCGCCTGTTTCTTCCTCAGGGGTAGGGGGCTGAGTTGGTTCGGGCGTGGGCATACCAGGGAATAGCGGCGGGATGGTTTCGACGATGACGTTGAGGTTGGCTCCGCCCCGTTCGGTCTCCGACACCTTGTCCGCCGTCAGGAAGATCGCTTCGTTGCCATGACACGAGCCGCACGTCTGGTTTTGCGGGGTGATGCGTTGGATGTTGTGCGGTGTGGCATACGTCCAGGTGGGCCGTGTCAGGAAGTTGGATAGCAGGTTTTCACCGTAGGCGCTAAACGAGTTGATGTCAATGGGCACATGGCGCACCGGCACATACTTATAGGGGCGATCTTCGCTCTGGATGGGGTTACGACCCAGGTAGAAGCCGACCCAGTGTGCCTCTACCGAGTAGAAGGGCACATCATCCTCGGTGCGATCCACATGACAGTTGGTGCAGTTGGTATAGCTCAGGCTATGACATGCCTGGCAAGACAGCGTGTCCGGTTTGTGCACCATGTGCTGCGGAATGCCGGATTGTGGGCCGATCTGATCGGCATGGCAGCTTTCGCAAGAAGGATTCTCCGCCCCGTCGTAGCGGTGAGCCGAACCGCTGGCAGCTCCCATGCCGTGCATTTCCTCGGCGGTGTGGCAAGCTGTGCAGGCCATCCGCGCCTGCCGCAGGTGCACATCTCCCAGAACACCTTCGTTCAGCCCGAAGTATTCGTTCTTCACGCGACTGCCGTGACAGGCAGTGCAGGTGCGGCTCATGGGCGGAGTCTTCACGAAGGCGTGTCCGTCCAGCAAGCCACCTCCTACCGAATTGGGCTGACTGATATGGCAATCGCCGCAGGTGGCATGGCAACTGTTGCAGTGATAGGACTGCATGGTTTCGAGCGCCTGGTAATGCTCAGGGCTGCTGCGTTCGTAAAGGGCGGTGTCGTAGCCGGCCAGGGTGTTGTGCAGGCTGTCCGCCGCACTGACGAAGATTTCTTCGTGACACGATTTGCACGGGGACAGCGGCACACTCGACGGATCGAGGATCAGCCCCTGGTGAGCGGTTTCCATGTCGGTAGCATCGGGGTCGCCGCCATGGCAGGCGGTGCACTTGATGTAAGCATGAAAGTCGCTGCCATAGGTGTCCAGGTTGATCCAGACTTTCTCCCACGCCTCCAACGGAGGCACCGATCCCCCTCAACCAGGCCCTTCGGAGAGACTCTCGGCGGGTTCTTCTTCGACTGCCAGCGCCTTGACTTTCTCCTGGTCGGCGTGACAGTTCAGGCATCCCTCACCCGCCGCCTGCACCAGGGCCAGGTCAGCCGGAGCGCCCTGGTGCGCCCCTCTCACCGGCGAGGTGGCTGATGGCGCAGTGTTACAGGCTGCGGCAGCGGGGCTGGTTGCGCTATATAGCAGCGCCGCAGCGCCCAGTAACAACGCGCCTACTGCTATCAATAGCCAAACCCTGAATCGTCGCTGCATAGCTCACTCCACGAAGAGATGGAAAGCGCATTGCACTCAGTTTAATTGAATTCCCCAATGCAACGCAGTAACGATTATCCGATTTTGTTATGATTTTCGTCTGTTCCGCGCTGGCGGGAAATCTGCTATGAAAGACAATAGTGGCCAAGTGAGTCGGGCCTGGGGGGACGGGGTGGCCCGGATGCTGACCGCCAGAAGAGAAGCAGGGTAACACATATGCTCGACCTCTACGAGTTGCAGGTTTTCCTGATCGCCGCTGAGACGGAAAACTTTTCGGAGACAGCACGGTTGCTCAACATCTCACAACCGGCGGTCAGCGGCCACATTCAGTCGCTCGAACAGCAGCTCAAGACGCAACTCTTCGACCGCACCGGGCGCAATATCCGTCTCAATGAGGTGGGCAGTGCTTTTGTGCCAGTCGCCCGCAATCTGCTCAAAGAGGCCCGTCAGGCCGAAATGTTCATCGCAGCGCGGCGCGGCACGGTGGCTGGTCATCTGACAATAGGGTGCAGCACAGCCTGCGGCAGGTATCTGTTGCCACGTATTATCGGGCGTTTCATGGGCAGAAACCCAGAAGTGCGCGTGACGGTGTGGGTCGGGCAGCGCGGTGCAGCGCTCGAAGACCTGGCCAGTGGCACGATTGATCTGGCAGTGAGCAGCCTGCGCGCGCCGCGGCGCGATTTCGAGTATCGTCATCTCGCCGATGACGTGCTGGTGCTGATCGTCCCACCAGAGCACCCCTGGGCGCGACGATCCATTCTGGAGCCGGAAGAATTGGTCGAGTATCCGCTGATGATGCGCGAACCGACTTCGGGCACGGCCATCACCATCAACCGCGAACTGTCGCGTTTCGATATGAGCCTGGATGTCTTGTCGGTGCGCCTGACTCTGGCCAGTTCGGAGGCTATTGTGCAGGCTGTCTGCGAAGGGGTCGGCCCGGCTTTCGTTTCGCTGGTGGTGGCTGCGCCGTTCCTGGAACGCGGGCAGATACGGGCCGTGCCTGTGAAGAGCTTGGAACCAGTCCTGTCATTGTATATGGCGCGGCAGACAGCGTTTCAGGGCACAGTGGTTCAGCGGGCATTCTGGGACTTCACGTTTGCTCCTGAGAACGAGGACTTACGTCAGTTGCCCGTCTCACTGGCTGGCCTTTACGCCCAAACCCAACAGGGGCAGGCGGGAGATGTCCCTGTAAAATGGGCGATCTAAGGAAATGACAAGTGTCCTGGTAGAGCGTTGCCTCTGGCACTGAGCGCTCTACTTTCCAACAAGATAGAATGGTGCAATGGCCGTAGAAAGGACGGCCTTATCGGTCAGTGGCCGTGCTCGTGATGGTTGGCAGAGTTTTCGAGCGAGTCAAACTCAGCCGTGTCTACGGCACTGCGGCGTGCTCTCTGCCAGCGGTCAATCAGCATGCCAAGCACGACAAGTAGCACCACTGGCAAACCGATGCGCAACAGGAAGAAACCTGTGACATTCAAGATCGAACCGAGTTCCATGATAGCGACCTCCTCAGCATTCTGGCCTTTAGCATAGCAGAAGATGTGGGGGTTGCGCATAGGAAATTTGCAAGAAGTCTTCTCGCCATATGCTACGACTTTGGCTCTACGGCGAGACTGCGAAAGCGTTTTGCGCTGGAGATGCCCATACCGGGGAGAAGTTCGATGACTAAACAATGGCATGGACATTTGCGGGTGTGGGGGCTGACTCTGGTGGGCCTGGCCTTATTGAGCCTGGGCGTGCTCCTCTGGGCGTTGGAACAGGCGGACACAGCCCATGCCATGCCTGGTCAGCAGAGCAACCCGCCCAACCTGGGAGCCGAATATAAGGGATCGCGCTTCTGCAATCTGTGCCACACCCAGAGCGAAACCTACCATACGACATGGCACGCGCGGATGGTGCGCCCCGGCACGCCGGAAAACATCTCCGGCGATCTTTCGGCGGGGGCACGTCCGGTGATCACCTGGCCCGACGGAACACAGCGCCCCCTGAGCGTCGAAGATATCACCTATGTTTTGGGTGGGCGCTACATCGAGCAGTACGTGAGCGTGCAGGAACGCGCCGACGGCTCGCTGGCTTACTATGTGCTGCCGGTGACCTGGAACGTGCCACAGACCGAAGATCAGCAGGGGACGTGGACGGTACAGGAAGGCGACGATTGGCAATTGCCGGAGCGTGATTGGCGCGTGGCCTGCGCGGGTTGCCACACTACCGGCCTGGACGGGGCGAAAGCTGCCGAGCAGACCGTGTTCGCCTTCGCCGAGGAGTGGGACACGGGCGCGGTGGAGCTGAACGTCGGCTGCGAGGCGTGTCATGGCCCCGGCGGCGCGCATATGGGCACAGCGGGCACGATCTACAAAGGCGTAGACGCCGCTGTCTGCGGGCAGTGCCATGTCCAGGGACTCAGTGCGGATGGTGTACATCCATATCCAGTTGGGTATCAACCCGGTCTGCCGCTCGACGAGAATGTGTTTGTGCTGACGGCGGAGGACGACGAGCAGGTCTGGTGGTCAACCGGACACGCCAAGGTATACAACCAGTATGCGGAATGGCTTAAGAGCGGTCACGGGCAGGCGTTGGGGCCGTTGCCTGGGGACTGCGCGCGCTGCCACACCACGGGGAGCACTGATCCGGAAGTGGTGGCCGCGGGCGTGACCTGCGTGGCCTGTCACAGTCCGCATGGCGAAAATGAACCATCGTTGGATACACCAGCCGACCGCTATGCACTGTGCGTGTCGTGTCACAACAGCAAGACCCCCGACGGTGAAACCATGCTGGTCGGGGGCAAGCTGCACTATGGCGCACAGGAAATGTACGAAGGGCAGCAAGTTGTGCCGGTGGTACGGGGCATTCCTTCCGGCCACTTCACGACAGAGGGCGGGCCGACATGCGAGACCTGCCACATGCCCAAGACAACGTTCGTGGGAGAGTACGGTCGCGTTGGCAGTCATACCATGGAAACGGCCCTGTGCACCGACCTGACGGAATGCTTCCCGGACTCGTGCACAACCTGTCACACCGACCTGACGCGCGACTATCTCCAGACGTTTGTCGAGAAGACCCAGAATGGCGTTGCCGCACGGCTGAGCAAAGCCCAGGAAGCGCTCGCCACCAGGCCGGACGCGCCCGCCTGGGTGGATACGGTGTTGACCTTTGTGGCCAACGACGGCAGCCTGGGTATTCACAACTTCCCCTATACCGATGCTTTGCTCCATGTTGTTGAAGTGGAGTTGGGCCTGCTGAAGGTGATCGCGCCAGAGACGGCCTCTCTGCTGTCGCAAACGGTCGATCCCGAGCAGTGTGCTCAGTGTCACCGCGACGAGTTCCGTCGCTGGCAGGATTCGCCGCACGCGCGGGCCTCGCTCAACGAGACGTTCCTGCAAGACTACGCCAGCCAGGGCCGTCCCACGATCTGCATGAGCTGTCATGCGTCGGGCTTCGACCCGAATACGGGCACTTATGTATTCGAGGGCGTGGTATGCAGCACGTGCCATATTCTGCCCAGAGATGTGCAGCACCCGCCGGGAGCGGTGGAGATTGCCAACAAGCCGCAGGACTGCGCGCGTTGCCACAGCGGTGCCCATGCTCCGCAGAATGACGAATGGCTGGTGAGTCGGCACCGCGTGGCGGGCGTGGACTGCGTGGATTGCCACACGCCGCACGAGAACGGCCTGATCCTGGGCGATGTCAACACGACCTGTGGCTCGTGTCACCAGGAAGCGCTGGTGGACCCGGTGCACATGGGCGACGACATGACCTGCGTGGACTGCCATATGCAAAAGCGCGTGATCACCAACGGCGAAGAGATCAAAGTCACCGGTCACACGATGGCCATTGATCCCAGCGTGTGCGCCGGATGCCATGGCAATACGCACCTGCTGAGCGCGCGCGGTGAAATGGGGCTGTCGCCGGAAGAACTGGAGCGCGTGCGTCAACTGGAGGCCGAGGTAGCCCGCCTGCAACAAGAGGCTGACGACACACGCACCGCAGACCTGGTGGGCGGCGCGCTGGGCGCTTTGGTAGTCGTTGCTGTCGTATTCCTGCTGATACGGCTGAAATCATTGTTGCGATAGCAGGAGGTACCCAATGAGTGAATACATCCGCCGGCTCAACCGGCGCGAGTTCGTCAAGCTGGTGGGGGCGCTGGGCCTCAGCGCGGCGGCTGGGGCCTGGGTGTGGGAAGAGTTCTGGGCGCACGATAACCCCATCGGCGAGGTGACCGCGCATGGAGAAGGCGGTGGCCCCTATTGGGCCATGGTCATTGACCTGCAAACCTGCATTGGCTGCGAGCGTTGCGCCTTTGCCTGCCAGGCGACCAATGATACTGCAACCGGTCACCTGTGGAACATTGTCCTGCGCGATGAGGAGACTTTCGGTAAGCCGGTCTTCCTACCGCGCCCCTGTATGCATTGCGAACATGCTCCCTGCGTGGAAGTCTGCCCCGTCAAGGCAACCTATCATCGCCCGGACGGCCTGGTGACGATGGACTATCAGCGCTGCATCGGCTGTCGGTATTGCATGGTGGCCTGTCCCTACGGGGTGCGTGTGTTCAACTGGGAGGAAAACAACGAGGAAAACCCCATGGCCCCCACCTGGGGCACGCCCGAAGTGCGGCGTCGCCCGCGCGGCGTGGCCGAAAAATGCACCTTCTGCTCGCATCGCATAGACGCCGGGCTGGAACGAGGTCTGCGCCCCGGCTACGACCGCGCGGCTACGCCAGCGTGTTGTGTCATCTGTCCGACGGAGGCGCGCGTCTTCGGCGACCTGCGCGACCCGAACAGCCCGGCATCGCGCAAGATGCAGGGGCGGCAGGCGGTGGTGCTGCGTCCAGAACTGGGCACCAAGCCGCGCGTGTACTACCTGCTGCCCACGTAAAGGGGGAAGGGGATCATGCTGAATCAGCTACGGCAGAGAATCAACCTGTTCTGGGCGTGGATTGGCCTGTTGGTGGTGGTGATCGTTGTTGGCCTCTACGCTGCGTTTCTTATCTTCACCAAGGGTCTGGTGGTCACCAACCTGACCGATGGCACGCCCTGGGGGCTGTGGATCATCCTCGATCTGACGTGCATCGGCCTGAGCGCGGGGGCTTTCTCGCTCTCGGCTTTGACCTACCTGCTGGGGCAAGAATCCTACCGACCTCTGGCGCGGGTGGCGGTCTTCATTGGCATTCTCGGCTACAGCGGCGCGTTGATGGCGCTCTTGCTCGACATTGGGCGGCCCGATCGCTTCTGGCATGGCTGGGTTTTCTGGAACATTCACTCCATGCTCTGGGAAGTGACGATGTGCATCACCTTCTACTTCCTGGTGCTGACGCTGGAGGTGTTCCCCATGGTGGTCGAGCTGCCCTTCTTCGACCGGCTGCCCTGGTTGCGCGAACTGGGACACCGCGTGCATCGCTTCGCGCCGGTGCTGGCTATCGTGGGCATGGGGCTGTCGCTGTTGCATCAATCCAGCCTGGGCGGCACCTACGGTGTGGTGGTGGGGCGCGCGGCGCTGTTCCGCCCGACTATGCCGCTGCTGTTCATCGTCTCGGCGGTGGCGGCGGGCATTGCCTTCTCCGTTCATCTGACCCTGATCGTGGAATGGCTGAGCGGCAGACTGCTGGTGCCGGATAGAGTGCTGTTCCAGGCCGGGCAGCTCGCGGGGGCGATTTTGCTGATCTACCTCTACATGCGCTTTTGGGACACGACAGCGGGCAACTACGGCTATGTGCCAGGGCGCACCGAAGCTTTCACGACGCTTTCGGCGGGGACGTTCGCGCTCACTTTCTGGACATGGGAAATCCTGCTCGGCGGTCTGCTGGCTGCCTATCTGCTGATCCGCGCGCGCTTCCGCAATAGCATCATGATGCTGCTCATCGGCAGCGGACTGACAGCGTCGGGGCTGGCCTTCAACCGCTATCACACCACGTTGCTGGCCTTCACTGAGCCGCTTTCCCGCAATCCACCGCTCACCGACCCGTTGATCAGCTCCTACACACCGGCCTGGACAGAGTGGGCCACTGCCTTCATGATCCTGGCCATTCTGGCGCTGATCTTCAGCCTGGGGATGCGCTACCTGCCCGCTTTCCAGGGCTTGCAGGTGGACAAACCGCTGGAGGAGCGTCTGCCGCGCCTGGTGGGCGCGGCACGTTAGGGCGTGTTTGCAAAGTCGCGCCAGACCATTATACTGCGGCGCATGAGCAAACGACACGAACTAACCGACGAACA
>CAKZOB010000055.1 GCA_937135955.1 uncultured Anaerolineales bacterium | reverse complement strand
AGCAGAACCATGGGCAGAAGTAAACTCAGGTGTGATCTTCTGGTTGACCTCACCCCCGCTCGGCGCTGGCGCGCCTCGTTGCTCCCTCCCCGCGTCGGCTATGCATTACCCACAAGTCTCCCCTCACCCCTCAATCCCCTCGCCCTCGCGACTGCGTCGCGGGGCGAGGGGACTTACTGTCTCTGGCCCAGGCGCGCACTTTCGCCCGCAGCGCGGGCAAAGGGGCCGGGGGATGAGGGCGAAAAGAGCGCATAACGCGCTCCAGGTCGTGCATTGCGCTCTATTCGCCGCGCCGCGCCGTTGCCTTTACGAATTGTTACGTTTTCGTATAGATTTCCTTACGCCTCTCCAGATTGAAGGACAATTGAGGTAAGATTGATTTGTATAAAGACAGGGCTGGGGAACAGGACGTGAAAGCGACTCTGGTGGGGCAGTGGTACAGGTGGGTGGCAGTGGCGCTGGCGGTGGGGACGCTCAGCGCGAGGTTACCCGTGGCTCATGCTCAGGAAGGGCTGCGCCCGCAGATACCTTCCTGGGATAGCATCTCGCCGCTTTCTCCGAAAGAACCCTGGCTCGCCGATGGACAACCTGTAACGCGGGCGCGCGCCTATCAGGTGGGGGATGTCGAGAACTTCGTCCTCCTGGGCAGCCGCGACCGTCAGCCGCAGCCGCTCGTGCTGGTCTACCGTAGCGCCCATGCCTACTTCTGGTTCGAGCAGGGTCAAACCCCCAATCTGTCCGCCCTCGAAATGGCCGCCCGACAGTTCGACGAGCGCATCTGGCCGCTCAACGTGCGGCTTTTTGGCCCGGCAGGCGAAAACGCCCTGGGAGTCGACGCGCGGGTGCACGTCGTCAATCAGAACAGCATCGGGCCGGGCATCCTGGGCGCGTTCAACCCCGCCGACCTGTGCCCGCGCACGCAGTGTCCAACCAGTAACGAGCGTCCTATCATCTATCTCAGCCTTGATCTGGCTCCTCTTGATTCAGCGGAATACCTGACGACTCTGGCGCACGAGTCACAGCACCTGTTGCAGGCGCTGACGGACGCCGATGAGCGCCGCTGGCTGAACGAAGGATTGGCACAACTGGCAGAACATCTCAACGGTTTCGATCCGCAAGCCATCGGCATCGAAAACGTCAGCCGTTTCCTGGCCGCGCCCGACCATCATCTGAACGGTTGGCTCTTCGATGCGCGCGCCATGGCCCGCAACTATGGCGCAGCCTACCTGTTCCTGCTCTATCTGTACGAGCGCTTCGGCCTGGAGGTAATTCAGGAGGTAGCGGCTCATCCAGGGAACGGGCTGGCGTCGATCCAGGCAGTACTGGCGACACAAACCGGCGCGCCAAACGTGGACAGCGTCTTCGCGGACTGGGTGATCGCCAACCTGCTCGACGATCCGTATGTCGGCGACGGGCGCTACTCCTATCGCACGCTCGACCTGCCCGGCGCGATCGTCCCGCAGTCGCTCACCGTCCCCTCGGCGGGGCTGATCTACCGCGACAGCATCAATCAGTACGGTGCCGATTACCTGCGGCTAGACCTTCCCGGCACGTACCGCATCACCTTCGACGGCAGCGACGCCGCGCCCCTGCTCAACGCTCCGCCCTCTTCTGGCGAGTGGATGTGGTGGTCGTATGACAACAACAGCAGCGTCACCCGCTTGACGGGCGCTTTCGACTTGAGCGGCCTGCAGACGGCGACACTGACCTTCGATGCGTGGTGGGAGATCGAAGAGGGAGACCAACTGCAGGTATTGGTCTCGGCGGACGGTGGCGCGAGTTGGCAGGCGGTCGGTGGCCCGGCGGCGAAGCGCTGCGGGGAGGCTGGCCCGTGCTACCAGGGGCGTTCCGCTGGTTGGGTGAGCGAACAGGTTGATCTGAGCGCCTTCGCGGGTGAGCGGGTGCTCGTGCGCTTCGAGTACGTCACCGACGGCGGAGCTACCCTGACCGGCGCGGCCCTCGATAACCTGGGCATCGTCGAGTCTGGCCTGCTCGATAACGGGGAGACGCCGGAGTCGACCTGGGTCGCCGAAGGGTTTGTGCGCGTCCAGGAGCGCCTGCCGCAGCGCTGGACGCTGGCCGCCGTGACGCAGACCCCCGATACACTGGCGACGGTCACTCACCTGACGCTGGACAGTCACAACACCGCACAGGCGACCGTGACCGTGCCCGTCGGTGGCTCGGTGACTCTGGTGATCGGCGCGATGGCCCCTTATACCAGCCTGCCGGCCAGCTACAAGATCAGCGTCGCGCTGGGAGAGCGGCCCTGAACCGGCGTTGCGAGAATGCCTCAGACAGCGGCCCCGGGTGGAATTTTTGGTCATTCTCCACAAAACCAACTACTTGACTGCCGCCCTCGATGGCAGTATTCTGAACTTCGGTGAAAGGGATAGCAGCCATGATCGCACTGTTCGTCAGCAAGCGCGCCAAGTCCAAGAAGGCCAACGCCGAATAGGCGGGTGGTTCGCTTGGTGCTGCGTGCTGGCGACTGAGCCAACATCTCCAACCTGAAAGCCAACGACCACCCGCAAGGGTGGTTTTTTGTTGGGAGGTACACTGCCATGGTTTTCGGTCTGTGCATCAAGAAGGCGAAGAAGGAGGTGCTCACGTAGCGGCGATTGGCCGGTCGTGTGCTTGATGCTTCGCCTAGCTCAGAGCGCCCCACCTGGCAATCGCCGGTGGGGCGTTTTGATTTATTCGCTCAGTCAGCAGGCTACAGGAGGATACCATGTCACAGCAAGCGCAAATGCAGATCGAATGTGTGGAGTGCGGCGGATTGATCGCCCTGCCGCCGGACGTGATGTTGGGCGAGATCGTCTCGTGCGCCGACTGCGGGGCCGAACTGGAAGTGGTGGGCACATCTCCCCTGGAACTGGCTCCCGCGCCGATGGAAATGGAAGACTGGGGCGAATGAACGTCGGTATCCTGTGCAGTCGCGTGCGCGTGGAAGAGAAGCTGCTGTTCGCCGCCTTCGAGACGCTGGGCGTGCCCGTGCAGCGCCTCGATGAACGGCAGCTCATCGTCTACCCCGACCGCTACCGGCCAGACGTGGACATAGTGCTCGAACGCAGCATCAGCGCCACGGCTGGCCTGGTGGCCACCCAACTGCTGGAGGCCGCAGGCGTTCACGTCGTCAACGACTCCCTCACGGCGAGCACCTGTGCCGACAAAGTCCGTACCACGCTTGCCCTCACCCGCGCCAATATCCCCCAACCGCTCACTGCTATCGCCCTCAGCCCCGAAGCCGCCCTCGAAGCCATCGAGCAGATCGGCTATCCGGTGGTGCTCAAGCCGCCGATCGGGTCATGGGGGCGGCTGCTGGCCCGCCTCAACGATCGCGACGCGGCAGAGGCCGTGTTGGAGCACAAAGAAGTGCTGGGCGGCGTGGCGCACCAGGTTTTCTACATCCAGGAGTACATCGAAAAGCCGTCGCGCGACATCCGCGCCTTCGTGGTGGGGACGCAGACCATCTGCGCCATCTACCGTCATTCTCCACACTGGATCACCAATACGGCGCGCGGCGGGATCGCCAGCAACTGCCCCGTCACGCCGGAGCTTGACGCGCTATGTCGTCAGGCGGCGCTGGCCGTCAGCGGGGGGCGCGGCGGTGTGCTGGCCATTGACGTGCTGGAAGACCCACAACGCGGCCTGCTGGTGTGCGAGGTCAATCACACCATGGAGTTTCGCAACAGCATAGACACGACCGGCGTCAATATCCCCCTGCTCATGGCCCAGTTCGTCCTGGAACACGGGAGGGAACGGGTATGAGCGAGCCGTTGCGCGTCGGCATCGTGGGCGGTTCGGGGTACACAGGCGGCGAGTTGTTGCGGCTGCTGCTGGATCATCCCGGCGTGCGCGTGACGCAGGTCACTTCCGAACAGTACGCGGGCAAGCCCCTGCACCAGGCACACCCACATCTGCGCGGGCGGGGCGACCTGCGCTTCGTGGGGCGCGACGCTCTGACCCCCTGCGACGTGCTCTTCCTGGCCATGCCACACGGCGAGGCACAGCAGCGCATAGACCACTATGCCAGCCTGGCCCCTACCCTGATCGATCTCAGCGCCGACTTTCGCCTGGCCGATCCGGCGGAATACGCCGCCGCCTATGGCGAGACGCACGCCGCGCCCGCCTGGCTGGAGCGCTTCGTCTACGGCCTGCCGGAACTCAACCGCGACGCTCTGCGCGGGGCGCGCTATGCCAGCGGCGTGGGTTGCAACGCCACCGCGACCCTGCTGGCGGTGTGGGCGGCGGCGCGGGGCGGCCTGCTGAACGCCGATCAGCCGCTGATCGCCGATCTCAAGGTGGGCAGCAGCGAGGCGGGGCACACGCCCGGCCCAGCCAGCCATCACCCCGTCCGCAGCGGGGTGGTGCGCCCCTTCAAACTGGTAGGGCATCGTCACGAGGCCGAAGTACGGCAGGCACTGCGCCGCGTTGGTCGCTTCGACGTGCGGCTGGCGGTCACCAGCGTGGAGCTGGTGCGCGGCGTGGCCGCCGCCGTGCACGTGACGTTGCCCGCTGGCCTGGCCGAGCGCGACCTGTGGGCGTGTTACCGGGATGCCTGGCGGGGTGAACCGTTCGTGCGCATTGTGCACGATCAGGGCAGCGTACACCGTCACCCCGAACCACGTCTGCTGGCCGGGACGAACTACGCCGACGTGGGCTGGGAATACGACCCGGCTACTGGACGGGCCGTGCTGCTCTGCGCCCTGGACAACCTGGGCAAAGGGGCTGCCGGTACAGCTGTGCAGTGCATGAACCTGATGTGTGGTTTTGAGGAAACGACCGCGCTGACTTTTGGAGGGATATACCCATGATCCATGTCTTGAAGATCGGCGGTGGAGCGGGAATTGATGCTGGGCCGGTGCTGGGCAACCTGGCCCGCCGCATCGCCGACGGCGAACGCTGGGTCGTAGTCCACGGGGCCAGCGACGAGGCGAACCGGCTGGCAGGGCGGGTCGGCCTGCCCGTGCAGACGCTGACCGGCCCCGACGGGCATGTCAGCCGCTACACCGACGCGCAGATGATCGAACTGTACTGCGCGGCGGCGGGGGCGGTCAATCAACGTCTGGTGGCCGGGCTGGTCGTGCGGGGAATCTGGGCAGCAGGGCTGGCGGGGCCGACGGTCATCAGCGCCCGCCGCAAGACGGCCATCCGCGCCCTGCGCAACGGGCGACCGGTCATCGTGCGCGACGACTTCTCCGGCACGATCGAAAGGGTAGACGAACGGCTGCTGACGCTGTTGCTGGAGGGGGGCTATACGCCGGTCATCGCGCCGGTGGCGCTGGGGACGGCGGGCGAGCGCCTCAACGTGGATGGCGACCTGGTAGCCGCGACAGTGGCGCGCACCCTGGCCGCGCACACGCTGATCATCCTGAGCAACGTGCCCGGCCTGCTGCGCGATCCCGCCGATCCCGCCTCCGTCGTGCCGGGCTTCTCGCTCGGCGACCTGGCCCGCTACGAGCCGCTGGCACAGGGGCGCATGAAAAAGAAATTGCTGGCAGCGCAACAGGCCGCCGTGCCGCGCGTCATCCTCAGCGACGCGGGCCTGCCCGCTCCGCTCGACGCGGCGCTGGCCGGTGCAGGGACGCATATCCTGGGCGAAAGAGAGGCCGAACATGTTGGATACGCAGGTTGATCTGGCAGAACTGGAGCGCGCCTTCTCCAGTGGCGTTTATACCAAGCGCGACGTGCAGATCGTCGGCGGGCAGGGCGCGCGCCTGACCGACGCAGCGGGCCGGACGTACATAGACTGCGTCAGCGGGCACGGCGCGACCAACCTGGGCCACGCTCATCCGGCCATCGTCAGCGCCATTCAACAGCAGGCGGCCACGCTCATTCACTGCCCGGAGATGTTCCTCAACGCCACCCGCGCCCGTTACCAGGCGGAGTTATGCGCGGCGGCGGGCATGGCGCGGGTCTTCCTGTGCAACAGCGGCGCGGAGGCCATCGAGGGCGCGCTGAAGATCGCCCGCCTGGTCACCGGACGCCCGCGCATTGTCGCTGCCATGCGCGGCTTTCATGGGCGCACCTTCGGCGCGTTGAGCGTCACCTGGCAGCCTGCCTACCGCGATCCCTTCGCGCCGCTGCTGCCGGAGGTGGTGCATGTGCCCTTCAACGCGCCCGAAGCGCTGGCCGCCGCCCTCAACGGGACGGTTGCGGCGGTGCTGGTCGAGCCGGTGCAGGGCGAGGGCGGCGTGATCCCGGCGCAGGACGGTTACCTGAGCGAGGTTGCGGCGCTTTGCCGCGCCAACGGCTCGCTGCTGATCCTGGACGAGGTGCAGACGGGCTTCGGGCGCACGGGCTGGCTCTTCGCCCATCAACGCGACGGGGTGCGCCCCGACCTGCTGTGCCTGTCCAAGAGCATCGCCAACGGCCTGCCGCTGGGCGCGGTGCTATTGGCCGAAGGCATCGGGCCGTTGTCGCCGGGATTGCACGGCAGCACTTTCGGCGGCAATCCGGTCGCGTGCGCAGCGGGACTGGCCGTGCTGGACGTGTTGCAGCATCAGCAGCCCGACCTGATCGAGCGGGCGCGGACGCTGGGCGAGCAGGTTTTGCAGCACCTGCGCGAACATCTGCCCTCTAGCACTGTCCGCGAGGCTCGCGGGCGGGGGTTCATGATCGGGATCGAGCTGCGCGGCAAGGTTGCGCCCGTTCTGGCGGCGTTGCAGGAACGCGGCGTGCTGGCCCTGCCCGCCGGACGCCCTGTGTTGCGGCTGCTGCCGCCGCTGGTGATCGAAGAAGACGATCTGTGGACGGCTGTTGCTACGGTAGAGGAGGTTCTGAGCGATGCCACTGGATCGCTATAGCATCATTGACAGCACCCTGCGCGAGGGCGAACAGTTCAGCACGGCATCTTTCACCACAGCGCAGAAGCTGGAGATCGCCGGTCTGCTGGACGAGTTCGGCATCGAGATGATCGAGATGACCACGCCCTGTGCCTCACCTCAGAGCGAAGCCGACATCCGCGCCCTGGTCAACGCCGGATTGCGCGCGCGCATCCTCACGCACATCCGCTGTCACCGCGACGACGCCCTGCGCGCCCTGGATACCGGCGTGCACGGCCTGGACATCGTGATCGGCACGTCTCCGCTGCTGATGGAACACAGTCACGGCAAGAGCATCGAGCAGATCATTGACCTGGCCGCCGAGGTGCTGACCTTCGTGCGGGCGCAGGCTCCGGATATCATTCTGCGCTTCAGCACCGAAGACACCTTCCGCAGCCGCGAGTCCGATCTGCTGCGCGTGTATCTGGCGGTGGCCGACCTGGGCGTGGTCAACCGGCTGGGCGTCGCCGACACAGTGGGCATCGCCCTGCCCGATCAGGTCTACAGCATGGTGAACCAACTGGTGCGCCTGACGGGCCTGGACGTGGAATTTCACGGGCACAACGACAGCGGTTGCGCCATCGCCAACGCCTGCGCCGCGCTGCAGGCCGGTGCCACGCACGTAGACACAACCATCCTGGGCATTGGCGAGCGCAACGGCATCACCCCGCTGGGCGGCCTGATCGCCCGGCTCTACACGCTGGATCGCGCTTACGTCGCCAAGTACAACCTGCCCGTTTTGCCGCGCCTGGATCGGCTGGTGGCCGATCTGTGCGGCATCGAAATCCCCTTCAGCAACTACATCACCGGCTCCAGCGCCTTCATCCACAAGGCGGGCATTCATACCAAGGCCGTGCTGGCCGACCCCGCTACCTATGAGATTCTCAAGCCGCAGGACTTCGGGCTGACGCGCGAGGTGATGATCGGTCACCGCCTGACCGGCTGGAACGCGCTGCGTCAGCGGGCGCAGACTCTGGGTCTGCACCTGGACGATGCCACCCTGCGCGCGCTGGCGCAGGACATCAAGCGCCGCGCGGACGTGCGCCCGATGGCCCTGCACGAAGTGGATAGTCTGTTGCAGGAAGCGGCGGTAGCACAGCCATGAGCGGTTGCACCTTTGCCGAAAAGGCCCTGGCGCGGGCGGCGGGGTTGCCTGCCGTCCGCGCGGGCGATATCGTAGACGTGACGCCGGACGTGGTGCTCAGTCACGACAACTCGGCGGCGATCCGGCGCATCTTCGCCGAGACGGGCGCGCCGCGCATCGCCTACCCCGACCGCGTGGTGATCACCCTGGATCACGCCGTGCCCGCCCCAACCAGCCGTCACGCCCAGAATCACGCCGAAATCCGGCAGTGGGTGCAGGAACAAGGCATCCGGCACTTTTTCGACGTGGGGCGCGGCATCTGCCATCAGGTGCTGGGCGAAGAAGCCCTGATCCTGCCCGGCGAAACCATCCTCGGCGCGGACAGTCACACCACCCATCACGGCTGGCTGGGCGCGTTCGGCGCGGGCGTGGGTCGCACCGAACTGGCCGCGCTGTGGGCAACGGGTCAACTGTGGCTGCGCGTGCCAGAAGCAGCCCGCATCACCCTGACGGGGCGGCTCGCCCCCGGCGTGACAGCCAAGGATGTCGGGCTGCGGCTGCTACGGGAGATCGGGGCCGATGGCGCGCTGTACCGTTCGCTGGAGTTCGCGGGTGATGCGCTGAGCGCGCTTTCGCTGGACGAGCGGGCGGTCTTACCCAACCTGCTGGCCGAGAGCGGCGCGAAGAACGTCTACCTGCCGCCGGATCAGGCCGTCTTCGACTACCTGGAACCGCGCCGCACCCGCGACTATGTGCCGCTCTACCCCGACCCCGATGCAACCTATGTAGCCGACTATCATCTGGACGTGAGCGATCTGCCCCCACAAATTGCCCTGCCGCACCGCCCCGATCAGGTGGTTGACCTGGGCGATGTGCTCGGCCAGCCGGTGCACCAGGCGTTCCTGGGCACATGCACCAACGGGCGCTTCGAAGATTTGCAGGCGGCGGCGCAGATCGTGCGCGGGCGGCAGGTGCGTTGCCGCTTGCTGGTCATCCCGGCCAGCGCGCAGGTGTTGCGGCAGGCGGTACAGACGGGCGTGCTCGATACGCTGCTGGCCGCCGGCGCGACCATCAGCACGCCCGGCTGTGGCCCGTGCATGGGCAACCATATGGGCGTGCCCGCGCCAGAAGAGGCGACCATCAGCAGCGGCAACCGCAACTTTCGCGGGCGCATGGGCACGCCCGACGCGCCGATCTACCTGGCCAGCCCCTATGTGGTGGCGGCCAGCGCGCTGGCCGGTTGTATTGCCGATCCACGGGAGTATCTGTCATGATCACCCTCCATCGCTGTTGGGTCTATGGGGACGACGTCAACACCGATGTCATCTTCCCCGGCAAGTACACCTATACCCTCACCGCGCCGGACGAGCTGGCCGCGCACGCCCTGGAAGACCTCGACCCGGCCTTTGCACAGGAGGTGCAGCCCGGCGATGTGATCGTGGCCGGGCGCAACTGGGGCTGTGGCAGCAGCCGCGAGCAGGCGGTCACTGCGCTGAAGGCGGCTGGGGTCGCTGCGATCATCGCCGCGTCGTTCAGCCGCATCTACTTCCGCAACTGCATCAATCAGGGGCTGTTGCCCATCGTCTGCCCGGAACTGCACCGCCTGGTGCGCACCGGCGATCAGATCGGGATCGATCGCGCTGCCGGGCAGATCGTCCTGCAGGACGGGCGGGTCTTTCCTATCCCGCCGCTGTCTCCTTCGGTGCAGGCGATTCTGGACGCGGGCGGCCTGCTGCCCATGTTGCAACGTCGCTTCAAAGGAGGTGCCTGATGCCGCTCATCACCCTGATTCCCGGCGACGGCATCGGCCAGGAGGTGATCCCCGCCGCCCGTTTCGTGCTGGAGGCGTTGAGCCTGGGCCTGGAGTTTGTCGAGGCGGAGGCGGGCTATGGGACCTTCGAGCGCACCGGCGAAGCCCTGCCAGAGGCGACGCGGGCGCAGTGCGCCCGCTCCGACGCCGTGCTCTTCGGGGCGACGAGTTCCCCGCTGGGGCAGGTGCCCGGCTACCGCAGCCCAATCCTGGCGCTGCGCCGTCACTTCGACCTGTACGCTAACCTGCGTCCGGCGCAGGCGGACGGGATCGATCTGTTGATCGTGCGCGAGAACACGGAAGGGCTGTATAGCGGGCGCGAGCGCGTGGAAGACGGCGGGCAGACGGCCATCACCGAGCGGGTGATCACCGTCCGCGCCTCGGAGCGCATCGTCCGGCTGGCCTGTCAACAGGCACGGCGACGGCGCGGCCTGCTGACCATCGTGCACAAGGCCAATGTGCTCAAGGCGACCTGCGGCCTCTTCCGGCGGGTGGCGCTGGAGGTGACCCGCGACTTCCCCGGTCTGACGGTTGAGGAGCTGCTGGTGGATACGGCGGCGCTGCGTCTGGTGAGCGATCCGGCGCACTTCGACGTGCTGGTGACAACCAACCTCTTCGGCGACATCCTCAGTGACCTGGTGGCTGGCCTGACAGGCGGGCTGGGGCTGGCTCCGTCCGCCAACCTGGGCGACGGGCGACCGGCAGTGTTCGAGCCGGTGCACGGCAGCGCGCCGGACATCGCCGGACGGGGGATCGCCGACCCGCGCGCGGCCATCCTCAGCGCGGGGCTGATGCTGGAGTACCTGGGCTATGCGGAGGAAGCGGCCCGCCTGCGCCAGGTCACGCGCGCTACCTCGCACACCGGCCAGACCATGCGCACCGCAGAGGCCATCGCCGAGGCGCTGGATAGGGGGTGAACGATGGACGACGCCGACCTGATCGCGCGGTTGGTGAGCATCTACAGCCCCTCAGGGCAAGAAGTAGAGGCGGTGAGCTATCTGGTAGACTGGATGAGCGGGCATGGGTTCGCCGCGAGCGTAGACGCAGCGGGCAACGCCGTTGGGGTGCGCGGGGCCGCCGATGCCCCGCATACCCTCTTGCTGCTGGGCCACATAGACACCGTCCCCGGCGAGATTCCGGTGCGCGTGGAGGACAGTTGCCTGTACGGGCGCGGCAGCGTGGATGCCAAAGGATCGCTGTGCGCCTTCGCCGAGGCGACCGCCCGCGCAACGATCCCCCCTGGCTGGCGGGTGATGGTCATCGGCGCGGTGGACGAGGAAGCCGATAGCCGGGGCGCGTACTACGTGCGCGAACAGCTACAGCCGACCTGGTGCCTTATCGGTGAGCCGAGCGGCGCGGCCCGCATCACGCTGGGCTACAAAGGGCACATGCGCGTCCATTACCGCTTAACCCGTCCGCTGGCGCATTCAGCGCTCCCACAGCCCAGCGTTGCCGAACTGGGCGTGCGCCTGTGGCAGGGCCTGGGGGCCTGGGCCGAAGGGCACAACCAGGGCAAAGAGCGCCTCTTCGAGCAGATTGCGCTGCATCTGGCGGCGATCAACACGCACAGCGACGGCTTCCGCGAGACGCTGGCGATGGAGATCAATCTCCGCCTGCCCCCTGGCGTGTTGCCAGACGAGGCGCGGGCGGCGCTGGCCGACCTGGCCGAAGCCGATGCCATCTGGGAGACTTCGAGCGCAGAACCGGCCTATCTGGCCCCTAAAGGGACACCCCTGGTGCGCGCATTGCTGGCCGCCATCCGCGCGCAGGGCGAACAGCCCGGCTTTGTGCTCAAGAGCGGCACCAGCGATATGAACGTAGTCGGCGAAGTGTGGACGTGCCCTATTGTCGCCTATGGGCCAGGCAATAGCAGCCTGGATCACACGCCGCACGAACATCTCTCGCTGGCCGAATACTGGCAGGCGGTGCGCACCCTGCAACACCTGATCGAGCACCTGCCCTGACAGGAACAGAATTCATCGCCGAGGCGCAGAGGGCGCGGGGAGTATTCTTCGGCGCTCTCTGCTCCCTGCCGCGCCCCAACACACATCCCCGACGCTCCCTACCTGGCTGCCAAGAGCATTTGGCATGACTGGGTGACTGAATACCAGATTGTGTATAACCCTAACTATACCTATGCATTGGCGTCCGGCTCTGCTCCGTGCGCCGCTGTGATTCAGACATACAGGTTGACGAGTTGGCGTTGGGTAGACTGAGGGAGACGGAACGATGGAAGCGAAATGGTACAGATATTTTGGGAAGGCGCTCGTCGTGCTGATTGTCTTGGGGCTGGGTCTGGCTCCGCTCGCCGACCTGCTGGAAGCCCAAGGGGATGACCCCCCTCAGGCCAGCGAATTCCCTGTTGGCGAGGATTTGACCATCGCCGCCCTGCTCGAACGGGAGATCGAAGGGAGCGAGATCACCTTCGAACAACAGCTCGCCGATGGCCCCAACTATTCGCAGTACATCGCCAGCTATATCTCGGAGGGCAACAGGATTTATGGCCTGCTGACAGTGCCGTTCGGCGAAGTGCCAGAGGGCGGCTTCAAGGCCATTGTGTTCAATCACGGTTTCATCCCCCCTGCCAGTTACCGCACGACCGAACGTTATGTGGCGTATGTGCACACGCTGGCCAGCCATGGCTTTGTGGTCTTCAAGATAGACATGCGCGGTCATGGCAACTCGGAGGGTGAGCCAACCGGCACCTACTTCTCGCCGGCCTACACCATTGACGCCGTTGCCGCGCTCAAGAGCCTGCAAACGCTCGATTTCGTTGACCCGCAGGGGATCGGCATGTGGGGGCATAGCATGGCGGGCAACCTGGTGCTGCGCGCCATGCTGATCGAGCCAGACATTCAGGCGGGCGTGATCTGGGCAGGCGCGGTCTATAGCTACGACGACTTCACCAAATACCGCATCTCCGATCCTTCCTCTGGCGGCCCAGGCATGGAGAACTCCCCCAGCCGGAGGCGCGGGCGTGAACTGCGCGAAGCCTACGGAGAGCCGAACACGGAGATCCCCTATTGGAAAGCCGTCTCGCTCACCGAGCACCTCGAACTGCTACAGAAGCCTTTGCAGCTTCACCATGCTGTCAACGACTCGGTCGTCAATATCGGCTACTCGCGCGACCTGGTGCAGGCGTTGACCGAGCACGGCAAGTTGTTCGAATACTACGAATACGCCGGTGGCGGGCACGACATCAACTCGCCGTACTTCGAAGAGGCCATGCTGCGCACCATCGAGTTCTTTAAAAAACACCTGTAAGTGAAGGCAGGTCCGCTCGTAAAAACCGCTGAACAGGGCCTGCCTTCGCTCAGCAGTGGTGCAGGCGGTCTCGTACATTCAGCCAAGCTTTGCTAGAATGCTGTCATCGTCTGGGGCATTCTGGCAGAGATCATTCGCGTGAGAGACCTGCATCAGATCACCGCTCAGCTTCATCAATTCGAAGCTCGCTACCCCGGCGCACGGCGCATCGTCGAGAATCTGGGCTGGCTCTTCGCCGATAACGTGCTGCGCCTGATCAGCGTGATGATCGTCAACGCCTGGGTGGTGCGCTACCTGGGGCCGGAACAGTACGGCACGCTGTCGTTTGCGGTGGCGTTCGTCGCCCTCTTCACGCCCCTGGCACTGCTGGGCCTGCCCAACCTGGTTATGCGCGACCTGGTCGAGAAACCGGACGAGGAAAACGTCACCCTGGGCAGCGCCTTCGTCCTGATGCTCGGCGGCGCGGTGATCGGCGCGGCCCTGGCGTCGGTCGGTGTAATGTTGCTGCGCCCGGATCAGCCGCAAACTCAGCGCTTGGTGTGGGTGATCGCCTGCGGGCTGATCTTCCAGGCGTTCACCGTCATCGAGCAGTGGTTCAACGCGCAGGTGCGCGCCCGGTACGTGGTCTACGCGCGCAATGCGGCCCTGCTGATCACCAGCGCAGTACGGGTGGTGGCGATCCTGGCCGGAGCGTCGCTGCTGGCCTTCGCCGCGATCACAGTGATCGAAAGCGGGCTGTTCGCCCTGGGGCTGTTGATGGTCTTCCGGCGTGCGGGCGGCACGCTGCCCGCCTGGCGCGCGCAGTTGGCCCGCGCCAAAAGGTTGCTGGCCGATGGTTGGCCGCTGCTGATCGAGGGCCTGGCGATCATGGTCTACATGCGCATTGACCAGACCATGCTGGGCCAGATGATCCCCGGCGAAGAGGGCACGCGCGAGGTGGGCCTGTACGCCTCCGCCGTCAAGCTATCCGAAATCTGGCTATTTGTGCCAATGGCCATCCGCACCACCTTTTTCCCGACCATTGTCCGCTCCAAGAGCCTGTCGCCCGCCGAATACCGTCAGCGCATCCAGCGCCTGCTTAATCTGATGGTGCTGCTCTCCTACGGGGTGGCGATCCCTACGACGATCCTGGCTCCTTTCATCATCAGGCTGTTCTACGGTGCAGAGTTCGCCGACGCCACGCCAATGCTGGCGATCCTGATCTGGTCAGGGGTGTGGAGTAGCATGGGTATATTGCGCAGCGCCGTAGTTCAATCCGAAAATCGCCAGATTCTGACTTTGCAAGCGAGCATCCTGGGCGCAGTCTCAAACGTGCTGCTGAATTTGGTGCTGATTCCGCCACTAAAAGGAATTGGGTCAGCGATTGCCACGAATGTTTCGTACGGAATTCAGGCCTATATCAGTTCATTGTTGTTCCCAGCGCTAACCGCTTTTGGGAAAATGCAGACGCGCGCTCTGATTTATCCCAATCCTTTCGGAGTTATAAACGATGACAGACATTGAGTCCAGCAGCGCCCTCGATGTCCCCGTCGCCTTTCTGATCTACCGGCGTCCCGATGTGACGCGCCGTGTCTTCGCGGCGATCGCTGCGGCGCGTCCCCGACGGCTGTATGTGATCGCCGACGGGCCGCGCGACGAGAGCGAAGCTGCGCGCTGTACTGAGACGCGCGCGATTATCGAGGGCGTGAACTGGCCCTGCGAGGTCTTCACCAACCACGCCGATACCAACCTGGGACTCAAACGCCGCATCTCGTCGGGCCTGGACTGGGTTTTCGCGCATGAAGAGCAGGCCATCATTCTGGAAGATGACTGCCTGCCCGACCCAACTTTTTTCCGTTTCTGCGCGGAGTTGCTGGAACGATACCGCGACGACGAGCGCATCATGCAGATCGCAGGGACAAATCTGTTACGCGGTGCGTACCGCCCCCAGGCGAGCTACTTCTTCACCGGTTACATGCACATCTGGGGCTGGGCGACGTGGCGCAGAGCTTGGCAACATTACGATGTGACCATGAGCCAGTGGGCCGATACTCAGGTGCGGGAGCGCGTGCTCAGCCAGTTCGACGATCCCAGAGAACGACAGTACCGCCGTGATATTTGGACTCGTGTTTACGAGGGACAGATAGATACCTGGGATTACCAGTGGTCATTCATCTGCCGCGCGCGCGACGGTCTGTCAGTCATGCCGTGTCACAACCTGATCTCGAACATTGGTTTTGGGCCAGAAGCGACGCACACGCTGGTCAAAAACCGTGTGGCTGCCTTGCCCACCCAGCCAATGGCATTCCCGCTGCAACATCCAGCGACGGTCGTGCGCGATGTAGAGGCCGATCGGCTCTTGAGCAAGCTAACACTGCTCAAGCCGCCGCTGCACCGGCGCGCAGTCAACCGGCTGCGCCAATATTGGCGGCGCGCCCGACAGATGGTGCACCCTACAGGTTCTGCTGCCCAGAGGTGACGGCTTATGCGCGTAGTGCATCTCAGTGCAGAAGACATCAGCGGCGGGGCGGCGCGCGCTGCCCAACGCCTGCACCTGGGACTGCGCGCCATCGGAATCGACTCGCGTGTGATCGTCCGGCGCAAGAGCGGGGACGATCCGTACACCTATCCCGCCTTCGCTGTTCCTGCGGGGGATGCTCGCGCTGCAGCGGATGGTTTCCGCCAAGACCTGCGCAAAGTGGTGTTCAAAGCGTGCGGCTATCTGGATCAGCTTCCCCTGCGTCGCTATCCCCGCCGCCAATTGCTCACCTGGAGCATAGGCTGGGTGCCCACCGGCGTTCCCGCCATTGTCGCCCGCCTGCAACCGGACGTGATTCACCTGCACTGGATCGGCGCAGGATTTGTGCCCATCCGGGCGCTGCCTACCTTCAAGCGCCCGCTGGTGTGGGCGCTGCACGATATGTGGGCGTTCACTGGCGGGTGCCATTGTGCGCTTGACTGCGCGCGCTATCAGCAAGCGTGTGGGAACTGCCCGCAGCTTGGCTCAGATCGCGAGCGCGACCTGAGCCGGTGGGTCTGGGGGCAGAAGCACAAGCACTGGGAGCAGCTAGACCTGACGATAGTTGCACTCAGTCGTTGGCTGGCAGATTGTGCCAGACAGAGCGCCTTGTTTGGCGACAGGCGGATCGAGGTCATCCCCAACGGCATTGACATGGCCCGCTACAAACCGCACGAGCAAGCCCTGGCGCGGCAACTACTGGGACTGCCCGCCGACCGCCGCCTGATCCTCTTCGGCGCGATGCACAGTACCAGTGACCCTCTGAAGGGCTTCAATCACCTGCAGGGTGCGCTGCACCTGCTGACTCGATCTGCGGCGAATGCTCACTTCCATCTGGTTGTCTTCGGCGCGTCCGAACCGGCTGACCAGCCCGACCTGGGCTTCCCAGCCACTTATGTGGGCAGCCTGCACGATGACCTCAGCCTGTCCCTGCTGTATTCGGCGGCGGATGTCTTCGTGGCCCCCTCCCGGCAGGATAACTTCCCCAACACGGTGCTGGAAGCGCTGGCCTGCGGCGTGCCATGCGTGGCTTTCGACATCGGCGGGATGCCCGACCTGATCGCGCACCAGCAGACGGGCTATCTGGCCCGCCCCTTCGACGAAGCAGACCTGGCGCACGGTATTAGCTGGGTGCTCCAAGACGAACTGCGCCGCCGGGCGTTGGCCGAGGCCGCGCGGCGTAAAGTCGAACGCGAATACGAGCTGACGCTAATTGCGCGCCGCTACGAGGCGCTCTATCATGAAGTGCTCAGCAAGTGATGCCTGGACGAGGAGACCCAGAACATGGACACCTGGCCCCGTATCAGCATTGTCATCCCATCCTATAATCAGGGGCGCTTCATCGAAGCGACGCTGCGCAGCCTGTTCGATCAGCACTACCCCAACCTGGAAGTACTGCTCATTGACGGCGGCTCGACCGACAACACCCTCGAGATCGTGCAGCGCTACGCCGATCGCCTGGCCTACTGGGTCAGCGAGCCGGACGAAGGGCAGACGCACGCCCTGATCAAGGGCTTCGACCGCGCGACGGGCGAGATCGGCGGCTGGCTGTGCTCCGATGACCTGCACGAACCCTGGACGCTGCGCGAAGTTGCACAGTTTTTCGACACACATCCGCAGGCGCAGGTTGTCTATGGGGACAGTTCGTGGATTGACATTGACGGGCGTCCCATCCGCCCCAAGCGCGAGCACGCCTTCAACCGCTTCATCTGGACGTATGATTACAACTTCATCCCGCAGCCGTCCACTTTCTGGCGCATGAGCCTCTACCGACAGGTGGGCGGGCTGGATAAGGCGTTCGACCTGGCCATGGACGCCGACCTGTGGATTCGCTTCGCTGACGTGACCAGGCTGTATCACGTCCGCCGCTACTGGTCGCGGATGCGCTTCTATCCGCAGCAGAAAAATCAGGCCCGCCGCGCCGAGAGCAACGCCGAGGATCGGATCATGCGTCGCCGCTACATTGGCGACGAGCCACTCTATTCGCTGCGCGTCAAAAAGGTACTCGCCAAAGGGACACGTATCGCCTGGAAGCTGGCGACTGGCTGTTACTGGTGGGGGCGCGACAATCCGTTCGCCGGGCAGCGCGATGAAAGTCTTGCTCGTCCATAATCACTACCAGCAGCCTGGCGGCGAGGACACCGTCTTCGCGCGCGAAGCGGCCCTGCTGCGCGAGCATGGGCATACTGTGCTCACCTACACGCGCTCCAATGCTGAGGTGCGCGACTTTTCCCCTGTCGCCAAAGCCTCGCTCCCCCTGCGCATGATCTGGGCGCGCGACGCTGTGCGCGACCTGCGCGCGCTGATCGCAGCGGAAAAGCCAGACGTGGCGCACTTCCACAACACGCACTTCATGATCTCCCCGGCGGCGTACACCGCCTGCCATGAGGCGGGCGTGCCGGTGGTGCAGTCGTTGTATAACCCCCGGCTGTTATGCCCGGCAGCGACCTTCACCCGCCATGGGAACGCCTGCCAAGACTGTCTGGGCAAAACTCCGCCCTGGCCGGGCATTGTTCACGCTTGTTACCGCGACTCTCGCCTTCAGACGGCGGCAGTTGCAGCGATGCTGACCATACACCGTTGGCGCAAGACGTGGACACTGAGGGTGGACTGCTACATCGCTTCCACAGAGTTCTACCGGCAGAAGTTCATCGCAGGGGGTCTGCCTGCGCACAAACTGGTCGTCAAGCCGCACTTCGTCGCGCCCGATCCTTTGCCGCGCGAACACGAGCCAGGGGACTATGCGCTCTATGTGGGCAGGCTGGAGCCGGTAAAGGGTGTACGTGTGTTGCTGGCCGCGTGGGAACAGGCTGGCGCGATCCCACTCAAAATACGAGGTGAGGGGCCGCTTGAGGGAGAAGTGACGGCGCGGGCTGCTGCATTGGGGACAGTTGAGGTCGTCGGGCGGCTATCATCAGAAGCGCTGATGCAGCTTGTCAAGGGCGCGCGCTTCCTAGTCTGGCCGTCGCTGGGCTACTACGAGACGTTCGGCCTCGTCGCAGTTGAAGCCTTCGCCTGCGGCGTGCCGGTGATCGCCTCGCGGGCGGGCGTCATGGCCGAGATCGTGACCGACGGGGCGACAGGGCTACATTTCACCGCCGGCGACCCGGCAGACCTGGCCGCCAAAGTGCGTTGGGCCTGGGATCATCCGGCGGAAATGGCCGCGATGGGGCGCGCTGCCCGCCGCGAGTACGAACAGAAATACACCGCCGAGCGCAACTACGCGCAGCTGCTGCACATCTACGAGATGGTGCGGAGACGATAGGCGGGGAAGAAAGCCTGCTCTGGCTCGAACGAGCCTGCCGTCACTGCTCCCAACGGTCTACATCCAGCCCCTCTTCGACTTCCTGGAACAGTTCGCGGCAACTTTCGCAACGAATCTGCGCCTTCTCCAGGACAGAGCGGTTGATCAGAATCACGCGCGGGGGGGTGCACAGGCAAGCGGCCATCACACAGGGGTCTTCGTCGGGCGGGGGCTGAGCGTCCAGGCTGGCGATCACCCTGGCGGAGAGGATCAGGCCGATATTCCGCTCGATGGCCCGTGTCAACGCCCGCAACGCGGGTTGCCAGTCTTGCAGAGCGCGCGGCGTCAGCGCCCAGTGGGAAGGCGCTCCGGGGGGCGCGTGCGACCGCTCCAATCCAAAAGCCCACACCGGTTGCCGATACCAGGGCGAAAAGCGACTGACGTTTTCCATCGCCTCGGTCAGCATATTTGCCAGCACAGTTTCGGCGGCCTGCGCAGGCGCAGAGGGATCGGCTCCTTCGAACAGGGCGGTCATATCGGGCAGCGGCGCGCTGATATCGTAGGTACAGCACACAGCCTCCCAGGCCTGATGCAGTGTATCGAGCAAATCAACCGGAACCACGGCCAGACCCCCTGCTTTGACCGGCGGGGCGAGCGCGCCGGATGCCGTGCGCCCGGTAGCGCTGGACGGTGCCCCCGGCGGGCTAGACGGACGCGCCCGTCCGGGGGCTGGTCTGGTAAAAGCCGAGCAACCCTTTTTGCTCCAGCAGAGGTCGCGGATCGACCAGGTTCTTGTTCAGGGCGCAGGCTTTCTCTGGCAACGCAAAGGCCAGCGCCATCAGTTGCGTGAAGTACAACACTGGCATAGGCGCGTCCAGCGCCATCTGAAACTGACGCGCGTCGAGATTGGTATGGCACAGCGGACAGGCTACCGCGATGGCATCGGCTCCGGCGGCGCGTGCCTGCCGGATCAGCTCACCGCTCAGGTGCAGCACAATATCGGGGCGCGTCAGGGAATGGGCTGCCCCGCAACACGTCGTCTTGTACGACCAGTCTATCACCTCTGCCCCCAGCGCCTTCACCAGCGAGTCCATGCCGGTCGGATTTTCGGGGTGAGGTGCTTCGGTGACCTCCGGCGGGCGGGTGAGCAGGCAGCCATAGTAGCACACCACGCGCAGCCCCTGCAGCGGGCGCTGCACCCTGGCGGTGACCCCTTCCGCGCCCACGCGGCCCAGGATGGTGTCAATCAGCGTATTGACGACGACCGTGTCCCGATAGGTATAGCCGAGCGCACTGTCCATCTCTGCCTTGCGGGCGCTGTCGTGACGAATCTCGAACTGCGCGGCTTTGTGCCGGTTGAAGCAGGCCGCGCAAGGCATGGTCACCTCTTTGAAGCCGCCCTTTTCGATCAGCGCCAGGTTTTCCAGCGGCAGACGTAGGGCGGCCTCCGGATCAGCGCGATGCGCTGCCGAACTCCCGCAGCAAATCCAGCCGGCTGGCTCCACCAGGGCGATCTCCAGCGCCTGGCACACCGCCCGCGTGGATTCGTGATATTCGCGGGCCGTCGAGTGCAGCGAACAGCCCGGATAGTAGGCCACGGCCTGCGCTGCGCCCACCACGGGCCTGACCTTGCGCGGCGGGCGAACACGGTGGGGCAGAAAAGCCAGTTTGCGCTTGCGCAGCATCTTCACGCCCAGGTCTATATCGTCGCTGAAGTTGCGCGTGCGCAGTTTCAGTTCGGCCATCAGGCCCAGTTCGTAGGCGCGGCCCCACAGGCGCACTTCGCGCAGAAAGGCTTCGTTGAAGATCGTCACCTGTGGCACGGGCGGGCTGATGCCCCGTGCGCGCGCTTCGCGCGTCAGGAATTCCATGATGCCGGTGATGTCCAATCCCTGCGGGCAGCGCGTGCTGCACGTCTGGCAGGCAGCGCACAGCCAGGGCGTTTGGGCATTCAGGGCGATGTCTTCCTGCCCCAGTTGCAAAGCCCGCATGATCTGATTGGGCTGCCAGTCGAAGAATTCAGCGACCGGGCACCCGCTGGTGCACTTGACGCACTGATAGCACAGGTACACATTCTGCCCAAGCTTGTCCTGAATGCGCCGGGCCAGTTCCGGGCTGAACGATGTGGGCGTGATGGCCTCAGTCATGGTGGGCCTCCTGCGCGGGCGCGGCAGACACGTCAGGCCGCGGCAACAGCCCCGCCCCCTCGACGATGGGACGGACAGCCTCTTCCCACTCGATGGCCATGATGTGCACTCCAGCCACGCCCTCGATCTCGCGGACTTGCTGGATCAGCTCGATGCAGATGCAGATGCCCTCCTGCTTCCAAGCATCGGCGCGCGCTTTTTTGTCCTCCTTGCTCAGTTGATCCTTGGGGATGTCCGCCCAGGGCGCGCCCGCCGCCTCCATGCGTTCGATGAATTCGTCGGGCACCCACAGGCCGGGCACGCTGTCCTTCATGTAGCGGGCCATGGCCGGGCTTTTGAGGGGGCCAACGCCGGCCAGGATATACACCTGTTCGTGCAGCCCCATCTGCCGCACTTTCTCCATGAACGCCTTGAAGGCCGGGATATCGTAGATCAACTGCGTCTGAATGAAGTTCGCCCCCGCCTTGACCTTCTTTGCCAGGCGGTAGGGACGGAACTCCACCGGAGCGGCGAAGGGCGCGGCGGCAGCCCCCACGAAGAAACGCGGCTCCTGCCCTTTGAATGGCTCGCCACACTGGAAGACCTTCGCATCGCGCATGGCAGCCACCATCTGCACCAACTGGATCGAGTCCAGATCGAAGACATTCTTGGCCGACGGATGATTGCCAAAGCTCTGATGATCGCCGGACAGACACAACACATTGCGCATCCCCAGGGCATATGCGCCCAGCAGATCGCTCTGAATGGCCAGGCGATTGCGGTCGCGGCAGGTCATTTGAATGACCGGTTCCAACCCTTCCTGCACGACAATGGCCCCCGCGCCGATGCTGGACATGCGCACGATGGCCGTCTGATTGTCGGTGATGTTGACCGCATCGCAGCAGCCTTTCAGTAGCGCCGCTTTCTTGCGGATCACGTCCCCGTCGGCGCTCTGCGGCGGTCCCAGCTCAGCGGTGACGGCGAAATGGCCGGCTCGCAAGACGCGCTCCAGGTTCGACCCCACCAGGTATCCGTTGCTGCTCGGTTGGGCTGCCATAGGTCTATTCCTCCTCCGCCCTCAGGCGCAGGTCTTCGCGTACGATCTTGCGCGGGCCGCCATCGCGGGCGGCTTTCCAGTTCTTGGGCGGCTGAATCTCCAGCAGCAGGTCGAGTTTGCCCAGGCTGTTCAGCCGGTCGTAGATGAGTTGCCAGGCGCACGGAATATCGGGGTTCACCTCGCAATGCCCGCCTTCCGACCCGCCGCACGGCCCGTTGAGCAGCGACTTGGAGCAACGGGCGATGGGGCAGATGCCGCCGGTGCGCCCCAACAGACAGTCGCCGCAGGCCGCGCAGCGCTCCGCCCAGATGCCCTGCTCGGTGGGCAGGCCCAGGAAACCGGTGTTGAGGCCGGGCACCACCCACGCCTGGGGGAAGTGCTCGGCGATGGCCTGCACGCCGATGCCGCAGCCCAGCGAGAGCACCACATCGGCGGCGCGCACCTGCTCGGCGATCTCGTCCAGATACTCCCATTCGCACTGACGCTGCACCGTCACGTCGGTGACCGCTTTGGCATTGCCGTCGAGCCGGGTGGCCATGCGCAGCGACGCGGCGACAATGGCGGCTTCGCGCGCGCCTCCGGCGAAGCAGACCGTCACGCAGGTGCCGCACCCCACCACCAACACCTTCTGCGCTTCGCCGATCAGGCTTTTCATTTCGTCCAAGGATTTCTGCTCTGCAACGATCATGCTTCACCCTCCGCGTTTGGTTGGTTGGTCTCCTGGCGAGGGACACGCAGTGGACTCGGCCCCAGCGCGGCGATTTGCTCGGTCATGTCCCGGACAGCAGCGACGAACTCCCCTGCCATGGCCGAAGATAGGTTGACCATGCGCACCCGCTCTGGCTCCAGACCGATCTGGGCCAGCAGTTGTTGCACGCGCTTTACGCGGCGTTTGGCGTTGACATTACCTTCCAGGTAATGACAGTCGCCCGGCAGTCAACCGGCGGTCAGCACGCCGTCCGCGCCCGCCTCAAAGGCGTGCAGCACGGCCAGCACGTCAATCCGCCCCGTGCAGGGTATCTGCACGATCTTGACCTCTGGCGGGTATTGCAGACGCAACCCGCCCGCCAGGTCTGCTGCCGCATAGGCGCAGTGCTCGCAACAATAGGCGATCAGGTTCAGGGGCGTGCTGTTCGTCACGTCCTTTCTCCTATTCGCTCCAGGGGCACGAAGCCCATCGGCTGAAACAACGCTGTCACTTTGGCTCTCATCTGCGCGTCGGTGTAGTGCATCAACTGAATCGCCCCCGCCGGGCATTCGGCGGCGCACGAGCCACAGCCCTGGCACACCGCCGCCTCGATGGTCGCTGCCCCCTGAATACTGCCTATACCGGTCAGGGTCGGCTCGATGCGCGGCACGTCGAAGGGGCAAATGCGCACACAGGTCAGGCAGCCGGTGCATTTGGCGGGGTCTACCACGGCCACGCGCCCGCCCGCTGTCAGAGTCTGGCGGCTGAGCACCCGCGCGGCGCGCGCCGCCGCTGCGTTGGCCTGGATCAACGTCTCGTCAAGCAGCTTGGGGTAATGGGCCATGCCCGCCATGAACACGCCGTCGGCGGCGAAATCCACCGGACGCAGCTTGACGTGTGCCTCCAGGAAGAAGCCATCTCCGTCCAGGCTGGCCTTGAACAGCCCTGCCACCTGGTGCGCATCCGCGCGCGGCACGGCGGGCATACTCAGCACCAGCAGATCGGGGTGCAGCACCAGGTCGCGCCGCAACACCGGCTCCCAGGCGCGCACGGTCAGTGCGCCGTCCGCCGTCACCTGGGGGCGATGCGCGTCGTCGTAGCGGATGAAGATCACGCCCGCCGCGCGCGCCTCGGTGTACAGCCGCTCCTTGAAGCCATAGGTACGGATGTCGCGGTGCAGGATCATCACCTGGGCGTCCGGTCGGCGCTGCTTGAGCGCCAGGGCATTCTTGAGGGCTACTGTGCAGCAGATACGGCTGCAGAAACGCTCTGCTGGGCCAACGCATTGAATCATGACTACCGAGCGGGGCAGGTCGTTGCCCGCCGCCAGGCGCGCCTCAAACTCCTGCTGCGTGAGGATGCGCGGGTCGGAGCCATAGCCGTAGTCCGGCCCGCGATATTCCTGCGCGCCAGTGGCCAGGATGGTCGCGCCGTGCCGCACCACACTGCGGCTGCCGTCTGACCCTTCGATCGTGCTGGTGAAGTTGCCGCGGAAGCCGCCCGTCGCCACGACCTGACTGCGCAGATGCAGGGTGATCAGCGGGTGAGCCTGCACGCGCTCGACCAGCGAGTGCAACACCTGCTGTGGCTCACACCCATTGCGCGAGACGAAGACATGGCGCAGGTTGCCGCCCAGCTCCGCCTCGCGCTCCACCAGGTGCACGGGGAAGCCCTGGTCGGCCAGGGCCAGCGCCGCGCTCATGCCAGCCGCGCCCCCGCCCACCACCAACGCTGCCTGTTGCACGGGCACCTCGACCGTGTGCTGCGGTTCGAGCAAGGCCGCCCGCGCGACGGCCATGCGCACCAGTTCACGCGCCTTGGCGGTGGCGGTTTCCCAGTCGTGCGAATGCACCCACGAACACTGGTTGCGGATGTTGGCCATCTCGAACAGGTAGGGGTTCAACCCGGCGCTGCGCAGGCAGTCCTGGAAGAGCGGCGCGTGCGTCAGCGGGGTGCAACTGGCGACGACGACGCGGTTGAGGCGGTGCTCGGCGATCTGCTCGGCGATGTGTTTGATGCTGTCCTGCGAGCAGGTGTAGAGGTTGGCTTCGGCGTGCACCACGCCGGGCAGCGTCCGCGCGTACTCGGCCACGGCGGGCACGTCCAGGTAACCGCCAATGTTCGACCCGCAATGGCAGACGAAGACGCCGATGCGCGGTTCTTCGCCGCTCACGTCGCGCTCTGGCGGATATTCGGGCGTTACCGTCAGCGAGAAGCGGGCTGCGCCCAGGCGAGCCGCCGCCGCGGCTGCCGCGCCGCTGGCCTCGATCACCGACTCCGGAATATCCTTCGGCTCGCGGAAAGGGCCGACGGCGTAGATGCCGGGGCGGCTGGTCTCCAGCGGGTTGAACAGCACCGTATGGCAGAAGCCGTATTCGTCCAGTTCGATCCCCAGGCGGCGACCCAGGTCGCGCACCTGCGGGCTGATCTCCATGCCCACCGAGAGCACGGCCAGGTCGAAGCGTTCGCGGTGCAACGCCCCGTCCTCGTCCTGGTAGTGCAAGATCAGGTCGTGCGTGAGGGGGTCTTCGTGCAGGGCGCTGATGCGACAGCGGGTGTAGTGCACGCCGTAACGTTCGCGCGCCCGCTCGAAGTAACCCCAATACCCCTTGGAGAAAGCGCGCATGTCCATCAGAAAGACGTGCACGTCCAGGTCTGGTTCGTGCTCTTTGGCCATGACTGCCTCTTTGGTGGCGTACATACAGCACACCGCCGAGCAATAGTCGTGACTGCGGTCGCGCGAGCCGACACATTGCAAGAAGGCGATACGGCGCGGCGCGCGCCCGTCCGAGGGGCGCTGAATGTGCCCCATCGTCGGGCCAGACGCCGAGAGCAACCGTTCGAACTGCAAGGCGGTGATCACGTTGGGGTAGCGGTCCAGCCCGTATTCTTCCGACAGTTCGGCGCGGTAGACCTGATAGCCGGGGGCGAGGATCACCGCGCCGACGCGCACCGTCTCCTCGCGGGCGACCATGTCGTGATCAATGGCGTTGACCCCACAGGCGAAGGTGCAACTCATGCACTCCGAACACACCCCGCAGGCCAGGCAGCGCGCCGCCTCGCACTGCGCGGATTCGTCGTCGTAGCCGCCTTCGACTTCGGCGAAACTGTTCACGCGCTGCTCAACGGGTAGTTCGGGCATGGGCACGCGCGGTTGGCGATGTAGTTCGCCCCGCGCCACGCGCTCTTCCAGCTCTTCGCGGGTCAGGCGCACCACCGGTAATTCGGGCTTGCGCGGCGGCTCCAGGTGTTCGCCGCGCAGGTAGCGGGTGATCGAGCGAGCGGCTACATGCCCACTCTGTACCGCCTCGATGACGAAGGCGGTGCCGGAGACGCTGTCGCCCGCGGCGAAGACGCCCTGACGGGTAGCAGCCAGCGTGTTGGGGTTGACGGCGATGGTCTGCTTCGGCGTCAGGCCCACGCCGGCGTCGTCGGGGATGAAGGCCAGACCGGCCCGCTGTCCCACGGAGAAGATCACCGTGTCGCAGGGGATGACGTGCGTCGAATCCGGCTCTTTCTGCACGTGCAGATGTCCCGTCTCGTCGAAGTGAAACGAGATCACGCGCTGACACTCCACGCCGCACACGTGCCCACGTTCGTCGCCCAGGATGCGCTCGAAGGTACGACCGGCGTGAATGGTCACCCCCTCTTCTTCGGCGGCAGTCACTTCCCAGGGGTGAGCGGGCATGGCATCGCGACTTTCCAGGCAGGCCAGGTGTACCTCGCGCCCCAGGCGGACAGCGCTACGGGCCACGTCAATGGCCACATTGCCGCCGCCCAGCACCAGGACGCGCTGCCCCAACGGGGGAGCGTCGCCCCCTGGCCCGTAGCGACCCAGGCGCACGTCGCGCAGGAAGTGCGTGTTGATCAGCACGCCGTCCAGGTCAGCGCCGGGGATGGGCAGGCGCACGCCCTCGTGCGCGCCGACGGCGATCAGCACGGCGTCGAAACCCTCGGCGAACACCTCGTCCAGGTTGTCCACGCGGTGATTCAGGCGCAGGTCAACGCCCAGGTCTATAATGTCCTGCACTTCGCGCTCGATGATCTCAGCGGGCAGGCGGTATTCGGGCACGCCCAGGCGCAACATCCCCCCGGCGACCGGCATCGCTTCGAAGACGGTGACGCCGTAGCCCGCGCGGACCAGGTCTTGCGCCGCCGTCAGGCCGCACGGCCCCGCGCCGATGATCGCCACGCGCTGCGGGTAAAGCCGCGGGGCGGGTTCGACCGGCTGACGCGGCTGCGCATAGACCTTGTCGGTGACGAAGCGCTTGAGGGCGCGGATATTGATCGGCTCGTCGAGCAGGCCGCGGTTGCAGGCCGTCTCGCAGCGGTGATTGCAGATGCGCCCGCAGATGCCGGGGAAGGGATTGTCCATTTTGATCACGCGCAGCGCGTCTTCCCAACGCCCTTCGCGGATCAGGGCGATGTAGCCCTGGGCGCGCTGCCCGGCGGGACAGGCGTCGCGGCAGGGCGAGATGCCCTTCTTCTCGATGGCGTAGGCGTTGGGGACAGCCTGCGGATAGAGCTTGTAGGCGGCGCGGCGTACCGCCAGCCCCTCATTGAAACGATCGGGCACGATCACCGGGCAGACTTTGGCGCAGTCGCCGCAGCCGATGCATTTGGCCGGATCAATATAGCGGGGGTGATGGCGCAGGCGCACAGAGAAGTTGCCCGCCTGCCCCTGCACGTCCAGCACTTCGGTATCAGTGAGCAGGGTGATATTGGGGTGACGGCCCACCTCCACCAGGCGCGGCGAGATGGTGCACATGGCGCAGTCGTTGGTGGGGAAAGTCTTGTCGAGCTGCGCCATCTTGCCGCCAATGGCCGACTGTGCCTCGACCAGGTAGACCCGGAAGCCCCCCTCAGCCAGGTCGAGCGCGGCCTGCATACCGGCGATGCCCCCGCCGACGACCATCACTGCACCGACGGGGAGATCAGCGAGCGTTTCTGGTCTGGGGTCGCTCATGGCGTTGCCCCTCCAAAAAAAACTGCTAACCGGACGATTAAGCTCTAAGCACCTCCTTCCGGAGGACGGGGACGACGACCGCGCCATCCCGCTTCTTCGTCTACGTCGCTCTCGCCTGCTTCTGGCGGGGGCGAGGGCGGACGATGATCTTTGAGTGGGTTTGGCCCCAGCTTGCGAATGCGCTCGGTCATCGTCTGCGCGGCAGCGGCGAAGGCGTGCGCCTGACTGCCGGACATGAAGAACATCTCCAGGCGTTCGCCCCCCAGCCCGATCTCGTCCAGGATACGCTTGGCGCGTTGCACCCTGGCCCGTCCGCGCTCATTGCCGCGCACATGGTGACAGTTGCCGATGGGGCAGGCCACCAGATAGACCCCGTCCGCCCCCTGCTCGAAAGCTTCCAGCAGGTAGCGAATGTCGGTTTTGCCCGTGCAGGGCAGGCGCAGGAACTTGACATTGGGCGGATACTCGACGCCCAGTGCGCCCGCCGTGTCCGCGGCCATGTAGCCGCAGTAGATGCAGTAGAAGGCTGTAATCTCCGGCTCGAAGGTCCTGCCCCCTGTCTCGCTGCTCATCGCGCCACCTCCTGAGGGGTAGGCAACCAGCGCCCCAGCCCACCGATCGAACGCAACATCACCTGTTCGTCGGTGTAGTTGACCAGTTGGATGGCACTGGCCGGGCACTCACCGGTACAGGTGCCGCAGCCCTGGCATTGCGCCGGATCAATGTAGGCCGCGCCGCCTAGCCCGCCCACGCCTGTGCGCCCTTCCTGCTGGATCACCTGGGGGATGGCGAAAGGGCAGGTGCGCGTGCAGGTCAGGCAGCCCACGCATTTGCTGGGGTCTACCTGCGCCACGATGCCGCCCAGGTGCAGCGCCCCTTGCGAAAGTAAGGTGAGGGCGCGCGCGGCAGCGGCCAGCGCATGGCTGATGCTCTCTTCCAGGAATTTGGGGTAGTGCGCCATACCCGCCAGGAAGATGCCTTCGCGCATGAAGTCCATCGGGCGCAGCTTCATCTGCGCTTCCTCAAAGAAGCCCTCGCTGGAGAGCGGCACGCGCAACATCCGCGCCAGGGCCGCCGTGCCTTCGCTGGGCGCGACGGACATGCTCATCGTCACCAGGTCGGCGGGCAAGTCGAGCGTCCGGTCGAGCGCCAGATCGCGCACCCGCACCAGCAAGCGCCCGTCCTGGGACAACACCTGCGGTGGCTCGGCATCGGTGTAGCGCAAAAAGAGGATGCCGCGCTTGCGCGCCTCCGTGTAGTATTCTTCGCGGAAGCCGTAGGTTACGATGTTCTTATAAAGCACAATCACCCGGCAGGCCGGATTGAACAGCTTGAGCCGCAGGGCGTTCTTGATGGTGTTGGTGCAACACACGCGCGAGCAGTAATCTGGCATCCCTGGCGGGCGGACGCACTGAATCATCACCACATCTTGCAGCCCGGTGACCGTTTCCGGTTGATGGATGATCCGCTCTTCCAGCTCGCGTTGGGTGATCACGCCGGGCAGTTCCAGCAACGGGTGCTCGTGCGTCTCGCGCGCGCCAGTGGCGACGATGGTCACGCCGTGCTCGATCTCGGTCTCTTCGACCAGTCCGCTGGGGTGACTGGTGCGCAGCAGGGCGTGGAAATGCCCCACATGCCCCCAGTGACGGGTGACTTCGGTGCGCGTGAAAACAGTGATGTGCGTGTGCGCGCGCACGCGGTTGACCAGGTCGCGCAACAGACGCTGCGGGTTGTAGCCTTCGGCCACGTAGTAGAGGTTGAGCAGGTTGCCGCCCAGTGCGTCGGAGCGCTCGACCAGGTGCACGCGGTAGCCACTATCGGCAATGGCCAGCGCAGCGGTCATGCCGGCCACTCCGCCGCCGATCACCAGGGCCACGGGCAAGCAAGGATGTTTGTCCTTGTGCACCGGTTGTGCCGCGCGCACGCGCCCTATTGCCATGCGCACCAGTTCCCGCGCCTTGCGGTTGGCCTGGGCGGAGTGTTGGCGGTGCACCTGGCTGCATTGTTCGCGCAGGTTGACCATTTCCAGCAGGTAAGGATTCAACCCCACCTGCCGCACAGTGCGCTGAAACAGGGCGTCGTGCGTGCGGTTGCTGCAACCGGCCACCACCACCCGATTGAGGTTGTGTTTCTGGATAGCCTCTTTGAGTTCGGTCAGTCCCTCTGGCAGACAGGCGAAGTCGAGCAGTTCCGCTGCCTCTACATCGGGCCAGCGCGCCACGTCCTGCAGCAGACCTCGCAAGTCGAGCGCTTCGCTGATGGTCTTACCGCAGGTGCAGGCGAACACGCCCACCCGGGGCGCTTCGCCCGACACGTCGCGCTCAGGCGGCAGGCCGTCGGCAGCTATCACGAAGGGCCATTCGCGGCTGTAGGGATGCGCGTTGAGTTGATCGTTGAGCAGGCGCATCACTTCCGCCGCCGCTCCGCTGGCATCTATGATCGTCTCGGCGATCTCTTTCGGCGAGGAGAACGCCCCACACACGAATACACCGGGCCGCGAGGTTTGCAGCGGTGTGAATTTGTCCGTCTGGCAGAAGCCATATTCGTTGAGTTCGATTTCCAATAAATCGGCCAGGTGCCGCGCCGACTCCGGCGGCTGCAGGCCGGTCGCCAGCACCACCGCTTCGAAGCGCTCTTCGTGGCGCGTGCCGTCCGGCTCGGCATAGTGCAGGATCAGGTCGTGCGTGGCCGGGTCTTCGTGAATGCCAGAGACGCGGCAACGCACGTAGCGGATGCCGTAGCGTTCGCGGGCCGTGGCGAAATAGCGGCTGTATTCTTTGTTGAAGGCGCGCTCGTCCATGATGAAGATGGTGCAGTCCACCTGACCGGCCAGGCGCTGCTTGGCGAGCATGGCCTCTTTGGTGGCGTACATGCAGCAGATGGACGAGCAGTAGCCGTTCTTCTGATCGCGCGAGCCGATGCACTGCAACCAGGCAATGGAGCGCGGGCGTTGCCCGTCGGAGGGGCGGATCACCACCCCTTCGGTGGGTCCGGAGCGGCTGGCCAAGCGCTCGTATTGCATGGCGTGCAGCACGTTAGGGAAGCGCCCGTAGCCCAGTTCTTCCAGTTCGGTAGGATCATAGACCTGAAAGCCCAACGCCAGGATGATCGCACCGGCTTCGACATGGCGCAGGCGCGCCGGTTCGTGCAGGTCGATCGCGTTGGTGGGGCAGACCTCCACGCATTGGCCGCACTCGTCGCAATAGGGGCCGCGATCTATCACATAGGCATCGGGCACAGCGCGCGCCGCCACCTTGTAGATGGCCTTGCGGCGGGTCATGCCCTGCTGATAGCTATCGGGCAGCTCGACAGGACAGACGCGCGCGCACAGGCCACAACTGATACAGCGCTCCGGGTCTACGTAACGCGGTTCCTGGCGCAGCGACACGGTGAAGTCGCCAGCCTGGCCTTCGATGTCTATGATGCGCGTATTGGTGAGGACTTCGATGTTGGGGTGTTGATTGTGTTCCAGATAGGCGGGGGAGATAGAAGGGCGCGTGCAGCCGTAGCCGTGATCGGGCGTGCCCCGGCAGAGGACGCAGTCGTGCTGCGGGAACATGAAGCCCAGTTGCGCGACGCGCCCGCCCAGGCAGGGGGTCTGTTCCACCAGGTACACTTTCAGCCCGGCGTCGGCGAGATCGAGCGCCGCTCGCATCCCGCTGATGCCCCCGCCTACAACCATCACCGCTTGGGCCGGTGAACCACGCACCTGATTCCGGCGCAGATCAACCATCGCCCATCCTTGTGCGTCTGAGCCAACAAGCTGGCACGGACTCAATGTTTTAAAGTTCACGAACGATGTTTTGACAGGGCCTCTTGGCCCTTGTCATTTGATCGCCAAGGCGATCACGGCTTGATCACAATCTTCAACGCCTCGGAGCGGGACTCGCGCAGCAGGGTCATTGCCTCGACGATCCGCTCCAGCGGCATCACGTGCGAGATAAGCGCCTGCCCGTCCACATGCCCGTCCTTCAACAGTTGCAGGCAGGTGGGGAAATACAGCGCAGGCGCGGCATGCGACGCCCGCAACTGCAATTTCTTGAAGTGAAACTCGTTGGCATCGAAGCTCAACTGCGCTCCGGGGCCATACTCGATGCCGATGAAAGCGATGATGCCGCCGTAATTCATCACCGGCAGGGCGGAGAGCACCGCCGACGCCGACGCCGAGACCAACGCCCGGTCTACGCCGCCGCGCCGGAAGGGTATCTGCTCGACCGGCGTCTCACTGGTGAGCACGACCGTATCCGCCCCAAAGCGCTTCGCCAGTTCGGCGCGTTTGCCGCCCGATCGGTTGACGGCGTAGATGTGCGCCGCGCCCTTCATGCGTACCAGCGGGATAGACATCAGGCCGATCGGGCCGAGGCCCAGCACCAGCACGTCGTCCCCCAGGGCGATATCTGCCGTATAGGTCATATCCAGCGCCACGCCCAGTGGCTCGGCCAGGCAGGCGACTTCGAAAGGCAGGCCGTCGAAGGGCACCAGGCACTCTTTGGGGGCCAGGATGTATTCGGCGAACCCCATCGAGTCGTTGCTCCAGAAGTTCGCCCCCTTGTTGCACAGGTCAACGCGCCCGTTGCGGCAAAGTTCGCACGTGCCGCAAAACGAGCCGCTCTCCAGCACCACCCGGTCGCCCTCTTTGACATGGCGAATGCCCGGCCCCACCTCGACCACCACCCCCGCGACCTCGTGCCCGAAGCCCTGCCATTCGGTGGGCGGTTTGGTGGTCAGGCGGTGCGTGGTGGAACTGGCGATGTGCAGATCGGTGCCGCAGATACCGCAGGCTTCCACTTTGACCAGCGCCCAGCCTTCACGCACAGTGGGAATAGGGATTTCGCGTAATTCGAACTGAAAAGGCGCGCGGACGAAGGCTGCCAGCATTGTTCGCATCATGACCCTCGTTCTCCTGAGGGGAGGCGACACACAGCGCACAGGGGACGGCCTGGAGGCAGCGATGGGGAACAGCAACGAGCCGACTTATAGCCCATTATAGGCCATCTGATCGCTTAGAAAAACTCGATTACTCAGTCAATTTTGATGACAATGATCACAATGTGACCGAAGGCCGCCATCATGGCTCTGTCACAGAGAGGGAGTCCGGCGGGCGGAACAGGTCTTCGATCAGCAGGCGGATGTCGCTGGCGATAGGGATGAGCACCTGCTCACCGTCTTCGGTGGTGCTTTCGTACACTTCGCCGAACGAAATCTGCCCCTGGCGGATGTTTTCTGAGGGAATCTGCTCGGCGCGCAGAGCCAGCCGTACCATCTCCTCGAACGTCAAGTTGGTGCGGATGTTGTGCTGCACCGATTCCCACAGCGCTGCCGCCTGCGGTAGCAGCGAAGTCACCCCGCCCGCGCTAAGTACCTTCTTGCGCACGGCCAGGATCACTTCCTGCTGACGGGCGGCGCGCCCGATGTCGCTATCCTGGTGACGGGTGCGGGCATATTGCAGCAATCGCTCGGCGTCCAGCTCCTGGCAGCCGGCGTCGAAGTGAATGGTGATGTAACCGTAGCTGCCATCCGGGTAGTGGTCATCGTGAATGGGTTCTGGCGGGCACACTTCAATGGGTCCGATGGCGTCAATCAGCGTGGTGAAGACTTCGAAGTTGATCAGCACATAGAACTGAATTTTCAGCCCCAGCTCTTTTTCGACAGTGCGCACCGCATAGGCCGGGCCGCCGCCTCCCGGATAGCTGATCTCGTCGCCGACGATGTTGGCACTGTTGATGCGCCCGGCGCGCCCCAGGCCGGGATATTCCACCCACAGATCGCGCGGGATGGAGAGGATGGCCGCCGTGTTGCCCACTGGATCGAGGGAGAAGAGGATGATCGTATCGGTGGCGAAGGTACCTTGCTCTCCGGCGCGCTGATCAATGCCCAGCAACAACACTGAGACCCGTCGCGGGTCGTCCCAGGGCGCATAAGCGGCAGGCTGCGCCTGGGCCGGTTCGTCTACTGCGGGCGTGGACGACGCTCCCGGCTCGTCTCCGCCGGAGCTAGGCGTTGCTGGCACAGTTGAGATGGGCGTTTCGTCGCCAGTTGCGGGATAGGCGGTAGCGGTGGGCGTCGCTCCGCCGGACGATGGGCGGCTCACCTGTGGCGGATCGGGCAGTTCCAGCACGCTGTCGAGTTCGGCGGCGCGGTCGCGCACGAAACCGTAGGCGAACACCGCCCCGACAATCCCCAGAGCGCTGAAGAATATCACCCAGGCCAGCACAAACCACTGAGGTACCCGCATGGAGTCGCTCCCTCCGGCGCACGATGATGGGGCGATTATAGCGCGAAACCACAGCCGTTCTACTGAACGACCGCTATGCGCCTGGGCTACGCCGCGCCGATGACCAAAGCGACGGGGACGACCCATAGCCGTCCCCGTCGGTCTTCAACGAGAGAAGGCGCTACGGCAGCGGAATCAGGGTCTGCAAGAAGCCGCCTGCCTCCGGCACCCCTTGCACACACCAGCCGCTGCGCCCGTCGTCGGTCTGGATGCGCCACCAGGTGTAACCCTCTGGCCCGACGACCGGCCCTTCCGCCAGGGTCACCGGCGTACCAGCCGGGAGCTGGAACAGCACGGTGAACGTTGTGCCCGGCCCGGTACGCACGCGCAACCGATCTCCCGCGGTGGTATTCACAACGGCGCGCACGCCAACGGCCAAAACGCCAGCCGGTGTGGTTGGGGTGGGCGGCAACGGCGGTTCGCCCAGCACTGGCATGGGTGGGAAAGGCGGCAGTCCCGCCCCGCCGCTGAGCGGGTTGACCCAGATCAGGCGATGGTAGTCAATGCTAGGCGCAGTCCAGGCGACATAGACCTCTGGGCTGGGGCCAGCGCCAAAGCGGTGATAGCGCACCTGCTGCGGCATGTCCGGTTCGTTGCTCAGGAAGACGTAGCCGTCGGGTGTGCCCCACAGTTCGTAGACGTTCTGCAGGTCGGCGGGCAAGGGGGTGATCACTCCACTGCGATCCAGCGCGTACCACTGGTTCGAGCCGCTGCTGTAACTGCCGAAAGCGATGCGCCGCCCGTCGTCCACAAATCTCGCCGCGAAGAGTACTGTCCCGTTGGTGAAGAGCGGATACAGCGCGCCAGCCTTGTTCGAGTACATCAACACGTTGTATGTACAACCCGGCCCTTCCAGCAATCCCTGCGGATAGGCGGGATTCGTCTCGACCCAGATCAGTTCGCTGTTGGGCAGCAGCGCGTCCAGGCTATTCTTGCCGTAGCGCGGCTCGCTGAATACCGACCCATCGTTGAGATTCCACACCAGGCCCGGATATTCGCACTGCCCTTCTGTCGCCCACTGCACCAACTTGAAGGTGATCAGGCCGGGGCGCGTCGCGGTCGGCTGCTCGAAGGTTTCCACGAAGGGTATCTTACCATTCACGTCAAGGCCCAGCGCAGCGACGGCGGGCGCGTTGGCATCCAGCCGGTAGACGATCGCGCCCGTGTTCACCTGCATCACCAGCAGTTCCCAGCCGGGGCGTGGGTCAGCCGGGTCAGCGAAGTGATTGAGAATGCCGAAAGCCAGTAGCGAGCCGTCTTCGCTGAAGGCGTCGTATCCCAGCGCGCAACCCAGGACAGGGCCGCCCGGCGCAGCATATTGACTCAGGTAGACCCCGCCATAGATGTCGTAGACATGCACGCTCGTCTGACTGGCGTTGTCCACAAAACACCCGGCCAGGCGCGCGCCATCGCGCGACATGGTGACAGAATAGGGAGCAGACGTGAGGCCAGGCGGCAGCGGCAGCATTGTAGTGACTGCGGGTGCTCCGTCGGGGAAAACGTGCACCAGTGCGCCACTCTGCGTATTGTACAGCCAGGCCGACCACGACCCGCCCGCCCGCGCCGGCAACGCCTCCGGCGCAAACAGCCCGGCGGCCAGCATGGCCCCCAGCAAAGCCAATGCCAGCAGATGTTGTCGCCAATGTGTCATAGACTCCCTCCTTGATCTCCGTATCTTGAATCATTCCGCGTAGAAGGCGCTCACCCAGGTTGGGCGGGGCGGCAGGTCGCCCGCGGCAACCCTGGCGCGCCATTCGGCGTCCGTCATGCGCTGATTGATGTCGCCGACCCACTCATATAGTAGCTGAACACGCCGCCGCGCAGCAATTGCCAGCCGCCGGTTGGCAGAGGGGCTACCACGTAGATGTAGTCCACGTTGCCCACTGCCTCCTGCAGCACGATGCTCGCGCTGGGGTTGCTGGCCACGTCAGTCACCAACGCCACCGGGTCGGGGTTTATGGGATCTGAAGACAGAGTCACCAGCAGCCCATAGAGGTACTGCCCGAAACCGTAAATCATCCAGTATTCGTCCTCGGTGCGCGGCTCACCGGCCAGTTCCTTGCGGGCGATCTCGGCCAGTTGCGCACATTGATAGGCCAGCGTGCGGAGCTCGTTGAGGGTGGCATAAAAGCCGGTGTACTCGCTGAACTCCGTTTCGATCAGCCCGCGCTGAGCCAGACCCTGGTAGGTCAGCGCCGCCACGATCGCAATGCGGGCGAAGACCAGCGGGTTCGGCTCGACATAGCCGAACGAGGTCAGCGGCGCGCCGCCCCCGCCCAGGCCAGCGGGCTGTTTGGCGTAGAGCACCGTGTCGTGCTTGAGTTCCGTCCAGCTTGCCAGGCCCGTCTGCAAATCCTTGCGCAGCCAGGCTTCGGTCTGCATCAGCGGCGGGTAGCCCGCCGGATCACGACCCCACAGCGGCTTGAGCGTCCACAGCCACGCGCCATAGGTATTCTCCAGCTAGTCTTGCTCGCCCAGCACCCCCAGTTCGGAGGCCAGCTTGAGCACCTGCGCGTCGTAGTTGAGGTAATCGCCCGCGCCCGCCTGGATCGCCAATTGATAGGGCGTCTCCGCCCCGCCAACCACCGCCGCCACGTCCAGGCCCAGCGGCAGCAGGCGCGGATTCTCGCGCGTGCCCACGTAGGGGTACATCAACTGTCCCATCACGTAGCCGTCGAGAGTGAAGCGCTGCCCCAGAAAGCGGAAGCCACGCCCAGATGCGCTCATCTCCTCCGCGGCGGTGTCGTCGGGCAGGATCAGGCCGTTGATGCGCGGGCCGGGCAGTGCTTTCAGCGCGGTCTGAAAGGCGAGCAGCCGTGCCGGATCGGCCAGGGCATCGAGCGGCAGGTCTTGCGGGTGATAGACTGCGGCGGCGACCGCGCTGTATTCGGGCGGGCCGAGATCGTCTACCGGGCCGATCAGGAAGGTGAGCGTCTCGTGCAGGGTCATCCAGCCCGCGACCGCCTCCGGCGAGGAGCGCAACGCGCGCAGCAGCATCAGCGCGATCTGTGTGGCCTGCGGGTCTTCGGCCAGAAAGGTGATGCGGCTGAGCCACATCATGCCCCGGAAGTACTGCTCCAGGATAGGGTCGTCGGCGTAGTGACCGCGCGGGCGATACTGGCTGAAGTCTTCCAGATAGCCCGTCAGGAAGGGCACTTCGAGCTGTCCCTGAGCGGTCAGGGCCATCTGCACCAGCGGCGTCACCGCGTTCATGGCCTCCGCCCCCACGATCGGCGCGGCGCTGCCCGGCGCGAGCAGTTCGAGCGCCACGGCCAGGTACAGTTCGGCGGCGCGGGCGGGTTCGGCCAGCGCCGTCCCCGCGGCGACCTGCGTCTGCGCATGGGCAGCCTGCAGCGCGGGCGCGATCACCTGTTGTGTGATCAGGGGGTAGAAACTCTCTTTTTCCAGGTCGGTGAGCAGATTGTCGAAGACAAAGTGCAGCGCATGCAGCGCCGCGTCGGTGGTGATGAAGAAGGCGTGTCCGGGCGGCAGCTCGACATCTTCCGAACCGTCCCAGGTGACGCCTACCGGCCATGTCGGCCACTCTTCGCTGTCCAGGTAGGCCGGGTGGAACTGATCCAGCCCACCAGGGGCAACCACGAAACCGTTCTGGGCCAGCAGCGAGAGCTGAGCCTGGTTCAGGCCGGCGTCGTCCAGGAACATCACGCCGGACAGGTCAACTGGTAGGTTGGGCAGGTCGCCGTTGTAGACGGCGGGCGGTGCAATGGTCATGGGATCGGGCAGAGAGCCGCCCCAATAGTCGGCGGCGAAGGCAGCCCAGTCCCATACACTGAAGGGGCCGCCGCCCTGGCCGAGCGGGACCGCAGGGCCAGTTGGCGTAACCGCGCCTTGAGGGGTTGTGTCTACACTGGCGGACGGCGCGACGAAATACTCGCCCTCCATGCCTTCGGCGATCCACCCGCTGAGAGCGCCGCTACTCACAGCCCACCAGAAGATGCCGTCAGCACAGACTGGCCCCTCCTGCACGGTGAAGACAGCGCCTTCGGGCAACTGAGCGATGACCGCGCCGGACAGACCGGCAGCGCCGCGCAAGTTGAGGGGACGTCCGTCGGTGAAGGTGACCATTCCCTGGCCGCCAACGATCAGCCGGGGCGGGGGCGCGTTGCCACATTCTCCCTGAGCGCGGGCGACCGGCGTCAGCGCCGGAGCGAACGCTACAACGATAAGGACGGCAATCAGCAATGCCGCCATCCAGCTTGTTTGACGTGACATTAGGTTGTCTCCTGTATTGCGGGAGAAGGCGTGTGCCAGCCCTGCTTGGCGAGCGGATACAATTCACATCATAACACAGCTCTTGCAAACGCGCGCCGTGTGCCTGGCCTATGTGCGCCGGACGGTTGCCCTGCGCTGCACAGGTCAACTGTGAGCTTGACTTTGCACATGACAGCATGTGACAGATAGTTTGCTGCGCTTTACCTCACCCCCAGCCTCGCTACGCTCGGCGAGGCGCGTCAGCGCCGAGCGGGGGTGAGGTCAACGCCTTCGCAGCGGGCACATCGCTGAGAAGCTTTGCTCGTACTCAGTTTGAAGGGTGCATTTCACAAAGGTTCCCCCCAGAGCACGGCTCTAGAAATCCGCCTCAGTTCGCTTGCACTCGTGAACTCACCTGAAATGCACCCTGACTTTTCGAACATCGGTTTTTTCCCCAAGATATTTGAAAAGTCGTTGAGGTGAGAGGAGGGCGACTCAGCGTACTGCCAGATAGGTGGTATACGTGTCACCCGGGCGCGCCAGCGTTGCGCTGATTACATCCGTCACCACGCCGCGCACCGCCAGCCCCAGCATGAACTGCACCGGCGCGCCTGTTCCCGCGCAATCGAAACGATAGCGCACGGTGACGGAGTACAGGCCCGGCGCGGCACTGCCTTCCGACCAGGTGACGCGCTCGACTGGCGCGGCGCGCGTCTCGACGCAAAAGTCGTTGGCCTGGGCCTGGCGGAGACCGGCGATTCCTGGCGGAGCAATCACGTTCAGGTCGAGATCCGCCCCTCCTGACCAGATCAGTACAGCTTCGATGTCCAGCCCGGTAGCAGAGCGGAAAGCATCCGAGGCAGGCGCGGGCGGCGGCGCGACGATAGCGATCAGCCGATAGGTACCGGCGGTGCTCAGGTCGCCCAGCGACACATCCACCGTGTAAGTCCCGTCGGCGGGCAGGAGCACTGGCCCCAGGCGCACCTCGCCAGCGACTGGCCCAGCGTCACCGGCAACGAGTACCACTCCCTCTGGGCTGCGCAGGGTGAGCGTCGGAACCAGCGTGCCCCCCGTGCGCTCGACTGTCACCGTGGCCTGTTGACCAGCCTGCCCGTCAAAGGTATAGCGTTGCATCGCCATCCGCAGATCGAGCGTTCCAGACACCGGCAGACCGGCTACCAGTGGCACAGGGGGGGCCGCCCCCGGCCCGCTGGGGGCAGCATCCGTCTCGATGATCAAGGTATACGAACCGGCGGAAGGGCCATACGCGAAGCCGTAACGCGTGGCGCGCACCAGGTACGCGCCGTCGGCGGGCAGGTTCAGCTCGGCGATGACCGCGTCGCGCGAGCCATCCGGCGAGTCGTCGGCGCGTGCCAATTCATAGCCGCCCCCGTCGGTGAGGATGAGGAAAGGGTCAAGCGCCCCTTCTGCAGCAGCCATGCGCAGGGTGATCACGTCCCCCGCGCGCCCCTGGAAAATGTACCAGTCTTCGACGCGCTCCCCAGCCAGCCTGCCGTTGACCGGCTCATTGTAGATCAGCCAGCGCAGGCCAGGCGGCAACGTCCCTGGCGGCAGCCAGCGCACGCCCGCTCCATCAGCAGCGCCAGTCGCCAGTTGCCGCCCGATCAGTTCCAGTGTCAGCGAGTATTCGCCGGTTGAAAAGCCATTAGCGAACCCGAAGCGCGTGGCGACCAGTGTGTACAGCCCATCGGCGGGCAGTTCGTAGCCGTCGAGCGTGGGCATGACCGCATCGCCGGTGTCATCTACTTCGGTCAGCACAGCGCCGTCCGGCCCGATCAGCAGCAAATAACCGTCCAGGCCGCCCGGCACGTCCGCGCTGCGGGTCATGGTGACGCGGATCACGTCGCCCCGCTGCCCGGCGAACGTCCAGCGGTCTTCGTAGTGTGCGTCGTCGAGCACGCCGCCGACGGTCTCGCCGTAGCGTAGCGGGCGGGCATCTGGCCTTTGCGCCCACAACAGGTCGGGCCGCGGGCCGGATAGGACCAGGAGTAGGGTTCCAATCAACACGCTGCAAAACAGCCAGCGCCATACAGTCATGCGGCACGCTCCGATCTCCGACGGCAGTGCTACACTTGTTCAGTGTAGCATGGGATCGGCCAACAGGGATGCGCAAGGGGGATTGCCTCAAACCGCTTGCCGCTTTACCTCACCCCCAGCCTCGCTTCGCTCGGCGAGGCGCGTCAGCGCCGAGCGAAGGTGAGGTAAGAAGCCCTACACCGAGCACATCGCTGAGAACCTTCCCTGACACCCCTGCGGGCGAAGGGGAGCGCCTGAGCGAGAGACAGCAAGTCCCCTCGCCCCGCGACGCCGTCGCGAGGGAGAGGGGATGTAGGGGTGAGGGGCAGCAGACTGCGGCAAATTGCCTGTCACAGTTTGCACGCACCCAACCGGTAGCGTTCTATCTGCCGAGCGTCTACAATGGGAAGCGTCACTCTGGCTCTTGCAACGGGAGCGCCAGCTATGGTGTGTGCCAAGACGATAGTCGAGCGGCTACGTGCGCAGGGCGAGCGCCTGACCGTGCAGAGGCAATGGGTCATCGAGGCATTGTGTGCCAGCGGGGAGCACCTGACTGTGCAGCAGGTACAGCAGTTGCTGGCCGAGCGCAGCCCGGCGCTCACCGAGACCACTGTCTACCGCATCCTGCAATGGCTCAAGGAGCGCGGCGTGGTGGCGCAAACCGATCTGGGACAGTCGGGGGTGGTCTATCAGATCATCGATCGCAAGCCACATCATCACCTGGTCTGCCTGAGTTGTGGGCAGATTATGAGGCTGGACGACGATCTGATGGAAGGGCTACGCGCGCAGCTTCGCCAGCGCTACGATTTCGAGCCACGCATTGATCACATGGCCATCTTTGGCCTGTGCCGCGCCTGCCGTGAACGGGACAGTCACAAGGACTAGGGTTGTCGGGCGCGCTGCTTCAGCCGCTGTTCTGGCCGGAGGCGGCGGGTTGTCCCTCTGCCCCAGGCGGCGGAGTCAATGATTCCGACGGCGGGGCGAGAGAGGTCGCGGTAGCCGTCGGCGCGGGCGGCGGAGGCGAGGGCAACACGGGCAGCGCGTCCAGGTCTTGCTGGCGGCCCAGGGGGAGCACCAGGCCCGCCGAAACCCAACCCTCGCGACCATCTTCCAGCTGCACTTTGTACCACGTCCGGCTACGGTTAGTCCCTAGCAGACGGGCGCTTTCGCCAGGGTCTAGCTTCGCCATGATCGGGTGACGGGTGCTGTCGCCCGCTCGCACGTTCACCGGCTTGTCTTCGAGCACGTACACATAGGGGGCAGCGGGTACTGCCCGCTCCAGCACCTCTTTCGCCAGCCAGGCGTCGAACCCCATCCCCTCAACCGGCCCGCCATACACGTGCACCAGGCGCAGGAGGACGTCCGGCCTGCCGGGCAGCGGCACGTCGTCCTGCCCGATCACTTTCACCCGCGTGCCAGCAGGCAGGGGATCGCGGGGTTGCGGCGTGGGGGTGGACGTTCCCAGGCCGATCAGCAGGTAAGGGGTGATGTCCTCGGTAAGGATCACGCCTTCCAGCGCCTCATCGGGCAGGTCGGCGGCGGCCAGGAGCAGGATCGCATCCCCCGGTGAGGGCGTGGACGTGGCCGTCGGAGACGCTGTAGGCGTGGGCGAAATCTTGCTCAGGTCGAGCGTGGCCGTCGGCGTAGGGGGCGTAGGAGTTGGGGAGGGCGTCTGGCTAGGCGTGGGCGTCAGGGTGATCGGCGTGGACGTGGCGGTCGGCGTGGTTGTGGACGAGGGTGTCACCGTTGGCGTGGAGGTAGCCGTAGCTGTCGCGCTGGGCAAAGTGGTGAACGTGGCCGTTGGGGTGCGCGTGGCGGTCGGCGTGCGCGTCGGTGACGGTGTATCGGTCGGCGCGAGCGTTGCGGTCGCCGTGAAAGTGGGCGTGATCGTCGGCGTGTCGCTGGGCAGCACGATCAGCGCACTGGCGGGTGTGGCTGTGGCCAGCGTCCAGCCAGGGGTAGCAGACGGTGTCGGGGTGACGCTGGCCGGGACAGCGTGGGGGGACACCGCAGCGGCTGGCAGGAGAGTGGGCGTGTCGGTGATGTCTCCCCCGCCACCGCTGCCGCGCACGACGAGCAGGGCGGCTGTCACCGCTGCTGCTACCACTATCAGCAGACCCGCGAACGCCAACCAGGCGCGACGTTTCCGCCGGGGCGCTGTGCCCAGCCGCACGATGATGGCGGTGATGTTGTCCGGGCCGCCGCGTTTGCGGGCCAGTTCAATCAGCTTGCGGACGGCGGCTTCGGCGGGCAGGGTGCGGATGATATGCAACATCTCGTGCGGCTCGACCAGGTCCCACAGGCCATCAGTGCATAGCAGGAACACATCGCCTGCCGCGGTGCTGACGCGGTTGAAAAACGGCTGGATCAGCGCGGGCTGGCCGATGAAGGCGGTGACGTTGACGTTGCGAGCGTGACGGGCCTCCTCCGGCGAGATCAGGCCTGCGTCGAGCTGATGTTGCAGCACGCTTTGGTCGCGGCTGAGCAGCTCGATGGTGTTCTGACGGACGCGATAGACACGGCTGTCGCCCACGTTGAACAGCACGGCGTCACCATCGGGCAACAGGGCCAGTCCCGCCGCCGTCGAACCAATGCGCGGCAACTGGACACGTTCGGCCTGTGTGCGCACGGCGGTATTGGCGTATTCGATGGCTTTGCGCAGGGCAGACAGCGGCTCTTGCGAGGAGTCGGCGTAGTAGCGCGCCATGATCTCGGCAACGGCTGTGCGACTGGCAACATCGCCGCCGCCCATGCCCCCCATGCCATCGGCGACGACGAACAGCGCACCCAACCGGTATTCCGAACTGTCCGGCTCCGGCACGCGGAAGGCCAGGAAGTCTTCGTTGCGCTTGCGCTTCAGACCAATGTCCGTTTGTCCGGCGATGTCCAGCGTCAGTGTTTGGCCTGGCATGGCTTAGCTCTCAGACTGATCGAGGTCTATATAGTTCGTCTTGCCCAGGTCGCTGCTACCAGGCGGCGACCCTCCCTCGCCAAATCGTTCGCCAGGATAGAAGATCAGCTCTGTGCCCTTGCCGAGCAGGATCACCGCGCCCGCATGGAGTGGATAGGGTTGCTGGGGCGTGATGCGCACCCCGTCTACGCGCGTGCCATTGGCGCTGCCCTGATCGGTGATCAGGAATTGCCCACTCTCCAGGGTGATCACGGCATGTTTACGCGAGATGCTGCTATCTTCGTCCAGCGAAAGATCGTTGGGGAACTGCGTTCCGCGCCCGATGCGGAACGGCACCGAGGTGATGACCACGCTGGCCCCGATGCGCGGCATGGCGGGCGAGCGGCGCACTTCTAGCGTCCCCACATAGTCGAAGACGTCAGTGTAGACATTGGTCGCCTGGTCAGCAATCGTGACAGGTGCGCCTGGGGCTGCGCCCGGCGGCGTCGCGCTTGGCTTTTCGGACGGCGTGCCCGGCATCTGATAGAAGCCCGTCTGCGCGGCCAGGAAACCGGTGCCGGTGGCGGCTTTCTTACGCGGGCGCACCAGCAGGAAGAGCACCATCACCAGCGCGAAGCCGATCAGCGCGATCACCAGCGCCAGCACGGGGTTGCCGCGCACGTTGTCGGTCAGCTTTTCGAACGCGCCCGGTCCCGGTGTAGGTGTGGGCGAAAGAGTAGGGGTAGGGCTGAGCGTGGGCGTCAGCGTTGGAGGCAGCGTGTAGGCAAAAGTGACGTTGCCCACAGCGGCGCGTCTGCCGTCCGGCCCATAGGCTTCCATCACTGCTGTGTACTCGCCCGCCTCCAATTCCGGCAGGCGAATTTCGCCGCGCAGGGGCGCTTCGTAGACGTATTCGCCTTTCACCAGCCCGCTGCGGTCGCGCATTTGCAACTTATAGGACGCCACGCGCTCCTCGTTGATCACCTCCACTGTGAAGATGAACTCTTTAGTTTGCGGGTCTTGCCGGACTGAGATGGTCACCTCCACCGGTTCGGGCGTGGGAGTGTGGGTGGGGGTGGACGTGGGGGCCGGCGTCGGCGTGAGCAGCGGCGTATAGACGAAGTTCATGCGCTCGCTGCGCGTCAGGTTCTGGCCGTCGGGGGCCTGGGCGATCACCTGCACCAGGTATTCTCTGAGCGGCTCCAGCCCTTCCGCGCCCACCGAGACGGTCTCGCTGACCTCGACGTTGTAAACGGTCTTGAGCTGACTGGTCTTGGCGTCTACTACGTTGATCTGCAGCCCGCCCATCTGCGCCGCGCCGACGAGCGTCAGGTAAAAGGTGATGGTGTCGGTCTGCTCGTCGTAGCCGATGCTATCTATGATCACCTCTACCGGAATGAGCGTCGGCGGCGCGGGCGGGGGAGTCGGCGTGGGGCGGATGATGTTGAATTCGTAGGAGACCTTGTCAAGCATCTGGTCGCGCTCGCCGGGCCAACTGATGAAGTTGCCCTGCCCATCCAGGGCGCGTAGTTCCACACGCAGCTTGCCGGTCAGGTTGACGGCAGAGATGGACACCGGCGAGGGCAGCGGCCTGGGGATCGTCTTGCTATCCAGAAGCTGATTGTTAGCGTCGAAGAAGTCGAAGCGGTAGGTGCTGATCACCTGTTCGCCCTGGGCGCGCACCTCCAGGTAGAGCATGTCCTGAGCCTGATCCCAGCGCGCCGACAGTATCTCCAGCTTCACCACCACCGGCGTAGGAGTGGGAGTGGGCGTCTGCGGCACGGCGAAATCGCGCGGCACCTCGAACTGCGTGGAGGCCGAGAGCTTGGTACCGTCAGCCAGGGTGACGATCAGCGTGGCGGCGTGTGTCCCGCGCTCCGGGAAGAAGATACCCCGCGCCAGCCATTGATTCTTCAGCGCGTTCATGATGTCCTGGAACAGCGTGTTGAGATCACCCTGCTCGCCGATGACGGTCAGGCCGCCGGTCTGATTGGCCAGGTTGCGCAGTTCAGTCGGGTTGAGGTCATTCGTGCGCAGGCCGATGGTATGAATGGGCACCCGCGCGGCGGGGCTGGTGGCGTAGTCCACCACCTGGGCAAAGGTGTGCTGGCTGCACGGGGTGGTATCTGGGGCCGGGCGCAGGCGATCGGTGCCGTCGGTGAAGACGATAATGGCACGTCTTCCGGGTGGGGCCTGGCTGACCAGCTCGATAGCTCGCCAGGAAGCGTCGTAGAGGCAGGTGCCTTTCAGGTTAACCGGCTGCACGTCACCGACCGCGTTGGCGGCGCGGTTGCGGTCGGTGGTGAAGTCCTGCAGCACGTCTATGCTCTCGTTGAAGCGGATGACAGCGATCTGCGCCTGTTCCGGCGCGTTTTGAATGGCTTGGTTGGCCGCGTCGCGCATGGCGGCGGCGGCTGGCCCCATGCTCCCGCTGGCATCAAGCACCAGCGCGATATAGAAAGGCGTGTTGGGCTGCTCTGGCATGATGTTGTCCACCGCCTGACCATCGTCTAACACGATGCGCGTGGACTGTATTCGCGCGTTGGGGACGACGCGCCCCGTGCTATCGGCGATGGTGAAATACAGCCCCAATTGCAGCCCCTCATCGCCCAGGTCGGTCACTTCGGGGTAGTTGATGATCAGTTGGGTCGGGGTCTGAGCATGGGCCGCGGGGATAGCGGGTATCAACAGCGCCAACGTCAGCACCGCTATCAGACTCTGAAAGACCGTTTGAAAAGCCCCCCTCAACCCCCGGCCCCTCCTCCCTCTGAGGGGCGAAGGGGAGACGGGCCAGGTTTTCCCCCTCGCCCCATTGAGGGAGAGGGGTGGCGCACCGCGCCGGGGTGAGGGGTTATCAAGTGGCCTCTGACCGATCCATTTTGACTTCAACATGGTGTTCTCCCGTGCCTGTACGCCCGCCGAAGCTTTCTGCCAGGGTGAGATGATCCGTGACACCATTCAGATAAATATAGTCGGCGACCTTACGGCCTATGTCAGTCGTGCTCTTATTGTGCAACAGGTTTTTGTGTCAGCGCAATAGCAGTAGTACACCTGATCGTCCGGATGGAAAGGTCACTCCTGCTATCTGTGAGCAGGCCACTGTGCACCCGCGCTGCAACCTGTGGCCGGACTCCATCGTACACACACATAGCAGGCTGCAACATGTCATTCGCCTGGATTGTTTACCGGACAGAGTGCTACGTCTAGCCGGGAGTATCTGCATGAACACTGCCATGATCGAGATCCGCAACCTGACCAAGCAGTTCAACCCTCCTGATGGGGTCATTGCCGTGAAAAACGTCAGTTTTTCCATCTTCCGGGGCGAAATCTTCAGCCTGCTGGGGCCGAACGGCGCGGGCAAGACGACGACGATCGGCATGATCAGCGGCCTGCTGACGCCCACCGCGGGCGACGTGATCGTCGGTGGACACTCGGTCACCCGCGAATCGCTGGCGGTGCGCGCGTTGATCGGCGTCGTGCCGCAGGAACTGGCGCTCTACCCCACCCTCTCCGCCCGCCAGAACCTGACTTTCTTCGGCAAGATGTACGGCCTGGGCGGGCGAGAGTTGAAGCGGCGGGTTGACGAAGTGCTCGCTTTCACCAGCCTGACCGAGCGGGCAGACGATCCGGTACAGGAGTACAGCGGGGGCATGAAGCGCCGCGTCAACATCGGCATTGGTCTGTTGCACCGCCCGCAAATCCTGATCCTCGATGAGCCGACCGTCGCCATTGACCCCCAATCGCGTCGCAACATCCTGGACGCGGTCAAGGCCCTCAACGCAGAAGGCATGACTGTGCTCTACACCACGCACTATATGGAGGAGGCGCAGGAACTCTCGCACCGGGTGGGCATCATTGATCACGGCGAAATCATCGCCCTGGGCACGCAGGAAGAACTGACGCACATGGTCGGCCAGCAGGACACGCTGGTGCTCAAAGTGCCGGATGTCGCGCCGGACCTGGTGAAGGCGCTGGGGCAGTTGCCCGGCGTGAGCAGTTGCGCGCCCGTGCCCGATGACGACGGCGCGCTGCACCTGCTGGCGACTGATGCGCGGCAGGTGTTGCCGGAAGCGCTGCGACTGATCAATCAGGCTGGCCTGAGCCTGCAGGCGGTCGAGGTGCGCGAACCGACGCTGGAAGCGGTCTTTCTGCATCTGACCGGGCGCGCGCTGCGCGACTGAGAGGAGACCGCCCATGTTCAGCAAGATCGCCGCCATCGCCTGGAAAGACCTCTACGTCACCTTCAAAGATCGGGATGCCCTGATCTACCTGATCGCTCTGCCGGTGCTGTTGAGCGGGATCATCGGCCTGGCCTTCGGCACGAGCGGTGACGTGCAATTGGACGCCGTACCCGTAGCCGTGATCAATCAGGATCAGGGAGAGACTCTGCCGGACGGGGCGTCGCTGAACCTGGGCGCGGAGTTGCAGCGCGCTTTTGTGCCCAGCGGCGACCCGGCGCAGGACGAACCTTACCGTGCGCTTTACGACCTGACCGATGGCAAAGTCTATGCCGATTTCAACCAGGCCCGCGCGCGCGTCGAAGACGGCAACCTGGCCGCGGCCATCGCCATCACCGACCCGCAGTGGACGGCCAAAGCGCTCGCGGGCGGTTCTCCAGCGCCGATCGCTCTGTATTACGACAGCGGGCGCAGTATCGGCCCCAGCGTGGTGCGCGCCATCCTCAGCGCCATCACCAATGGCATGAACAGCGTGATCCTGGCCCAACAGATCGGCCCGACTGCGCTGGCGCAGATCGGCGATGCGCTGGGGGCGGACGAGGCGGCTATCGCCCAGGCCACGGCGCAACTGCGCGCGCAGGCGATGACGCTGGCCGAAGCCAGCCCCATCCGTTTGGAGCGGTTGGACTGGCAGGGCAAGCGGCGCGTCTTCGACGCCATGCAATACTTCGCCCCGTCTATGGCGATCCTGTTCATGAGCTTCGCCATGGGCGCGGGCGCGGCAACTATTCGCACCGAGATGCAGCAGTGGACGTTGCCGCGCATTCTCAGCACGCCAACGCCGCGCTGGGTCTTCATGGTGGGCAGGCTGCTGGGGATGTACATGACTGGCGTAGTTCAGATGGTCCTGCTGATCGTGGCGACGGCGCTCGTCGCCCGCCTGATGGGGCGCGAGAACTCCGTCTGGGGCGGCGATCTGCCGGGCCTGGTGGTGCTGGTGCTGACGGTCGTCTTCGCGGCGGTCAGCCTGGGGCTGCTGGTCGCAGCGCTGGCCAGAGACGCCGATCAGGCCACCACCTATAGCTCCATTGTCTCGATGGTGCTGGGGATGCTGGGCGGATCGTTCATCCCCATTGAGAACCTGCCGGATGCCCTCACCTGGTTACCCAAACTCACGCTGAACTACTGGGGCATTCGCGGTTTCTTCGACCTGGCGACGGGCGAAGAGACGCTGACGGGCATTGTCCCCAACCTGGCCGCATTGCTGGCGATAGGCGTCGTCCTGTGCACGGCGGGGCTGTGGGTCTTTGCGCGGCGGCAGGAAGTTTGAGCGGGGAGGAGAGAACTCATGCGTGCCATCATCACCATTGCCCGCTACGATCTGCTGCGCTCGCTGCGGGAGCGCGAGACGTTCCTTTTCGGCCTGCTCATGCCCGCGGCGATGATGCTTCTGCTGGGCATTGCCATGGGCGGCTCCGACGACGGGGATGCGATCACGGTTGACGTGATTGACGAAGACGGCAGCGCGCTGTCGGCGGCGCTGGTAGAGGCGCTGCGTGCCGAGATGGAGGCCGATCGCGCCTTCCGCCTGTGCCTGGTGGGGGCAGACGACGCCGCGCCCGGCTGCGCGATCAGCGCCGCGCCCGACCGTCGCCATCAGGTGGCCGACGAACGCCTGAAGGAAGCCGACAGCTTCGGGACAATCCTCATCCCCGCCGGTTTCGGGGCGGGCCTGCGCGCCGGTGACACTGTCACGGTGATCTACAAGAGCAGCGCCGACCTCAACGCGCCGCTGCTGGCCGAACAGAAGATTGACGCGGCGCTCTCGCGGTTGGGCGGAGCGGTCGCCATCGCCAACCTGACGGTGAAGGTGGCCGAGGAAGCCTTCCAGCGGCGGGGCGCGTCGGCATGGGACCGGGCTGCCGCGTTCGACCAGGTGCGCCAGACCGTGGAGACGGCCTGGGACACTCGCCCGATCCGCGTGGAGAGCCAGGGCACCGCGACGCGGGCCTCCCGCACCGGCTTCAATCAGAGCGGGCCGGGCATGGCGATCATGTTCGTGCTGATCATGATGCTCAACAACTCGACGGTGCTGGTCTACGAGCGCGAAGTGGGCACGTTGCAACGTCTGTTTGTGCTACCCGTGCCGCGCTGGCAGACGCTGGCGGGCAAGATCATCGGGCGCTATCTCTATGGGCTGGCGATCTTCGCCGCGCTGGTGCTGGCCGGAACCACCATGGGCGTGGAATGGGGCGACAACGTGCCAGGCATTGCCCTGATCGTGCTCGCCTACACGCTGACAGCGACCGCCCTCGGCGTGGCGCTCGCTACGGTGGCGCGTACCTCGGCCCAGGCGAACAACCTGAGTTTGCTCTTCGGCCTGACCCTCTCGCCGCTGGGGGGTGCCTGGTGGCCGCTGGAGATCGTGCCGGACTTCATGAAGCTGATCGGTCACCTGACGCCGGTAGCCTGGGGGATGGACGCCTTCGGCAAGCTGATGTATTACGGCGGGACGGTCGCCGACATCGCGCCGATGCTGGGCGTATTACTGGGCCTGGCGGCGCTGTTCTTCGCCTTCGGGGTGTGGCGCTTCCGCTATGAGTAGATACCCCGCACCACGCTCGCCAGACCGCTGGAATGTCACGAGCGCGGCGGGGTTCTCACCACCCTTCGCGGGTCAGGCGGGCCAGCACGCGGACGCCGATCAGGCTGGCGACTGCTGGCGGCCACACCAACCCAAAGATGGTCAGCGCGCCGAACAGGGCGTCGCTTTGCGGGCTATTCGTCCCCTCACCGGGCAGATGATGGCCGATCCAGCCGCCGATCAGAAAGGCGACGACAACCAGTAGCCAGCCTGCCATGTTAGGGCGGCGCAGTGGCAGCATATGACGCAGCACCGACGGTCGCCTGCCAGGGAGCGCGCTCAGCCACAGAATAGTCGTCAGAAAGCCACCCAGCCCTATCAGGATGGCCAGGTCCGCTCCTGTGATGGCCTCCTGTCCCAGGCCGCCCCCCAGAGCCGCAACCAGCACGGCCCCCATCAGCGCGCTTTCTCGCCGGCTGAGGGACCAATCGCGCTCCTGGCGAAGGTTGTCACCAGGCAGCAGGAAGCGCAGGGCGGCACAAGCCAATAGCAGCAACGCCAGCGCAATGATGGCCTGGTCGCTGGAGGCAGCGGGCACAGGGTCGTCGGAGACCGTCGGAAACCAGCGTACCCAGATTCCCCACAGCACCCCGCTCCCCAGCGCTCCGACAAAATCTAGCGGGCCGGTTGGGCGACCGCTGCTCAGCACCTGAAAGATCGCCAGCGCCAGCAGGAAGGCCAGCGGTTGCGCTGCCAGCGGACGCCCCAGCAGACTGACTGGCAGGTCGCGGGCGGTGATGTGCGCGATCAGGGTGGCATTCACCAGCCCATAAAGGCCCGCCAGCACCAGCAGGCGCGGTGCTTCATACACGTTCAGGCGGACGAGCAGATCGAGCGCGAGCGCTGCCAGCGCCACATAGACCGCGGCGATGCCCAGCCACTCCAGCGGATGATAGGCGGTGGGCTTCTGCCAGACGATCCACTCCGAACATACGAGCAACACGGCGGCGAAGTTCAGCCTTGCGCCCCAGGTACTGCTGCGGAGTCTGTCCTTTACACCCTGCATGGCGTTCTCGCTTTCAGGAAGATGGCGGGCAAGGGCGAGCCTGCCAATGGGAATTTCTCCTGCCCGGTCTTGGCCTTCTTGGGGTGCGTGCAAAATATGTCAGGCAGTTTGCTGCGCTTTGGTTGACTCAGAGACCGTTTAACCCCCCTCAATCCCTCGCCCCTTGGGCCAGGCCCGTTTGTGACAGTCTGCTGCCCCTCACCCCTCTATCCCCTTTCCCTCGCGACTGCGTCGCGGGGCGAGGGGACTTACCGTCTCTCGCACGAGCGCTCCTCTTCTCCCGCAGCGTGGGCGAAGGGGCTGGGGGATCAAGTGGGGCGAAGTCTCAGACAGCCTTTGCGCGCATCCCCTCCTTTAGCATACCACACTCGTGCCCCTTGAAAATTCGCGCGCCCGCCGTACAATTCGCGCAGCATTCACCGCGGGGATTGGGGGCACACTGTCCATGCACGACGAAGCGATCATCCGTCCCATGACCGAAGACGACATCCCGGCGCTGGCGGGCATTCGTCCTGGCTTTGTCAGCGACACCGTCCTGCAAGTCGAACGGCTGGGGAGCGGCATCGAAGGGGGGTGGCGGCTGGTCGAACGCCGTCTGCCCGTCCCTTTCGACAAGGGCAGCGGCTACGACTTCGACACCAACGAGCGCGCGCGTATCCGCCAGCGCCTCTTGCGCGGCGACGGTCTGCACCTGGTCGTGGAATGGCAGGGGCGGATCGTCGGTGTGCTGGATGTGACGCCAGAAGAATGGAACAGCACCGCCTGGGTGTGGAACCTGATGCTCGATCAGACGGTACGGCGACGCGGGTTAGGGCGCGCGCTTTTCGAGCGGGCGGTCGCCTGGGCACGTCGCATGGGGTACCGGGCGCTCGTGTTGGAAACGCAGACAAACAACGTCCCCGCGTGCAAGTTCTACGCGGCGATGGGCTGTCGCCTGGACGGTCTGCGCGAAACGCTCTACACCAATGACGACATGGCTCGCGGCGAAGTGGCCCTGTTCTGGGTCTATCTGCTCACCTGATCGGTCGCCCTCTACAGCATCCCACTGAGGGCATAGCCTCCCGATACGGACACCTCCAGCGCCTCGACCAGTTCGTCCAGCGCAGCGGTCGCGCCCAGATGCGCGATCAGCGGGGCCAGCGCCGCCAGCGCCGCCAGCACTTCGGCTTCGGGCAGACCGCGCAAGGCCAGCACTGCCCGTCGCCAGAGGGGATAGGCCTGTGCCGGAGTCAGCAGGCTGGCAACGAGCGTGGCCAGCGTCGCCAGGCGATCGGCGCTCTGCACAATGGACTCGATCTCCAGGCACGCGTCGAGCGCCAGGCTCAGCGTCTCCTGACAGCGGTTGCGAACGCTGTGTCGGCCAAGATGTGGCGCAAGCTGGGCCAGGGCGCTGGCCCGGTCGTAATCGTCATCAATGCCCAGCGCTGTTTCCAGCGTTTCGTCGAGCACAGGAGGGCGCGCCGTCGGTTCGAGATGGGGCACCACTTCCAGCAGGGCAGCCACGCGCTGCATCCGGTTGGGGACGGCGCGAGCAGTGCGCAATGCCTCGTCACGTAGCGCTTCGGGGTCGCGCGGCAACAAGGCCACCAGCACATGCATCCGGTCGAAGGGGGCCTCGATGCGGCGGGCCAACCCGATGGCCGACTCCACCAGCGCGGGCGGCAACACCGGCGCGACCGCCGCCAGAGCGTTGGCCCGCTGATGCGGGGCGCGCAGACCAGCGGCGAGTTCGAGCGCTTCCCGTCCGGCGCGTCGCGCCAGGGAATCCGGCAGGAACGGCAACAGCGCGCTGAGCGCGGGCACTCGTTCCAGAGGATCGCGAACGGCCAGCGCGCAATCGAGCACCTCTTCGAGTTGTTCCGGGCGCAGGTGCGGGGCCAGGCAGACCAGCGCCTGCGTGCGCGCGCCGTCGCGGGACATGGCACAGGTGGCTGCCAACGCTGCCTGTGCGGCCCGTTCGGCCAGGGCAGGGGGCAGGTGCGGGATCAACTCTACCAGCGTCCCCACCCGCATCTCGTCCGCCGGGATGGTAAGCGCCGCGTCCAGGGCCTCGTGGTAGGCGGTCGTGCGGGCGACTGGCGCGGTCAGGAAGGGGGCGATGGCGCTCAGTGTGCGGGCGCGCGCGTCCGGCGCAGACAGTTCGCGTACCATCCCGAACGCCGCAACCTGCAATTCGGCAGGGAGGTGAGGGGCCAGTTGCCGCAGAGTGTAGGCCCGCTCGCGCGGATCGGGAATATTTTTGAGCACCTGCAACGCCTCGCCGAGCAGTTCCGGTGACAGGGCCGGGGCGAGCGCGGCGAAAGCGCGCGCCCGGTTGGTGTCGTCGCTGATCGAAAAGAGCACCTGCATGGCCTGCTGCAACTGATCGGGCAGGCGCTGCAATAAGCCCCCGGCCTCAATGCCAGGAGTCAGCGCGATCAACGCCGCAGCTCGCGCGTCGTCGCTGGCGATGGCGGAGACGGCCTCGAATGCTTCGGCCAGCGCTCCGCCCTGCAACGCGGCGGGCAGGTGCGGGAGCATCTGCCCCAACAACAACGCGCGCGCCTCCGGATCGGCCAGGTCGCGGGCAATGGTCAGCAGCGATCCGTGAAACTCGGCGGGCAGGTGCGGCGGCAATTCGGCCAGCGCCGTGGCGCGAGCCATATCGCTGGAGATGTACTGGGCCGCCTCAAAAGCCAGCGTCAGCGCGACCGGTTGCAATTCAGGGGACAGGTGCTCGGCCAGCGTGCCCAGCACCCGCACGCGCGATGCGGGATCGCCGATGGCCTGCGCCGCTTCCAAAGCGCGCTGTTGCAGGGTCGGCAGCGAAGGCTCTGGGCCGCTGGCGTTCAGGTGCGGAGCCAGCCCCAGCAGCACGTCAGCACGCTCTACGGCGGACAGATGAGCCGACGGCGTCGTAAGCGTTGTTTCGACCAGGGTTAGCGCATCGGGGATCAGGCCGACACGCTCCAGGTGTGGGGCCAGATAAGCCAGGCTACGGGCGCGGGTAGCCGGATCGTCGAGGGCATCTACCGCAGCCCACAGCGACGCCAGCGCTTCAGCCGGTAGCAGTTCGGCCAGGCGGGCCAGCGACGTCAGGGTAATAGTCAGCGTATCGTCGCCGCGCCCTGCCTGCTGTCCGGCCAGGGCCAACAGATGGCGCACCTGCAAACCGGCCATCTCCGGCCCGCCGATCAGCGCCACGTCGAGCAGACGGGCCAGGTCTTGCTCGGCGGTGCTGAGTAGCGTGTCCTGACTATCGGCAGGCAGGGGAGGCTGCATGTGCGCCAGTTGGTTTAGCGCCAGACGCAGCGGCGACGACTGCCGCAATTCGGCAGCCAGGGTATGGAAAAAGACCTGCGCTTCGGCTGCCAGCGCGCCGTGTTCGGTGGACGGCAGACTCAGCAGCCGTCCCCAGTGCGCGCCGACAGCCTGATAGTCGGGCGTCTGACCAGGAATGAACAGCTTCAGCAGCTCGTTGACCACGGCGGGGGCAGCCAGGGCGTGCCCGTGCATCAACGCCCGCGTCAGGGGCGCGCGGTCAGGTCCCGCGTAGTCTTCCAGGGCGGCCTGCAATGCCGACCAGTAAGCGCGGCGCAGCGTGCTGCGATGAAACAGCGCGTCGAAAGTGTCGGCGGGGAAGAGCGCGCTCAGTGCTTCCACGAACACTTCAGCCGCGTTGGCGATTTGCTGAGTGGTGAAGAGTGCAGCCTGTGCCATGACTCCGGCCTCGACAAGTATAAGTTCCGCCCCAATCAAGTATAACTGCCGCTGGGCCTTTCGCGCAGCGTGACCGGAGTCCTGTTCGCGGCTGAATCTTTACTTATCTGACAGATAAGGCATTAGATTCTCACACGGAGGAAGAAATGCTTGAAGGGGAGGGCACAATGCTCAGTCCTCTCGGATGTCCGGCAGGGGTGCGTGCAAAATGTGACGGGCAATTTGCTACAGTCTGCTGCCCCTCACCCCCAGGTCTCTCGCCCAGGCGCTCCCCTTCGCCTGCAGGGATGCGAGGGAAGGTTCTCAGCGATGTGCTTGGTGCGGGGCCTCTTACCTCACCCTCGCTCGGCGCTGACGCGCCTCGCCGAGCGTAGCGAGGCTGGGGGTGAGGTAAACCACAGCCCAGCATACGGCCTGTCACAGTTCACACGTGCTCGCCCACAGGCGCTGACCTCACCCCCACTCGGCGCTGGGGCGAGGCTGGGGGTGAGGTAAAGCAGCAAGCGGTTTGATGCAATCCCCCTGCTCTAAACAAGTTCTTGCGCGCGGGCGCATGCTGGCGCACACTATGGGCGTGATTGAGCGCCGAAGACTTTTCAAAGGAGGATTTGCTATGCCCAGGTTTGGTGCACACGCTTTCTTATGGATTGGCGACTGGAATACCGAGACAGGCAACTACGCCATTGACGCCGCTGCCCGCGCCGGTTTCGACTTCATCGAGATACCTTTGCTCAAGCCACACGAATTCGACGCCGCCGCGCACCGGCGCGCGTTGAAAGACGCCGGCATCGCCGCCACGGCCTCGTTGGTATTGCCCAAAGACGCCCATATGCCGGTAGCTCCTCAGAAGGCCAAGGAGTTCCTGGTCAGCGCCATGGACAGGCTGGTCGAGATCGAGGGCGACTATCTGTGCGGCTGTATTGCCTATTCGCTGGGCACGCTCACCGGCAAGGCTCCCACGCCGGAGGAACGGCAGGTCGTGGTAGATACGCTGATCGAAGTGGCCGACGAAGCGAAGCAGCGCGGCATCACCCTGGCGCTGGAGTGCTGCAATCGCTACGAGACTTACCTATACAATGCCCTGGAGGATGGGCAGGCAGCGGTGTTGGCGGTGCGCGCGGCAGGCTATGACAACATCGAGCTACACGCCGATACCTATCACATGAATATCGAGGAAGAGGGCTTCTACAAGCCCATCGTGGCCTGCGCCGAGACCCTGGGCTATATCCATATGAGCGAGAGCCATCGCGGGTTGGTCGGTTCCGGCACGGTGATCTGGGACGAGGTCTTCCGCGGCCTGAAGGACGCGCATTACCGCGGTCCGCTGGTGCTGGAATCGTTCGCGGCGATCAACCCCGACCTGGCCGCGGCGACTTGCCTGTGGCGTCCGCCGAATCAGCCGCCAGCGGTGCTGGCCGCCGAAGGACTGCGCTTCTTGCGCGAAGGCGCAGCGCGGGCCGGGCTGGTGTGAGCGTCCGAAGACGTCAGGGATTGACAAGCAGGCGTGGGAGTAGCGCGGATGGGGACGGGCATCTCTCACGCTCTTGTTTTTGTGAGCCGTCGGGACACGCAACCCTGGTGTTGTGAAAAAGGCTTGAGGTGAGACGATGATCCGCTCCTTGTACCGCCCTTCCAAGGGAGCCTTACAGACCGATCTGTCTATAGAAGCTATCGCCACAGCACGGCAGGATAGCGCTGGTCTGCTATGGATTGATCTGTGTGGCGAACCTGCCTCGATGTGCGAGCCGATCCTGCGCGACGAATTTAACTTTCACCCGCTGGCTGTTGACGATGCGCTGGCCGAATCGCATCATCCCAAGGTGGACGACTGGGGCAGCTATCTGTACCTGGTGCTGCACGGCGTCGTGTTCGATAACGCAGCCGATCAGCGGGTGCGCACGCTGGAACTAGACGTGTTCCTGGGGCGCAGCTATGTGATCACGCATCATAGCGAACCCATTGCCGCCGTCGAGCGGGTATGGGCGCTGTGTCAGCGCGATGAACGACACGTCCGGCGCGGCCCGGATCATCTGCTCTACCTGTTGGCCGACGAGCTGGTGGCCGACTACATGCCTGTAGTCGAGCAACTGGACAGCGCGCTCGATCACCTGGAAGACGAGTTGTTCGATCACGCGGGAAAAACGGTGCCTGAACAGATTTTTCAACTCAAGCGTGGGCTGCTGCGTCTGCGCCGCGTGATCGCTCCGCAACGAGAAGTGCTCAACAAGCTGGCGCGGGGCGATTTCCCCGTCATCCGCGATGACGATCGCGTCTTCTTCCGCGACGTGTACGATCACCTGGTGCGCCTGTACGACATCACCGAGAGCCTGCGCGATATGGTGGGCGGCGTGCTGGATACGCATCTGTCGGTGGTCAACAACCGCATGAACGACGTGATGAAGACGCTCACCATCATTACGACTTTCTTCATGCCGCTGTCGTTCCTGACCGGGTTCTTCGGCATGAACTATTTCCAGCCGGTGACGCCGCTGGATGCCTGGACTGACAAACCGTCCTTTGTGGTGACGCTGCTGATCATGCTGTCTTTGCCGGCGATCATGGCGGCGTGGATGCACCGCCGCCGTTGGTTATGAAGGGAAAGGTATGTCTGCCGGGCATGGCCCTTCGTCACAGGCTCAGGCACCGCTCGTCACAGCGCAGATGGTGCGCATGGCGCTAACCTGCGAGCGCGAACTGTGGCTGGAAAGGTACGGCGATCCTGCCCTGCGGGGCACGCTCTCGCTCGCAGCGCAAACGTTGATCGAGCAGGGCCGCGAGCACGAAATCGCCATTCAACAGGCGGAATTTCCCGAAGTAGAACGGGTGCCCGTGGAGTCGTGGGAGGCAGGCGTGGCTCTCACGCGCCATGCGCTCACGACAGGCGAGGTCGCGGTGCTGTGGCATGGCTGTCTCGAACACAGCGCCCCGCTCGATCTGACCGATCGCGTGTTTGTCGTGCGCGGGCAACCCGACTGCCTGCAGCGCGTCGAGTATCTCGGCGAACCCGCTTATCGTCCAGTGGAGATCAAGCGGCGGCGTGAGCCGGAAGAAGCCGATTGGGTACAGCTCGATCTCTACACCTGGCTGCTGCGTCAGATGGGAATTGCCACAGCACCGGGCGAACTGTGGCTGGGCATGGATGACCTGGGGCGTCCCTGGGGACGTCTGCCGCACGAATACGACGAAGACCGGCTGATGACGGCGTTGCTGCGCACCATCGCCCTGCTGGACACCGCTCAGGAACCGCCCATCTGGATCAAGCAGCATTGCTCTTTCTGCCCCTGGCAGCAACACTGCCACACAGAAGCCAGTCAGCGCGGACAGGTGGACATTCTGTCGGGCGTGGGGCCGACCCTGCGCGTAAACCTGGAGGCGGCGGGCCTGGCCAGCGTGACGGCTATTGCGGCCTGTTCGCCCGACGATCTGTTGCAGGTGCGCGGCATCGGGCCGGACACGGCCCGTCGGCTACACGCCAGCGCGCGGGCCTGGGTGGAGCAACGCCCGATCTGGCATGGCTCGTTACCGACCCCGTGTCACCGCGCGGGATGGATGTTCGACCTGGAGACGCAGCAGGCCGGTGAGCAGAATGCGCCCTGGTGTATGGGCTGGTGCGATAGCGCAGGCAACACACAGATCGCCCTGCTCGCTCCCTGGGCAAACATGGAGACGCTGACCCTGCCCGACGGACAGATGATCATCCTTGCGCCGGATGTGGCGTCCCTGTGGACGGCGCTGGATGAGGCTGTGGGGACAGGCGACGAGCCGATCTATCACTGGAGCGCCTACGACAGGACGGTCCTGCGCAACAGTGCGCCGCCGAAAATCCGGGAGCGGCTCGCACCCCGTTTTGTAGACCTGCTGACTGTGTGCAGAAACGCGGTGAGCCTGCCCCTGCCAGGCTGGAGTCTGAAGGATGTTGCGCCTTATCTGGGGTTTCCCTGGCCGGGCGGCGACGACTGGTTGCTCGCCTACCAGGACTATTGTACCTGGCTGGAGAACAGCGACGTAGAGGCCCTGGCCCGCGCCTGCGCCTATCAGCGCGCCGACGTGCAGGCGCTGGCCTGGGTGTGGCGCTGGTTGGTGGGGCAAAAGACTTTCAGTTGAGGAGCAATTGTTCTTGGCCTGGCAAGACTCCCAGAGTTCTGTAGCACCGCGTGTCCTGACTCGACGACAGGAGGCATTTCGCCCCCTGTCGTCTGCATGTTCCAGTTGCTGCCAGAGTATTTACCCTGGCAAAAAGTCGTTTGTGAAGGCGCGGCTGACATCAATGGGCGTGTCCAGCAGGCCCTCCTGGACGAGAAAATCCGTGAAGCGCTGCCAGACTTCAGCACGCTGCTCTCCCCAACGCGGCGCGTCTTCCTGGTAGCGTGGTGCGAGCCACAGGGCGCTGGCGCGCACAAGCTCCGGGTCGAGCTGTGGCTCAGCGGCGATTAACAGTTCGGCTGCTGCCAGCGGATAGTCAATGGCAACCTGGAAACCACGCGCAGTTGCGTGAACGAAGGCCCGCACCACATCCGGCTCGGTTTCGACCAGGCGGCGCGAGGTCAGGATGAAGGGGGTGTAGTAGTCGGGAATGCAGTCAGGGTAGTCGCGCAACATGATCACATCGAGATCGACGCCGCGAAGCTCGGCTTCGATCCCCTCCCACCCATAGTAAATCCAGCCAAAGTCGGCATCGCCCCTTTGCAGTACTTCCACCAGATCGACGACGCCGAGCTGAGCGTAGCGAGGTTGCCATTGCGCGCCGTCGCAGGCCACCAAACGCGAGATGATGGCTTCTGCGACCTTACCACCCCCATAGTAAGTCAGGTTGGCTAGGTCAGCGGGGCGCGTCACAGGGTTGCGACCGGCATAGCTGGCAAAGCCAGTCGTGTTGTGCTGGATGATCGCTGCCACTGAGACTATCTGCGCGCCTTCAGCAATGGCGAAGGTCGTGTATTCCTGGTAGTTGATGCCAAACTCGACAGCGCCGCTCTCAACCGCCTGGATCACGGTCTGGTCGGTCTCGTCTGGTCGGACAATCTGAACATCGAGATTGACGTCATCATAGAAGCCCAATGCCTGCGCGACATAGACGCCGATGTGATTGGTGTTCGGCGTCCAATCGAGTTGAAAACGAACGGTTTGACGTTCTGGCAAACGGACATCCACCAATCCCGGCTCTTGCGCTTGTGTTGGAGCGGTTCCGAAGCCGGAGACACCAACGGTGATGCACACCATAAAAACGACTGTCAGTAACCACAGACGATGCAACATCTCTCTCCTCCTGGAACTCACTGCGGCCAATGCCAACGATGGTCACAAAGACGCAGCTTGAGGAGCGAGCGCACCGGACTGTAGCACCCTAAACTCTGCCTACGGTTGGGGCGAAGAGGGGAAAGACTGAGGCAACAACCGCACATCAGCCAACACTCCTTACGCCAGCATTACCTGGATCAAGTTCATGGGTCGGTATCCAACAGATACCCTCTCAGCCCGATCTCGTCGAGCTCCCCAGTGCGCTTTGTGATTGTTCTGATGCGATTATAGCACGTCCGGCCAGGGCTGCCAAACTGGGAAGGGGCAGGGAGATTGCATCAAACCACTTGCTGCTTTACCTCACCTCCAGCCTCGCTTCACTCGGCTTGACCTTGCCCCCTCTCCGACGCGGAGAGGGGGCGCGAGGCGCGCCAGCGCCGAGCGGGGGTGAGGTCAGGCGGTCTGCTGCCCCTCACCCCTGCATCCCCTCTCCCTCGCGACTGCGTCGCGGGGCGAGGGGACTTGCTGTCTCTCGCACGAGCGCTCCCCTTCGCCCGCAGCGCGGGCGAAGGGGCCGGGGGATGAGGGCGAACAAAGTGCACAACACGCCTTAGCGGCGCACCCTTTTTCGTGCAATGATCCCAAATCGAATTGCCCGCGGACTTATTGACACATCCCCGCCGTTGTGCTAAGCTGTTCGGTGTCACTGGGAGAGCAAGCAACGCTATGACCGGCATTCGTCCCCATTCGCAGCACCTGATCAGCCCTGGCAGCGCCTGGGTCTGGTTTAGCTTTTATTATTACTTTGGGGGCGTCCATAGGGCGGGTCTGAGCGTGCCTTCTGCCGGTGTCAGCTAGCGACCAACCAGAAACGCAGACACAAGGGCGTTGAGCACAGGCTCAGCGCCCTTTTTTGTTCAGGATCGCGCCACGAAAGGAGTTTGCAGACCGTGACTTCGCCGCAGCCTTCCGCCTCACCTTTGCGTTGCCTGGGCGTGCGCGGGGCGATTACCGTGGAGGCCAACACGCCCGATGCCATCCGCAGCGCCACGCACGAGCTGCTGCACGCCCTGGTAGAGGCCAATCAGATTGACGTGAACGACATCGGTGCGGTTTTCTTCACCACCACCGTTGACCTGAACGCCGAATACCCCGCTGTGGCCGCTCGTGAACTGGGCTGGCACGACGTGGCGATCCTGTGCGGCCATGAGATGGCCGTGCCCGGCGGCCTGCCCATGTGTTTGCGCGTGTTGGTGCTGTGGAACACCACCCGCAGCCCTCAGCAGATTCGCCATGTCTACCTGCGCGAGGCGCAGGCTCTGCGCCCCGACCGCGCCTTACAGACACCTGTTTAGCATCCTGGCGAGAATTATTGGAGAGGTCTGACCGACCGGGAGATAAAATGCCATGATCGTCGTGATGAACATCAACGCCACCGCCCGCGAAATTTCCGATGTCATTGCCCGCATCCGCGCCATGGGCTATGACGTGCACCTGTCGGAAGGCAAAGAGCGCACCATCATCGGCGTCATCGGGCGGGGCCGCCCCATTGACCGCGAACAACTGGCCCTGATGTCCGGTGTGCAGTCGGTGATGCCTGTCTCGCATCCCTTCAAGATCGCCAGCCGCGAATATCACCCCGACGACACGCTCATCCCGCTCAACGGCATCATGGTCGGCGGCCCCAACCTGGCCATCATCGCCGGGCCGTGCTCGGTGGAGAGCCGCGAACAGATCATCGAGACGGCGTATGCCGTGCGCGAAGCGGGGGCGACGGCCCTGCGCGGGGGAGCCTTCAAGCCGCGCTCGTCGCCCTACGCCTTCCAGGGGTTGGGTGAAGAGGGCTTGCGCTACCTGGCCGAGGCCCGCGAGGCTACCGGCCTGCCGGTAGTGACCGAAGTGATGGACCCGCAGCTTGTGCCGCTCGTCTGCCAGTATGCCGATGTGTTGCAGATCGGCGCGCGCAACATGCAGAACTACACGCTGCTGCACGCCGTGGGCGAGAGTCAGCATCCGGTCTTGCTCAAGCGCGGCATGAGCAGCACCATCGAAGAACTGCTGATGTCCGCCGAGTACATCCTGAGTCACGGCAACATGCGCGTCATGGTCTGCGAGCGCGGCATCCGCACCTTCGAGACTTACACGCGCAACACTTTCGACATCAACGCCATCCCTGTGCTCAAGCGCCTTTCGCACCTGCCCGTCATCGCCGACCCCAGTCATGGTGTCGGGCGCTGGGAATATGTCGAGAGCGTCGCGCTGGCCGCCGTCGCTGCCGGCGCGGACGGCCTGATCATAGAAGTGCACCCGCAGCCGGAACAGGCGCTCTCCGATGGGCAACAGTCGCTCAGACCGGAGCGTTTCGCCGAACTGGTGGCCAGGGTGCGTCAGCTTGCGCCAGTCGTTGGACGACAGGTCGCCGAACCGCAACTGCAACAGGTTTGATATGGACGCTTCCTTTGCTACCTGTACGGTGCACATCGTTGGTCTGGGGTTGATGGGTGGTTCGCTGGCGATGGCCCTGCGCGGCAAGGTGGGCCGCCTCACCGCTGAAGACATTGCGCCGGGCGTGATCGAAGACGCGACCGGGCGGGGTGTGATTGATGGGCCGGGGACGGTCGCCGAGGCCGATGTGGTGGTGCTGGCCGTGCCCACGCACGTGATCATCGGCCTGATCCCGCAGTTACTCCTCCGCCCTGGCGCGCTGGTCATTGACCTGGGCAGCACCAAGACGCGCATTTGCCAGGCGCTGGATCGCCTGCCGCCGGAGGTCATGGCAGTTGGTGGGCATCCGATGTGCGGTCTGGCCGAGAACGGCTACCGCAACGCCATCCCCACCCTCTACCAGGGTGCGCGCTTCGTGCTGTGCGAAACGCGCCGCACCACCGACGAAGCCCGCCTGATCGCCGAAGCGCTGGTGCGCGCGGTGGGCGCACAGCCGCTCTGGATGGATCGCACCCGCCAGGATCGCCTGACCGCGTTGACCAGTCACCTGCCGCACCTGCTCTCCTTCGCGCTGATGCGCCTGGCCATGGACGGCGCGGCAGAAGATTCGGCGCTGCTGGAACTGGCAGCGGGCGGGTTCGACGGGGCGACGCGCCTGGCCCGCACCGACGCAGCGATGATCGTTGGCATGTTCAGCACCAACGCCGAATTGTTGCGCGAGACTGCCGCCCGCCTGCGCGAGCATCTGGATCGCCTGGAAGCGCTGCTGGACGAGCCAGAGCAGTTGGAGCAGGAATTGAACGCCATTGTGGCGGCGCGCCGCGCTTACACGGCAACCTATGGGGAGCGGTTGATCACATGAGCGCTGTATCCTTCCCGTTATGGGTCAGGCTTGCAGGGGGGTATGGCCCTACGCCCCTGCGAACGGGATTATTCTGGCCTTTGCCGGGCATTGCTTCACCTCACCCCTACTCGGCGCTGACGCGCCTCGTTGCCCCCTCTCCATGCATGGAGAGGGGGCGAGCCGAGCACGGCGAGGCTGGGGGTGAGGTGAAACAACGGCCACCACGCTGGCCCATGCCCCTGATCGCCCGCGAGGTGACGCCATGACAGGCCAACCGACCGCCCTTCGCGTGCATCCTGGCGCGGCGCTGCGCGGGACAGTGAGCGTCCCCGGCGACAAGTCGCTGTCGCACCGCGCGCTGATCCTGGGGGCGCTGGCCGATGGCGTCAGCCGGGTGCGTGGCTGGTTGCCTGCTGGTGACACGCTGGCGACTCGGCGCTGCATCCAGGCGCTGGGGATCGCCGTCGAGCGGGCGGATGAGACGACGCTCGCCGTGCACGGGCGCGGCCTGGGTGGCTTGCAGGCACCCGCTGCCCCGCTCGACTGTGTCAACGCAGGGACGGCCATGCGCCTGCTGGCGGGCGTGCTGGTCGGGCAACCTTTCGCCAGCACGCTGGACGGCAGCGAGCAACTGCGCCGCCGCCCCATGCGCCGCATCACCGAACCGCTGCGCCGGATGGGCGCGCAAATCGCCGACACCGACGGGCACGCCCCGCTACACATCCGCCCGGCGACGCTGCACGGCGTAGCGCACACGCTGCCGGTCGCCAGCGCGCAGGTCAAGAGCGGCATCCTGCTGGCAGGGCTGTTCGCCGACGGCCCGACGACCGTCAGCGAGCCAGGGCCAGCGCGCGATCACACTGAGCGCATGTTGCGGGCGATGGGCGCGCAGGTGCACGTGAACGGGTTCATCGTCACCCTGACCCCTGGCCCGGCCTTGCGCCCGCTCGACCTGACCGTGCCCGGCGATCCTTCGTCGGCGGCGTTCGTGCTGGTCGCGGCGTTGCTGGCCGGTGATGGCGACGTGCGCGTGACCGGCGTGGGCGTCAACCCGACGCGCACTGGTCTGCTGGACATTCTGGCGGCCATGGGCGGCCCCGTGCTCTGCGAGCGCGAACGGCTGGAGGGCGGCGAACCGGTGGCCGATCTGCTCGTCCGGCGGGCCGACCTGCGCGGGACGGAAGTAGGCGGCGACCTGATCGTGCGCGCCATTGATGAATTTCCCGTGCTGATGGTGGCGGCTACACAGGCCGTCGGCGAAACCGTCGTGCGCGACGCGGCGGAGTTGCGCGTCAAGGAGACCGATCGCATCGCGGTGATGGCCGCCGAATTGCGCAAGATGGGCGCGGAGATCGAGGAGCGTCCGGATGGCTTCCGCGTCCTTGGGCCGCAGCGTCTGCGCGGCGCAGCAGTGCACGGGCACGACGATCACCGCGTGGCGATGGCGTTGGCCGTCGCTGGGCTGGTGGCGGAGGGCGAGACGATGATCGAAGACGCCGCCTGCGCGCACGACTCATTCCCCGGCTTCGCCGAGACCATGCAGGCGCTTGGCGCGGAGATGGAGTGGTGCGCGCATGACTGAGCGGGTGGGGCTGCTCGGCTGGCCGGTGACGCACAGCGTCTCGCCAGCCATGCACAACGCAGCTTTCCGCGCCCTGGGTCTGGACTGGCGCTACGATCTCCTGCCCGTGCTGCCCGACCGCTTCGCCGAAGAAGTGCCCCGCTTGCTCGCGGCGGGCTACCGCGGTTTCAACGTGACCATCCCGCACAAGGGGGCGGCGCTGGCACTGCCGCAGGTGAACGCCGCTACGCCAGCAGCGCGTGAGATCGGCGCGGCCAATACGCTGGTCGTGCGGCCCGACGGCGCTCTGCTCGCCGACAACACCGACTGGCAGGGCTTCGCCGACGATCTGGAGGCGCAGGGGGTGGTCGTGCGCGGCGCAACCTGCCTGGTGCTGGGCACAGGCGGGAGCGCGCGGGCCGTCGTCTACGCGCTGACGCACCTGGGCGCGGCGCGGATCGCGCTGATCAGTCGTGCTGGTGCCGACGGGCGCGCGCTGGCGGGCTGGCCCGTGGCCGGATACGACGATCTGGCGCTGCTGGCGCTCGCCGCCGATCTGATCGTCAACTGCACGCCGGTGGGCATGTTCCCCCGCACAGACGAGTCGCCCTGGCCGGAGGGGGTGCCCTTCCCGTCGCACGCCGTGCTCTACGACCTGGTCTACAACCCGCCGGTGACGCGGCTGATGCGTCTGGCGGAAGAGGCAGGGGCGCGGGCGCTCGGCGGGCTGGGGATGCTCGTCCGGCAGGGGGCGCTATCCTTTGCGCAATGGCTGGGGATTGCGCCGCCGCTCGCTATAATGGCAGAGGCGGCCCAGGCTGCCCTGGCTGGTTTGCACAGTAACCCGTGAACAGGAACGAGCGAATCATGAGTCACCCGACAACCGCTGCAAAGACGGACATCGCCGAAAATGTCTTTGAAGAGCTGCGCTGGCGCGGCATGATCCACAACATCACCGAAGGCGCAGCAGAAGTGCTCGCCGCCGAGAAGGTCACCGCTTATATCGGCTTCGACCCTACCGCGGACAGTCTGCATGTGGGGTCGCTGTTGCCGATCATGGTGCTGGTGCATCTGCAACGGCACGGTCACACGCCGATCGCGCTGGCGGGCGGCGGTACCGGCCTGATCGGCGACCCCAGCGGCAAGGCCAAAGAGCGACAGTTGCTCTCCCAAGAACAACTCGCCCATAACCTGGAAGGGATCAAGGCCCAACTGGCGCACTTCCTGGCCTTCGAGGGCGTGCCCAATCCCGCCCTGCTGCTCAACAACGCCGACTGGCTGTGCCAGCTCAACCTGATCGAGTTCCTGCGCGACATCGGCAAGCACTTCACCGTCAACTACATGCTGGCCAAGGACTCGGTGCGGATGCGCCTGGAAAGCGACGAGGGCATCTCCTTCACCGAGTTTAGCTACATGCTGCTGCAGGCCTACGACTTCCTGCGCCTGTACCTGGATTACGGCTGCACGTTTCAGATGGGCGGCAGCGATCAATGGGGCAACATCACCGCGGGCACGGAGCTGATCCGCAAGGTGGCCGATGGCAAAGCCTACGCTCTGACCGTGCCGCTGGTGACCACGTCCACTGGCGTCAAATTTGGCAAGACGGAGGCTGGCACGGTCTGGCTCGACGCGCGACGTACCTCGCCGTTCCGCTTCTACCAATTCTGGATCAACACGCCAGACGCCGACGTGGTGCAGTATCTCAAGTTCTTCACCCTGCTGAGCCGCGACGAGATCGCTGCCCTGGAGCGCGCCGTCGCCACCGAGCCGCACCTGCGCGCCGCCCAACGCCGCCTGGCCGAAGAAGTCACGCGCATGGTGCACGGCGAAGAGGGTCTGCGCAAGGCCCAGCAGGCGACCGAAGTGCTCTTCGGCGAGCGCGACCTAGAAGGGCTGAGCGCCGATGACCTGCTGGACATCTTCGCGGAAGTGCCCTCCAGCACCGTCCCCGCCGCCGACCTGCAAGGCGACGGTCTGAGCCTGGTGGACGTGGCCGTGACCTGCGGCCTGGAACGCTCTAAGAAGCAGGCTCGCACCCTCATCGAAGGCGGCGGGCTGTACCTGAACAACGTCCGTGTGGACGACGTGGAGCGGCGCGTCACCCTGGCCGATGCCCTCGAAGGACGTGCTCTGGTGCTGCGCAAAGGCAAGAAGCAATACCATCTGCTGCGCGTGGAATAGAGGCGGATTGGGAATTGCGAATTGTGGATTGCGGATTGCGGATTGAGGAAGGCGAAGACGGCGGTTTAGTGTGCGTGGAATAGCCCTCACCCCCGCCCGGTGCTGGCGCGCCTCGCTGCTTCCTCAGCTAACCTGGAGAGAGCGAGCCGAACGCAGCAAGACGGGAGGTGAGGTAAACATCAGCGGGGCGCACAGAACAGCGCCTCTGCGAAACCGCTCTTACTGACTGCTGATGGCTGATAGCTGACTGCTCATAGCTCTTTTGGAGGACCTGTGCTGCGCTTTTTGACTGCGGGCGAAAGTCACGGCCCGGCGTTGACCGGCATTCTGGAAGGAATGCCCGCCGGCGTCCCCCTGACGCCCGACGACATCAACCGTGATCTGGCACGCCGCCAGCAAGGGTATGGCGCGGGCGGGCGGATGCAGATCGAGCACGACGAGGTCCGCATCACCGGCGGGGTGATGAACGGGCACACGACCGGCGGGCCAATCGCCCTGGTGATCGAAAACCGCGACTGGAAGAACTGGGCACAGCGCGACATTCCGCCCATGAGCACGCCGCGCCCCGGTCACGCCGACCTGACCGGCGCGCTCAAGTACGGCTACCGCGACCTGCGCCTGGCGCTGGAACGGGCCAGCGCCCGCGAGACAGCCATGCGCGTCGCCATTGGCGCAATCGCCCGGCGGCTGCTGGCCGAGTTCGGCATCACCGTCGGCGGCTACGTGATCGCCATCGGCCCGGAGGCGGCGCACTTCACCGACGACCCGCCGGACTATCCGGCTCGCTTCGCTGTGGCGCTGGCTTCTGACGTGAGTTGCCCCGATCCGCAGGCCGCCGAGCGAATGCGGGCGGCCATCCGTCAGGCCAAGATCGACAAAGACACCCTGGGCGGGATCATCGAGGTCGTGGCGCTGGGATTGCCGCCCGGTCTGGGATCGCACGTGCACTACGACCGCCGCCTGACGGGGCGGCTGGCCGGTGCCGTGTGCAGCGTGCCGAGCATCAAGGGCGTGGAAATCGGCCCGGCCTTCGAGAACGCCCGTCGGCCCGGCACGCAGGTACACGACCGGCTGACGCTGGACGAAAGCGGGCGCATCCGTCGGACCAGCAACCGTTCTGGCGGGCTGGAGGGCGGCATCACGACCGGCGAGCCACTGATCGTGCGGGCGGCCATGAAGCCAATCAGCACCACGCTGACGCCGTTGGAGTCGGTGAACCTGGCGACGGGAACGCCCGCCCATACTGAATACGAGCGCAGCGATTTCTGCGCCACGCCGCGCGCCGTGGTGATCCTGGAAGCGATGGTGGCGCTGGTGCTGGCCGACGAGCTGTTGCGCAAGCTGGGCGGGGACAGCCTGGACGAACTGCGCCCGCGTTTCGCCGCGCTGCGCCAGGCCCGGCTGGACGACCTGTCCATGGACGATGTATCCTGGCGTTTCGGCTATGAGACATGACGACCTTACCCCCATTCGGTGCCGACGCGCCCCGGTGCCCCCTCCAGGCTGGAGAGGGGACAGGCCGAGCGCAGCGCGGCCAGGGGTGAGGTAAAGCGCAAGGCAGAGCTTTACCGGGAACCCTGATGGTGAGTGACGCCGCTTATCCTGCCAACCTGGTGCTGGCCGGTTTCATGGGCACGGGCAAGAGCACCATCGGGCGCATCGTCGCCGCGCGGCTGGGCCTGGCCTTTGTGGATACTGACACCGAGATCGAGCGCCAGGCCGGACGGACTATCGCGCAGATTTTCGCCCAGGATGGCGAAGCGACCTTCCGACGGCTGGAGGCGCAGGTCTGCCAGGAGATCGCGGCGCGGCGTGACCAGGTGATCGCGGTGGGCGGCGGGGCGCTGCTCGATGATGGCACGCGCCAGGCTTTCGCGCAGACCGGCCTGATCGTGTGCCTGATGGCGTCGCTCGACGAAATTCTGCGGCGCGTGGGCGACGATCCGGCGCGCCCCCTGTTCAGCACCGACCGCGAGCGGCTGATGGCGCTCTACACCCGGCGGGCGGCTCACTACGCTAGCCTGCCGCATATGATTGACACGACGACCCGCACACCGGCGCAGGTTGCCGGGGAGGTGATAGACCTGTGGAAACGACAGCGGAGTTGACCATCCGGGGCGCGAATGGGGCTTATCCGGTCGTGATCCGGCCCGGCGCATTGACGGACGCGCTGCCCGCCCTGGTGGCAGAGCGACGCTTTTCGCGCGTGGCGGTGATCACCAACGATACCCTGGCCCCGCTCTACGGTCGGGCGCTGGTAGACCGTCTGCCGGAGGCGTTCCTGGTCACCGTACCGGATGGCGAGGCGTACAAGACGCTGGACACGGCGACCGCCCTCTACGGCGAATTGCTGGCGGGCGGCTGCGACCGCGCGTCGCTGGTGATCGCGTTGGGTGGCGGCGTGATCGGCGACCTAGCCGGGTTCGTCGCGGCGACCTTCATGCGCGGGGTGGCCTTTGTGCAGGCTCCCACCAGCCTGCTGGCCATGGTGGACGCCAGCCTGGGCGGCAAGGTCGGCGTTGACCTGCCCCAGGGCAAAAACCTGGTAGGCGCGTTCAAAGACCCGCTGGCCGTCTTCGCCGACACGGACACGCTGCGCACCTTGCCGCCGGTCGAGTGGCGCTGCGGCCTGGCGGAGGTGCTCAAGGCCGGGCTGATCGCCGACCCGCCGCTGATCGATCACCTGTTGACGCGCGGGCCAGACCCGATCGAAGAAGTGATCGCGCGGGCGGTGCACGTCAAGAAGGCGGTGGTCGAGCAAGACCGGCTCGAAAGCGGCGTGCGGGCCTACCTGAACCTGGGCCATACCTTCGCCCATGCCATCGAAGGAGTGAGCGGCTACACCTGGAAACACGGCGAGGCCGTGGCGGTGGGTCTGGTGGCAGCGGCACGGCTGTCGGAGCGGCGCGGGCTGGCTGCGCCCGGCCTGGCGGAGAGAGTCGAGCGGGCGGTGCGAGCGTTAGGGCTGCCTGTCCGTTACGCGGGCCTGGAACCCGCCGCCCTGTGGGACGCCATGCGTCACGATAAGAAGTGGCAGAGCGGGACAGCGCGTTTCGTCTTGCTGCGCGAGGAGGGCGCGCCGTGCGTCGAAGGCGGCGTGCCGCGCGACGAGGTGATCGCTGTGCTGGAGTCGCTGCGGGAGGGAGCATGAATATCCTGATCTTGCATGGGCCAAACCTGAATCTGCTGGGGACGCGCGAGCCGGAGGTCTATGGTCGCCTGACGTTGGACGAGATCAACGCGCGGCTGGAAGCCCATGCAGCCGCGCACGGCGCGACGCTGCGCATCGTACAGAGCAATCACGAGGGGACGCTGATTGATGTGCTGCACGACGCGCGCGGCTGGGCGCACGGCGTGATCCTCAACCCCGGCGGCTATACGCACACCAGCGTGGCGTTGCGCGACGCGCTCAGCGCCGTGGGGTTGCCCGCCATCGAAGTGCACCTGTCGAACATTCACGCCCGCGAGCCGTTCCGCCACACCTCGCTGATCGCGCCGGTCTGTGTGGGGCAGATCAGCGGGTTGGGCTGGCTGGGCTATCGGCTGGCGTTGGAGGCGTTGCTGGAAAGGGAGTAGTCAGTTGCCAGTGATCAGCCGTCAGCAAGTGGTTGCTGTGTGGCAAAGTCTGCTTCGTCTTGATTACAGGCTACTGAGAGCTGCTCACTGAAAACTGCTCACTGAAAATCGATCACCGAGGAGAAAACTATGGGCGAACGGATTGTCGCATTTCAGGGGGAACACGGCGCATACTCGGAGGAGGCGATTCGCCGCCATTTCGGCGACGACACACAGACCCTGCCCTGCGAATCCTTTCCCGAAGTGTTCGATGCGATCCGGCGCGGGCGGGCCACACATGGCATGGTGCCGGTCGAAAATGCGCTGACGGGCACGGTCTTCCAGGTCTACGAACTGTTGATCGAGCACGATTTCCGCGTGCAGGCGGAGCACCTGTTGCCCATCACCCATCACCTGCTGGCTCCAGAGGGCACAACGCTGGAAGATGTCAAGCGCGTGCGGTCGCACCCGCAGGCGTTGGCGCAATGCGCCGAGACACTGCGGCGGCGCGGCTGGGAACCCGTCGCCACGTACGACACGGCGGGCGCAGCGCGCGAGCTGGCTGAACATCCAGAGCCGCATACAGCCGTGATCGCCTCCGCGCTGGCAGGCGAACTCTACGGGCTGGTGACCCTGGAAAGCGGCATCGAGGACAACCCCTACAATTCGACGCGCTTCTTTGCCATCGGTCACGAAGACGCGCAGCGCCGCGACCCCAGCAAGACCTCGCTGGTCTTCGCCGTGCGTCACCGCCCGCGCGCGCTCTACGACGCGCTGGGCGCGTTTGCCCTGCGTAACATCAACCTGACCAAGATCGAGTCGCGCCCCATGCGCGGGCGGCCCTGGCAATACTGGTTCTACCTGGATTTCGAAGGCCATTGGAAAGACCCCGCCGCCGAAGCCGCGCTGGTAGACCTGTTGCGCCAGGCCTCGATGGTCAAGATGCTGGGGTCGTATCCGGCGGCATTGGGCGGCCCCAACACCACTGGTCCATAATCACCGGGCGCATTTCACAGGAGTTCACGGTCGGCTGATCATGCATCAGACCCGTTTGGGCTTGTCGGGTCTTGTGAACTAGCCTGAAATGCGCCCCAGGGGGATTGCATCAAACCGCTTGCCGCTTTACCTCACCCCCAGCCTCGCGCCAGCGCCGAGCGGGGGTGAGGTGAGCGCCTGCAGGCGACACGACAGACAGCAAGTCCCCTCGCCCCGCGCGATTGCGCGCGGGAAAGGGAATTCAGGGGTGAGGGGCAGCAGACTGCCGCAAATTGCCCGTCACAGTTTGCACGCACCCCCGAAGTCCGGCAAGCTTCGGAAGTTTGCTTGCTGCTGCTAGAATCTGGGCAGGTCTGTGCATCGTTTGGGCGACCTGGGCGTATGGTATGGTAGAGAGATCATCCGCATCGTCCAGCATATATCTGACGGGAAAGGTGTAAGTTCATGCGCATTATCGTCCATACAGGCAAAGGAGGCGTGGGCAAGACCAGCATCTCCGCGGCAACCGCCCTGCGTTGCGCCGACCTGGGGTTGCGCACCATTGTCATCTCGACCGACACCGCTCACTCCCTGGCCGATTCGCTGGAAGTGAGCATCGGGCCGGAACCGGTGCGCATCCTCGATAATCTGTGGGCGCAAGAAGTGGACGCGCGCTACTCGATGGACAAATACTGGGGGCGCATTCAACGCTGGATGCTCAGCGTGCTCAGCGAGCGGCAGGTCAATGAGATCGTCGCCGAGGAGGTGACCATCCTGCCCGGCCTGGAAGAAGGCGCGCATCTGTTGTGGATCAACAAATATGTGGAGGATGGCGACTTCGACGTGTTGATCGTAGACGCCGCGCCCACCGCCGAGACGTTGCGCCTGCTCAGCCTGCCCGATACCACGCGCTGGTGGTTCCAGCGCATCACTAACCTGATGCGCGGTACCAGCGGGCGGCTGCTGCGCCCCGTCGCCAAACCGCTAATCGGGGCCGACCTGCCCGACGACGAGACGCTGGACAGCATCAACGGCCTGTTCGACACCCTCGACACGGTGCGCGAGATTCTGACCGATCCGGAACGCAGCAGCCTGCGCCTGGTGGTCAATCCGGAGCGCATGGTGATCCGCGAGACGCAGCGCACCTATACCTACCTGAATCTGTACGGCTATGCGGTAGACGCCGTGCTGTGCAACCGCGTTATTCCCGACACCGTCACCGATCCCTACTTCAGCGCCTGGAAGGCGCGTCAGGCGGAGAACATCGCCTACATTCGCGAGGCGTTCGGCGAGCTGCCGTTGTTGCAGGCCCCCATGTTCGACGAAGAAGTGGGCGGCATGGCCGCCCTGCGTCGCCTGGCAAACGCCCTCTACGGCGATCAGAATCCGGCCCAGGTGATGGCCCGCGAGCAGACGCATCGTATCGAGCCGGACGGGAACGGTGGTTACTACCTGATCGTGCCGCTGCCCTTCGCCGAAAAACGCGATCTCGATCTCTACCGCGCAGCGGACGAATTGACGTTGCGCGTCGGCCCTTACCGGCGCAATATTGTGCTACCCTATGCGCTGTGGAATCTAAAGACGGAGAGCGCCCGTTTCGAGCAGGCGCACCTGCGCATTCACTTCGTCAAGGCGGAAGGGTAGCACGCCGGGACAGCTCACAACAGGAGACTGACAGTGGCCGATCCCGCGCCCGATCGCGTGGTCACTGGCGGACGCAGCGACCAGGATCGCTCTCACGAGCCAATGCCGACGCTCTCGCCCGATGGGCACGTTCGCACTGCGCCTTTCAGCGGCGAAGAACGACTGGCGCTGCTCGCCGCACAGCCCATTGACTGGCGGCGCTACCGGCGCACACTGCGCTTTGCAGCATGGCTGTTCGCCCGTGTGATCTTCTGGGAACTGCTGCTGCGTCGCATCGCCGGGCGGGAGCGCGTGGCACGGGGGCGTCCGGCGCGGTTGGTGCGCTGGGCGCGCGAATTCCGCCTGCTGGCGGCGGACATGGGCGGCGTGATGATCAAGCTCGGTCAGTTCATCTCCAGCCGGGTGGACGTGCTGCCGCCCGAAGTGATCGCCGAACTGGCCACGCTACAAGACGAAGTCCCCAGCGTGCCTTTCCCCCAGATTCGCCGCGTGCTGGTCGAGGAACTGGGGCCGCTCGAAACGCGCTTCACCTCCTTCGACACGACGCCCATCGCCGCCGCGTCGCTGGGACAGGCGCACCGCGCCCGCCTGCCCGATGGTGACCGGGTGGTGGTGAAGGTGCAGCGGCCCGGCATTCAACGCCTGGTGGGGACCGATCTCAAGGCGTTGGGGGTAGTGGCGCGCTGGGCCATGCGCATCCCCTTCGTCGCCCGCCGTGCCAACGTGCCCGCCCTGCTGGACGAGTTCAGCGCGGTGTTGCTGGAAGAGCTGGACTACACCCACGAAGCGGACAACGCCGAGACCTTCGCGCGGATGTTCGCTAACAACAAGGGCATTTACATCCCCCGCGTCTACCGCGAGCACTCTACTCACCGCGTGCTCACGCTGGAAGACGTGACCGCCATCAAGATCACCGACTTCGAGCGCATCGAAGCGGCAGGTATAGACCGGCGCGATGTGGCCCGCCGCCTGATCAACACCTATCTGTGGATGGTGTTCATCCAGCGCTTCTACCACGCCGACCCGCACCCCGGCAATCTGTTCGTTTACCCCCTCGATCCGGATTCGCCATCGGGCAGCGGGCAACACGCCGACGGCACACCCTTGCGCGGGCGGCCTTTCTACCTGATTTTCGTGGATTTCGGCATGGCCGGGCGGCTGACGCCGGAGATCGAGGCGGGACTACGTGAGACGCTCTACGCCCTCACCGCCCGCGACGCGCACCGGCTGGTACAGTCCTATCAGCGGCTGGGCGTGTTGCTGCCTGGCGCTGATCTGGAGCGCATCGAGGAAGCGTCGCGGCAGGTCTTTGACCGGGTGTGGGGCATGAGCATGGCCGAGATCAGCGCCATGCAGTTTCAGGAAATGGCCGCGCTGGGGCGCGAATTCCGCGATTTGCTCTTCGCCCTGCCTTTCCAGGTGCCGCAGGATTTCCTCTACCTGACGCGCTGTGTGGGCATCCTCAGCGGGCTGGCAACGGGCCTGGACCCGGCCTTCGACCCCTGGCGCGAGATCGCTCCCTTCGCCCGCGAACTGCTGGCCGAGCGCGAAGACCTGACCGCCGGGCCGCTGCCGCTCAAGCTGACTCCGAGCGACCTGCTCGACCCGGAGACGGTGTGCGCCCTGCTCAGCGGGCAGCAGGTCGCCTTGCTGCGCGATACTGGCATAGACCTGCTGAAACGGATCATCCAGATACCGGCGCTGGCCGAAGACATGCTGCGTCGCGCTGATCGGGGCGAGCTGACCATGCGCGCCTCCTTCGCGCCGGATGCCGAACGCCGGGTAGCGCGTCTGGAACATGCTGTGTCACGCCTGGCCGGGGCGGTTATCTTCGCCGGCATCGCGGTCAGCAGCACCATCCTCTACGTGGGCGGCGAGCAGACTTTGGGCGGGGTCGGTCTGGGGCTGGCAGGGCTGGCGTTGCTGCGGATGCTGTGGAACTGGCGCGAACGCTGAAAAGCCCCCTCAACCCCCGGCCTCTTCTCCCGCGCTGCGGGCGAAGGGGAGTGCCTGGGCGACAGACAGTAAGTCCCCTCGCCCACAGCGTTGGGAGAGGGGATGTAGGGGTGAGGGGAGACTTGTGGGTAATGCATAGAGATGCCGCAGACAAACAGGGCCGAGCGCCTGTCTCATTTTTCCTTGAGCAGAGGAGCGAGCGCCTCGCAGGCCGGGCATGACTCATCCGGGCGGATCAGCGCGTAGCCTGCCTCCGGGCTGCCCTCGGCGAAGGCGCTGCGATCCAGACTCCACAGGATCATCAGGCGTATTTGCGGGTTGCTCAGGCCCAGTCCGACGGTGTCCATCAGCCAGCGCGTCTGCTGGCCCACCGTCGTGCCCTGCGCCCAGGCATACTCAGGCGGCAGGGGTGGTAATCCTTCCGGCGACAGGTAGCCCAATCGCGTGAAGCACAGCGGTTTGTCCGTGGCAAACGCGCTGCTGACCCGCTCGATGATCTCCGGCAGATAGTAGATGGGGCTTGCGCCGCGCGGATCGCCTTCAGTGTTCACGGGTGGCACCGCGCCGAGGGTATAGTGCACGCCCAGGCAGTCGGCGAATTGCGCCACGCCCAGTTGGGCCAGAGCCTGCGCGTAGGCTGCGTCGCTCTCGTCCGGCGCGGCGGGATCGTCTTGCGGGCGCAGCGCCCCGCTGATGACCAGGATGCCGGGATTGACCGTTTTGATGGCGCTGTACGACAGAGCCAGCAGGCGCAGATAGTCTTCGGGGGACATCAGCGCGTTGGCTTCTGGCCAGACCTCGATGGCATCCGGGCCATAGGAGGCCAGGCCGGACATGTACGTCGTGAACAGGGACAGGTATTCCGCCCGATCGAGCGCCGCGAATTCGTCCACGTCGCCGCTGACGCTGAGCAGCACCTTGAACCCGTTGCCCTGCCCCTGGACGATGGCGTCCTGCTGCGCGCCGGGCATGGCCCCCACCCGGTAGCGCGCGTCCAGCGCGATCCACTTCATGGACATGCGCCCCGCCTGGAGCAGTGAGCGGCTCAACTTGCCCACGTGCACCCCTGCCTCAAACGTCGTGCCCAGATCAACCGTCAGCCAGGCCGGATCAACCGTCGGCAGCGTGTTCAGGTCGGGCAGAGCGGGCGCAGGCGTTTCCGCCGGGGCGGGCACGACCGGCGTTGCCAGGGATACAGTTGCCGTTGGTGTCGGGGGTGCCGGTGTGACGGTTGGCGTGAGGGTCGGTTCGGGGGCGGCGACGGTGATCGTCGCCTCGCTCAGCAGAGTGTCGCCCAGCCACAGCCCGACGGTCAACGGGCCGGGACGTTCCCAGGCGGTGAAGGTGAACGGCTGATCGGGCGCTGCCTCAGCGCGCGCCACGACCACCTCATCCGCACGCACACGCCATTCCAGTGCAAAGGAGGGCGCTTCCAGCGGGCGATCCAGGCGGTAGGACAGCAGCGCCGCCACCAGGCCAGGCGTCGCGTCACGGCTCAGCAGGTCGGCGACGAAAACGCCCCCCAACCGGTGATCGGCGGCCAGGCGCAGGCGCGCGCTCAGCGCTTCAGCGTCGGTGATCCACATCGTGCGCAGCAGCGCGCCCTCCGGACTGTAGTAGCGGACAAAGGGAGTGCGTTCCGGCTCACTCAGGCCCCATTCGGCGCGGATGCCCGACGGATGAGTCAGGCGGGCGGCAATCGTCTGCCCAGGCGTGACCTCGTGCGCCGGTTCGAGCGACACTTCGCCTACATAAGCGAGCGCCTCGGCGAAATCCACCGGCAACAGCGTGCCGTCGGGAGTCTCCGCAACGCTGAGGGCGCTCACGCCCAGCGCCAGCGTCCCCCGGCTGACCTGCCTCACCGCCCAGTCCAGCGCCTGTTCGACGCTCCCACCAGGAACATACGCCGCCGGATCGGGCGGGCCGAGCAGCACCAGCGTATCAACCAGATGTCCCAACGCCGCCAGATCGTAGCCACCCGTCTCCCAGACCCCTTCGCCCAACGACACCGGCATGGGCACAATCACCGTCAACGCCTGCCCGCCGTGATCCAGCAGCCCGGCCAGCTCGCGCACGAAAGCCGTATAGGCGTCGCGCAGGCTCAGGGGCATGGCGCGGTAGTCCAGCACCAGCCCGGCATGGCCGCTATCGGCCAGGGCGAAGGCGGCGAGTTGACGGGCGTGCTCGGCACGCAGGGCGGGGTTTTCCAGCAAGGTCTGCACAGTAGCGAGATCAATGACAGCGGGATCGGCGTAGTTCTGCGCGTGCGGCATGACCGCATAGCCTTCGCCCGTGCTGTAACCGGGGGCCAGCACCACATCGAGCGCGCCGGTGCGCGTCGGGCGCAGACGGCCCGGCACGACGATCGGGTTGGCGGCGAGCACGTCTGTGCTCAGAACATCTTGCAGGCCCAATGCCAGGGCCAGCCGCCGACTCTGACCGGTTTCGCGCAGCAGGGCCAGGCAGCGCGGCACGTAGGATAGCGTGACCTCCAGCGCACCAGCTTCGTCGGCACTGGCGGGCACATATTCCCAGTGGCCAGTGCTGGCATTCCACAGGTGCAGTTCCAGCGCCGCGCTGTCCGTCCCCCCGGCCAGAGGGGTCACGCGCACGGTTAGGCGTTCCGGCAACGCGCCTTTGCGCGCCAGGCTATAAATTGCGCTGGCCAGGGCGTGATTGGGCGGCAGATCGGCGGGACAGTGCCAGCCCGACGCGGGAAACTTCCGGGCGAGAAAGTCCGCTGGCGATAGCGCCACCAAGCCGATTTCCAGGGGGGCGACAGATGCTTCGCCTTCCGCCCGCAACGTCAGACCCGCGTGCTCGATCTGCGGCGCTGCCGCCGTGAGCGTGAAGCGCACCTGAGCGGCGGCCTCGCTGACGCTTTTGTCGTCGGCCCGCTGCTCCACCAGGCCAGCCACATCGAACAGCGAAAAAGGCGGCAGCGTCAGCGCGGCCAGCATCAGCGGAAAGGCGAAGAGCGCGCCGGTCAGCAGGGCGGAAAAGAAGCCCTGCGGCAGGCGCAGCGCCCGTCGCCGGGGGCGAGGCGAAGGCGGCGGCGGCGACGCTTTGACCTGACCCGCGAATTGTGGCTTGACGGTCGTGACCGGCAAATGGCGCGACTCCTCGCGCCGCCCTGCGGGAGAGACGCGCCGTTCTCGCTGAGGAGGAAGCGGCGGTTCCACAGGTGGCAGTTGGTCTGCCGGTGATTTCTCGCTCATCAACCGAATCTCCGGGCTGCCCCGACGCAGGGCGGCGTGCCGTTGCCTGGCAATGCCGCTAACGTCCGGCCAGCGCATCGCAGGCCGGGCAACTCCCGCCGGGCCGGACGATGGCATATCCGGCCATTGGATCGCCCCCATAGTTGGTGAAGTCCACATTCCAGATGATGACCAGCCGCACCCGCCCACTGTTGCGGGCCAGGCGCACCGCCTCGGCCAGCCAACGAGCCTGCTCGGCCACGCTGGTATCTGCCCCCCAGGCGTAATGAGCGGGTAGTGGGCCAAGTCCTTCTGGCGACAGGTAGCCTAGCTCGGTGAAGCACACCGGACGCGCCCCTCCGAAGGCACTATAGTAGGTATTGACCATGCCCCAGAAGTAGCGCGTGTAGTAGTTGCCGCGCGGGTCGCCCGCCGTCTGCGAGGGGGCGACGATGCCCTCGTTGTAGTGCGCGCCGATGCAGTCCATGTAACGGGCTGCTCCGGCGGCGGCCATCCCGCGCACGTAGCGATCGTCGTTCCACACGGCATCCGTGCCAAAAGCGCCCTCGGCACCGGTGGGCGCGGGCGCGCCGCTGATCACGGCCACGTTGGGGTTGGCGCTCTTGATCGCGTTGTAGGCCAGGGCCAGCAGTTGGGTGTAGCTGGCCGGGTCAATATGCCCATGCGCCCATTCGCGGTCAATATTCTGTTCGTTCCACACCTCGATCGCGTCTGGCCCCAGCGCCGCCACTTCGCCCACAAAACGGGCATATTCCTCGAAGTAGCCCGGCTGTAGCACGTCGTTGGCGTTGCCGACGATGCCCAGCAGAATCTTGAAACCGTTGGCGTGCGCCTGCTCGATCGCGCCCGCGGCAATGCCGCCCGGCGCTCCCCACGAGAAGCGAATCTGCCGCTTGACCCAGGTCATACCGGCGTAGCGCATCAGATCGGGATAGGCGAAACTATCCACATGACCGCCGTAGCCGAAGCTGCTCAGCCCTGGCCCGCTGCGGACAGGCGCAGGCACGGCGAGGCCGCCAGTTGCCGCTGCCGGTGCGCCGGCGGTGACCGTCACAATGGTCTCTACCAGCGGCAGAGCGCTGACTTCGCCGGATAGCAGTTGCAGATAGCTGGCATAGACCCAGCCCTCCTGCCCGCTGACCGTGACAAAGACCCATTCCGCTGCTCCGTCGCGTCCCCTGGCCAGCGCCGCCAGCCCCGCCGACAGCGTGGTGATGACGCGGTAGCCCGTGCCCGGCCCAACGCGCAGGTTCACCGCCGCAGTGGTCTGAGCGGGAATGCCCGTTCCTTCGGGAAAACCGGCGGCGGGCGGCTGAACGGCGGCAGCGGGCTGTGTCTGTGTGGTGATGGGCGTGCCTGTCGCAGGTCGGACGGGCAACGATTCGAGGTCGAGGTCAGCGCGCACCTCCAGGTAGTCCGACAGCGCCCAGCCCTCGGCACCATCGCCTGTGTGGGCGTAGAGCCATAGACCGTTGGCGGGCACATCATCGCGCCCCAACAAGGTCAGCGCTGTGCCGCGCGGCAACTTGGCGACGATGCTATATTCGGTGCCGGGGCCGCTGCGCAGATTGAGCTGGTCGGGAATGACAGTGGCATCGGCTCCGCTCTGCGCCATGGCAGAGCCGAAGCCATTCAGCGACAGGAACACGGGGACCGTTACTGCCAGCAAGAAGCGCGTCAGGGTGCGGACGGGCATGGTTGTTTCTCCACCAAACCAATGAAATGGATGTGCAGAAGCGCTCGCGCGCCGGTCAGAAGCAGGTTGGACGACCACCTCAGGCTGCCGGTAGTGTAGCACGCGGGATCGGGCGCTGCAAGGCGGGAAGGCGACGGGGTGTGTGCAAACTGTGGCGGGCGATTTGCCGCAGTCTGCTGCCCCTCACCCCTCTATCCCCTCTCCCTCGCGACGGCGTCGCGGGGCGAGGGGGCTTACTGTCTCTCGCTCAGGCGCTCCCCTTCGCCCGCAGGGGTGTCAGGGAAGGTTCTCAGCGATGTGCTCGGTGTGGGGCTTCTTACCTCACCTTCGCTCGGCGCTGACGTGGGGGTGAGGTAAAGCGGCAAGCGGTTTGAGGCAATCCCCCTGCTCAGCGGGTGGCATTGGTTGCCCTGGCGGAGGGCGTATGACACAATAGTCCAGCAGTCCTTGATCTTTCCAGCGCACTGCTGAAGGGACCATCTCCCGTCATGTCCCCTGATAGCACCGCCCCTCAGCCGGAATCCTCGCTGACCGCGCGGCTGGCGGCATTGCCCTATTTCTCCGCGCTCAGCCCTGCCGACGTGATCGCTCTGGCCAGTCGGGCTGTCTTTCGGCGCTTCACCGCTGGCGAAATGCTCTTTGTGCAGGATGAGCCGTCCGCCGGACTGTGGATCGTCGAAGCGGGCCGCGTGAAAATCTTCCGTCTCAGCCCCGGCGGGCGCGAATATGTGCTGCGCCTGCCCGGCCCCGGCGACTCGTTCAACGACATCCCCGCCCTGGATGGCGGCCCCAATGCGGCCAGCGCGGTGGCCCTGACGGACACGGTGGCATGGGTGTTACCCTCGGCGGTCTTGCGGATGGAACTGGAACGGCGACCAGAGCTGGCGCTGACCGCCCTGAGTATCCTGACGGCACGCATCCGTGACCTGGTGCAGCAGGCAGAAGACCTGGCGCTCTATTCGGTGCCCGCGCGGCTGGCCCGCTTTCTGCTGCGTCAACTGGACGAGAGAACGGCGGACGATCCGGTGATCACCCGCGCGACGATCGCGGCGCACCTGGCGACCACGCCAGAGACAGTCAGCCGGGCGCTGCGCATGTTGGAAGAGATTGGCGCGATCCGCTTCGACCGGCAGCATATCATCATCCTGCGCGAAGACCTGCTGCGCTCGATCGCACTGGAGTAGGGGGCGTTTTTCGTCCCACACTTTCTTTGCTCACTTTCTCCTCGACTCGGCGCAGATCAAGGTCTGGCACCTGCTCTTTTCTACAGTGCCATACCTGTTGTGGCTCAGGCAGGGTGCATTTCAGTTGGGTTCACGAGTGCAAGCGAACTGAGGCGGATTTCTGAAGCCGTGCTCTGGGGTGAGCTTTTGTGAAATGCACCCCCAAAACTGAGTACGCGCAAAGGTTCTCAGCGATGTGCCCGGTGTGGGGCTTCTTACCTCACCCCCGCTCGGCGCTGGCGCGCCTCGCCGAGCGTAGCGAGGCTGGGGGTGAGGTAAACCGAAGCGCAGCACACAGCCTGTCACATTTGTCCGCACCCCTCAAGGCAGGTCTGATACATTATCAGCCCACCGTGAACTTTCGTGAGATGCACCCGCAGAAAGCAGAAACCCCGCACGCGCAACCGTTGCAGGCTCATGCTATACTGGGGACAGGTTGGGTGTTGGTTGAGCTGGAAGTGAGATTCTTGACGAAGAGTGGTTTTGCACGCATCAGGAGGAGCGACGGGTTATGCGCACGCGAGCCGTGATTCTGGCAGGGGGTGAGGGCAGTCGCCTGGGCGTCTTGACCGCCAAACGCGCCAAGCCGGCTGTGCCATTCGCCGGAAAATACCGCATCATAGACTTTGCGCTGAGCAACTGCGTCAATTCGGGCATCTTCGATGTGCTGGTCCTGACGCAGTATCGCCCGCATAGCCTCAACGAGCATATTGGGCTGGGCCGTCCCTGGGACCTTGACCGCACTTTCACCGGCGGCGTGCGGTTGCTGCAACCCTACCAGGGGCGACACGATACCGACTGGTACGCGGGCACCGCGGATGCCGTCACCCAGAACATCAACTTCATCCGCCGCGGATCGCCGCGCAATATCCTGATCCTTTCCGGTGACCACATCTATGAGATGGACTACGATATGCTCGTCCGCTATCACGAGGAAAACCGGGCCGACGCGACTGTCTGCGTCATCCGGGTGCCGCTCAGCGAGGCGTCGCGCTATGGCATCATGGCCGTGGACGAGAACAACCGCATTATAGAATTTGTCGAAAAGCCCGCGGTGCCCCCTGGTGACCTGGCCAACATGGGCGTTTATGTCTTCCGGCTGGACGTGCTGGAAGAGCTGCTGCGCGAGGACGCCGCCCGCCCCGACTCGAAACACGACTTCGGCTACAACATCATCCCGCGGATGATCGAGCTGGGGATGCGCGTGATGGCTTATCCTTTCGGCGGCTACTGGATTGACGTGGGCACCATTGATGCGTATTGGGAAGCGCACATGGACTTGCTCGGCTCGCCGCCCTCGCTCGATCTCAACGACCGCTCGTGGATCATTCACACCCGCAGCGAAGAGCGTCCGCCGGTGCGTATTGACCGGGGAGCCATCATCGAAGATAGCCTGATCACCGATGGCTCGGTCATTTCCAGCGGGGCGCGCGTGATTCGCAGCGTGCTATCGCCGGGCGTGTTCGTCGGGCCAAACGCTGTCGTCCGCGAAAGCGTGATCCTTACTGACAGCTACGTCGAACGCGACGCGGTGATTGAGCGGGCAGTCATAGACAAAGGCGTGGTGGTGGGTCAGGGCGCGCGCGTGGGGGAAATCATCCCTGGGCCGGACCTGGGCATCGTGTGCATCGGCAAAAACTCGACCGTGCCGCCGCGTTTCGTGGTGCGGCGCGGCACCGTGCTGGGCGCTGACCTGCTGGCCGAAGAAGTCAAAGCGCAGTTCCCCGACGGTGTGGTGCCCGCCAATGTCCAGGTGAGTTTTCGCGGCGGGCGGTGAGTCCGCTCAGGGCTGCTGCTCGAAGATCACGTCGGCGGCGTTGTGAGCGCAGTCTCCGGCGCTGAAGATTACCTCCACCGGCGCGGAGAGCGTGCGTCCCGCGCCGGTGACCTGTATCCAGATGCGCCGGTGCACGCTGCCAGGCAATGTCAGTGCCCATGTCCCCGGCGGATACCCGGCTACTTCGCCAGTCAGCACCAACCGCGGCGCGAGATAGTCGCCCCACACCAGCAGCGCGAAAGCATCGGTCGGCAATCTCTCTACGCTCATGACCTGCCCGCCGACTTCCTGGGCGTCGCACGAACCGCCCGCCCGATAGGTCACTGTGTCGTCGCGCACCGCGAAGTCGTATTGACCGGCTGTCAGCGGCGTATCACCCGCGGCAGCGGTCATCTCGGCTTGCGCAAAAGCCAGATTGGCGGCAATGGCGGTGAGTGTTGCCGAAAACTCTTGCTGCTGCGTGCGCTCGCGGGCGTCGTCCAGCAGCAGAATCAGCAGCGCCACCGTCAACACGGCCAGGAAGAGCAGCGCCGCGCCGGAAAGGATCAGCCGATAGGCCCGGCTGGGCGAAGCCGGCGGCTGCAGGGGGGTCATACGCTATGCTCCTTGGTGGCGGCGGTCTGTTCCTTGAGCAATGCCCTTTCCAGGATGCGATAAGCGCGCAGGACTTCGGCTACACTCCACGCCTGGGCGATGGCTCCACGCGCCTGATGGGGCGGGTCGCCGTCGAAGATTTCGCTGATTGTGCCCATGCCATAGTCCGCCAGATGATCGGCCAGCGGCTCCAGGTAACTCCAGGCCGTGCTGGCCCGGCCATAGACCCGGTAATGAGCGATGGCAAACGCACCCAGCAACCAGGCCCAGGTCGTGCCCTGATGATAGGCGCGGTCGCGTTGCAATACGTCGCCGCTGTAGTAGCCGGTATAGTCGGATTCGTCGGGAGCTAGGCTGCGCAGGCCATAGCTGACGACCAGTTCACGCGCGCAGATATCTACCACTGCCTGCGCCCGCTCGCCTTCCAGCAGCGGGAACGGCAGCGACACGGCGAGAATCTGGTTCGGGCGCAGCGTGGGATCGTCACCGTCTGGCCCGTCTACCACGTCATAGAGATAGCCGCCGCTGTACCAGAAACGCCGGTTGAAGCTGATCAGGGCGCGGTCGGCCATGGCGTGATATTGGGCGGCGTCCTCCTCGCATCCCAGCGCGGCGGCCAGCGTCGCGGTGATGCGCAGGGCGTTGACCCACAGCGCGTTGATTTCCACCGGCTTGCCCACCCGCGGCGTGACCACCCAGTCGTCAATCTTGGCGTCCATCCAGGTGAGTTGCAGCCCCGGCTCGCCGGCGAACAACAGACCATCCGCCGGGTCCATACGGATATTGTAGCGCGTGCCTTCCACATGCCAACGCAAGATGTCGGTCAACACAGGATATAGCTCGCGGCACACTTCGTCGGCAGCGCCTGCTGCCTGGCAATGCGCGTAGAGCGCCTGAAAATACCACAGCGTGGCGTCTGCGGTGTTGTATTCGGGCGCGCTACCCGCGTCGGGGAAGCGGTTGGGCAACATGCCCTGGTCTACGAAGCGGGCGTAGGTGCGCAGAATCTCGCCGCTCTCCACGGTCCGGCCCACAGCTAACGTCAGGCCCGGCAGGGCGATCATCGTGTCGCGGCCCCAGTCGCTGAACCAGGGATAACCGGCCAGGATGCTCTTGCCCGGCTGTCCGCCGATGTCGCGCGTGACGATGAACTGATCGGCGGCCAGGGCGAGCTGCTGCACCCAGGGTGGGGCCTCGTCCAGATCGGCCTGAGCCAGCAGGGCTTGCTGACGCCGCTGCTCGGCCAGCAGGGCATCGTGCCAGGGCAGGGGGTCGTCCGCTTCGGCGGTGAAGACCAGTGCCAGCGTGCTGCCCAGGTCGAGATCAGCCATGACGGTTGCCGCGGCGAAGAGGTCTTCCTGGTCGTCCAGACCGCGCCGCTTTTCTTCGGCCAGGTGAAATGACCACCACCATTCGGCATCTGGCGCAATCGTCCCCTGGTTGGCGAAGATGCGGAATGAACCGCCGTCGTTCCCATCGCGGTCGGGCGAGAGGGTGACGCGCACCCCTTCGCCACAGGCGGGCGAGACCGGCAGCGGGGTCACTTCCACCGGGTAGCCGCCGCGCGTCAGCTTGTGATGGTCGCGGAAAGTGCACAGCGGTTTGAGCACCAGCCGCACGCGCGACGTGCCACGCACATAGGAATAGGTGACGTAGGTCGTGTTGTGCCCGTGCGCCATCCAGATGCGCTGTACGATGCGCACGTCGCCCAGACCCCAGACGAAGACGGGGATCGCCCCCTCCAGCCGAAAACTCTCCAGGTGCCGGTAGCCGTCCGGCAGGATCACGCCGGCGGCCCACTCATGAGTCGCCAGCGGCGAGCGTCGCCCGTCAATGTCCACCCAGGCGTCCAGGTTGGCCACCAGCACCGTACGGCGGGTCGGAGGTCGCAGCGACGCGGTGAGCAGGCTGTGATAGCGCCGTGTGCGCGCCCCGGCCAGCGTGCCCATGGCGTAACCGCCGATGCCGTTGGTGACCAGCCATTCGCGGCGCAACAGCGCCTCCAGCGATTCGCGTCCGAGTCGGATCATGCTGGCTTCTTCACACTCCCCTGCATCAAGCTACAGCCGCCCGTACAGCGCGACGGCGGTACGGGCGGCGGACAATCAGAAAATCTGGGCGGGACGCCGCCAGAGGTCATCAAGTAGGCAGAACGTCCCCCGGTCGTATCCATGCCAACCGGCGCTGCGGCTATTCTGGCCTGGTGCTGACGACCGAATTGTCGCCGCTGAAGGGGTTGGCTACGTAGCGGTCGGCGTCCCAGTCATTGTGCCACTGAGAGCCGTTCACCAGATAGCGGAATTGATACTCACGATTGGGTTCGAGATCAAGCGTTACTTTGAACTTGCCGTTTTTATAGCGCGTCATCGGTGTAGCAGACTCGTCCCAGTTGTTGAAGTCGCCCACCAGGAAGACGTTTTCGGCATTGGCGGCAATGGCATCCGGTACGGTGAATTCGACCTTCACCTTGCCACTTTTCAGAAAGCGCTTCTTGAGCATGATTTGACTCCTTGGGTCAACTTGCTTCTGATTTTGATTCTACCATACGTACCTGGCAACACCAGCGCTAATGTATTGTCATACTGCACAAGCAGCACGGCTTGGGGCGCATGGGGCGCTTGTCATTGGCAGGGCGGTGCAGTACACTTCGCCCGTCATAGACACCTCGTAGCAAGGAAGTACAATGCGCCAACTGTTCTATGCCACTACGAACCCTGGCAAAGTGGGAGAAGTGCGCCAGATCATGCGCACCCTGGGGCTGGACATCCTGTCTCCTGCTGACCTGGGCCTGACCCTCGATGTGCCGGAGACAGGTTCGACTCTGGAAGAAAATGCGCTGCTCAAGGCGCGCGCCTATCTGCAACACCTGCCGCCCGACCAATTCGTGGTCATCGCCGATGACACGGGCGTGGAGATTGACGCCCTGGGCGGTGAACCCGGTATCCGCGTGCGGCGCTGGATCGGGCAGGGGCGCATGAGCGACGAAGCCATCATCACCTACTGCCTGGCCCGGCTCGACGGTGTGCCCCGCGAACGGCGCGGCGCGCAGTTCCGTACCGTGATCGCCGTGGGAGTTGCGCCCAATGCTCTATCTTTCTTCGAAGGGACATTGCGGGGGGTGATCCTGGAACAGGCCGATCCGCTGCGTATCCCTGGGTTTCCCTTTGAGTCTATCTTTTACGTGCCGACCTGGGGGATGTTGCTCGGCCAGGTGCATCAACTGCCTGCCGACCAAAAGGCGCGCTATCTCACTCACCGCGAACGGGCGCTGCGCCAGGCGTTGCCGCGCATTCACGCCCTGCGCGACGGACGGGGGTCGAGGTAGGCGGCCCACCGCCGCGGATTCCGCGTGTTGGGAAACAAGGCCCTGTGCGCACGCCTGGAAAACGCTGGAGACCCTTGAGAAGTCCCGATCAGCAGGGTTACCTCACCCCCGAATTCCCTTTCCGCGCGCGGAGGGGGGCTTCAATTCTGCGCTTGCTCTCTCGCCGGCGGGGGGCAAGGGGCGAGATTTTCGAGCGGCTTCTGAGCGCTCTCAAATCGCCCAGAAGCACATGCGCCGCGTCTCAGGATCGAGCGCCTGCACGGCGTCATAATAGGCGCGTTGCATCTCCCTGGCAGACTGAAAGCGGGCCTCTGGCTCCTTGGCCAGGGCGCGCAACAACAATGCCTGCAGGGTCAACGGAAACCGCGGATGGTGGGTGCGTGGCAGGGGCACCGGCTCGTCAATGTGCGCCAGCGCGGTCATCTGCTCGTTGGCCCCCTGGAAGGGCAGGACACCGAGCAGCAATTCGTAGAGAATGACCCCAAAGGAATACAGGTCGGCCCGGTGATCGGCTGCTTCGCCCAGGGCGACTTCAGGAGCCATATACTCCGGCGTGCCCACCGAAATGCCGGTTGCCGTCAGGCGCGTATCCAAGTGAGGGCGCTTGCCCAGGCCAAAGTCGGTCAGGTAGACATGATTGCCCTCACCGACGCGCTCAATCAGAATGTTGCCAGTCTTCAGGTCGCGGTGCAGCACGCCGTGATCGTGCCCATAGCTCAGGGCGTCGGCGACAGGGCGCACGATCTGCCAGGCCGTAAGCGGCGAAAAGCGGTGATGGCGCAGCACGTTTTCCAGCGTCGGCCCCTTGATCAGTTGCATGACGATGTACAGGTAACCGCGCCATTCACCATAGGTATACACGAGCACGATGTGCGGATGGCGCAGGGTGATCATCAGTTCGGCTTCGCGCCAGAAGCGGGTGCGGAAGCTCTCGTCGGCGCTCAGTTCCGGCAGCATGATCTTGATGGCAACCGGCTGCTGCGTCTCCAGCTCGTAAGCGGTGTAGACGCGAGCCATCCCCCCCGTGCCGATCGGGCGCACGATGACGTACCCGTTGAGCACCTGACCGATCAAGGCACCATCCATGCCAGCCTCCTCACTGGCACACCGAGTGCCCCCTAGTATACTGCTGCTGCCCGGTCTGCACCTGCCGCATGGTTCGCTTTTCCCTCTCACCAGGGCTACTTTCTACTACGTCGCAGGCGGGGATGGGGTTCCGCGCCAGGGCACGGCGCGCAGCCGCGCGATTACCCTGTGCATGCACCCCTGAAATTCGCCCGCCGACTCCTGTTGAGCTATAATCTATCTGCGCAATCGCGGGGTTAGCCGGAGGGCCGCGACCGGGCCGGCGCTGGCCCTGCGTGGACACATGATCAACACCGGGCGACCCGCGCTCATTGGTCGCCCGGCTGATTTTGTGATGCGCTGTTCGCCCGCAGGGCAGCTCTGTATAGTCAGGAAAACGACTGAGTAGAGTCTATGGATATCGGCATTGTCCGCCAGGTCAAGATCGATCAGGAAATGCGCTCCTCGTACCTCGATTACGCGATGAGCGTGATCGTGGCACGGGCTTTGCCGGATGCGCGCGATGGCCTCAAACCGGTGCATCGCCGCATCCTCTACGCCATGTACGACATGGGCATCCGCGCCAACTCCGCCTATAAGAAGTCGGCGCGTATCGTCGGCGAGGTGCTGGGCAAGTATCACCCGCACGGCGATCAGGCCGTCTATGACGCGATGGTGCGTATGGCGCAAGACTTCTCCATGCGCTACCCGCTCATTGATGGGCAGGGCAACTTCGGCAGCATTGACGGCGACAGCGCCGCCGCCATGCGCTACACCGAGGCGCGCCTGGCTCCTATCGCCGAAGAACTGCTCGAAGACATCGGCATGAACACAGTGGACTTCATGCCCAACTTCGACGGATCGTTGCAGGAGCCGCAGGTCTTGCCCGCCAAACTGCCCAACCTGCTGATCAACGGCACCAGCGGTATTGCCGTCGGCATGGCGACCAACATCCCGCCGCACAACCTGCGCGAAGTCGCCGCGGCCATCTCCTTCATGATCGATCGCATGATCGCTCACGAGGGCGAGCCGGACGACGCCATCCCGCAGATCACGGTGGACGAACTGATGCAGTACATCAAAGGGCCAGACTTCCCTACCGGCGCGCTGATCGTGGGCGGCGGCGAACTGAAGGAAGCCTATGCCACCGGCAAGGGGCGCATCGTCATGCGCGCCCGCGCCGAGATTCAAGAGATGCGCGGCGACCGCTACCGCATTGTCATCACCGAGATTCCCTACCAGGTCAACAAGGCGTCCATTCTGGAGCGCATCGCCGCGCTGGTGCGCGATGGGCGGCTGGAGATGATCAGCGACCTGCGCGACGAATCCGACCGGCGCGGGCTGTCCATCGTCATTGAACTGAAAAAGCACGCGCAGCCGCGCACGGTGCTCAACCGCCTGTTCAAGTACACGCAACTGCAGACAACCTTTGGCGTGCAGATGCTGGCGCTGGTAGATGGCGAACCGCGCCTGCTGAGCCTGCGCCGCGCCCTGCACCTGTACATTGATCACCGGCGCACGGTCATCCGCCGCCGCAGCGAGTACGAACTGGCCAAGGCGCGCGCCCGCGCCCACATTCTGGAAGGGCTGCTCAAAGCGCTGGCGCATATTGACGACATCATCGCCACTATCCGTCAGGCCGACGACAGCGACATCGCCCGCGCCCAATTGATGGAGCGCTTCGCCCTCACCGAGGCGCAGGCCACGGCCATCCTGGATATGCAACTGCGCCGCCTGGCCGCCCTGGAACGTCAGAAGATCGAGGACGAGTATCGTCAGATTCGCGACTACATCGTCTATCTGGAAGACTTGCTGCGCTCGCCGCGCAAGGTGCTGGCGCTCATCCGCGACGATCTGAACGAACTGGCAGAGAAGTACGGCGACGACCGGCGCACCGAACTGGCGCTCGATGTCGTCACCGACTTCGAAGACAGTGACCTCATCCGCGACGAAGAAGTGCTGATCAGCCTGACCGAGCGGGGCTATATCAAGCGCGTGCCGGTGATCGCCTACCGCTCGCAGCGACGCGGCGGCAAAGGGGCGACGGGCATGGCTACCCGCGAGGAAGACTCTGTGGAGCATCTCTACGCGGCGGGGTCGCTCGATCACGTGCTGTTCTTCACCGACCAGGGCAAAGTCTACGCGCAGCGCGCCTACATGATCCCAGAAGCGGCGCGCGGGGCCAAGGGCACGCTGATCAACGCTTTTCTGTCGCTGCAGCCGGAAGAATACGTCACGGCGATCACCTCGGTGCCGTCCTTCGAGGATCGGGAAGGGTACTTCGTGCTGTGTACCCGGCGCGGGCGCATCAAGCGCGTGCCGGTGAGCGCCTTCGCCGCCGTGCGCAGCAATGGCCTGATCGCCATGAGTCTCGATCCCGATGATTATCTGGGCTGGGTGGTGCGCACGACTGGTCGCCAGGATTTGATCCTGGTCACGCGCAACGGCATGAGCATCCGCTTCAACGAGCAGGATGTACGCGTGATGGGCCGGCCCGCCGCCGGTGTGAGCGCCATCCGCCTGCGCCCCGACGACGAAGTCGCCGGCATGGACGTGGTGACCGATCCGCGCGGCGACCTGCTGGTGGTGACCGAATACGGCTTCGGCAAGCGCACCCCGTTGCGCGAATACGGGCGGCAGCGCCGCTACGGTTACGGCATCCGCACCCTTTCCAAGAACCTGCGCAAGACCGGACGGATCATCGGGGCACGGGTGGTGCAGCCCGACGACAGCCTGACGCTGATCACGGCGGGCGGCATCGCCCTGCGCACCGAGATCGAGTCCATCAACGTCTACGGGCGCGTCACCAGCGGCGTCAAGTTGATCGACCTGCCCGACGACGATGTGCTGGTGAGCATGGCGCTGGTGCGCGGCGAAAAGGCGCAACGTCCGGCGGATAGTGCGCTCGACAACGGCGTATCGCCTGCGGACGAAGAACCCTACGAGCCATTGCCCGATGAAGCGTATGAGCAGGCGGGCGACGAGGCTTTCGACGACGAACCAGACGACATGGACGAGGCGGACGATTTCGCGGACGATGAGGACGCCGGTCGCTGATCGCTGGCCGGGCAGGAGCCATTGAACTGCAATGGCATAGAGGATGCCGGCAAGAACACAGAGATAATCTCCCGCTCTGCGTCCTCTCTGTGGTGAAGTCTTGTCGTCAAGCTCGTTGAGCTTTGGCAGAAGGGAATCCAGCAGCCTCATGGGGGGGCCATGCACACCGAACGTCTTTCGCTGGAGCGTGATGCCGACCTGTCGCTGGTTTTCGTGCCGCGTCCCGACCCGGAGGCTATCGCTGCGGCGGCGGTGGCCCTGGCCAATACCGACGGCGGGCGGATTGTCCTGGGCCTGGATCAGGCGGGTGAGGCGGGTAATGCGCCGGACACCGCCCGCTTTGTAGCGGCGGTAGAAGCTGCCGCGGCGCATTGCTTTCCCCCTATCGCTTTCGGCACGCCGGAGATCGTTCCCTCCCTGCGCGGACCAGCGCTGGCCGTGCACGTCCCCCGCAGCCGTCAGGTGCATGCCCTGGACGATGGACGCGTCCTGGCCCGCATGCTGACGGGCAATGCCGTGCTCAGCGGCGAGGAAATCCGCGGTCTGCTTCAGGCGCGTGCCAACGGGGACTTCGAGACGGAAGTCGTGCCCGGTGCGCGCCCCGCCGATCTCCATCCGGCGCTGCTGGCCGACTTCATGAAGGCGCGCGCCCGCCGCACCGGTCGCCCGGTGACGGACCCGGCGCTGGAGACCATGGGTGCGCTCACGCCGGATTATCGCGTCACCGTAGCCGGACTGCTGCTCTTTGGGCGCGAGCCAGAGCGCTGGTTGCCGCAAGCGGGCGCGCGGCTGGTGCGCCATATTGGCCGCGGGCCGCAGGCACCGGTCGCCTTCGAGCGGTCGTTTGGCGGGGCGCTGACCCGTCTGCTCGACCAGGTGTGGGAGGCGTTGCGCGAACAGATGCGCGCGCCTGCCGCCGCGCCGGAGTTATTTCCCTATCCCCCCGAAGCCGTGCGCGAAATCTTGAGCAATGCCATCTGTCACCGCGACTATCGGCTCCGTCACGAGCAGGTGACTGTACATCTCTACGACGACAGCCTGGAGGTCGTCAGCCCTGGGGGGCTGCCCGCCTTCCTCAGCACGCGCACGCTGGTGGCGGCGCGCTATCGGCGCAACCCTTGCCTGGCGAACATCCTGGTCGAGTGGGGCTATGTGCGTGGCACGGGCGGGGGCATCTTCCGTGTGTTGCAGGCGATGGACAGGTACGGTGCGCCGCCGCCGGAGTTCGTCGCCAGCCCCTACAGCGTGACAGTGCGCCTGTACGCCCCCTGCGAGACGCCGCGGCCTGAGCCATCCCCGGAAGAGCGTCTTAACGAACGGCAACGCAGCGCGTTGGTCTATGTGCGGCAACATGGCAGCATCACCCTGCACGAGTTGCGCGCGCTCTGGCCATTGGTGCGCCCAGACCTGTTACAGCGCGACCTAAGCGGGCTGGTGACCGAAGGGCACTTGCGGCGCGTCAGCGGTCGCGCGGGGGCGTATTACGTCCTCCCCTGGTGACAGACGCTGCGCTCACAGGGCCGGACGCCAGGCAAGCTGACGTCCATCGCGCCACCAGATAGCGACTTCTCCGCAGGCCACCGGCAGAAAACCGAGTTGATCGGCCAGATGGCGCGCCGGATTTGACGAGCTGACAGAGAGCGTCGCTGCGGCCAGGCCCGCTGCATGGCAGAAAGCCAGGCTGCGTCCCAACAACAGCCGCCCCAGCCCTCGTCGCTGAAAGTCGGGGTGCACGGCCAGGTCTACGATCTGCGCTTCGCTTTGCGCGGCGGTCACCGCGACATAGCCCAGCACCTGGCCGCGCTGGTCGAGAGCTAGCAGACTGGCATCGGACCGCCACTGAGAGTTGCTGGTCGAGTCAGCGCAGGCGCGGTGCAGACGGGCCACCATTGCTTCGGCGCTGGCCTCCGGCACAGCCACCGACTCCACGTTCTGGCGGTGCGCCACCAAGATCACCGCCTCAATCTGCGGCCAGAGCGTCTCGTCCCAACGCACCAGGCGGTAAGCGGGCGGGATGGGCAGGATGGGCACGGGCACGCGCCCCAGTTCTCGTGCCATGCGGCAACGCTCGAAGAAAGCTGCTTCATGACGCACCCAAGCGGTGCGAATCCCCGGCGAATCATCCCGTAGGCGGGCCTCGATCACTTGCAGGTTGCCAGTGCGCAATAGCTCTGAAAACACGTAGTCTACCAGGGCTTCGCCCAACGCCGGCGGTGTCACGGGCACCACGTACTGCACGATCACCTGGGCGTGTTCGCGCTCGTCTCCCAGCCAGCGCCAGGCGGCGAACCCGCGTGGCTTCTCGGCGTCGTCGTACAGGCACACAGCGTGCAGTCGTCCGCGTTCCAGCGCCTGCCGCATATGCGCCAGGCTCTCTTCGGCGTCACGGGCGTGTTCGGCGGCCCGAATGCGCAGCAACACTTCGGCGTTGGGGCTGAGCCAGCCCAGCGGATGAAAGCGCACGGTCGTTTCGTCCTTTGTCTGCGTTTGTGCACCCCAAGTATATGGCAAGTTGCGAACACACTGGCATGGGCCGATAGTGGGATTGGGACGAGATGGATCGCCGCAGTTATGGAAGGCTCAGTTCGATGTTCTGTAGCACGCTCAGCACATAGCGGAACGTGGCCAGTTGCTCGTCGCTGAGGAATTCTGTGATGGCGCGATCCAGGTATGCGGCTACTGCTTCCACCTGAGGCCGGAAAGCCCGTCCGCGCTCGGTGAGGAAGACATGCACCACGCGCCGGTCGGCAGTGTCTGTCTGACGACGCAGTAGCCCCTTTTCTTCCATGCGGTCGAGCACGGCAGTCATCGAGGACGGATGACGGCAGACCAGCGCGGCCAGGTGTGAGGCGGTCAGGCCGTCCTGCTCATAGAGCGCTCGCAGCACATACCATTCCAGGAGGGTCAGGCCAGTGGGCGCGATGAGGCGCTCGTACACCTGCTCCAGGTGACGGAATGCCTGCTCAAGGTTCGTGGCCAGGCAGCCGTCGAAGCGCAGCGGCAAAGGATGTTCATTCGTCATGGAGAAAATTGTACAGCACCAAACATTTTAGCGCCAAAATGTTTGGGGGAGAGGTGCGTGCAAAGGTTGACAACGGCTTTACTGTAGACAGCAAGTCCCCTCGCCTCGCGACCGCGTCGCGAGGGAGAGGGGATTCAGAGGTGAGGGGCAGCCCCATTTTGCACGCCCCCTGGGGGAGAGAGCAGAAAAGGCAGGGCGCGCGATCCGCCGGGGCGAAGGTCAGCGCTCTGCCTTTCCGATCACGACCCCTGGGCGCGGGCCGTCACGCGCGACGAGAGGGCGATCACCAGCACGGCGAAGGCCAGCAGCACCAGCAGCGACCCCGCCACGTTGGACAGCCCTTCGCCCTTAATCATCACATCGCGCAGGGCGCGAGTGGCATAGGTGAGGGGCATCAGCCGCGAGAACGGTTGCAGGGCGGCGGGCATGTCCTCCACCTGCCACACCACTCCGCCCAGCAACCCCTGTGAGACCACCACCAGCGGGATGAACTGCAATACCTGGAATTCATTCTGGGCGAAGGTGCTGAGGAAGATGCCCAGGTTCACCGACAGTACCACCAGCAGCAACTCGACGGCGACGATGTTGAGCAGGTTGCCTGCATAGTGAATGTCCAGCACATAGATGGTGAAGAGCAGGGTCACGGCACCCTGCACTATACCGAATACCAGAAAGCCCAGCATGTAGCCGATGATGATCTCGTAGGAGCGGATGGGAGTGGCCTGTAGCCGTTCCAGTGTGCCCGCCAGGCGCTCGCGCAGAAAGGCGAGGCACGTCAACAGGAAGACGAACAGGAACACGAAGAAGCTTACCAGCGCTGGAGCCATGTAGTCGAGCGTGTCGTATTCGGGACCACTGTGCAGATAGGAAGCATCGAGCACCGCTCGCAACTCGCCCGCTTCGCCACTCGCCGGCGCGGCCAGCAACGCCAGGCTGACATTGGCGGCCTGCAGGGCCACGCGCTCTAGCATTTTGCGCAATTGCTCGGCGATCATGGGGTTCGAGCCTTCGAATTCGACCGCCAGGGTCAGCGTGCGCGTTTGCAAGACCTGTTGCGTGAAGTCCGGCCCCAGCGTGATCACGGCATCAGCGTCGCCCGCGTCAAGCTCGCGACGGGCTTCTGCTGGGTTCATGGGGCGGGTGCTGAATTCCTCGAAGCCCTGCAGCACGGCGATCAGCCGCTCGCCCAGGTTCACCGTTGTGCCGCCCAGCGACACGCCGTTGTCCTGGTTGACGACTCCCACCACACGTTCGGCGGGGTCGGCGCGGATCAGCACGCCCAGAAAGCTGAGCAGGATCATCGGTACGACGACGATCAGCGCCAGCGTGCGGCGGTCGGCGAGCATTTGCAGGATGACCCGCCGGGCCAGGATCAGGCTGCGAGTGATGCTCATAGGGCGTGTACCTCCTCCTGGCGCTCGGCCAGGCGCAGAAATGCTTCTTCCAGGTTGGTTGTGCCCGCCGCCTGGCGCAGCGACTCCGCCGTGCCTTCGGCGATGAGTTGCCCGTTGCGCAAGAAGCCCAGCCGGTCGCATCGCTCGGCCTCGTCCATCACATGGCTGGAGACGATCAGTGTCACGCCCTGGCCGGTGATGGTCCGGAAGTGTTCCCAGAATTGCGCGCGTAACTGTGGGTCTACGCCGACGGTTGGCTCGTCCAGCAGGATCAGCGCCGGACGGTGCGCCACGGCGATCGCCAGCGATACCCGCTGACGCATCCCGCCGGAAAGCGTATTGACCCGGCTGTGCGCTCGCTCCGTCAGGCTGACGAATTCGATGGCCGCGGCGATGGATCGCTCATCGCGGCAGCCCATCAGCCCGGCGAAGAAAGACACATTCTGCCATACGGTCAGTTCGCTATAGAGCGCTGTTGCCTGTGTCATATAGCCGAGCTGCGCCAGCACTTCTTTGTTGGGCATGGGACGGCCCAGCACGGTTACGCTGCCCGCGTCGGGCCGGTATAGTCCGGCCAGCAGGCGGATGAGGGTGCTCTTGCCCGCGCCATTCGGCCCCAGCAGACCGTAGATTTCGCCGCGCCGCACGCGCAGGGTGACACCGCGCAGCGCCTGAATTGGGCCGAAACACTTGTGCACATCAACAACTTCAACGGCGTAGGGAGATTCGTTCATAGCAGCACAATCCTTGTGAGCAGGGAAAGGAAACGATCACCCGGCGCGCGGGCCAAGGCAGCCGTACAGCAGCATATCTGCCAGGTGCGCGGCCCATTCGTCGGTGCTCAGGTCGCCGAACAGCCCTGTCGGGGCCAGTTGCTCGGTGATCACAAACCCGATCACCAGGCTGGCCAGGGTGCGCACCCACACCAGGCTATCGAGCCGTGCCGCGTCGGGTAGGGCTTGCACGCGGCGTAGCAGGTCGAGCAGGCGGGGAAACGCCGAATGTTGCAGGAGATGGGCGATGTTCTTGCCGCCGAATTCGCGCAGATCGATCTGGGCGAGTTGCAGGAAGTCGTAGTGCTGCGGCAACACCCGCAATACCTCGCGCAGAGCGGTATGGACGAAGTCTGCCAGGGTGTGTGCGTCGGCGAGCGCGCCTTCCAGCACACCGAAGAGGAGGTCATAGGGGTTGCGCTCGGCGATCAGCGCCATGAAGATGGCTTCCTTGCTCGGGAAGTGATTATACAGCCCGGCGACTGAGCGCCCGCCCGCGGCCTGGGCGATGGCGCGCATGCTGGTGCCGTGATACCCGTACGTCACGAAGAGGTGCCGCGCGGCATCCAGGATGTCGGCGCGGGCCTGATCGCCTTTGGAGAGCGTTGGATCCATGAGTAGTCTCTAGATCGAAATATGAACGAACGATCGTTCGTATTCTCGGACGCCATTATGCCCCGCATCGGGCGCGCTGTCAAGCTGTTGCCTGTTGAGGGGTGCATTTCACGAAAGCTCACGGTCGGCTGATGAGGCATCAGACTTGTTCGGGCTTGTCGGGTTTTGTGAACTCAACTGAAATGCACCCAATTTGAGAGTGCGCGCAACCTATGACAGGCCGTTTGCTGCGCTGTGGTTTACCTCACCCCCAGCCTCGCGCCAGCGCCGAGCGGGGGTGAGGTCAACGCCTCCGCACCGAGCAAATCGCTAAATTCCTGGCGCGTAGCCTGTGCAGGGCTTTCCAAAGCAGTTTCTTGTTGATAATCAGCCCATTCTTGAGTTGTCAGCATCCGCGCTCTGCCCCAGTACTTGCCGATAGACCATCACCGTCTGCGCGGCAACCTGCGCCTGAGTGTAACGCGCCAGCACGCGCGCGCGCCCGCGCTGACCCAGTTCCCGTCGCAGATCGGGCGCGATCATCAGGCGGCGCAGCGCTGCCCTCAGCGCTTCCACATCTCCTTCGGGCACGATCAGCCCGTCCTCGCCGATCACGTCCGGAATCGCGCCGCTTGACGAACCGACGACCGGCACGCCGCAGGCCATCGCCTCGACGATCACCCGCCCGAATTGCTCTTTCCAGTTCGGGTAGGTCAGCGAAGGGACGGCCAGCGCGTCGAGTTGCTGGTAAAAAGCGGGCATCTCGGTCGAGGCGCGCGTCTCGAATGTCACTCGCGCAGCGCTGCCCAGTCGCTCCGCCTGAGCGATCAGCGCCGGGCGCTGCGGCCCTTCTCCAGCGATGAGCAGTCGCCAGCGCCCCTCCAGCCCGGCGAGCGACTCCAGCAGCCACGCCCCGCCTTTTTCTTCCACCAATCTTCCAGCGAAGCCGATCACGAACTCGTCGGTGGAGCGGGGGGCGGGCGAGGGCGCGAAGATGTCGGGGTCTACGCCGAACTGCGGGATGACGGCCAGCGGGCCGCGGTATCCCTTGGCCCGCCAGACTTTGGCGGCACCCTGCGTGCCGGCGATAGCGCAGTCCGCACGACGCAGCACCCAGCGTTCGCCCCACGAAAACGGCGGAGGATAGCGGCGGGCGATGTTCTGCCAGGTGAAGAAGAGCGCCCGCGCTCCGAGGCGGCGGGTGTGCCACAGCGCCTGCCAGGTCGCCAGGTTGTACGGTTCCTCGTCTATGTGCACCAGGTCGGGTTGGAACTCGCGCAGTTCGCGCCCCAGGCGCGGGTAATGGTGCAGATGAAAATTGCCGTTGAGGCGGATCGGTGTGACGCGCAGCTCGTAGCCGCGCACGTGCGCCCGTTCCAGGCGCAATTCGCCACGCGCCGGATCGCGCCAGACCGGCGGGACGAGGACGCGCAGGGTCAGATCGGGGGCCTGCCGGGCCATTTCTTCGAGCTTGCGCTGATAGGCCCCTACCACGCAGGCTTTGGAGAGCATAAGCACGCGCATAGCCGGTCGCTCCACTGTTGAGAATGCCTTCCCATCATGCCTCAGGTGAGGGCGCGCCGTCAACCGGCAGTGACAGGAGGGTGCGTGCGAAGGTTGACAGCGGCTTTGCTATGCCCGATGACCCTCATCTCCCGGCCCCTTCTCCCGCGCTGCGGGCGAAGGGGGCGCTCGCGCGAGAGACAATAAGTCCCCTCTCCCTCGCGACGCAGTCGCGAGGGAGAGGGGAGGCAGGGGTGAGGGGCAGCAGCCTGCTGCAAATTGCCCGTCACATTTTGCACGCACCCCTGGCGATCAGGTGCTCTCAGAATCGCCAGATATGTGCTAATCTTAGAAGGAACTCAAGAATGCTTTGGAGAATAGACTTTGGGCAAAGGGTTTTATGGGAGGAGAGGCGACGTGTACCGGGTTGTTGTGATTGACGATCATCATGAAATTTCGCAGCTTCTCGGTGTTGTGTTGAGACATCCGGATATCGAGCTGCACACTGCTGACAATGGCTGGGAGGGGTTGCGCCTGATCCGCGAGGTGCGCCCTCACCTGGTGGTGCTCGACATCATGATGCCAGGGATGAATGGTTGGCAGGTCTATGATGCTGTGCGCGCCGATCCGGCGCTCGAACAGACGCCGATCATCATGGTGACTGTGGTGCCCGAACAGGCCAGCCGTCGCCAGCATTTCGTCAACAGTCCCATTGATCGCTACTTCACCAAGCCGTTCGACACGCTGCAACTGCGCCATGAGGTCGAACGGCTGCTAGGGGGAGTGTCGTTGTGGCATTGAACGGCGGGAAGTCACACCGCCGGGCGAACGATCCCCACAATAATTTTGTATCTTGGGCCTCGCCTGGGTTCTGAAAGCAAGTCATGATGGATCGAGTCGAACAGGCCGCTGTAGCGGAGCGGCACATTGTCATAGACGCTGAGCATTTTCCGGTGCGGTTCTGGGGGCCAGTGCTGGCCCTGGGGGTGGTGGTGTTGGCGCACATCGTCGGTATGGCGTTGGCCAAGCGCGCCCTGGAGCCTTCGGTCAGCCCGTTGTGCGTGGTCTTGCCCGCCGACGTGTTGGTCTTCATCGCTGGCGGTGCCCTGATCGAACACCTGTTGCGGCGAGTGTGGCCCAGCCGCCGCTCGGCGACGCTCAGCCAGGAAGCCCTGGTGATCACCGACGCCCGTCGCTCGCCAGTCCGCGTCACGCGCATCGAGTGGGATCGCACGGTCAACGTCAAAGCCTGGCGTTTTCCGGTGCGACGCCGCACCCGTGTCCCCAAAGGCTGGTATTGTATGGCCTTGCATTTGTTGCAGGACGAGGAGGAGGCGATCTTCTATACCTTCATGCCGCCTCAAGAAGCTGAGAACACCATCGGTTACCGCTATTTCATCCGGCTACGCCCGCGCCGCGAAACACAGTCCAACACCGATCTGAGCGCTGTCGCCGAGCAACGTCGTCTACTCAAGCTGGAAGATCAGCGCTGGAACGACGGGGCAGAGATCGCCCGCGAAGACTTTCACGCCCTGTTGCACGTGTTACGACAGCGCGTGCCAGACTGGGGCTAGAGCATGCCCAATATGACTAGCACAAGGAGGAAACACATCATGAACATCTGGCTTCACGGGCGGTTGATCACCCTGAGTAGTGCGTTGTTGACCTTCGTCCTCGTCCTGACGCTGCTCCCCGCTTCTCCCGTCCGGGCCGCTCCTCTGGCTCAACCTGTCCTCTCCTTCGATGATCCCGTCCCGCAGACCGGAGGACTGGACGCCAGCACGCCGCAGGTTAGCTATGCTTTTCGCTGTACCGACGGCGGAGTGGGGTCGCTGGTGGTGCAGACGACCATAGGCGACCTGGTCGTGGATGCGACGATCCAGGACGCGACGGGCAGCGTCTTGGCATGGGGCACGGTGGTACAGGGCACTCCCAGCGTGACCGTGGCCGAGGCGTTCACCATGCCCGCCGACGGCGACTGCCTGGTCACGCTCAGCCGGCGCGGGGACACGGCAGGGAAGTACTCGGTGCGCCTGTTGCCGGGCTTCGCGCAGTTGACCGTGTGGGACACTTTCGCGCCAGTCGCCGATGGCCTGCACCTGGAATGGGAACCCTACGCCTCGCAGAATATGACTGTGACCACCTTCCAGCAAAGCCTGCGCATCGAAGTGATGACCGATAACCTGCTCGCCTATGCAATACCTTCCGGCGAAGACCTGGTCTGGGCCGATTCTTACATTCAGGCCGATTTCAGCATTCAGGGCGCGCCCAGCTATTTCGAATATGGCTTTGTGCTGCGCGACAATGAGGAGACGGAGACGTTCTACTCGGTCACTTTCAGCAGCGATGGCGACTATTCGGTGTACTACTTCGATGGCGATTGGGTGGCCGTGCAGAACTGGACAGTCCACGAGGCGATTGACCCCACCGACATGCAGCCGCGCGTTGCGGTGTTGTTGCAGGACAACCGCTTCCTGCTCTTCTTCAACGATCGCTTTGTGGCCGAAGTGATTGACGCCAACCACTACGCCAGCGAGGGCCTCAGCGGGCTGGTGGCCGCGACCGGCCCAGACCAGGCCGACACCCTGACCGTGTTCATGGACAATGTGATCGTCACGCGGCCCTATGGCCTGGGCACGACCGCCGTCGCGCTCACCGGCCAGGACATCGCGCAGCCCACCCCAACCAGACCGGGTCTGCTGGGCGCGCTGGGCACCATCAGGACTCCCACACCGACTGTCCCGCTGCCCGCCCCCAGCGAGACGCCCGCGTCGGCCTCGCGTTTCCCCGCCCGTCTGGAGCGCTGGTCGAGCAGCGTCCCCGCCGACATCATGGGCGAGTTGAATCAGGCGGGCGCAGTGCCCGCAGGGGGAGCCATCGGGCTGACTGTGCCCAGCAGCTATGGCGATACGTCCAACGCCGGTTTCAGCTCCTACCCGCTGGGCCAGGGCAAGGTCTTCCGCAACTTTGTGCTGGGTTTCGACGCTCGCCTGATCTACGGCAACGCCGAAGCCGGTTGCGGCATGTATTTCCGCGCCAACGACGGCAGCGACACGGCTATGGTCTTTGCCGATGGCTGGGCCTTGCTGGGTGAGTGGGATGCGGAAGGCAATCTGCTGGACTCCAGCGTGCTGGATCAGTTCAGCGCGGTGATCCCCGACGTGGGCGCGACCAACCGCGTGCTGGTCATTGCCCTGGAAGAGACAGTGGTCATGTACGTCAACGGGCAACTGGTGGCCGAAGCGCGCTTCACACCGGACGAGGGCACTGTCGCGCTGGAGATGTACGTCCCCGAAGATGACAGCGGCGCAACGGAGCAGACCTACTGTCAGCTCAACAACATCTGGCTATGGGCATTCTGAGCTTCTGGTGTTGTCGGCGACGGTCGCACCTGGGCGGACTGCTGGTCGTGTTGCTGGCGCTGATTGCCGCGCCGCTCCCGGCAACCCGCTCGCAGGAACCGGCGACGCTCACCTTCTTCGTCCCGGTGAGCGGTAACCTGAACGACGCACAGCCCGCCGAGACCTGGCAGTTCGAGGGCTACGCGGGGCAAATCGTCTCGCTGATCGCCGTCACGACGGGCGGTGACCTCGACCCTGTGTTGCAGGTCACCGGCCCGGATGGGCAGTCTGTGGCGGAGAACGACGATCTGGACTCGCTGGTGCGCGACGCGGGCCTAGAAGCGTTGATGCTGCCCGCCGACGGCACCTACACCGTGCGCGTGAGTCGCTACCAGGGCGGGCAGGGCGCGACGCGCGGCAGCTACCAACTGACGCTGACGCCGGGCTTTGCCCGCGAGGCCGTGCGCGGTGAGTTCGAGCAAGGCGCTGTATCGTGGGTGACGCCGGACGGTCAACCTGTGCCTCTGTTGCAGGGGTATCTACAGATGCGGGTGAGCGGCGAGAGCGCCACTCTGTTCGCCGTCCCGCCGGAGGAATTGCGCACCGCCGACGTGTACCTGCAGGCAGAAGCGCGCCTGCTGGGCTCGCCTCCCTACGCGGAATTCGGCCTGATCCTGCGGGCGCAGGGGGCCATGCTGGGCCGCTTCTATCAGTTCAAGGTCAATACCCAGGGGCAGTGGCGCGTGCTCTACCAGGACGAGACGGGCAACTACGCCCTGCGCACCTGGACGGACGCGCCCGCGCTGAACACCCCTGATCGCACCTGGTCGCTGGCGGTCATGGCTCGCGGTGAGCGCCTGGACTTCTTCGCCAACGGCGTGCTGCTGGGCACTGTGTCCGATGCGCGCCTGCTCACGCCGGGCACGGTGGGTGTCTTCGTGAGCACCGGCGATCAGCCGAGCGCGGCGACCGTGTTGTTCGATCAGGTGATCGCCACTACCCGCCTGGGGTCTACCTATCGCGGCTTGCCGCTGGCCCTGACAACCTGGGAAGCGCCAGACCCGGCCACCATCGTGAATGAACTGGCCGAAGGGGGACATATCACCCCCGCGCCCGCCCGCGACCTGTATCTGTTCGAAAAGACGCAAAGCAGCACTGACCTCACCTCGAACTTCGAATTGCTCGGCAGTGAGCAGGCCGTCTACAGCGATTTCCTGTTCGGCGGGCGGGTGACCATCGTCACCGAAGGGCAAAGCGTGGGCTGCGGGTTGGTCTTCCGCTGGGCGGACGGGCGCAACCTGTCGCTGGCTTACGTGGATAGCAGCCAGGGCTTCGGGCTGGTGCAGGCCCGCGACGCTCAACTGACAACCAATGTCTACGACCTCAGCCCGCTGGTGCAGCCGCAGACCAGCCGCCTGCTGATCATCGCCCAGGGGGAGCGCGTGGCCTATTATCTCAACGGCGCGCTGGTCGCCCAGGAGACCATGACGCCCGGCACGGGGCGGGTCGGCGTGGCCCTGCTCAACTATGAGGACGTGAATACCCGCTGCCTGTGGTCGGAGTTGTGGGTCTGGCCGCTGATCGGCTGATCGAAGCAAATACGCTGAACGGCCCCTTTTCCCTCGCCAATAGTGGTAAGCGCCAGGTATTGCCCCAGTGTGCACACTGAACGCTGTGCTTACCATGTCATCACAACTGCTGCGCGGTCAATGGCCGCCCGTCCGCCGTGATACCCGTAAGCACAGTGTTGATATTCAGCGTGTAGCTTTAGGCTAGCTTGTTGTGCCTTCAGACTGGCACCGGGCCGAGCACACAAGTGCTTACCAGGATTGGGGCATGCTAAACGCTCCGCAACGCCACAGAATGCACTGAACCGTAAGCGGGCCGTTGCACAAAGGTTGTTACGATGCAGTCAGTTCAGGGCACACTGGGTCAGGTGGGTGGGTGAAAGACAGGGGATCGAACATGGTAGCTATTCTGGATACGGCCCCAGAGACAGAACCAGCCGACTGCTGGTATTGTGCGCACCAACATGCGCTGCGCGAAGGTGAGACCTGTCCGCAGTGCGGGCGCCCCCAGGACACGCGGCCCATCGGCACGGGGATGCTGTCTCGCCCTCCCACTTACGTCAATCCGGTGCGGCGCGGCGACCCGACCTTTCAGCCAGGCACGGCCCTGCTGCTACAGGTGCTGCCTTCCGGAGTGTGCGCCTGGTTCACCCTCGACAGGCCGCTGACGCTGGGTCGCGCTGTGGGGCCAGTGACCGAGACCCTGTTTGATCTCAACGATTTCAACGCGCATCTGCACGGTGTATCGCGGCGGCATTGTCGCCTGATGCGCAAACATGATCGGGTGGTGGTGACCGACCTGGGCAGCACCAACGGTACCTATCTCAACGGGACGCTGCTGACACCATATCAGGAAGCAATCCTGGCCGACGGCGATCAACTGATCCTGGGCACGCTGCATATCACTGTCTTTTTCGTGCACTCGCGTGCCCGCTAGCGAGGTCGCAGCGACAGGCTGCCCCCGCTCTTGCTGAAAATTACCTGTCCCCCTCCCCCCCAGAGCCCCCTTTCCAGACCTGTTTCAGGTCTTCGAAAGGGGGCCCGCTTTTCGGCAGGCCGCCGCGAAACACGTTACAATCGGGGTGAACACAATGTGCACCAGACAAGCGCTATGACAGCCCCATCAACCCCCATCAGCCTGCTGTGGCCGCCCGGCTATCAGCCCGACCTTTCTCCTCGCCTGAACGCCCGTGCCATCGCCGACCTCGATCTGGAAACCCTGTTGGCCGGACTGGGCGGGACGGGACGCCGCGCTAACGGCACGCGGGCCATCCTGCTGAGCCTGTGCGACGATCCGGCGGTGATCGCCTATCGCCAGGACATGCTGGCTGATCTGCTGGCCGCGCCAGGGCTGGTCGCCGATCTGGAAGCGCTGCTCCCACTGGTAGACGGGCTGGAGCGCTTCGACTATCTGCCCGCCGCCGGGCAGACGCCCCTGCACGAGGTCGTCTGGCGGGTGGGGCAGCTCGAAAGCTATGTGATCTGCGTGCAGGCGCTGCACACGGCGCTGACCCGACCGGCGCTGACCTTGCGGGCTGCTGGTTGGCGCGCCTTGCGCGATAGGGTGATCGCCATCGCCGCTGACGAGACTTTCCAACATTTGCTGCGCGACTTGCCCGCCCTGCTGCAGCAGGTGCGCGGTGTGCGCAGCGTGACCATCGGCGTCAACCTGGACGATCAACTGCGCCCCTTCGAGGCCACCCTGCTGGCGATCAACAGCGAGACGTTCTCCGGCGCGACTCCTTCGCTGCTCGACGCCATCTTTGGGCGGAGCAAGGTGGCGGCGCGCTGGACAGGCATCGCCCCACTGCACAGCACGCGCAGGTCAGCGGGGATGATTGCGGGCGTAGACACCGAAAATCCGCTGCTCTATCCCCTCTTCCGCGACCTGGCCGAAGTGCTCAAGCAGGTCAGCCGTCCGGTTGCCCGCGCCCTGCAACACTATCAGCAGCTTAACACCGGCTTTCTGGGCGCGCTGGCCGACGAACTGTCCTTCTACGTCGGCGGGGTACGGCTGGTGGAGCGCCTGCGCGCCGCCGGACTGCCGACCTGCCGCCCGGAGATCGCCCCGCAGGCCGAGCGCGTCTGCTCGCTGCACGACGCCTACAACGTCGCGCTGGCCCTGCGCCGACTGACTCAGTCCGCTTCCGCCGATGAGATCGTGCTCAACGACGTGCATTTTGGGCCAGAGGGGCGCATCTTCGTGCTCACCGGGCCGAATCAGGGTGGCAAGACGACGTACACGCAGGCGATCGGGCTGGCGCAGGTGCTGGCGCAGGCCGGGCTACACGTGCCTGCGCGGCAGGCTCGCCTCAGCCCCGCCGACGGCATCTACACACATTTCCCCATCGAGGAGCAGCCACAGGCGGGCACCGGTCGCCTGGGCGAGGAAGCACAACGGCTGCACGACATCTTCGCCCGCGCCACGCCGTACAGCCTGGTGCTGCTCAACGAAGCGCTCACCAGCACCAGCCCTGGCGAAAGCCTGTACCTGGCCCGCGAGGTGTTGCGGGCGCTGCGACGACTGGGCGCGCGCGCCATCTACGCCACGCATCTACACGAACTGGCGGCGGGCGTGTCCGCACTGAACGCCGAGCTGCCCGGCGACAGCCTGGTCGTCAGTCTGGTGTCGCTGGCCGAGGAAGACGGAGATGCACCGCTGTCCTTTCGCCAGACCTATCGCATTGTGCCCGGCCCGCCACGCGGGCACAGCTACGCCCGTCAGATCGCCGCCCGCTACGGCCTCAGCTTCGAGCAGATTGACAACCTGCTGCGCTCGCGCGGGATCGGGGATGGCACTTTTTCTGACGTGCGCAGCGGGGATGAGTGATCCGCGGATCGGGCGGAGTATAAGATCAAATCGCGCGAGCGGGCAGGTACAACCAGGTTGCCATTTCCCCATTCTCTCATCAAAAGAACAGGGCAGAGGTTTTTGCCCTCTGCCCATATCTTTTCTTGAATCCGCACAGCCTACGGATGTACACTCCCACCCTGCCCTGGCAAAACGATGGGCGCGGCGACCGGCACCACCTTGACAAAGCGGCCCCGCAGCACCGCCGGTTGGCGCAGCGCCGCGATGCGGTCGGCCACGTCATATTGCGCGGTTTGCTCCAGCGCAGCGATGTAGTGATCGAGCAACTCCTGCACTTGCGGGATGTCGTCGTCGTCCAGCGGGGCGATGCGCACTTTGGCCCCGCGCGCGATGCGCCGCTGCAACGCCGCCTCGTCCAGCCCCAACTCGCGGCTGAGGTGCTGATAAACCACGCCACCGGTCATGCCCGCGAAGGCATACGGCCCCGGATCGCCCAGGATCAGCACGCGGCCCGACGTCATGTACTCGCAGGCGAAGCCCTTCAGGTTGGCCGTCGTCGCGCTGACGCCCGCCGAATCGTCAATCGGGCCGCGCAGCTCACCGCCGAAGATCACGTCCGCGCCAGAGAGACGCACGCAGGCCCGCGAGTCAGCGTCGCCCTGCACAATCAACACGCCGCGCTGCGCGCCATAGGCGAAGCTCTTGCCCACGCTGCCGTCCAGCCGCAGACCGTTGTGATTGACGCCTTTCATAATCGCCACGCGCCCGCCGTTTGCGCCTTTGGCTGCGCCGTCCTGCGCGCCACCCTCGATCAGAATATCCAGCTTGTCGGTGACCCAGGCGGCGAAGCCATTACCTGCCACCGACGACGGGCTGAACTTGAGATGCACCGCGTCAATGCGCTCCCACAGATCGGGGCGGCGCACCAACTCGCCCGCTAGATGTGCGCCCAACGCGCGGTCGTGCGCCATCACCTCGTCGTGATAGGTGACTTCGCGCTCGTCGTCGAGCACGGCTTCCAGCACCACGTCGGTGAGCATCCGAGTGAGCGTGTTGCGCGGACGGGTCAGGCGGCGGCCCACGCCGACCTCCGCCGCCGGGCGCGGCTTGACCGGCGTATAGGCGAACAGCGCAGAGAGGTCAACGCGGTCGTGCGCGGCAACCTGTTCCAGCAGGTCGGCTCGCCCTACCAGGTCTTGCAGGCGGGTTGCGCCGACGGACGCTGTCAGGCGACGCAGGTCTTCGCCGATGGCGGTGAAGACGCGCACGATATTTTCGACGGCGCGGCAGGGATCGCGCGGCTCGAAGTGCTTCAGGCCCAGC
>CAKZOB010000054.1 GCA_937135955.1 uncultured Anaerolineales bacterium | reverse complement strand
TCTGATGCCGTTGGCGCTGGCGATGGCTTCTACCGTCGTGCCGTAGCGCATGGCAATGCCGAACAGCGTTTCGTCGCGCTGCACGACATGAATGGTTGTACCAGCGGGCGGCTGGGCCGAACTGCCGCCCTGCGCCGCGACGCGCCCATATCTGCCGGGCGCAGCAAGCGCACTGAGTACCGCCATGATGAGCACACAGCGCCGCAGCAACCGTGTCATCTCGATTATCTCGCGCGGATAAGGTCGTAGAGCAATTGCGATTCGATCAGTTTCTGCAATGCCTGATTGGCCAGCGCCAGCCCCTGTTCGGCTGAACTCGCCAGATTGTAATTCGAACAGGTGGCTTCATACAAAGATCGCGCCTGGAGCGCCAGGGCGATGCCTTCCTGTTGCAGGCGCACGGCATTTTCTAGCTGAGGGTCAGCTACATCGGGCGCGTCGAGTTTGGCGCGCTCTTCGGCACTGAAGTCGAAGGGGGTGGGCCAGGGATTCAGCGTACAGGTTCTCACAGAATTCTGGCCCTGGGGCGAGAGCGCCTGCTCCCACTGATCGATCATCCCCGTGCCGAAGTTGTTTTGCAGATCGCCGATGATCACATAGCGTTCGCGCAGGGCGCGCAGGATAGCCTTGTAATCCAGGTCTGGGAACGGCAGGGTAGCCGTCGGCGAAGGGGGCAGCGTTGGTGTGCTGCTCGCCGTCGGAGAAGCCGTCGGAGAGAGCGTGGCATCTGGCGCGGCGGTGACCGTTGCCTGGTCTGTGGCTGTCAGCGGGGCCGTTGTGGCGCTGGGCGTGGGTGTGGGCGTATGTGTGGGCAACGGCGTCACCGTCGGCCCGACGGTCGGCGCAGGATTGGTGATAGCCGTCTGCAACTGCTGACCAGCCTCGCGCAACTGATTGTCCACTTTGTCAAGTTCTATGGCTGCCTGCAGCGCGCGTTCCGTCTGCGCCGCAGGATTCTTGCAGGCTCCTTGCAGCAACAGCAGCACCTTCTGCAAGGTAGGCAGGGCCACGTCCACGTTGAGGGCGGCGATGCGCAGGTCGGGGTAGGTGACTTCGTCAATAGGTTGCAGTCCGACCGGGTCAGGCAACTGATAGTTCAGGTCACAGGACACCTGGCCGGTTGCGTTGAAGTGGTTGAGCTCGCCGCGCAGGTCAGCGGCCAGGCGCTCGGCCTGGCGCAGATGGCTTTCGACCTGGGCGATCACCTGTTCGCGCGGAGACGGTGGGCGGTCAAAGCGAAAAAGCGTGGGGGTGGCGTCGGAGGTATCGCCCGTCACCAGTACCAGGGCGTTCAGCCCCAGCGATAGCAGAAACAGGACGCCCAAGCCCCAAAACGTCACTCTTAGCAGACGCGGATTGAGGTGGATACGCCCCGTGTGGTGGCCCTCTTGCTGCGCTTTGAACTGCGCCAGGCCCTGGCGGGCTGCTTCGCGGACCCCCTCATCTTCGTCGTTGAGATAGGCTGTGCGCAGATAGGGAATGGCTGCCGGGTTGCCGGTAGTCGCCAGTTTACGACAGGCTGCCCGCCGCGCCCGCGCCTTCGGCGCTGTGCTCACTTGCTCGACAAGCCGATCCCACGCTGGCTCGGTCATCGAAAGTCCCCACAGATGTCCCACGCGAAACCGTCAGGGAGCTGTCACAGTGAAAGTGCAGCTTCCCTGGTCAACCTCGTTGGGCGTGCCAGGGCCAAAGCGCGCATAGCCGTCGGTGATGGGCTGATCCCAGGTTAGCCGGAAGTCAACGACATGTTGTCCGGCGCTGAGTTTGCCAACCGGGTAGTACCAATAGATGATCCACACACCCTCTTCGCGTTTCATTTCCGTGGCGTAACGTTCGTAGTTCTCCAACAGCCTGCCGTCCAGGCGCACCTCGTAGTTGGCATTGAGCAGATGTTCTTCCATATACTCTGGCCGGGCCACGTACCAACTCCATTCGATGTAGACTTCGTCGGTGGTTTTGGGGCTGGGAGGACGCACGCGCTTTTGCTGGCAATAGGCCAGGATGTCTACCCGATTGGGTTCGGGGGTCGCAGCGGCAATGCTGGTAGCCGGCGGCGTCTCGATCAGGTTGCGCAGGCTGGCGAAGTCGGTTTCTATCAGCGCCCCCAACACCCATAGATACCGCACTTCACCGTCTTCGTCGGTGTAGGCGACTTTGTACCATTCGCGCCCTCGCGAATCGGTCTGCATCCCCAGCACACCCAGTTCGGTGCCGGGGCGCACACTGAGCACAATCTCGTAATTGGTACCAGGGCCAGAGCGCAAGTTCACGTTTTCGGTGGAGCGGATAACCCCGCTCATGGTGGGCGTTGGCGTCGGCGTAGCGGTGGGTGTGGGGCTGGGCGGGACTGGCGTATCCGTGACGGTGGGGGTGAGCGACGGTGTGTAGGTGGCGCTGGGGATGGGCGTGGCCGTGAAGCGCGGCGTGAAGGAGACAATCGGGCCAAGCGTGCGCGTGGGCACGGACAACACCGCGCCATTGCCAGCAGCAGGTGACGGTTCGTTGGAGGCAATCTCGTTGCAGCCGCTGAGAATCAGCAGAGCGATCAGCGCCAGGCCGAGTGTCCAGTGAACGTAGTTGTGCATTCGGCTATTCCTCCGCACAGTGTTCCAGGCGTTTGGGCGCTGTTGTGCTGGCGATTCCCTCTGCAGACGCTGCGCAAACCGCACGATCACGCCATCTGGCACTGCCGCTATCCGTCCGACGGCTCAGTGGGCAGGTCTGGTTTGGACAAGACTGTTTGCTGCCGTCCGGCAGTCAATAGCAAGCGAACCCGGTCAATGAAACTGTTGGCAATATAGGGTTTGGTGACGTAACCATCCGCCCCAGCTTCCAACACCTGGCGAATGGTGCCAGGGTCTACCTTAGCCGAGAGTACCAGCACAGGCACGCGGTCGAAGCGTGCGTCGTCGCGAACCTGTCGCAGGATTTCGAAGCCGCTCACCTGCGGCAACATCAGGTCGAGGATGATCAGATCGGGAACATGGTTGGCCAGGTAATCCAGAGCTTCGTGCCCATCGCTAATGGTGGTCGTGTGTGCGCCCAACCGTCGCAGCAACAGTACCATCAGCTTAAGCAGCTCGTTGTCGTCGTCAATGACGGCAATTTTGGGTGCAGGGTCGGGTTGTCTCTCGCTCACGCCAGTTTCCCTTGTCAAGCGAACTGGGCAGGTGTCAGGTCAGCGCTTATCTGCTCTGCCCGTCGACGCGCGGGCAAGATATGTTTTACACCGGCTCTGGCCGCCGGGCAAATCGAAGGGGAAACGGGGGATTGCATCAAACCGCTTGCCGCTTTACCTCACCCCCAGCCTCGCTACGCTCGGCTTGCCCCCTCCCGACGCGAGGAGGGGGCAGCGAGGCGCGTGAGCGCCGAGCGGGGGTAAGGTAAACGCCCCCGCACCGGGCAAATCGCCGAGAACCTTTGCTCGCACTCAGTTTGAGGGGGGCATTTCACAAGTTCACCCCAGAGCACGGCTTCAGAAATCCGCCTCAGTTCGTTTGCACTCGCGAACTCAACTGAATGCACTCGGAAACAGGGCGGGGGTGCTCTCTTGCCCGGTGAGTTTCTTCGAAAAAGCTGGCGGAGGCGTATCGTTGTGGGCGTTGGCGTGTTTTCATAGTAGCATTGAAGCAGGCATATGCCAGCAGAGTCAACGGAAAGGTTTTTCGATGCAACCGGTGGTGGTCGTTCTCATCAGTGTAGTGAGCTATGTGATCGGGTCTTTCCCGACCGCCTATCTGATCGGGCGGACGAAAGGGATCGACATTTTCAAAGTAGGCAGTGGCAACATGGGAGCGACCAACGTTATCCGGGCGCTGGGGTTTCGCTATGGGGTGCTGGTATGGGCCATTGACGCGGCCAAAGGGGTGCTGGCCATCTTGCTGGCTCGCCAGGTTGCGCCGGACTTTCAGACGACGGCCAGCGTTCTGGCGGCGGTGGCAGCGGTGGCCGGGCACAACTGGTCCCTGCTGGCAACCATCTTGACGGGCAGCATTCGCGGTGGCAAGGGCGCGGCGACCGCCATGGGAACGTTTCTGTTCCTGGCCCCCTCTTTGCTGGTCGCTCTGGTTTTTTCGGTGGGCATGTTGATCGTCCTGCTCACGCGCTACGTCTCGCTCGGCGTGTTGAGCGGGGTTGCCCTTGCGGGCGTGGCCCTGGTGGTGCTGGTCTTCGGGGGATGGATCGAGCCAGTCTATTCACTCTACCTGCTAGTGGCGTGGATGGTGTTTGTCCGGCATCGGGGCAATATCGTTCGCCTGCTGGCGGGCACTGAACGTCGGCTGGGCGAGCGTGCCTAGTGGGTCAACCGGACACTGACAAGACCAATGCGCCCGGAGCGGAATGCTCCGGGCGTTTGTTTTCGGGCAGGGGAAGGCTCAACGGGCAGAACGCCGTCGTGGGAGGGGCGGCTGTCCGCCGCGATAGTCGGGGGCCAGAATGGCGAAGACGTGGCAGAAACGGGCATCCATGATACGACTGCGCAGCACCGGGTCGAGCGCTTCCAGATCGAGCGTCGTCGTGAAGACCGTGGGCAGTTGCGCCCGGTAGCGGTAATTGACGATCTGTCGCAGCTTCTCGACAGCCCAGGGAGAAGCAGCAGTGAAGTCCAGTTCGTCAATCACCAGCAGGGGGACAGTACGGATTTCCTCAAAACGCTGGCTAAAGGTCGTGCCGACCATCGGGTTGAAGGCTTCGCGCAGATAATCGAGCAGATCGGGCGCGGTGACGAACATCACAACATCGCCTTGAAGTGCGCGGTGATTGGCAATCGCTGCGGCCAGAAAAGTCTTGCCGCAGCCGTGCTCGCCCATGAAGACCAGCCAGCCCTGCGGCTGTGTGGCAAATTGCAGGGCGATCTCAAACGCCTGGCGCAGGTTACGGCGCTCCTGATCGGGCAGAGTGTCTTCGCGAAAATCGAACCTTTCGAAGATCATGTCGGCGTACAGGTTCAGGCTGGTCAGGGCGTTCCGGGTATGCCGATGCTCGTTGCGACGAAAATCTGGCAGGTCAATCTTGATGCTGTCTGTGATGGAGCGGTCTAGCAGGCGGCTGCGCACGCGAGGGTCGAGCCGATCCAGGTCTACATTGGTGGTGATGACTGTGCTCAGGCGGTGCAGGTAGCGATGGTTGATGATCTGGAAGAGTTTTTCCCGTGCCCAGGGGGTTGGACTTTCGGCCCCCAGGTCGTCCAGGATCAACAGGGGGACGTTGCGCACGCGGTCGAACAGGTCGTCGTAGGTGATATCCGACGTGGGGCCGAAGGTCGCGCGCAGGTGATCCAGCAAGTCCGGCACAGTCATGAATAGCACGCTATCGCCCTGTGCCAGCCGGTAGTTAGCGACAGCGGCGGCCAGGTGCGTCTTGCCGCAGCCGTAATTCCCCTCCAGGAACAGCCAGCCCTGGGGATTCTCAGCATAAGCCCACACCTGCCGGTAGATCCGGCTCAACGTGTTGTTTTGCTCGGCGGTGAAGTTGGGCAGCTCGACCTGGAACGTCTCGAAGGTCTTATCGGCGACCGCATCCAGGTTGCTGAGCTTGCGCAGATATTCCTGGCGGCGCAGCTCCAGGGCGTCTCGCTGACAGATGCAGGGAAACGCCTTGCCGAAGTCGGGGTGATCTACCGGCACGTCGCGCGTGACGAAGCCCATCCCCTGGCAGATGGGGCAGACGGACTTGTCGCGCCTTGAATGATCAGTAGTCGACGATGTCCGAGTAGGGTCCCTGGATATACCGGTACCGATCCGCTTTAGATGGTCGTTGAGCGATTCCACGGTCTTTGCCCTCAGTTTCCCAACGTTCCAGGATGCGGCGGATGAAGCGCCAGTTGCGGGCATTGCGCTCGACGGCGATGCGCACGGCTTCTTCGATCCAGGCGGGCGGATACTCTTGTTCTGCTGCGCGAAGTTCCTCGGCGATCAGCGGTGTGAGTGGCCCGATGTTCTCTTCGTAGAGCGTGTAGACAGATGGGCGCTCGCTGATCAGCAGCACCGGTGTATCGCGGTCGCCCGGCTCATAGTGCCCGGCGGCAATGGCCCGGACAGCATTTCGCCCGTGCGTGGTGTTCATGAAGTACAGGTCTTCCGGGCCGCGCACCCCCTCTACGCTGACGTGTAGCAGCGTGCCGCGGGCTACGGCGCGCTCCAGCGCTGCCAGCGCCCGTTCGGCTGCGCGCTGCGGGTCAGGATCGAGACTCTCCAGGAAGCGCGTGTCCTGCAACACCTCACGTTTGAGCAGGTATCGCAACTCGCCCTCCTGCTGTTGCAAGGCCCAGAAGGCGTAGAGCGTAAGCTTGAGTTCATCTAGATCGTCAATGGCCCCCAGCAAATCGGTGAAGAACTGACTGGGGACGCGGATCATCGGTATCTTGCCGGGCGGGAAGCCCGCGAATGGTTTCATGGATGCGCGCTCATCAATAGCCGGTCAGGTCTACGTCGGTCTTGACCAGGTTGGCGAACTGCGTCAGTTCCTTGCGGAAGAAGAGCGTCACCATGCCAGTCGGGCCATTGCGATGCTTGGCGACGATGATCTCGGCCTGATTGGGGTGTTCGGTGTTCTCGTTGTACACCTCATCGCGATAGATGAACATCACCACGTCGGCGTCCTGCTCAATGCTGTTGTGGACGATGATGTCATTCGCTATGAAGTTCTCTGGTCCGGGTACCGTGAGATCGTAAACTTCGGTCTCTCCATCTGGTTCAACTGAGACAATCTGATCCCAGTAGACATCGCTTTCGGCTGGCCACGCTATCTGTTCAGGCTGCGCAGCACCTGCCAGCTGAGCAGCACTTGTCCGACGGATGCTTTGCTTATAGCCAAGTGGGGCCAGTTCAGCGTCGGTCATGGGCTGCTGACGGGCATGGCCGTAGACGCGGGGAAGAGCGATGCGCTCACCTGTTTGTAGCTCGTCCAGACGTTTCCAGCCCTGCAAGGTCAGAAAGCGATGATTCCTCGTAGCACGTATGCGGCGTCCCAGACGGGTTGTCAGGCGAAAGACAGGTTTGATCCCTGTGCAGAAGGCCCGCATGACCCTGCTGTTACTTAGCTTCCAGGTCTCAAAGTCTAAACTGACCACCTGGAAGCCAGTCTTCTCCACCAGGGTGCTGATGGGAACGTAACGCCCTGTTTCTGGGAGGTAGATCAGGGTATCTCCTGCCAGGCAGCCACTCTCTCTCAGATCGGAAAGTTGTGGGCGCTTGTCCTGCCGTTGTTCGACGGCGCGCGAAAGTTGCGCTGCGGCCAGGACTGGCACGTTCATTTCGCGGGCCAGTTGCTTGAGGCTGCGCGAAATGAAACTGATCTCTTGGACGCGGTTATCCGAGTAGCCTGTCCCGGCGGACATCAGTTGCAGGTAGTCCAGGATGACCAGGTCTACGCCGTGTTCGCTATATAGCCGGCGGCACTTGGCCCGCATCTGAATGGGAGTAAGAGCCGGGGTGTCGTCCAGATAGATATTGAGCTTACTCAGCCGCCCCACCGCCTGCACAAAAGTGTCCCATTCCTGTTCTCTGAACTGGCCCAGACGCAACTTGTGCATGCTAATGCCCGTCTCAGTGGCGAGCAGACGCTGGACGATCTGCTCGTTGCTCATCTCCATGCTGAAGATGGCGACGCGCACACCTGCCTTGGCAGCATTCAGCGCGACGGTGAGCAGCCAGGAAGTCTTGCCCATGCCAGGCCGACCGGCCACGATGATCAGGTCGGATTTCTGCAGGCCGCCCAGCAGCCGATCCAGGTCGGTGAAGCCCATTGGCACGCCGAGCGACTCTGCCTGCTGTCTGTAGAGCGTTTCGACGCGATCGTAGTATTCGGCCAGCGCGGTGCGGATGGGCACCAGTTCCTGGCGCAGACGCCGCTCAGTGACGGCAAAGAGCGCCGCCTCCGACTGATCGATCACATCGTTGATATCGCTGTCTTCCTGCTGGGCCAGGCGCGCGATGGTGCTGGCGGCAGTGAGCATCCGGCGGCGCAGGGCAGCGCGCTCGACGATGCGCCCATAGGTTTCGGCGTAGATGGACGAGGGCGTATGATTGATCAGGTGAGTGATATACGCCGCGCCGCCGATCTCTTCCAGGCGACCCTGCTGGCGCAGCTCTTCCACGACCGTAACATAGTCAATTTGCTCACCGCGTTCGTGCAGGCGCGTGATTGCCTCCCACACCCAGGCATTGCGCACGATGAAGAAGTCTTCTGCCTGCAGGAAGGGCGCGACTTCGTAATAGGCGTCGGGATTGATCAGGATCGAGCCAAGCACAGCCTCTTCGGCGTCCACGCTGTGTGGAGCCATCTGTTCTGGGCGAAGCGGAGCTGTTTCCTGACTCATCTCGCCAGCCTTATTGGTGAGCGTCGAATCTAGCTCTCAAAAATAGATGGATTCGGGGCAGGTGTCAAAACGGGGCAGCCCAAACGGAACTGCCCCGCGCGATACTCACGTCACCCGCTGCGCGGGTCGGCTCTGTTCAGCTTTTCTCTTCGTCGTCTTCGTCGGGCGCGTCCAGGTCGTCCAGATCAAGCGACTCGACGAAGTCTTCGAAAATGCTCAGGCGGTCTTCGTCCTCGTCCTCCGCCTTTTCGACGGCGGGCGTTTCGGCGGCCTTGGCGGCGCCTTCTGAGTCGATTTCCTCGTCTGGCATGATGCCAGCCCGATCCATCACCGATTCCTCGACGTAGATGGGCACATCCAGCCGCACCGAAAGGGCGATGGCATCGCTGGGCCGCGAGTCAATCACGTGGGTTTCGCCCGCCTGCTCGACGATGATCTGAGCGTAGAAAGTGTCCTGGCGCAAGTCGTTGACCACAATGTATTGCACTTCTCCGCCCAGTTCGGCGATGACCGACTTGAGCAAGTCGTGCGTCAGGGGACGTTCGACGTGCATACCCTGCAGCTTGACCGCGATTGCCTCTGCTTCGCACGGACCAATGAAGATGGGCAAGAAACGGCCGCTCACCGGGTCTTTGAGCACGACAACGCGCAGTTGCGACATGAGGCTGACGCGGATGCTGTCAATCTGGACTTTGATCATGGTGTCCCTGATTCGCCGTTCAGTACCGGACGCTACCTTGCCTGTATCTACTACGCTCATTATAACATCAGCCTGAGACCCCGGCAAAAGCGAACGCGCGGCGTGACACCGCCCCGTGCTCAGTCCGTCTGAGGATGCTCGGCGGACGGTGGGGGCAGACTTCCCTCCGGCAGCGGGATGCTGGCGGCGTCGAATTCCTGCGCGGCATCGTGCGTGACCATGGTGATCTTGCCCTCGATAAACGCCCCCTCTTCGGTGGTGATGGCCGAAGCAGTGATGTCGCCCCAGACGCGGGCTGTGCGCAGCAACTGCACTTTCTTACCGCTCACGTCACCGCGCACGGCTCCGGCAATGGAGACATTCTTGGCGTTGATGTCCGCGGTGATCTTGCCCGTCTCACCGACCAGCACATTCCCGTCAATCTCCAGCGTGCCCTCGAACGTGCCGTCCAGGCGGACGTTGCCCTGGCAGCGCAGTTCTCCCTTCAGGGTAGAGCCTGCGCCCAAGATGGTCTCGAAGCCGACCGGCTGACGAGCGGGCGCTTTGGGCGCAGGGGTGGTCGGATTGGCAGTCTCTTCGGGTTGAGGTGGCTTGCGTCCGCCAAAGAGCAGAGACATGGCGTGCTGCTTCCTTCTGTTGATGCGAGCGCAGTACCCAGGACTATAGCGCGAACCTGTTCCCGGAGTCAATTCGCGCGCGGGGGGTGCCGCGCGCGTTCTCACTTGGGTGATCGCCTGTGCTGAAATGCTGTCTGCGGTGAGCTATAGTTCGGCTTTGGGAGCGTGTGCTTGCCGGGCGCGCCGCTGAGCCAGGTAGTCTTTCAACACGTGCAGGGCGGGCGGTGTTACGGACACCAGAATGATGATGATGACGATGGGCATCAGGTAACCATCGGCAGCCTCACCCAGGAAGTAGCCGGCACTCACCACACCTGCTGCCCAGAAAAGACCGCCGAAGATGTTGAAGCTGAGGAACCGCCCATAATGCATGGTGCCAATGCCTGCTACAATGGGCGCGAATGTGCGCACGATGGGCATGAAACGTGCCAACACAATGATCTTGCCACCATGCTTTTCGTAGAGGGCTTCGGCCTGATAGAGGTACTTCTTTTTGAAGAAGAGGGAGTCTTCGCGCTGGAAGAGTCGCCGCCCTACCCGGCTGCCGAACCAGTAGCCCACGCTATCGCCTGCTACCGCGGCGATAAAACAACCAATTGCCAGGATCGGATAGCTTAGCTCGACGCCGAGGGTGTCCTGCAGGGACTTGCTCCCCGCAATGACGCCCGCCGTGAAGAGCAGGCTATCTCCGGGCAGGAAGAAGCCTACCAGCAGGCCGGACTCGGCGAAGACGATGCCAAAGATGCCGATGTAGCCGATGGTGGCGATGAAGTGCTTGAGGTCGAAGCCGATCAGTTTTTCCATAGACCTGTATGCCAGTGGCCTCAGTGAGGCAACTGGCCAGTTTCCTTTCTGCTCGTCTGTTTTCCGACGCTGACAGGCTCGTTGGAGTTTCCGCCCGCATGGTGAGCTAGTCTATCACAAGTCGGTTGGACCAACCAGGGCCGTTTGTGGCCGCCCCAACCCTCTCGCGCCAGTATCTCTGCACACGGGCCTATGCTATAATGCAGCCAGCGTGGGGTACAGCAGGGCATGGTAGATCATGACTCGGATCATTGTCATTGCCAACCAGAAAGGGGGCGTCGGCAAGACCACGTCGGCGATGAATCTGGGGTTGGCGTTTGCCGAATCCGGCCAGCGGGTGTTGCTCATTGACCTTGATCCACAGGGCGGCCTGACGGCTGCTTTCGGCATTGATTCCTACGATATCCGGCGTAGCGCTTTCTCGCTGATCATGTACAGCCAGGTGTCGCTGGCGCGGGTGATGCGCCCGGTGCGCGAGCGGCTGGCACTGGTGCCAGCCAGCATTGACCTGGCGGCTTCGGAGGTGCAGTTGGCCGGTGCGCCCGACCGGGCACAACGGCTGCGCGTCTCATTGCGCCGGGGACAGCTCCCCTTCGACTTCGTGCTGATTGATACCCCACCCGGCCTGGGGATTCTGGCGGCCAATGGCCTGGTGGCGGCAGACGAGGTGCTCATTCCCGTGCAATGCCAGTATCTGGCCATGCGCGGTGTGCGCGCGCTGATGGATACGATCGTGCGCGTCAAGAAGAATCTCAATCCACCCCTGCGGCTGACCGGCCTGTTCGGCACGATGTATCGCGCCGACTCGGTGCACGCGCAGGAAGTGGTGGACGAGTTGCGCGCCGTGTTCGGCAAGCGCATGTTCCAGACGCTGATCCAGTACGACGACGCAGTGGCCGAAGCGCCGATTGTGGGACTCTCGGTGTTGGAGTACATGCCGCGCCATCCGATTGCCGAGGGCTATCGCGCGCTGGCACAGGAGGTCATGCGTGGAAGCGTCGAATCATGAGCCGCGCCGCCGCGCTTCTTTGCGAGGCAAGGGCCGATCAATTCTGCTGGGCGAGCGCACGCTGTCCACGGACATCATGAGCGACACATCGGCTGCGCTGCCCGCAGAGCGTTCTGCCGAATCGCTCGACCCGGCGGCCCTGCGCCTGACGCCGGAAGAAATGCGCGCCCTGTTCGACATCTCAGCCCCGTTGCCGGGTTTGGACGAGGCGCTGCCTGTCGTACCGGCTGATCGCCGCGCCGTCCCATCAGCGGAGCCTGGCATCCCGCCGCGCCGTACCCCTGAGCAGCGCGCCAGGTCTGTCGCTGACGAATTCCTGGCCGACCTGCCGGATTGGTCGGCTCCGCCCAACTTGACCGATGATGTGCCGGTGATTATGGGGCGGAACAAGGCCGGTCAAACCTCGGCTATAGAGGCAGATGCGCCGCCTCTGGCCGAACGCGAGTTGTCCCCTGCGTCCCCTGTGCAGGAGGCAGCGTATCAACCGCGTCTGGAAGTCGAGGCGCTGACACCACCCTCGCCCGAAACATGGTCGAGCGAACCGCCTGCCCGCGCGACTGAGCAACGCCCCGCTCTGTCCTTGTCGGCAGCCGACTCCCTGCCTGCTCGCGATGTTCCCCCTGAGGCTCCGGGCGCTGCCGGTGTAGCTCTCGAACCTGAGCGTGTGTCCAGCGTGTCCGAAGCTGCGACGAGTGCGGTAGAAGAGGAGCGTATTCGCCGTCTGGCCCGGCAGATCGAAGCCTTGCAGGAAGACCTGGCCCGCCATCCCACGCGCGACCCGCAGGTCAACGATCGCTACCAGCAAGAGCTGGCCGAGGCCGACCGGCTGCTGATCAGTTCGCGGGCCAATTACGAAGCGGTGCGGGCGACTGTCTACCGCATTCGCACCGAGATCACCCGGCAGCGTAAGATCGAAGCAGACATCGCCCGTTACCGGCCCTTGCTGTTGAATTACCTGGTCGGTTGGGTGATCGCCCTGGTGGTGCTTTTCCTGCTCAAAGCGCTGTTCGCCGGAGTAGGGGAGGCAGTGGGCGTGCCTGTAGTGGCTGCACTCTACTACCCGCTGCTGTTCGGGATCGCCGGGGCGCTGCTCACGGGCTATCTGACGCTGGAACGGCATACCACCCGCCTGCGCGATTTCGATCCCATTCACATAAGCTGGTACCTGATCAATCCACTGCTGGGCGGGGTGATGGGCTTGCTGATGTTCCTGATCGCCACGCTAGCCAACCAGGACTTGCTGCACGAGCGGGCGGGCGACGCCGAGGTTGTCATCACCTATCTGCTCTGTGTGATCGCGGGCATGAACCAGACACCGATCTTGCGGGCTTTGCACGAGGTCATGCGCCGCATGGGACGAAGTGGTTGAGTGATCTCTGCCAACCGATGGGCGCGGCTTGCCGCGCCGGTTTTGTTTGATGCGCTCAGTCCAGGTAGACGCTGTTGTCCGGCGTCCAGGCGGGGACACAGACGGCCAGGAAGATCAGGTCGGTGTCGCCCTCGTTGTGAATCTGATGCACTGCCCCCGACGGAATGGCGACCGCATCACCAGGGCGGAGATGCGCGGTCGCTCCATCCAGTTCCAGGCGCGCCTGTCCGGCGAGGATGAAATAGCTCTCTTCAGCGACCGGGTGATGGTGCCTGCGCGATGCTTTCCCTGGCGGTAACAAGACCTGAGCCACGCTGTGACTCTGCAGGCCGCCCGCTGCAGCGCCGATCAACTCGAAGACGATCTCCCCGTGCGGGCTGGTGAGGGGGACGACTTCGTGCGCACGTCGGATATGCATGGGTGCCTCCTGCGACTCAAGAGCCAGTCAGCCAACGGGCCAGAATGGCGTCGAGTGTACCGTCGGACTTGATGGCTTTCAACGCGCGTTCAACTTCTGCCGTCAGGCGGAAATTTGCCTTGCGCATGGCGATGACATAGGGTGCGGCCACTGAGGTCCGGTCGGCCAGGCGCAGCTCGGGGTGTTGGGCCAGGTATTGATAGGCGCTGATTGTGTCCACCAGCGCCGCCGCAGCCAGACCTTCCGCGACGGCCTGCATGGCTTCCTGGGGCAACAGAAAACGTTGCACGGTGAGCGAACGTAGCCGCCGCGTCCAGCGTTGCGCCGCCTGATCGCCCGCCGAAGCCATTTCTACGGCCAGTGTTTTGCCGTCGAGGTCGCGCATGTTGTTTATGGGAGCGCTGACAGGCGAAACGAGCACCTGTCCGGCGTCGAAATAGGGCTGCGAGTAGTAGACCCATTCGGTCAGGGCCTGGTTAGGGTGTAGACCGGCGATCACCATGTCTACCATACCGGTGTAAAGCGCGTCATATAGGCTATCGAAGCCCATGATCAGGATGTGCGTCTGCACGCCCAGGCGCTGCCCGATCTCCCGCGCCAGGTCGGCTTCGATGCCGACGATCTGTTCTGGCGTCCATACGGCGAAGGGGGGATAGCTGGGATCCATACCCACGTACAGGTCGCGGTTGATCTGCACTCGCCGCCAGGTGCTATCCTGTGGGCCGAAGGGCGCGCCGGGCCGGGTGAGTTGCCAGGCCAGGATCGCGCCCAGCAGCGCGATCAGTCCCGCCAGTACCAGGCGCGGGTGCTGGCGAACCCAACGCCTCAAGAGAAGCGGGTGGGCGGCATAGGGCAGGGGGCGCGTGCTCATGGGACGTAGGGGATGGGCCAGCCGCGAGCGTAAGCCTGTACTGCTTCGTAGATGGGCTTGATCACGAAGTCGGACGAGACCAGGGCGTAATAGGCGTCGCGGCGGTTGAAGGTGTCGGCGGGTTGCCGGAACTGCCACAGGCATAGCCGTTCCACCCAGGGCCAAGCGGTCGCCATGTCCAGCGCTTCCAGCGTGTAGGCGATGCGTTGACCGGGGCGCACGGCCCGCGTCCAGCGCGGGTCATCGCTCCAGCCGCTCTCGGTGATGTAGACCGGCTTGTCCCCGTCACCATAGCGTTCCATAACTGCCCGCAGCAGCTCAACCCGGCGAAAGTTGATCGTCGTCGGATCGGGCGGATCGGATGGTGCAGCGGTGAAGCCGTAGGTATGCGCGGCCAGGGCGTCGAAGTAGGGAGCAGCGCCCGCCTGATACATGCGTTCCAGAAAACGCATCTCGTTCATGCCACTGCCGCTGCCTTCGGGTTCTGTGGTTGGAGCGAGCGCGCCGCCGAGCACCAGCACCCGCGGATTGGCTGCGTGCGCGGCCTGATAGGAAAGGCGCAGCAATTCGGTGTAGGCTTCGGGGTCGGGGCCGCGATCGCCCCATTCATAGCTCAGGTTGGGTTCATTCCAGATGATCACACCGCCCAGGCGTTCGCCGTAGCGCTCCACGAACGCGCCCACGAACCGCGCAAAATCCTCGAAACGCTCATAAGGCAGGTAGGTCAGGGTGGTCACCTTCTCCTGGACGGGTGGACGTGCCCAGTCTGGCACCAGTCCCAGGCGGGCCAGCACAGTCAGGCCCTGGTTTTGCGCATGGCGCATGATGCGGTCGGCGTGTTCCCAGTCGTAGGAGCCGCGCTCGCGCTCGATATAGGGCCAGGGAAAGAACTCGACGATGGTGGCCGCACCCATTTCGCGCACCAGTTGCAGGGTGCGCTGAATCTTCCATTCCTCGACTTCATCGGTGAGGCGCGTGTGCACGCAGACAGTGGGATTGATGGTCTGCACCGTCTGCGGCGGGCCTAAAACCACGCGAGCAGGGGCAGGGCGGATGGTGAACAGGCCATAGGCCAGCCCCAACAGGGCCAGCAACCGCAGGCCGCGCGGTGCCTGTTGACGTGCCAGGGAGAGCTGCCAGGTTTTCATGGTCGCGCTGAGGTCAAGGGAAACACACCGGCGGGGGATAGTCCTTCCCCCGCCGGATGGAGGCACAGCGATCCTCTCTCAACTACCACGTTTCGCGCCGAGATCGGTGATCTGCCGAATGACCGAGAGCAGAGATACAGCCAGTTTCAGCGCGTCCATGGTCGGGATGCGGTTGGGTCGCTCGAACCCGTTCTCCTCAGAGACGCGAGCGTAGAAATAGGCCGAGATCAGCCCCACAGCCAGGCCGATCAGCGCGCCAAGCAGATAGACACGCAATTTCCACGAAGCATCGCGCGTCTCTTGGGAATCGGGGCGAATGTCAGAAGTCATCGCGGCAACCCTCCGCGCAGCGATTCCTTGATGCGCTCCAGGCGACTCTTGCGCCGCTCGCGCATGGTTTGAGTGTAGATATAGGCGGCGATCAGGCCCGCGATCAGCGCGATGACCCCGCCGATCAGATAGGCCCATACCTGAGTGTCCTGTTCCTCCAGGCTCTTGAGCAGTTCATTGATCTGCTCTTCGGCTAGCTTCAGCGCGTTTGCTCCCTGTTCTTCCAGAACTTTGATTCGCTCAGCCATGGGTCGTCTCCTCGTCACCAGGCAGCGCCTGCGGCGGCTGCCCCCGTAACACATATTCCCAGCGAGTTACTCGAACATTCAGCGCAACGAACGGCGCAGCCAGCCGGGGAGCTACCCTTGCGGTGGTTGCTGCCAGTTGTTCCGTTTGCTGGCGGAGCGACCGCAGCGGCCCGCGCACTCCCGTATATGCATGACCGCTCAACGCGGCCAGTATTGCCAGGAGCGCATAGGGTATCAGACACAGGATCGTCAGCGGTAGGGCGATGAAAGTTGTCGCCACGATGCCCATCACCGTGGTGACTTGCGTGTCGGCCAGCGCCCCTGTGGCCACGGCGACGATCAGTGCTCCACACACCGCCAGCAATCCCAGTGCAGCCCCTGCCACCGGTGCAACGATCCGTCTGCGCACCGCACGGCGGTGCCGCGCGACCGGGTCTGATGGGCTGGCTCGTCGACTCATCACGCCTCTCTCATTCTATCATGGAACCCCCGTCGCTCCAACGGACGGTGGGTACTTGCAAAATGCGCCCGTTATCCCGTCACTGCCACCCGGAAGAAGTACGTTGCGTCGTAGCCCGTCCAGGTGACGCGGACGGCCAGGATATACGAGCCTGCTTCGGGCGTCACCGTGAACAATACGGTATTGTCGCCGGGACGTTCTTCCGGCTGACCGGTGAGCAGGCCCGTGTCAGTGAGATACTCCAGACGCACTGCCACAGGGCGTGCCCCTTCGATCTGCAGTTGGGCAGCCGCACCACGCAGGAGCGTCAGGCGCTGTGTTGGGCTATCTGGTGCGGGCAACTCGCGGCAACTGCGGGTGCCATCGGGCAGTTGCTGGCAGAACTGATAACCGACCGGCACGTGCGTCAGGCCGCCCACCGTCAGGGTAATGCGCGGGACAGTCGTGATCGTTTCGCTGCGGGTGGCCGGGGTAGGCGTTGCAGTGCGCGGTACGCTGGTTGGCTGCGCGGCTGGTTCCAGCACAAAGGTGATCTTGCCCGCCATGTTCCACAGTTCGAGGCCGGTCAGCCGGAGCGTCTGTGTGATGTAGCCGGGCGCGGACGCGGTCACGGTGATCGTGTCGGTATCGTGCAATGGCAATGGGCCGATGGTGAACTGACCCTGGGCACCCGTCGCGGCTGCTCCCGCGCTGGCATTTTCGGGCCGCGCCAGTGAAGTGTGCTCGTAGCGCACCGTTGCGCCCACGACAGGCAAGGTGACTCCTTTGTCTACCACGCTCACAGTGCCCGTGACAGGAATCAAACCGAGGTCACCTACAACTGGCGCTATCGCAGGCGTGCTGGTAGCCGGTGCCGCCTCAACCTGTGTGCCAGTAGGAGAGGGCACGGGTGTCGTTGTGGCGGCGGGGACAACCGTCTCCGTGATCGGCGTGAGCGTGGGAGCCAGCGTGAGAGTCGGGGTGGGGAGTGGCGTTGGCGTGTCAGTGGGGATCGGCGTATCTGTGGGCACAGGGGTCTCGGTGGGCGTTGGCGTGGGGGTGGGCTGAATGATGCCGCTCACCGCCAGCCCGAAGACATACGAGACGTACGCGGGATGCCCGGACACGTTGTCGTATTCGGCGTCTACACGCACGCGGTAGAGATTGTCTTCGAGCTGTGCATCGTAGGGAGCGACTGGCCCGCTCCCGAGATCGCGCACGTCGTCGAAGCCGAGCAGCGTGGCAGTGAAGCGCGCTGGCGTTCCGGCGGCGCTATCCAACACGAACTGCACTGCGTCACCCTGCGTCACTGGCACGTTCTGCAGGGGCTGAACCAGCGCCACGGCGTCTACATCGCAGACCACGTTGTCGGCAGATTCCGGCCAGCAATAGCTGTAGACGTTTTCCTCGTAGGTGCGGTCGTTGACCTGCAAACGCACAACCGGACGAGCTACCACGCCGGCTTGTTCTTCGCCGCACGCCGCAAGCGTGAGCGCGAACGCCATCAAGATCACTGCCAGGAAGAAGGTTCGTGTTCTCATGCGCGATCCCCCACTATTGCAGCCCGACCTACGGCTTGACGCGGGCGTCAGGATACCATTCAGGGTGAATAAAGGGAGCCAGTGCCAGGCGAATGAGCGTCTCATAGGCGCTCTGGCGCGTCTCCAGATCATCCGTCAGAATGCCGATAGCTCCATTCTGGTGCTTGGTATTGGCGCGGTTGACCAGCCGATCCATCGCCTCGCCAAGTTCGAGTCCGGCACGCACGTCGGCGGCAACGCTGGAGGGCAGCAGCACGCACGAGTTGCCTCCTACGCCCACCCGTCCAGAAGCGTCCACGATCACACACCAGGCCGCGGTGAGCAGGCCGAATTCAGACTCCTGCACGCCACCTTCCAGACCGACGCCCAGGTCAGCGCCTGTCTGGTTCAGGGCAGCGTGAGCGCGGTTGTAGGCACCCCTGCGCGTTTCCTCATCTCCCCAGGGCTGGGCAGAGACGCCCGACGGCACGTCCAGCGTGACGAAAGTGGCATCGGGAAAGAGCGGCTGGAGCACGGCCTGCACTGCCTGGCATTTGACCGGATTAGTAGACCCGATGGCGATGCGCATAGGCTGCCCCTTTCCAAGAACCTCAGCGCATTGTAGCATTGGCCCCGTAAAATGACTACTGGGCACGGATGGGGGTACATTCACGCCTTGGGGTAGTGTTCTTGTATATCCTGTGGTCAATTCTGCCCCAGGTCTGAATGCGCCCACCATTGGGGCGGGCCAAGCCCGTCTGTAAGGATAGCACACGATGTATTTTGACGCTGTGACCGCCATGGCGGTGGTGAGCGAACTGAGCGCGCTCCTGGTCGGGGGGCGCGTGCAAGACACGGTCGAGGTTGATCCAGAGACTATCGGGTTAGAAGTCTATGCCAGCCATCGGCGGCACTACGTGGTGCTGAGCGCTCATCAGCAATTTGCTCGCGTGCATCTCAGCCCAGATAAGCTGCGGCGCGGGGTAATCACGCCTTCGCCGCTGGGCCTGCTCCTGCGGCGCTACGTTGAGGGAGCATGGATCAGCGCTATTCGGCAGCCCCCTTGGGAACGGGTGATCATCCTGGAGCTCGACAGCCCTGAAGGCGTGTTTTCTCTGATCGCTGAGCCGATGGAGCGCCGGGCCAATGTGTTGCTGGTGCGACACGACGGCGTGATCATGGACTCTCTGCGCCGCGTCGGGCCACGGGAGAATCGTGTGCGGGTCAGTCTGCCCGGCAAGCCCTATGAGCCACCCCCGCCGCAACGTCTGAAGCGCGATCCTCTGGCCCTGACGCCAGCTTTGCTGGGCGAGATGCTCGATGCCAATCCCGGCGAACGGGCGCGTGAGGTGCTCACGCGGGGAGTGCTGGGTATCAGCCCCTTGCTGGCCAGAGAAATCGTCTTCCGCGCGACTGGTGAAGCCAATGCCAGAGCGGGTGACACTGCCCCCCGCGCGCTATTGGCCGTGCTGCAGGAGATGTTCGGCGCATTTCGGGAGGGGCGTTTCCAGCCAGGGGTGACGCGCAGCGCAGGGACGGTGACTGCCTATGCGGCCTACCCGTTGACGCACCTGGAAGGGTGGGAACCAACGTCTGGCATCAGTGCAGCGCTGGTGCAGTACTATGGCCCTCTGGTAGGAGCGGATGCTTACGAGGCAGCCCGTCAGCCTGTGCGACAGGCCATTGCCGAGGCACGCACCCGCTTGCAGAAAAAGCTGGAGTCCTTGCGCAGCGGTCTGCAGGATGATGCCACCCTGGAGCGTCTGCGTCAGAGTGGGGAATTGTTGCTGGCCTATCAGTACACCCTACCACCCGGAGCGCGCGAATTGCGAGCCGCGTATGAGGTAGACGGCCCGGAACTGGTGATCCCGCTCGATCCAACCCTGACTCCGCTCGAAAACGCGCGGCGCTACTTTGAACAATATGAGAAAGCCAAGCGTGCCCGCGCTGGCGTGCCCGAACTGATCGCTGCCGCTGAGCAAGAGCTGGCCTACCTGGATCAACTGGCCACCGATCTCGAACTGGCGACCAACTGGCCAGAGATCGGGGAGGTGCAGGAAGCGTTGCAACAGCAGGGGTACTGGCGAGGGCCGCGTACTGCCGGGCCGCGCGGCGGTCTGGCCGGTCCGCTCAAAGTGACGACCGACTCCGGTCACGTGATCTGGATCGGGCGTAACGCTCGCCAGAACGATCAGGTGAGCTTTGAGAAAGGCGGGCCAGCCGATCTATGGCTGCACGCGCGGGGTGTGCCCGGCGCGCACGTGATCATCAAGTCGGGCGGCGGCGACGTGCCGCCAGAGGTGATCCGCCGGGCGGCAGAGTTGGCCGCCTACTACAGCGCCGCGCGGAATGAGGCGCGGGTGCTGGTAGATGTCACCCAGCGCAAATATGTGCGCAAGATCAAGGGCGGCAAACCCGGTATGGTGACCTATCGCAACGAGACGCCTATCGAAGTGGTGCCCCGTGGCGATCAGGGGCGCTAATCGGGAATGATGATGCGTTCGAGTCCTGGTTCCGCGGACGGGTAGCGCATGTCGAGCCGCTCCAGCGTCTCGACCAGCACGCTGGAAATGACCAGGTTGCGATACCACTTCCTGTCGGCGGGCACGATGTACCAGGGTGCCCAGGGTGTGTTGCAGCGGGTGAGGGCGTCTTCATAGGCGGCCATGTAATCGTTCCACTTCTGGCGCACATGCAGGTCGCCCACTGCGAATTTCCACCGCTTTTCTGGCAGACGCAGGCGCTCTTCAAGGCGTTTCTTCTGCTCCGCTTTGGAAATGTGCAGGAAGAACTTGAGGATCGTCACGCCACTATCGGCCAGCAGGCGCTCGAAGGCGTTGATATGCTCGTAGCGGGCTTCCCATACGCTGCGTGGCACGAGTTCCTCGACGCGCACGACCAGCACGTCTTCGTAGTGTGAACGGTTGAAGATAGCGATCATGCCGCGGCCAGGTGTATGTTGGTGAATGCGCCACAGAAAGTCGTGGTCGAGTTCCTCGGCGGTGGGCACTTTGAAGCTAGTCACCTGCACGCCTTGCGGGTTGATGCCGCGCATGACGTGCCGGATGGTGCCGTCTTTGCCGCTGGCGTCCATCCCCTGCAGGATGATCAGCACGGCGTGCTTGTGTTCGGCGTAGAGCACGTTCTGCAGTTCGCGCAGGCGAGCCAGATTGCTATCGAGCACCTCCTGAGCAGACTGCTTGTTGTAGGTGCCGACGAAATCTGGCGCATAGTCGGCCAGCCGGACGCGCTCACCGTTGGTCGGATGCAGGGGTTGGCTGTGGGGCATGAGGTTGTTCCTTTCCAGAGAAGCGTGCACTCTGCCAGATAGATTCGTAGACAGCCAGCAGGCGCGGCGCAATCACCGACCAGTCGTAGCAGCGGGCCACGTGTTCGGCAGCCCGTTCGCCCAGAGCGGCTCGCTCGGCTGGACGTTGCAGCAACTCGATGATGGCGGCGGTGAAAGTTTCGGCGGTGTCTGCCAGGCGCAGGTGGACTCTGTCCTGCACGTCCAGACCCTGAGCGCCGGTGCTGGTGGAAACGATAGCCCGCCGTGCAGCCATGGCCTGCAGCAGTTTCAGGCGGGTTCCGCTGCCCATGCGTAAGGGCGCTACGTACACTGTGGCCGCATGAAGAAAGGGATTCACGTCGGGCACCCAGCCAGTAATCTGCACGCCGGCGCGGTTGCGCAGGGCATTGAGGCGATGATGAGGGCGGTTGCCCACGACGAAGAACTTCGCTTCCGGCACGTGCTCGCGCACCCGCTCGAAGACATGCTCGGCAAACCACAATACGGCGTCCACGTTGGGGCGATAGTCCATCGAGCCAGTGAAAACCAGCGCCGCCGGGCCAAGATCGAGCGTGGTGTCTTCGCGAGCATAGCGCCTGGTATCTATACCATTCGGCACAACGGTGACGGCACAGCCAGGCACCAGGCGCTGGAAGGCAGCGGCATCTGCCTGAGACACGGCAATAGTATGGGTGACCGTATGAATGACCTGGCGCTCATAGCGCGTCAGGCGACGCCACTGGACGAAGGAGTAGAGCGCTCCTGGCAAGCGAGATAGCTGTCGTTTCTCGGCCTGCCAGATGCTGCGCTGCAGATCGAATTCGGCGTTGAAGGAATCGTAAATCAGCGGCGTGCCAGGTTGCACGCGGCGCACCACGGGTGCATAGATGGTCATCTCCAGGCTTTCCATCTGCACCAGGTTGTAAGGGGTTTGCTCCAGCATATGGGTCAGCGCCTGCGCATAATGCGGCGAGTAATAGCGGCGCTGCATATCGGCCCGATCGCTGAACAGCAGGTCGCGCAGACGGTCGGCCCGCGAGCGGAACGGCGGCGGCACGATCTCGACGCGAGCGCAGAACTCAGCCAGAGCAGAGCGTTGTGCGTTAAATCGCTCGTGTGTGGCGAAAGACAGCACATGTACCTCATGCCCGGCAGCGTGTACCGCACGCAACAAGCCATTGGTGCGCAGCGTGCCGCCGGCGTGAGCCGGTTCGGGGAGTTCGGCGGTCAGATAGAGCACTCGCATAGGGCAGTTCAGGTGTGATCTGGCTCAGGATTCAGGACGATATGACACGATCATACACACTGCGGACGATCTCGGCTGTACGCCGCCAGGTGAACTCATGGGCGCGTTCCAGCCCAATCAGGCGCAGCCGCTCGCGTAACGCAGAGTCTTCCAGCAGACGGCGCAGCGCGTCGGCCAGAGTCTCCGGATTATCGGGATTGATCAGTAACCCTGCCTCGCCGACTACTTCGGGCAGCGAGCTACGGTCGGATACGATTGGCGGTGTGCCACAGGCCATCGCTTCCAGCGCTGTCAGACCGAAGCCTTCGTAAAACGAGGGCAGCGCCAGCGCAATAGCTCCACTATACAGGGCAGGCAGGTCTTCGGCAGGGAAATTCTCTCGCCAGAGCAGGTAGTCGTCCAGAGCCAGATCGTGTGCCAGGCGGAAAATGTCCTCGAACAACCATCCTCGTCGCCCGGCCAGCACCAACGGTGGCAGATCGGGCAATGTTTGCCGGAGCAGATCGTAGGCCCGCAACAACGCCGGGATGTTCTTGCGCGGCTCATAAGTGCCCACGAAGAGCACATAGGATGATGGGAGATCGTGGCGGTTGCGGCAGGCTGCGACTTCGTCCGGTGGGGCAGGGCGGAAGCGAGCGTTCACGCCCAGCATATGCACCGTGATCTTGTGCTCCGGAGTGCTCAACAGGGCCACCAGATCGCGGCGGGTTGCCTCTGACGGCACCAGAAGATGGTCAGCCTGGCGCGTCGCCCAGCGAATCTGCCCGGCGTAGTAACGGCGGCTGCTCTCGGTCATGAACTGTGGGAAGTGCAGGTAGTGCAGATCATGAATGGTGATCACACAGCGACGAGCGCCGCCCTGCGCTGGAATGGAGTCCGGGTAGTGCATGATGTCCAGACGAAAGCGGCGCAGTTCCGCGCCGAGCAACCAGCGTTCCAGGCGATGGTGACTGGGCGTGATCGTGTTAGCCCGCGCGAAGTTGGGCGCGGGCAGCAGCGATTCGCAGTCGCGGATATGCTGAACGACGAAGTAGTTGTTGGCCGGGTCAAGGACGGCTAGTTCGCCGAGTAGCTGCCGGGCATACTCGACTGTGCCGCCGGGGCGGTAGTAGTTGAGTCGAACGTCAATTCCGATGCGCATGGGGATAGTATAGCGGGGGTGTTTCGGCGGGCCAACGGCGACTCAGCGAGGGATGCATTTGGATTTTGGGGCGGAATTCAGCAGGGAGTCGCTCATGGCGCTGGCGCAGTGCTCACCCTGCCGCAAAATCCCAGGTGGCAGCGGCCAGGGTCAACAGGGCCAGTTGCCGCAGGCCAGAGTGCACGGGAGCCGTCTCAATGAATTCGTCTGGGCGATGCGCGTTGCCTCCCTGCGAAATGCCGATGGTGATCGCCGGCAGGCCAGCGGCCAGCAACAAATTGGCGTCGGTGCTGCCGCGTTCCAGGGTGGGTGCAATCCCCACTGTTTCCAGGCAGGCTGCTGCCAGTTGCACCAGGGCGTGTTCCTGGGCAATAGCTCCTGCGGGCCGGTCACCGACGACGCTGACCTCGAACTCCAGATCAGGGGGGCGCTGCACACGCCCTACACAGGCGCGCACCTGTTGTTCCAGTGCATGCAAGGCGGCGGGGTCCTCCGAACGCAAGTCCAGCCACAATTCGGCTTCTGTGGCCAGGCTGTTGACTGAGCGCCCTCCGCTGATCAGCCCAATGTTGTAGGTCGTGCGCGGTTCGCTGGGAGGGGTGAGCTGCAAAATTTCGTGACCGGCGCTGATCAGGCCGTGCACGGCGCTGGGTTGCCCAAAGTGCAACCAGCTATGCCCCCCAGGTGCCCGACAGACGATCTTCAGGCGGCGCACAGCGATTCCGGCATGGTAGATACGCCCCAGCGCCATCCCCTCCACCACAATGGCAGCGCCCAGGCGCTGGCCCAGGGCAGCCCACACAGCGCGTATGCCGTCCAGGTTGCCCAACCCCTCTTCGCGGCTGGTTGCCGCGAACCACAAATCGGCGGGCAGGCGCACCTGTTGAGAGATCAGCGCATCGGCCAGGGAGATGAGCGCGGCGACTCCCAGGCTGTTGTCGCCCAGGCCCGCGCCGCGAATCCGTCCGGCGAATTTGCGCACTGCCAGATCGGTATCGGCGGGGAAGACGGTGTCCAGATGTGCTGTCAGCAAGATGGCTGGCCGATCCGGTTCGATACCTGGCCAGCGCCCGATCACATTGTGATAGGCATCGCGCTGCACATCCAGCAACCCCAGGGAAGAGAAATAGTCCTGCACCACCCGCGCCCGCTTCTCTTCTTCGAAGGTGGGAGCCGGTACCTGCTGGATGGCGACGGCACGCTCCAGCGTTCGGCGCGGGTCGAGCGCCTCTTGCAGTGCCTGGAATATGGGAGTGTGCGCGCAATCGCGCACGTGAACACGGGCAGCAGACATAGCCTCTCCAAAGAATTGAACGCGACCTAAAGGCCAGACAATCAATGACACGCTGTGCCGTCAGGGTCAGGTAATGCAGTACTGGCCAGCATGGGCGGAAGCGAATTCTTCCATGTGCCGAGTGTTAAGAAAACAGCCCCCGGACAACCTGACCATCAGACCCGGTTCTGGGACGATGATCCTCCACAGGTGGGGGCGTTTGGTTGCAAGGACGGCCACAGATGGCCGACGGTTGCGTCGGGGTGCGCGATGCCAACCCTCTGGCGGCTGCGTTGCAGGCTGTCTGAAGCACCGCCAAACCGGATGTTGTCAAGTCCGGCCCTTCCATTATAATGGGCTGCAGAGAAATGTTAAAATCACTTCGCGGCCTCGACCTCACTTGTGTGCTTGCCTGCGCCACAGGCTCTGCTGCCGGGGGGATGCATGAAGACCACAAAAGTCCTTTTGATCGAGAGCGCGCGCAACAGTAACGACTCGCTGGCTCCCTCGCTCAAACGCAAATATCAGGTACAGATTGCTCATTCCGGCAAACAGGGCATCGAGATGGCGCGCAGAGAGATGCCGCAGGTGGTGGTGCTGGACGCCATTTCGCTGCGCACTTCGGGCAACCGTATCAGCTTCAGTCTGCGGGCTAGCCTGGAACAGGTGCCGATTATTCACATTCGCGCCGCCGAGATGACGGGCAACAGCGCCGCGGACGTGCTGCTGACGCCGCCCTTCACACCACGCAAACTGATTAACCGCATTGATCGCTTTGTTGTCCCCGAACAGGGCAAAGTGCTGGAAGTCGGCCCCTTTAGCCTGAACGCTGATACGCAGGTGCTGACGACACCGTGGACGGAGAAGCGGTTGACGCCCAAGCTGGCTGAACTGATGGCCCTGTTCATGCAGAATCTCAACAACACGCTGGAGCGCAAGCTGATCATGCAGCAGGTGTGGAAGACGGATTACATGGGCGATACGCGCACGCTGGACGTACACATCCGTTGGCTGCGCAAAGCTATTGAGCCGAATCCACGCAAACCGCGATACATCACCACGGTGCGCGGGGTAGGGTATCGCTTTGTGATTCCGGGTGAAGCGGGCAGCGCGGGCGAGCACTCTCTCTAACCTTTTCCACCGCGTGTACAAACACAAAAAGGCATCCGACAGAATCCGGATGCCTCGTGCAAAGCTGTGTCGCGGCAACAACTATGCGTTCTTGGCCGTTGCTTCCAGGCGTGCCAGGCGCTTCATCAGGCGGCTCTTGCGACGCGCCACGTTGTTCGGGTGCAGGATACCCTTAACCGCGGCCTTGTCCAGCACGCGAATGGCCTGCAGGGTGGCCTGACGCGCGTTCTCGATGTCGCCGCTGTCCATGAACGCACGGGCTTTCTTGATCTCGGTGCGCGCGCGCGACCGGAAGATACGGTTGCGCAGCCGCTTCCGCTCATTGCTGCGAATTCGCTTGAGGGCAGACTTGTGATGAGCCAACGCCAAATCTCCAATCTTTCCCGCGATCAGAGGTCGTTTTCCGCAGGCATTCTACCAGAGCGACGCGGCTTTGTCCAGGCTTCTTGTGGACAATTCCCGAGGATGATCGCATCAAACGCGCTCACCGCGTTCTCCATCTTGTCGCCAGAAGGTTCGCTGGTACAATCGGGGCCATGCCACCGATTATCGCTTTGCTGACCGACTTTGGCCTGGCGGACGCCTATGTGGGCATCATGAAAGGCGTCATGCTAGGCGTTTGCCCGACGGCCCGCCTGGTTGACCTCACTCACGACATTCAGCCCCAGAATGTGCGTCAGGCTGCCTATGTGTTGCTCACTGCCTATCGTTTTTTCCCGCCGGATACGGTGTTCCTGGTTGTAGTTGATCCTGGAGTGGGTACAGCCCGCGCCCCGATCGCGGTCGAGACGGCGTATGGTCGTTTCGTCGCGCCGGACAACGGTGTGCTCAGCTACGTGCTGCAAGAGACACCCCCGCGCCAGGTCGTCACCCTGACCGAGCGAAGGTTTCATCTGCCCGAAGTCAGTCAGACCTTTCACGGGCGGGACATTTTCAGCCCAGTGGCGGCCCATCTGGCGCAGGGTACACCGCTGACGGCTTTCGGTCCGCTGCGCGAAAACCTGGTCACCTTGCCGCCGCCGCGTCTGTCGGGCGACGCGGGTCAGATTGTCGGCGAAGTGCTGCATATCGATCGCTTCGGCAATCTGATCACCAGCATTGGGCGGCTGACCTGGGAAAACGAAGAGCGTCTGCAATTCAGCCCGCGTTTCGGGGCGCAGATCAACGTCTCTGTTGCTCTGGCTGCGACCGCCTGTCGCGTGCAGATCGGCGGATATCATGCTGGCCCCATCCGTCGCACCTATGGTGCAGTTCCGGCGGGAGAAGTTGCAGCACTGGTCGGCAGCGCCGGGCAACTGGAGATCGGCGTCAACCAGGGCAACGCAGCCGACCTGTTGGGAGCGGCGATCGGCGATCCGGTGGTGCTGCATCTGGCCTGATCGTTCCCCAAAAAGGCGATTCACGATGCAAGAGCAATTCGTCATCGAGGGTAATCACCCGCTGGCCGGCGAGGTGACTGTCAGCGGCAACAAGAACGCGGCGCTGAAGATGCTGCCCGCCTGTCTGCTCACCGACGAGCCGGTGATCCTGAACAACGTGCCGGACATCGCCGATGTCCGCGTGACGTTCGATCTGCTGCGCAGCGTGGGCGTGGAAGTAGAGCCGCTGGGCGATCATCGGGTGCGCGTGCACGCCCAGACGCTCAGTAGTCACGTACTCAGCCGAGAGTTGTGTCAGCGCACGCGCGCTTCGATCGTATTCGCCGGACCGATGTTGGCCCGCGCGGGGCGGCTGGAACTCCCTCCGCCGGGCGGGGACGTGATCGGGCGACGGCGGCTAGACACGCACCTGCTGGCCTTGCAGAGCCTGGGGGCACAGATTGACTTCGACGGCGCTTTTCACATGCGGGCCGATGGTCTGCGCGGCGCGGATATTCTGCTCGACGAGGCCAGCGTGACCGCAACCGAGAACGCGATCATGGCGGCAGTGCTGGCGAAGGGAACTACTATCCTCCGCAACGCAGCCTCTGAGCCGCATGTGCAGAATCTGTGTCACATGCTCAACGGCATGGGCGCGCAGATCAGCGGCATTGGCACCAACTGTCTGACCATCCAGGGCGTGGAGCGGTTGAGCGGCGGCGAGTTTCGAGTCGAAGCGGATTACCTGGAGGTGGTCAGCTATATCGGGGCAGCCGTGGTCACGGGCGGCGAGATTCGCATCCGGCAGGCCGATCCGCACTACCTGCCCATGGTAGCGCTGGTCTTTCGCAAGCTGGGTATTACCTGGCAGGTGGAGGGCAACGACATCATCGTGCCACGCGGACAACCCCTGGTGATTCAGCGCGACCTGGGCAATCAGATTCCGGAGATCAAAGCGCAGCCCTGGCCCGCATTTCCGTCCGATCTGATGAGCATCGCCCTCACCGTGGCGACGCAGTCAGCGGGGACGGTGCTGTTTCATGAGTGGATGTACAACAGCCGCTTTTTCTTCACCGACAAGCTGGTGAGTATGGGCGCGCGTATCTTCCTGTGCGATCCCCATCGGGCGGTGGTGCACGGGCCGACTGTCCTGCGCGCCGTGCCCAACATCAGCAGCCCGGACATTCGGGCGGGCATGGCCCTGCTGCTGGCCGCTTTGTGCGCGCGCGGCACCACGACTATCCGCAATATCGGTCAGATTGACCGCGGTTACGAGCGGGTGGAGGAAAAACTGCGCAGCCTGGGCGCTGTCATCCGGCGAGAAGCTGTGCCGCTGGCCCAATGAAGCAGTAAGGGGGCAGTGACGCCCCCTCGACGCATTTCTGGCGTGTCTATTTCGGCGTTTCGCACACAAAATCTGCCCCGCCCATGCCCAGCAGATAGTCGAAGGCGCTCAGCGCTGCCTTTTCGCCATCGCCCAGGCCCATCAAGACCTGAAAGACCATGGCATTGGTCACGTCGCCTGCGGCGAACAGACCTGGCATGGTAGTGCGGTTGCGGTGATCCACGATCACGAAGCCGCATTCGTCCAGCGCCACCAGGTCGGCCACCAGGGCGGAATTAGGGATCAACTGTTTCTCGACGAAGATAGCATCGGCAGGAATCTCGATCTCCTGATCTTCGTGACGGATCATCAGCGCGCGGGCGTATTCGTCGCCTTCCACGGCCAGCACCTGGGCGTGACGCACAACCTCGACATTGTCGGCGCTGAGCACATTCTTGCCCACCGGCGTATCGAGATCACCGTCGGTCTCTGCTACCAGCGTTACATGGGTGGCGATGCGCGCCAGCTCAGCCACTGCGCGCAGCGCCAACATCTGGTCTCCGACGACTATCACGCGCCGGTCTACCATCAGCGGCGCATAGGTCATGGCGCTGTAGCACAACCCTTTCATTTCGAACTCGCGCTCGCCGGGCACGTTGAGCTGTTCGCCCACTGCGCCGGTGGCGAAGATGATGGTCTTGGACTCATAAGATTTGCCATCGGCGACGGTGACGCGAAAGCCCCCTTCGATGGGCGTGATAGAAGTCACCGTAGAGCGCACGCGCATGAAGTCCAGATAGTCCAGTTGGGTGCGGAAGCGTTGAATGGTTTCGTCGGCCACCGTCACCTGGTAGTCTTCCACCCAGGGCAAGAGCAGACGGCGGCGTACGCGCCCTCCTAGCCCTCTGGAGATGAAGAGCGCGTCCATCCGTTTGCGCACCGCATATGCTGCAGCAGCCAGACCTGCCGGGCCGCCGCCAATGATGATCAACTCGTGCATGGTTTCCTACCCCTGTTGGCGTTCCTCGTCGGCCTCCGGGCCTGCGGGAATAAACCCTTCGCGCATCAGTAGATGAGTCATCTCGCGAGCCTGACGAATCATCTGCGAGGCGCGTTCGATCTCTTGCTCATAGGTGGTCGGCAGACGTGCAACGCCCTGCTCGACCGCTTTGACTGCTACCGCGGCAGCTTCGCGCGGGAACACTTCCCATTCTTCCATGGTTGGCAGCAGATAATCCGGCGACAATCCCTTTTCTTCGGCCATACGGGCGAGTGTCTCAGAGGCGGCGATGGCCATTTCGTCGGTGATGGTGCGGGCACGCACATCCAGCGCCCCACGAAAGATGCCCGGAAAACCTAGCGAGTTGTTGACCTGATTGGGGAAGTCCGAGCGTCCTGTCGCCACGATAGCGGCTCCAGCTTCGGCAGCTTCCCAGGGCCAGATTTCCGGGATGGGGTTGGCTCCGGCGATGACGATGGGGTCTTGGGCCATCTGTTTGATCCACTCGGGCTTGACTATCCCTGGCCCTGGAGCCGAAAAGCCGATCATGGCATCCGCGCCACGCAGGGCTACCTCGGCGTCGCCCTGCAACTCCTCAGCGTTGGTGATCTGGCATAGATGCCACTGCTGCACATATTCTGCCCGGCGCAGGTAGATGTCGCGCCGGTGTTTGCCCAGGATGCCGTTGACGTCGGTCATGATGCAGTTGGACGGATCCACGCCATAGGCGAACAGCAGCCGCGAGCAGGCCACATTTGCCGCGCCCGCGCCCAGAAAGGCAATGCGCATATCTTGCAGGCGCTTGCCCACGATCTTGGCGGCGTTGATCATGGCCGCCAGCACGACGCTTGCTGTTCCCTGCTGATCGTCGTGCCAGATGGGGATTTCGGCCTGCGCGCGCAACGTGTCCAGGATACGGAAGCATTTCGGCTGAGCGATGTCTTCCAGGTTGACCCCGCCCAAAGCCGGTTGCAGCATCAGCACCGTCTCGATGATTTTGTCCGGGTCTTTGGTGTCCAGCATGATGGGGTAGGCGTCCACGCCACCCAGGTACTTATAGAGCAGCGCCTTGCCTTCCATCACTGGCAGTCCGGCTTTGGGGCCGATGTCGCCCAGGCCCAGCACGCGCGTGCCGTCCGATACGACAGCCACCGTGTTCCACTTGCTGGTCAGTTCATAGACCAGGTCTGGGTTCTGGGCGATGGCCTTGCAGGGAGCGGCCACACCAGGGGTGTACCAGATGGCAAAATCGTTCAGATCGCGCACCTGGCAACGCAGTGCGGTCTGCATCTTGCCCCGGTAAAAGGCGTGCAGGCGCATGGCATCTTCAGCGGGCTTTTTCGCTTTCTCCAGAAGTTCTTCTTTGGTTACCTGAGTATGAACCATCGTGTACTCCGTATATCCTCCACAGCAGGTCTCGCCGCCCAGACTGTGCTGCCCGACCGGTCAGGCCCTGCCTTCGGCACAGTCTGTCCGACGCGCTAACGTTAAGAAAAACATGAGACCTCATTCCCTCCTTACTATAAGACCTTTAGGCGACAGAGTCGCTGGTTGCCCTGCCAAAAAAACAGAGGCGCGCCCCTGCGCGCCCTATTTCATTCTCCCCCATTGCTGCTCGCTACTGGAGTCGGATGTTCGGCCTGATCGTACTGCAACAGTAGCGCCTGATACCGTTCGCGGTAAAGCTCGGCGCGCGCTCGTTCGAGTTGCCACAAGCGGTCAATGCTGTTGCGCAGCGGTTCGATGGCCGCCTGCAACAGGTCTACCGAGCGGCGGAACTGCTCCAACTGCTTGTCGTGATTGCGCCAGGCTTCATCGTTGGTGAGGGTGAACTGTTTCCAGCGCTTCTGGTCGTCGGCGATCCAGTCGTTCCATTCCTGGCGGAAACGCTCCTCTGACAGGCGCTGCATTTCCGCCACCTCGTTGATGCGCCGGCCCAGGCGCTCGGCGATGCGCTCGAAATCGTCAATGAGCTTCTTCATCTGCCGGTGTGTTTCTGCCCAGGACTCGAAGCGCTCGATATAGCGGCGCATATCCTCGTCGTAGGTGCCGAAGCTCTTGGCCAGTTCGGCCACCTGCTGATCGCGTTGTTGCAGGAGCAAGGTCTGCTGATCAATGAACTGCTGCATCTCCTCGCGGCGGTCGCGCTCGGCGGACTGCACTTCCAGGATGCGTTTCTCGTTGCGCAGCACCATGGCTTCCAGGGCGTCAAGTTTGGGCCGCACCGCGTCCAACTGCTTTTGCAGTTCTGGCAGTTCGGATTGAATGTCCGAAATGCGGCGGGCGTCCTGGCGGCGCTGTTCTTCCAGGAAGGTGATGCGACGTTCCGGTTCTTCGAATTTCTTGGCCAGGTCTTCGACGCGCTGCTGGACGGCAGCCAGCGCTGCGGCGACGCGATCGCGCTCGACGCGAGCGGCGGGCAATTCCTCGATGGCTTTTTCCAGGGCATTGGTGCGGTCAGCCAGGTCGCGAATCATGCGAGCCAGGCTCTCGCGACCGATATCCTGGCGACGCTCTACCTCGCGTTCGGCCATCAGCCGCTTGCTTTCGATTTCCTCAATCAGTTGCTGGAACTCCCGGCGCAGTTGCTCGGCGAGTTCAGTGTCGCGCCCGACGGGCACAAAGGCCGTGCGCATGGACGATTGCTCGCCCTCCAGGCCGTTGAGTCGCCGTTCTAACTGAATGATGGTCTCGGCCTGCTGGGCGATGCGCTCTTCGAGCAGGGCAATCGTCCCGCGGTCGCGCCGACGCTCCTCATCCAGCCATTCGATCATGCGCGCTGCCTGTTGCAGATCCATCCGACACTCCTGCCAGCTAACGACAAACCTCAGATGCGCATTATAGCATAGACCCCACGAGTGTGGGATTTTCGTGTTGCGGGGTCAGGGTAATCGCATCAACACCAGCCAGCAGAACCATGGGCAGAAGTAAGCTCAGGTGTGATCTGCTGGTTGACCTCACTCCCGCTCGGCGCTGGCGCGAGGCTGGGGGTGAGGTAAGGCGGCAAGTGGTTTGATGCAATCCCACTGGGTTTGGTATTCCTTGCCTGGGCTGCGTACAATAAGGGCGTTCGCTGTGACGCCGGACAGCTATCAGCGGGAGTTGAGAATGCCTGCTCATCCCCCAGGCCGCCGTACCGAGAGTCTCTTTGACAACCGCTATCGCTACGACTACATCTATCCGCGCGGTCGGTCGGGGGAGACTCTGCGCGCCTATGATACGCTCGACAACGACCGTCCGGTGGTGATCAAGCGTCCTGCCCCGCAAGACGCCCCGCCCATGCGTGCCGGGCAAGAGGTCAGCATTCGTGTCGAGCGTCAGGCTTTGGAACGGCTCTCTGGTCACCCCGTGCTAACCGAGTTACGGGGGCATGGCACCTTTCGCGTTGGCGGGCACACTCACGAATATATCGTCATGGACCTGGCCACCGGCGAGACAGTCGAGGAGATGGTCTTGCAGGCGGCGGCCAGGGGTGCCCTGTTGCCGGAACTCGAAGTGCTGGTCATTGTGGACTACCTGCTCGACCTGCTGGTCTACGCTCATGACCGGCAGGTGGTCTACAACGATGTAGATGCCAAGCACCTGTTCTGGGATCGCACCGCCTATCGGCTGAAAGTCATTGATTGGGGGAACGCGGTCTTTCTGGATGAGCCGGGCGCGTCGCCGGCGATCACGCGCGCCACCGACATCCGGCAGGTGGGGGAACTGCTCTACTTCATCCTGACGGGCGGTGACCGGTTGGTGGCGGAGACAGACGAGGAAAGCGGCCATTTCTACGTCAATTTCGGAGACAAAGCCGAACATATCTCGCCGCGCCTGCAGGCGATCATCACCCGCGCTGTGCACCCCGATCCGCGCCGCCGCTTTGGGACGTTGCTTGAACTGCGCCATGCCCTGACTGAATACCGCCTGCCCTTGCAAAAGGCGCGCGACGAGGTCGTGTCTCGCGTGCGCAAGCGTGTCCGTCCCACGGCCAGCCAGGAAGAGCTGATCGCGCTGCGGGACGAGTTGACGGCGGCCTTCGAAATGGATCCCGGCTATCCGGAAGCGGTACGCCTGGCCGCCGAAATCCAGGGCTATCTGCGGCAGATCAGTGTGCAGGCCGATCTGGACGCGATCCGCATCTATCTGGAAAGCGGCAACTGGTCGCGGGCGCTGGCGCTGCTGGACGATCTGCTGCCGCAGGCTGATCCGGTGCACGAGCCACTGATCCGCTTTCTGATCTCGGCTTCGGCGACGCTGGACGAGCTAGCGGTAACTCCGCCGCCACAGGGGTTTCTGGGGGCGCTCGAACGGCTATTCGCCGGAGATGCGCAGGGAGCGGGACGGGCCTTGCTCACGACCGCCGAGGTGCGCGTGAACGCGCGGCAGGCGCAATGGCTGCTGGCAGAGCAACTCGCGGTGTGCGTGCCCGAAGTGATATTGCTGCGTCCACACCTGGTGAAGCTGCGCAAAGACCTGTCCGCTCTGCCTCAGGCGCGGCTGGCCATGACCGATCTCAACGAAGTCGAGCGGCTGCTCGACAGCGCTCCATTGCCGGGGTTGACAGGCCTGCTGGTGATCTATCGTCATGTGGCCGACTTGCTGGCAGGGCTGGAAGAGGGGTTGGCGCTGCTGAAGGATATGGAAACCAGCCCGACGCTGGAGGGCACGGCGGCCAGTGCCGGGCGTGCGCGCCAGGCAGCCGAAGTGCTGGTATCGTTGCTGGAGGAAACGGGGCAGCACGTGTACGGCGATCCGGCGCGGGCCGGGGACAGTCTGTATCGCGCCGCGCAGATAGACCCTCTGTCACCGCATTTCGGGGCGCTGCACGACTATTTCGACGAAGTGCATCAGGCGGTGACGGCGCTCCAGCATTTCCGTCCGCGCCCCGGTGGGGAGACGCTGGCTTCCTGGTTCGAGGACGTGCAACGGTTCCTGCAACCCTACCTGGACGATCTGGGCGATCCGCGCCTGCACGAGGCGGCGCGTGCTCTGGCGGAGACAGGTGGGCACTGGACGACAATCGTCAATTACCTGGCGCTGGGGCGTCGCCGACCGACGGTGACGCTGCTGCGCGAGATCGGTGACCTGATCCGCCCGATCAACGAACATCTGGCAGCATGGTTCGGCGATCTGGCGAATCGCCTGCCCGATGCCCCCTTTGTGGAGAAGCTCAGCCCTAATCAGGCGCTGGCCGATGCGCTGATCGAAGGCTGGCAGGCGTGGGATCGGGGCGACGCGCTGGCCGCTGCCGAAGCGGGGCGCACAGCCTACACGGTAGCTGTCACAGATGGAGAACGGTTGGCGGCAAACCGGTTACGTCACCTGGGCGAACTGCTCGATCGCTGGTTGCGCGAAGGCAACGTGGACAATCCCCAGGCTACAGCGCAGATTGAGGCGGCGACTCTGGCATTGCTGTTGAGCGATGAGGAACAGGAACGCCAGACTTTCGCGGCGCAGATGCCTTCGCAAGCGCTCTATCTGCGAGCAATGGGGCGCGGACTGGTGGCCTTCATGCAGCAGAGCAGCAGCGCTGGATGGCGGGCGCTGTATTTCGTGCACGTGCTGCGCGGCGCTCAGGCGCTGGCCGCGGGAGAACTGGAAGAAGCGGACTTCTGGCGCAGTGCGGCGCAGGCCAGTTACGACGGCGCGCGCACGCATATTCCCTTCCAGCTATTCGACCGCGCGTTGACCAGCCGCCAGTTGATCCGCTCCGCTCAGCAGGCGATGAACGCCGTAGCCCGCCCCGGTGACCTGAGCGCTGTGCGCAGTGCGCTCAACGCGCCGATGGCCGGGGAAATGCTCGCTGGCGTGCCGCGCGCCATCGAGCTGGTGGAAGAGGCGCTGCGACACTGGTCGGATGGCGATTTCCACGCGGCGCGTCAGGCGCTGGACGCTGGACGAGAACGTCTGGAACGCGCCTGCGAGGTAACAGGGCTGCAGATCGAGCCATTCCTGGAGTGGCTTGGTGGTCTGCGCGAGGCTGTGGCACGCCTGCAACAGTTGCGGCTGACAGTGGAGCAGGGGGCGGTCACAAGCAGCCCTGATCCCGATCCAGCCATCGCCGAGGCACTGGCGACGATTGCCGCGGTGACGCTGGAGCGCCTGGGGCCAGATCAGGCCCATCAGGTGCGTCAGTGGAACGACATGTATCAGGCAGTGCTGGAGACCTATACCACGCAGCGCCTGTCGCGGCGCGACAAGCTCGCCGCCTTCGATCGTCATTTTGCGTCGCTCTTCATCACCCGCCATCCGGCGTATCCGCTTTTCCGGCACTGGAAGTCGCTGGTAGAGCAACTGCCGCCCGAAGAGCCGGAAGAGGACATGATCCATCTGGACATGGAGGGCATCTCTGCGGAATCCGGCGCGCCTATCTACGAGGGAGAGCGGAGCGCCGCAGAGAGCGCGGCGCAGCGGGAAGCCAACGCGGGGGCGGACCGCGTCTGGAATCGCGTCATCTTGGGGGCTGTGCTGATGCTGGCGCTGGCAGTAGGGGCGGCACTGCTACGCACGCTGGGCGGGGGCGACGGAGAGTCGGCCAGGACAACACCTGAGCCTACCAGCATTCTGGCGACACGGCCATTTGTCGCCGCCGCGCCTACACCCGTAGCGACGGCCACTCGTACCGACACCCCTGCGCCCACGGCGACGTTTCCGCCGACGGCTACGATGACCGCGCAGCCGACGGCCACCGAGGAGGCTGTACCCACACTGACACCGACCCCCTTTGTGACCAGCACCATCGTCCCCAGCAGCACGCCAGCGCCGGTGGCGATGGCCGAAGTCAGTGGGACTTCGTCAACTCATGGTGATGTGTTGGCAGCGCTGGCCCAATTGCCGGTAGAGACCTGGCCGGGACAGGCAGGTGTGCTGACTTTTGTTGAGGGGGAAGGGTGGCAAATCTCCACTGCGGAGACGGGCACCGGCGAAGTGCGCCTGGAAATTCCGCCGCAGTTGCTCAGCGAGCTTTTCCAGCCTGGCGTGGCCAATACGTTGCGCCGAGTGGATGCCGTTCTGGAACTGGTCAGGTACAATCAAGCCGCGCTGGCAGAGGGCGGTGTGGCCTTTGGGCTGGGTGCGGCGAACGCACTGGGCCAGTGGACGGTCGGTGAGGTGCAGTTCCTGGAGGTCAATTTCGTCAGCCTGGGCCTCAACCAGAACGGGCGCTTCCGCTCTACGACTGAGTTTCCGCAGTCCGATCCACAATTGCGGCTATCGGTGCGCCGTACCGACGCGACAACGCTCAGCTTTTTCGTCAACGAGCGCCGGCTGGGAGACTCGGTGTTTCTGTTCCCACAGTCCGAGCCAGTGACGTTGATCCTGTACGTCGCTGGTCGCGATGTGGTGGTCAGACTGCGCTCGCTGGAGCTCGACTATAGTCCGCGCGAAGAAATACCCTAGCACAACGAGACGACTGTGAGCACTGGAACTGTACAGCAAATCATGAATCAGACGCCTGAACGGTTGAATGCCTGTTATGTCCCCGGCAATTTCGTTGACACCTATGCGCCGGGGCACTATGCCCGCGTGATGGAGGCCGAAGATGTGCGCACCGGGCAGATGGTGGCCTTCAAAGTGATGCGCCCAGAGCATCTCTCTGACGACGGCACCCCGCGTTGGGAAGCGCGAGCCTTCGTCAGCGAGGCCGATCTGCTGGTTCGCCTGGCGAAGTGCGAGGCGGTGGTGCGCCTCTACGATTGCGGATACGTCTCCTCGCGGGCGGAACGACCGGATGGCGGCGAGATCGTGTCATTTGGCCTGGACATTGCTACCTTCCGCGAGGCGCTCTATCCGGCGGCAGCGCAGCAGTGGCGTCCGTATCTGGCGCTGGAGCTGCTGCCGCGCCATCACAACCTGTTCTATCTGATGAAGCCCAATGCTGGCAACGGTCGTCGTCGCCTGCCGACCGAAGAAGGGATTGATCTGGCGCTGCAGTTCGCTGAGTTCTTGCAGCAGGCGCACGGTCAGCGGATTGTCTACCTCGATCACAAGCTGGAACACGTGTACTGGGACGGCGAGAAACTGCGTATCATTGACCTGAACAGTTCCCAACTGATTGAGGTGGGCACGCACACACTGGATCAACATCTGGCCCGCGACATTCACAACCTGTGCGTGGGCATCCTCTATCCTATTTTCACCGGTCTTTCTCCTAAGAAGGGGGCGCTGCGCCCGCAACCAGCCCCGCAGGCCGAAGTTGAACAGCGCTACGCCGACGTGGATCATCTCGATTTCGGGGTGGAGCCGACGCTCAGCCCAGCTTTGCAGGCGTTGCTGCAACAGGGGGCGCGCCAGGAATTGGCCACTATTGAGGCTTTTCGGGCCGGGCTGGAGCGGATCGCCGTGCGGCATGGCTGGGAATTCCCCGGCCTGCACACGGTTCCGGCGTTGCGCGAAGCCCGGCAGCGGGTGCGGGCGGGTCTCGCCGAACTGCGCCGCAGTCAGCAAGCGCTGCGTACCGCGCGCGAACTGTTGCTGGAGGCGGTCATCCTCGACGACATCAACGAAGACATGGAAGCAGAGCTTCGGCGCATCCTGGCGCAGATCAATGACGCGCTCAATCACCGGGTTATTCCCTAGCGCTCAGCGAAGGAGACGCCATGGCTGATTTGCGAGATCAACTCGAACGCCTACGCCGTCTGATCGAGGACTTGCCATCGAGTGCCACGGCCAGCGAGATTGCTCAACTTGAGAGCGAAGCGCGGTCCCTGCTCGCCCAGAGCAAGAATACGCAGTTCGAGGCGGAGGCGCGCGAACTGTTCGCGCAGCTTGCCCGTCACAGCGCGCCGCCTACCCCCGAAGCTGCTACCGTGCGCGCTTTGCTGCGCCGCGCGCGCATTCGCATCGAGATCGCCGGTAGCGAGGACGACATAGACGAGGCCATAGACATTCTGGCCGAAGCGCTCGATCATGATCCCAACAACGAAGAGATTCACGAATTGCTGCTCGAAGCCGCCGAGCGCAGTCCACATCTGGAACTGAAGGTCAAAGGACTGCTGGAGCGGTATGGCATTGACCTGACGCGCGGAGAGGGGCGCGCTCAGCCGACGAGCGGGCGCGCCCCGGCGCGTCCGGCGGAACGGGCAGTGCCCCCCGCTGCAGGGCCGGTCGAGAGTGGCCCGCTGACCGAACCCGCTACTTCGCTCACGGAGGTGTCCGAGGCGTACTATGCAGGGGACTATCAGCGCGCCATTGACCTGGCCAATCGTATCCTGGCCGCTGACCCAAACAATGCGCAGGCGCGCGAATATCGGCAGAAGGCCGAGGATAACCTGCTGCGCGGAGTAGTGCCCGATCACCGCATCCCCTTTGATGCGCGCATCGCCTATAACCGCGCCAATTCGCTGGTGCGGGCGGGGAATTACGACGAGGCGGAGCGGCTGTACCGCGAGGCGCGCGACCTGGCAGCACGGGCGGGCATTAGCAGTTGGCAGGACGTGGAACAGGCTCTGCTCGATATTCAGGACTTGGCCCTGGCCCGCGAGTTGTTGGCCGAGGGCGATCGATTGCTGGCGGCGGACGACTGGGAAAGCGCTCTGCAGAAGTATGAGGGAGCGCTGCGCGTCGTGCCCAATGATCCGCTGGCCCGCGAGCGGATCGATCTGGTGCGGCGGGTGCGGCAGCAATTCGATCAGGCGACCGTACAACTGAACCTGAGCAGCGGTGCGCTCAGCGAGCGCGCGCGCGAATTGCAGGAAGTGCTCAATACGCTGGCCGGGCTGCGCCAGCTTCTGCCTGGCAGCGAACGTCTGAAAAGCCTGACGCGCGAAGTGGAAGAGCGCATCCAGAACATCATCGCTCAGCTTTTCAACCAGGCACAGGGCGCGCTGACGCGCATGGACTCGGCCTCTGTGCTGGACGAGCGGCTGCGCCTGGCTGCGGAGGCGGTGCGGGCGCTAGAAGCCGCCGCCGATCTCGACCCCGCCAATCAGGAGATCGCCACTCTATTGCAGCGCGCCCGCCAGGCTGAGGCGGATATGGCCGAAGCGCGGCATGTCATCGAGCGAGCGTCGGCGCTCATCGCCCAGAACTACGAGAACGAACTGGCGCAGGCCCGGACTATGCTGGCCGGGTTGCGCGGCTATGCCCAGGACCCGCGCTATCGTATGGTGGTGGCCGATCTGCTGGCGCGGCACCTGGAACGCGCCGAAGCGGCGCTCGACGAGCACGATCCGCAGACAGCGCAACGCTGGCTGGACATCGCCAAGGACGATCCGTTCCGTATTCTGGGCCGGCGCACCGACATTCTACGGCTGGAAGCCGAAGTCCGGCGGATGCGGCGGCGGCAGTACGGCATCTACGCGCTAAGCGCTGTGGTAATTCTGATCATCCTGGGCGTGGTCGCCATTGCGACAGAACCGGCGTGGCAGCCCATTCTCAATCCGCCCACATCTACCCCGACGGCGACGGCGACGATCACGCCCACGCCGACCGACACGCCGACCGTGACTCCTACGCCGACGGCCACCTACACGCCGAGCATCACGCCAACGCACACCTGGACGCCGACGCCGAGCGATACGCCCACTCATACGTGGACGCCGACGCCGAGCAATACGCCGACGCATACCTGGACGCCCAGTATCACGCCGACGCCCAGCGATACACCGACGCACACCCCCTCTCCAACCTTCACGTGGACGCCCAGCATCACGCCTACTCCCAGCATCTTGTGCATGGTGTTTGCCAACACGCAGGCGGTGAACATACGGGCCGAACCCAGCCCGGTGGCAGTGCGCATCTTCACGGTAGACCTGGGGCAGGCGCTGGAAGTGCTCGATCAGCAGCTTGGGCCTGACAATCAGCGCTGGTTCCAGGTGCGCTTTACGGTGAGGCAGTCGGTCATCACCGGCTGGGTGCGCGCCGACCTGGTACAGGAGGTATCCGACGCGCCCTGCCCGGCCTTTGGGACGCGCTCACCATGAGGAGCGGGACGAAAAAAAACAGCCAGCCCCGTAAACGAGGCTGGCTGCCAACAGGTGGGTCGTAGAAGACTCGAACTTCTGACCTCGTCGATGTCAACGACGCGCTCTAGCCAACTGAGCTAACGACCCATTACGCCCTTAATTATAGTGAGGCCAGGGGGTTTTGGCAAGGGCTGGAAATTGAGAGTAGAGCAGTGACAGAGATATACAACGGCTTGTTGCCCCTGGCGACAGGCCGCGTGCTATAATTCGCCCGGCGGCGGATTCCCGGAGCCTTGACGACTGATGCGCGAGACGGTTCAGCATGCACTGCCCTATGTCACTGGCGGCCTGTTTGGGCTGGCCTTGCTGCTCTTCGCCCTTGCTTTTCGGCTGTTTCAGCGCAGCCGCACCGATATCTACTGGCGGCGACGGCGCGAGGCCGGTCAGCGCGGCTGGCGGCTGTTTGTGGTGGCCTCGATCATGACGATCTTCAGCGCCGTAGCCTGTGTGCTGACTCTGGCGATCGGTATTCTGGCCGATGAGGACGAAGCAAATGCCGGGCGCGTGTCACCCACGCCGGAGGCTACTACCCTGGTGGAAAATTCTGACACGCTGTCCGTGCCGACCGCGACTGATACTCCGCCGCCCGACGATGACACGCGCGCGACAACGCCGGCTTCTACCCCGCTGATCCTGATCATCACAGCGACGCCCGCCTACACTCCAACACCTACACCGTTCCCTACCTTCACTCCCAATGCCACTCAGGTGGCCTCCAGTGTGACGCCGCAACCGGGCGCGACTCTGCGCATTGTCGCCCTTGACGATCAGATAGATGCCAGCTACCGACCGGTCAACCCGCGCACGACCTTCGAGGCAGGGATCAAACGACTGTATCTGTTCGTCGAGTTCAGCACGATGAGCGAAGGAGTCCTGTGGCGGCGTGTGATCACCAAAGACGGCGAGTTGTTCGACGACAATGCGTACCTCTGGGGTTTGGAAGATAGCGGCTCAGGTTATTTCTTCTTTGGGCACGACAACGGCTTCGAGCCGGGCAACTACGAAATCCGTCTGTACATCGGCCAGACGGACACCCCCGTCAGCACCATGTCGTTCACTGTGGTACCCCCTGCGCAGTAAAACCATGCCCCGTCGGCTTGACGTTTCGCCGCGCCACAACACTCTGGCTGTGGGGCTGGTCGCTCTGTGCGCCGTGCTCGGCCTGATGGTGCGTCTGGCGCTGTACATACGCGCTGGCTGGCGCTACGACTATGACGAGGGCATGGTGGGGCTGCAGGCCCTGCATATCCTGCGCGGCGAGCGCCCTGTCTTCCATCCCGGACAACCCTATCTAGGGGCACTGGAGTCCTACCTGATCGCGCTTTTCTTCGCCATTTTCGGGGCGAACGCTGTCACACTCAAGATCGTGCCCTGGTTGCTCTCTGGCCTGTATGTGATGACGACCGGCTGGCTGGGTTGGCGCGCTTTCGACCGGCGAGTGGGCGTGTTGGCCGCGTTGCTGGCGGCGTGCGCGCCGAGTTATCTGCTGATCACAGGCACGAAGACCTGGGGCGCGACTGCCGAAACCCTGGCTTTGGGCAATCTGGCGTTGGTCACCGCCAGCTATGTGCAGGATGTCGCTCAGCCGGACAACGTCCGTCGGCGAAGCCTGATTGCTTTGGGCTTTCTGCTTGGCCTGGGGAACTGGATTTCCTGGCTGATCGTTTTCTACACGCTACCGGTTGTGCTGGCGGTGCTGTGCTGGGGCCGGGCGCGCTTGGGCCGGGCGTGGGGCTGGGCGACGCTGGCCTTTGCGGTGGGTAGCAGTCCCCTGGGGGGATACAACCTGACGCACGATTTCGCTACTTTTCGCTATCTGCTCGCCGACCAGGGCGATACTCTCGCTAACCTCTCCGCGGTGTTGGATCACCTGACCTACGATCTAGCTCCGCGCCTGGTGAGCAACGATCCGCGCTGGCCAGGGCTGAGCTGGCCTGCCATCTGGTGGTTGCAGATCATCTATGAGGGTGGACTGATCGGCCTGGGGGCGGGAGTATGGTTTGGCCCCTGGAGAAGATCGCAGAGGCCAACGCGTGCCATGCTCGCCTTGTTCGCGCTGAGCGTGCCGCTGATCTACGTCCTGAGCGGCTACGGCAACCGCGCTCTCAACGAGTTCGGTTTTGACGCGACGGGGCGCTACGTATTGATGATTCACAGCGCCCTGCCGATCGGCGCAGCGGCGCTGGCCGTCTGGCTGGGCAGGGGGCGGCTCTGGCGGCGTTGGCTGGCGGCGGCATTGTTGACCAGCGTCGCCGGGCTAAACCTGCTGGGCAGCAGCCGCCTCGACCTCGTCAAGGGGTTCGCGTCACCCTACTATACGCGCCAGCCGGCGACCCTGGAGCCGCTGATCGCGTTCCTCGACCGCGAGAACATCCGGCATGTGTGGACGGATGTTGGCATCGCGCACGTGCTGATGTTCGCCACCCGCGAGCGAGTGCTGGCGGCAGACTGGTATGACATCTACGGGGCAAGGGGGTTGGTGCGTTTCCCCGATGTGCCGCTGCGCATCTACGCGGCCAGCCGCGTGGCGTTCGTGGAGGTGGTGTTGCCGGATCAAGGGGAGACGTGCTTCGAGCAGGCTTTCCAGCGAGAGGGGATCGCCTACCGGCGCGAACGGGTGACGCCCGATCTGCTCGTCATCATCCCGCAGACGCCCATTGACCCGGCCCTGGTAGCCGATGGGCTGGGCTATCAGTTCTAGAACCCTTCCAGCACGGGGATGGCGGTCAGGTCGCCTTCCAGTGTGGTCAGTTCAGTGAAAATCCAGCCAGTCGTGCCGTTGAAAGGGATCGCCAGCCAGGTGCCGTCGGCGATGCGGCCCGTCACCGGTACCTGAGTCCCGAAGGCCAGCGTGCCCAAGACGGGATAGGCAGTACCTGGCCCTGCACGCACATTGAGATCGTTGACGTTGATGCGGGCGGTCGGCCCGGACACAATGGCACTGCCGTCTTGTGGTGGGGGCGAAGGAGCGACTGTGGCGGTCGCAGCGCCAGGCGGAGTGCTTTCGGCAGCCGCACCTGGGGGAGCAATGACCTGTAGCGATACGTCGCTCACGCCCAGCGAGGAGCCGTCGGCGCGAAAGGCTTCAACGGTCAACAGGTGTTTGCGCCGCTCGCTGGCAATCCATTCGGCGCGGGCCAGCAAAGAGGCTGTGCCCGCCGGATTCTCAGAGGTGACGGTGCCGACGACGATGCCGTCTATGCGGAATTCCAGGCGGGCGACCCCAGTACCGGTGTCCTGGGCGATCGCCTGCAGCGCGACGCGCGTCCCTTCGGCGTAGGTGCTGCCGTTGACAGGGGCCAGGATCAGCACCAACGGCGCGTGTTCCAGGCGCTGCGCCGTCTCGTCCGGCGGGGACGTGCTCAGAGTACACGCGAGCATTGCGCTGAGGAGGGCGAGCCAGACGGGGAGAACTCGCTTCAGGTGTTCGGTCGCGCCCATGTCAACTCCTCGTAGAGCGTGCGAGTCATGGCCTGGCTTGTTGAGACCAGCGTATCATTGTCGCCAACCGTGCCTTAGTATAGTCTATGCCAGCCAAAGCGTGTACTTCTCTCAAGCCTTTCTCCTGCGGTGGGGTACAGGGGGCTGAGGAACATGTCATGGTTGGGTGAACCACTGTATTTCATCGTGTGTTCGTTGAGACCAAGGCGACGATCTTCAAGGAAACTCTAAGGCACGCCCGCGCCGATTCGCGCTAGAATCAGGCTAGCCCCGTTCACCCCAAGGTTACGCAGGAGCGAATCGTGACGAATTCTCGCCCGACCTCGTCGCGTACTGCAGGAGCAGGAGATAGTCGGTCTTTGTCAGGCCAGTCAACCGGTCACTATTTTATCCGCCGCCGGGGGAGCCGCTATAACATCTTCGGTCCGCAAGGACGGCTCTTTCGCACCTACCAGAGTGCCAGCGTCGCCGGTCCACGCTGGGAAGAACTCACCGGCACGCCCTGGCCGTATCGCAGCACAGCCTATCAGGCAGGGTTGCGGCTGTGGCAGTTGGGAGCACTGGAACGCCGCGAGCCAGGGGCCGAGCCGTTATATCAAACTGAAGACGGTGCCGAAGGCCCGGAAGTTCCGATGACGCAGCCCAGAGCCGACGCCGCCTCGCCCGATCCCCTGTTCGCGGCGGGCGAAACGCCTGTCGCGCTCCCGTTGACCTCGTCCCGTGTTCCGCTGGCTTTGCCCGCTCCCCGCTTCGACCTGGCCCATCAGCAACGGTTGATGCGCGCTCTGCAAGACAACCCAAAGCGGCTGTTCGAGGCGGAGATGCGCCAGGCCTTGTGGCGCGAAGTCGAGTATCATTTGCCTCAGGCGCGCCTGGCGCGCCGATTGCTCAAATGGCTGGAGCGCTACGAAGCGCGTCGGCAGCGAGGCGTTCGTCGCTTAAGCGGTGAAACGATCCTGGCCCGTCACATTGCCTGGCAGGAACAGCGTCTGGCAGGGGTTGCTCCTGCTTCCGCCAAATCTTCTGACGCGGCGCTCACTCCTTGATGAGCCAGTAGCCTTTGTGCGTCTATTCCTCCACACAGGAATGATCATGAAGATTGCCGAGCCGAAGGCACACTCCCTGCTTGTGTTTGCGCTGCGCCCGGTGCAACTGACTGATGCTTTCGCTCTGCAGAGGAATTGCTGGCCACAGCGTACCCTGGAGCAGATCGGAGTTGTGCTGCAACAGGCAGAACGGCTGGCACGGCAGAAGCGCGGCCTGGGAGTGGTGGCGGAACAGGATGGGGAAGCGTGCGCATTTGGGTTGCTGGCGCTGTACCCCCGTGCGGCGGAGATCAGCGACCTGATCGTCAGCACAGAACTGCGCGGGCGAGGAATCGGCACGGCGCTGATCGCTTTTCTGACGCACGAAGCGCAGCGGCTGGGCGCAACCTGCCTGGAGATTGGGGTTGCGGAGTCGAATCCGCGCGCGCGGGCGCTCTATCAGCGACTCGGTTTTGTGGAAGCGCGTGCCATTCAGGTTGATCTGGGGAAGGGGCCGGAGACGGTGTGGTATCTGGCCAAAACGTTGGACACGCCTTCTGCTCACCAGCCAATGGTATTGCCACTGTAGAGGCTGCGCACGGCGGGATTTTCCGGGTCGGGATAGCCGTAGCGTTCGATGAGCGTGCCAAGCGAGAACTCAATGTTCTGCCGCGTGCCCAGGAGTAGTTCCTGCAGCACGATGTCAATGACCAGCAACAGTCTTGCCAGATACTGATACTGTCCGCGCAGTGCGGTGAAGAGCGTGGCGAATACCCTTTCGCGCAGTTCGTCGTTGATGATGCCGCTGCCGGGCCAGCCGACGACCCATTCGTGTTGATACGAGCCAATCGAGAGCACGTCTCCGCGCAGGCGCACCAACTGATCGATCGCGGCTTTGCGCGCCGACGCATCAACCAACCGTCCGGTCTCGCGGAAGGGCACATTGCTCAACGAGCGGTAGAGACTGCCAGGCGGGGTAGTGCGCACCAGGCGTCCTAACCCCCTCTGGTAAAAGTCCATCGCTCGCGCCAGCGCGTCAATGCACTGCCGGTAATAGGTGACCAGATGCGGTTGCTCGGCATGGCGATCTACCCGCCACAGCAATGACAGAAAGTCGCCGAAATCCAGCGGCAACTGTGGTGGGCTAAGCGGACTATAGGGCGACGTCAGTTGGGCGATGCGTTGCGCATCATCGTTGCGCTTGATATTGGTTGGTTCCACCGGTTTTCTCCCCGGACGTGCTGCAGAAGAGGATGACCCTGCCATCTGTTAACACGTTTCTCTGCTCAGGCCAGACGATGTCGCCCCCGCGCGATGTTGATCAGGTCAACCAGCATCCCATAGGCTGTGGTAGTGGGATCGGTGTCACCTTCGACGATGGTCAGCTCGTGCAGGGTATCGGTCTGAAAAGTGACGGCGCTGGAGGTGCGACTCACCTGGCAGAGCGGGTCGGCGAAGGGCAGCCGAACCGGTCGCACACTGGCGCGTGCCTGCGCTCCGTCGCGCACAGCTTCGCACAACAGCTTGATACGTTCGCCCGCCTGAAGGGCTTGCTGAGCGTCGGCGACGGTGACGCCCGTGATACCGGTGCGCTCCACATCGGCGGGACGCAGGTCAGCGCCCATCAGGACGTTGGCGAGCACCACGATTTTCACGGCGGCATCCCACCCTTCCAGATCGGTTGTTGGATCGGCTTCAGCGACGCCAATCGCCTGCGCCTCGGCCAGCGCCTCGGCGAAGGAAGCGCCTTCTTCCAGGCGCGTCAGGATGAAGTTGGTGGTGCTGTTCAATATGCCACGAATGCGCTGAATGGTGGCTGCCAGCAGCCCTTCGCGCCCGACGCTGAGCACGGGCGCGCCGTCCATCACAGTGCTTTCGAAGAAGAAACCCAGACCGCGTTCCGCCGCGAGAGCCTGCAATTCGCGGTAAGCAAAGGCGACCGGCCCTTTGTTGGCCGTCACCACATGTCGTCCGGCCCGCAAGGCTGCATGCACGTAGTCAGTCGCGGGCTGGCCGGTGTGCGGGTTCAACCAGGTGGCTTCCAGGATCAGGTCTGCCGGGCACTGTTCGATCAGGCTCAGTGTATCGGTCACTGGCGGGCCGACATGCAGTGCGTCCAGCCGTTCGCCGCGCTCGACAAGTGCCAGCGCCCCTGACAGATCGAGTCCGTCGGGATTGATCGCCAATCCGTGCGAATGAGTGGCCAGGCCGGTGACTGTCACCGTCAGGTTGTAATCAGCGCGCAGTACTTCGGCCTTGCGCAGCAGTAGCCTGGCCAGGGCGCGCCCGACGTGGCCGAAACCCAGCATCACCACCCGCATGTGCATGGAGAAGGTCCCCTTGTCGTTTATTAGGTGGGCGTACAGTTTCCGCATTGATTCATCAATGTCCATTATACCCAAACCGACGACGAGCACACGCAGTTGCGATATGCCCGCCGCCTATGCTACGATCTGCGCGGCAACTCTCATCAAGAGCGGTGGAGGGACCGGCCCGACGAAACCGCGGCAACCTGCCTCCGAGTTCCCTGCGGAAAGGTGCCAAGTCCGGCAGAAGGTTTTCTGGAAGATGAGGGGCGTTGCCAGCGCTGAGCGCACACTGCCCCTTGAAGTTTGCAAGGGGCAGTTTTTATGTGCGTGTTACCCTGATTAGGGCCAGGCATGTTGGGCATAGGCCTTTCACAGAGGTTCGGTCAATGACTGCACAGCCACTATCCTTCACCAACCGTCGCTATCTGGATGCCATCGCCGATCACGTGCTGATCTACGACGGCGCGATGGGCACCAATATCCAGCGCTACAACCTGTCCGCGGCAGACTTTGGCGGGGAACAGTACAACGGCTGCAACGACTACCTGGTCATCACGCGCCCGGATGTGATCGAGGCCATTCATGCTTCGTTCCTGGCCGTGGGTTGCGAGGTGATCGAAACGAACACCTTCCGGTCCAACCGCTTGACCCTGGCGGAGTACGGCTTGCAGGATCGGGTCTTGGAGATCAATCGCGCGGCGGCGCAACTGGCGCGACGAGTGGCCGATCGCTTCGCTGCCGAGACGGGTATTCCGCGTTATGTGGCGGGGAGTATGGGGCCTTCGGGCAAGTTGCCCAGCTCAGACGACCCCGATCTCAGCAAAATCACCTTCGACGAGCTGGCTGCGATCTTCTATGAGCAGGCGCGCGGGCTGGTTGAGGGGGGCGTGGATGTGCTGCTGCTGGAGACCAGCCAGGACATCCTGGAGGTGCGCGCGGCAGTGGTGGGCATTCGGCGCTACTTCGCCGACGCGGGCGTGCGCATTCCCCTACAGGTACAGGTGACGCTCGACACCAGCGGGCGGATGCTCTTCGGCACCGATATCGCCAGCGCGCTGACCACGCTTGAAGCGCTGCCCATTGATGTGATTGGCCTGAACTGTTCGACGGGGCCAGAACACATGGCCGGGCCAGTCAGGTACCTGACCGAGCATAGCACCAGACCGATCAGCGTCTTACCGAACGCTGGGCTGCCGATCAACGTGGACGGGCAGGCGGTTTACCCCATGCAGCCCGAACCTTTCGCTGCGATGCTGAGCGAGTTTGTGGACTGGGGCGTCAATGTGGTAGGCGGTTGTTGCGGCACCACTCCGGAGCACCTGCAGCAGGTCATTTTGCGGGTGCAGGGTGACACGCTGGCCCGGCGCAAACCCACCCTCCGCCAGCCGCAGCCCGAACCGGCGGCTTCGAGCGGCGTGCGCGCTATAGCGCTGCGTCAGTCCCCGCCGCCTACCTTGATCGGCGAGCGGCTGAATAGCCAGGGCAGTCGCAAGGTCAAGCGCCTGCTGCTGGAAGAAGACTTTGACGGCATCGTGCAGATCGCGCAGCAGCAGGTCGAAGCAGGTGCGCACATCCTGGATGTGTGTGTGGCGCTTACCGAGCGCTCTGACGAGGCCGCTTTGATGCGCGAGGTTGTCAAGCGCCTGTCGTTGGCGGTGGATGTGCCGCTGATGATTGACAGCACCGAGCCGGACGTGATCGAGGCGGCGCTCAGCGTGTATCCGGGGCGTGGGCTGATCAACAGCATTAACATGGAGAATGGTCGCGACCGCATTGACGCAGTGGTGCCTATTGCTGTCAAACACGGGGCGGCAGTGGTGGCACTGACCATAGACGAAGTCGGCATGGCCAAAACTGCCGAGCGTAAAGCCGAAGTCGCCCGCAAAATCTACGAGATCGCGGTGGGTGAATATGGTCTCGCTCCGCACGACCTGATCTTCGACGCGCTCACTTTCACCCTGGCAACCGGCGACCCGGAGATGGCGAATAGCGCTGTCGAGACGTTGAACGGCATCCGGCGCATCAAGGCAGAGTTGCCGGGCGTGCTCACGTCGCTGGGGGTGAGCAATGTGTCGTTTGGGCTGTCGCCGGCGGCGCGGGCTGTACTCAACAGCGTCTTTCTGTATCACTGCGTCGAGGCGGGGCTGGATATGGCGATTGTGAATCCGGCGCACATCACTCCCTACGCCGAGATTCCTGCCGAGCAGCGTCGCCTGGCCGATGCGCTCATCTTCAACGAGCATCCCGACGCGCTGGCCGAATACATTCGCTATTTTGAGGAGCACGAGGTCACCGTGGCGGGGACGGAGGTGGCCGATTCCACGGCGGGCATGTCCGCCGAGCAGGCGTTGCACTGGCAGATCGTACACCGCAAGAAGGAAGGGGTCGAGGCGCTGATTGATGAGTGCGTGACGCGCCAGGATGCGGTGAGCGTGCTCAATAATGTGCTCTTGCCTGCCATGAAGGAAGTGGGCGACCGCTTCGGCGCGGGAGAATTGATCCTGCCCTTTGTGTTGCAGAGCGCCGAGGTGATGAAGAAGGCTGTCGCCTACCTGGAACAATTTCTGGAGCGCAAAGAGGGAGCCAGCAAGGGCACTATTGTCCTGGCGACAGTCTATGGTGACGTGCACGACATCGGCAAGAATCTGGTGCGCACCATCCTCAGCAACAATGGCTATACCGTGCACGACCTGGGCAAACAGACACCCGTCAGCGTGATTCTGGACGCGGCGGTGCAACATCGGGCGGATGCCATCGGCCTGAGCGCCTTGCTGGTGAGCACGTCCAAACAGATGCCGCTGGTGGTCAACGAACTGGCGCGGCGCGGTTTGCAGATACCGGTGCTGATCGGCGGGGCGGCCATCAATCGCTCGTTCGGGCGGCGCATTCTCTTTCTGGAGGACACCGGCGAACCCTACGCGCCCGGCGTGTTCTACTGCAAAGATGCCTTCGAGGGCCTGGAGGTGATGGATCAACTGATCGATCCTTACAGGCGGGAAACGCTGGTCGAGCGCATTATCAGCGAGGCTTACGCCGAGCAGGGCAAAGAGCGCCCGCCGGTGCGCAATCGCAGAAAGAGCGGTCAGCGGTCGAGCGTGCGGCCCGCGTCAGATATTCCGGTGCCGCCATTCTGGGGAGCGCGTACTGTGCTCAACATCCCGCTTGAAGCGGTATTCCCATACATCCACAAACCGGAACTGTTCCGGCTTAGCTGGGGGGCGCGCAACGCGCACGGTGAGGAGTGGGCACGCCTGGAAGCGGATTTCGAGGCACGGCTGGAGCGCATGAAGCGCGAAGCTCTGGTTAGCGGTAGCCTGCGCCCGCAAGCTGTCTACGGCTATTTCCCGGCCCAGGCAGAAGGGGACGCGGTCATCATCTACAATCCGGCGCTCTACGCTGAAATTGGGGAACTGCGCGAAATCGCCCGTTTCAACTTCCCGCGGCAACCCTTTGGTGACTACCTGTGTCTGGCGGACTATTTCGCTACGGTAGGCGGTGAGCAGGTGGACGTGTGCCCGCTGCAAGTGGTCACGGTGGGCGCGCAGGCGACCGAACATTTCGACCGGCTGCAGGCCGCCAACCAGTACACCGAAGCCTATTTCTTCCACGGCTTGGCCGTACAGACCGCAGAGGCAACCGCGACCTACCTCAACCGGCACATCAACCGTGAACTGGGCATCCCGGTGGAGCGCGGCAAGCGCTATAGCTGGGGATACCCGGCATGCCCCGACCTTGAGGATCATGCGACGCTGTTCCGCCTGTTGCCTGCGGAGGAGATGCTGGGCATGGCGCTGACCCCGGCCTACCAACTAGTGCCGGAACAGTCTACGGCGGCGATTATCGTGCATCACCCCGAGGCCAAATACTATAGCGTAGGTGTTTCGCGCACTGAACAACTCATGGAGGCATAATATGGCCCGCATTCCCTTCCGCGAACGGCTGGCGCGGGGCAGCACTATCCTGCTCGACGGGGCCATGGGCACCATGCTGCACGCGCAGTATCGCTTGCCCATGGATACCTGCTTTGATGTGCTCAACATCACCGAACCAGAGGCCGTGGCCGAGATTCACCGGCGTTATCTGCAGGCCGGGGCGGAGGTCATCGAGACCAATACGTTCGGGGCCAATCGCTACAAGCTGGCCGATTGCGGCCTGGAACGCGACTGTACTGCGGTCAACCGCGCGGGCGTGACCATCGCCCGCCAGGCGATCGCCGATCTGGGGCGCGACGACGCTTATGTGGCAGGGGCGGTGGGGCCGCTGGGGGTGCGGCTGGCCCCTTTTGGGCGCGTGACGCGCGAAGAGGCCGCCGAAGCTTTCTGCATTCAGCTTGCGGCACTGCTGGAAGCCGGGGCCGATCTGCTCATTTTCGAGACATTCACCGATCTGCACGAGATCGCGACGGCTGTCGAAGTGGCGCGGCAACTCGATCCCAGCGTTCCCATCGTGGCGCAGATGACTTTCACGCGCGACAGCCGCACCGTGTTGGGCGACACTCCCGCACAGGTGGCCCGCGCGCTCTACGAGACTGGCGCGGATGTGATCGGCGTCAATTGCAGCAGCGGTCCGGCGCACCTGTTGCGCATTGTGCAGTTGATGCGCCGCGCTGTGCCAGAGGCGCGTTTTTCTGTCGTGCCCAACGCCGGCTGGCCGGAGATGGCGAGTAGGCGCGTGATGTACCCTGCCACGCCCGACTATTTCGGCGAATACGCGCTGGCCTTCCGGCAGGCGGGCGCGTGCCTGGTGGGCGGCTGTTGTGGCACGACGCCGGAACACATACACGCCATGCGTCAGGCGCTCGACGACCCGGCGCGGCCAGTACCCCCTGCGCTTTCGGTGACTTACCTGCCCGATGTCGTGGCTGAAGCGCCCGAAGAGCCAACCGAATTGTCGCGCAAGCTCGCTGCCGGGCACTTCGTGGTGACGGTGGAGATGCCGCCGCCGCGCAGCTTCACCGCGCAGAAGGTGATCGCTTCGGCGGAGTTGCTGCGCGAAGCGGGAACGGACTTCATCAACGTCTCCGATAGTCCCATGGCGCGGATGCGCATGAGTCCCTGGGCAGTGTGTCATCTGATTCAACATCACGTAGGGCTGGAGACAGTGTTGCACTTCCCCACGCGCGGGCGCAACCTGCTGCGCATTCATGGAGATTTGCTGGCGGCTCATGCCCTGGGCGTGCGCAACCTGTTCGTGGTGATGGGCGATCCGACGAAGATCGGCGACTATCCGGACTCGTTCGATGCGCACGACATCGTGCCCACAGCCTTGATCGAGCTGGTCAAGCACAACCTGAACAACGGCATAGACCAGGCGGGCAATTCGATCGGGCAACCAACTTCTTTCGTGGTGGGCTGTGCGCTGAACGTCAGCGCTCACGATCTCGACCGCGAGGTCAGGTTGCTGCACAAGAAGATCAGCGCTGGCGCAGATTATGCCCTCACGCAGCCGATCTTCGCTCCCGAAGCTCTGGATCGCTTCCGCGAAGCCTACGAAGCCACTTATGGCCCGCTGCAGTTACCCATCCTGGCCGGGATTCTGCCTCTGTTCGGGGCGCGACACGCTGCTTTTCTGCACAACGAAGTCCCCGGCATCGAGATACCGGAGCACATTCGGCAGCGCATCGCCGATGCGGGCGATCAGGCTCCCGCCGAAGGCGTGCGGATCGCCCAGGAGTTGCTGGCGACTCTGACAGAGCGTGCGCAGGGGGTGTACCTGATGCCTGCCTTCGGGCGCTACGATCTGGTGGCCAGTGTGATAGACGTGCTGGGACGCTCGCGTACGCTTCGGCAAAGCCAGGGTGTGTGATGTGCTTTTGCTCTCAACCTCCGCTCCCTTCGTCCACACGCGGGCGAAGGAATGCGCTTGTGCGACAGAAAATCAAGCTCCCTCGCCCCGCAGCGAAGTCGCGAAGGCTGACAGAGCAAGGGGGAGGGGAGCTGCGCGAAAGTCCCTGATAGTCTCTAGTTGGCCGGGCAGTAGTTCGCGTTATCATAACGGTGAACGGCCGCAACCAAACCGTGCCGCTCTGCGTAATCACCTGCGGACATCTATCACGGAGAAGATGTTTGATGCACACACGCGAACTCCTGGCGCTGCTGGCTCTGGTCGTGTTGGCAATCTCTGCGTGCGGCTCTGGAGACTCCGCTTCTGAACCTACCCCTGATCCGCACACGTTGCTGCAGGACGGGGTGGCTCAACTGCAGAACGCTTCGTCGTTCAAGTACGAAATTGATGTCAGCGGTTACCCGGTTGAGGTGCCCATCGAAGGCTTCAATTTGTCGGAAGATGCCGGCGTATCGTTCAAATATGCCAGTGGCGAGTTCAAAGTCCCCGATCGCCTTAGCGCTCGTATTCAATTCCGGGTGGGGGTGCTCAGCACTACCGCCGACCTGATCATGATGGACGACGAACAGTACTTTCGAGGAGAACTGCTGACGGGTAACCGCTGGCTCAAGGCGGAATTGATCTCCGGTTTTTCCCCTGCTGTGCTCATGGCTCAGCCGGGCGGGATTGCTCATACCCTCTCGACCTTGACCGATCTGGTGCTGGTCGGTCGCCGAGACCTGGACGGCCAGAGCGCCTATCAGTTGCGCGGACAGGTAGACGCCGGGCGCATCTTTTCGTTGACGCTTGGACTCAGTCGGGCGACCAGTGGTTTACTGGACATCGAGGTTTATGTGGGTGTGCGCGACCGGCGTGTGGTGCGCATCACCCTGGTGGAGCCGCCGCCGGAGTGGGCCGCGGATGCCGAGCCGACGACCTGGCTCATCAACATTTCTGACTACAACGCACCGCTGAACATCGAAGCGCCTGCTGTCGGCGGGAGCGGCTGATGGTCCGTTCACGCTCACCTCATACCTCCTGGCTGATTCTGGCTATTGTCAGTCTGCCGGTGTTCGTCGGAGCGCTCGACCTCACCATCATCTCTGCTGTATTGCCCGAGGTGATCGTCAGCCTCGACTTGCCGGTGAAAGAGTACCTGGATCAGGCGTCGTGGGCGGTCAGCGGCTACCTGCTCGCCTATGCCATCAGCATGACCTTCGCCGGTCGCCTGTCTGATCAATTCGGGCGGCGGACAGTCTATATCATCTGCCTGCTGATCTTCATGGGTGGCTCCTATCTGGTCACGGTCTACGACAGCCCTGCGCTCAATAGCTGGCTGAGCCGCTTCTATCGCGACGTGCTGGGTCAGACGCCGCCGCGGACCGAGGAACGCTACCTCTATCTGGTGATCGTTGGGCGCGTGGTGCAGGCGTTTGGGGCGGGGGCGATGGTGCCAGTGACCATTGCCCTGGTAGGAGACCTGTTCTCTCCCGACCGACGGGCCAGACCGCTGGGCGTGGTCGGCGCGGTGGACACGCTGGGCTGGGTGCTGGGTCACCTTTACGGTGGGGTGATGGTGCGCCTGTTCGGCGAACACGGGCAGGCCATCGTAGATGCGTTCGCCCGCCTCGGCTTCACGGTCGCCAGACCGTCTTGGGAGACACTGTTCGTCATCAATATTCCTCTGAGCGCCCTGGCTTTGGGCGGGGCCTGGTGGGTGCTGCGTGACGTGCAAGGCCCGCGCCGCGCGGAGCGCTTCGATGTGCCGGGTACGGTGTTGCTGGTGCTGGCGCTGGTCGGGCTGAACGTCGGATTGGGGGCCAGCCCGGAAACTGCCAGCACTGCTGGAAGTTTTGAGGAGCTACAGCGGGGAGGCGGAGCCTACCGTACCTGGCTGCTGGTAGGGGCAGGAGTGGCGTTCGCCCTGTTCCTGGCGGTAGAAGCTCGCGTCCGCCATCCGCTCATCCGCCTGGACATGTTTCGCCGCCGCAATGTCTTGATCTCGTCGCTGACCAACTTCCTGGTGGGTTTCTGTCTGGCGATCGGCCTGGTCAGCGCGCCGCTGCTGGTCAATTTCCGCATGGAAAGTCCCACCAGCCAGGAAGTACAGCACGCAGCTTATATTGCCGGGGTGCTGCTTTCTGGCCTCACCATCCCGATGGCGCTGGCCGCCGTCCCTGGTGGGTGGCTTAGCGAACGGCGTGGCTATCGCCTGCCGACGGCGACCGGCGTGTCACTGGCGACAATAGGGTTTGTGCTGGCCGGTGCGTCGTGGCAAAGCGACACCCCCTACTGGCTGATGGGGGTGCAGATGGCCATGATCGGCATCGGGCTGGGCCTGACCATCTCGCCTGTGGGCACCGCAGTGCTCAACGAAGTGGATGAGGACGAGAGAGGGATCGCCGCAGCGTTGATCCTGGTCTTGCGCCTGATCGGCATGACGGTGGCGATTTCATCGCTGACCATCTATGCGCTGGAACGTTTCGACGTGCTGCTAGCAGACTATATGGCGAATGGCAGCCTCAGCGTCGAGGAAACCCTGCTGGCCTCGCAGACGGCGAGCCTTGAGGCGGCAGTCGCTGTCATCAGGGAACTGCAGTTCATCGGGGCGGTGGTCAGCCTGATCGCTGTCCTGGCTGCGCTATTGATGCGCGGGGGACGTCAGCGGTCACAGGCGCTGGAGGCCGGTTGAGACTGTCCCTGGTGGGCGCATCACTTTTTCCCCGCGGTTGATGTTCCAGCCCGGTTGTGACCAAATTGCATTCTCCCTATAATTAGGCGTACCAGTCGTACCCTGGCCTGTCATCAGACTGAACCTCGCCGATGAGTCAACTGCCGCCCATTCACGTCCTGGCTGCCGTCCCACGAGAGGCGCTCGCCCGCTACCGCGAACAACTGGGGCGCGATCCTCAGCTGGTGTTGACCCTGGTTGCTGGGCAAGAAGAAGCAATTGCGCAACTGAGCGACCCGTGGGCACGCCATGAGGTGCTGGTTCTGGATAGCGGCCTGGGCGATATGTATGGTTTTGTCAAAGAGCTGCGGCAAGCCCATCCTGGCCTGCTGATCGTGTTGGTGGACGAAGGGGCAGATTTTGGCCTGCCAGGACAGGCGGATGAGCTGTCCGTCGCCCCCTTTGAGGACAACGATTTGCTGCGGCGCATCAAGCGCCTGGCCGAAGAGCGTCGCCTGCAGACTCTGCGCACAGACATTGCGCCCGCGGTGCGGACGCTGGCCAAGAAACTGACGCGGGCGCGTTCCACCAAGGCCATGTTGCAGGCCGCCGTCGAAGCTGTCTGCGAACTGGGGTACGACTACGCGGCTTTCTATGCTCCCGACGAACGCGCGCCCGATCGCCTGGTGCTGTGCAGTCAGGCTGGCTCGCCGGACCTGGTGGCCACAGCGCCGTCGCAGCAGAACGGCGAAGAGTCGCTGGTGGGGTGGGTGGCCCGCAACGGACAGAGCCGCACCATTGGCCCAGCGGATGCCCTATCGCACCCCTTTGTGCAGCAGCAACGTCTGAGCAGGGCGGTGTGTGTGCCGGTGGGTATGGCGTTGCGCTATGGCGTGTTGCTGGCCTGCCATGCGCAGCCTGAAGCTATTGCCCAAAAGCAGGTCATGATGCTGGAATTGATCGGCGCTCATCTGGCCAACGCGCTGGCCAGACGTGATCGCCCTTGAATGTCGAACGGATCGTCCCCAGGAGCGCCATTCCGTGAGCTTACAGATCGGTGATGTGAACGCCGTGCCAGGGCAGATTGTCTATGGAGCTTTTGAGGCGCTCCCGCTACCCACGGGCGGCACTGAGTTCTTTCCGGTGATTCTGGCGCAGGGCAGGCGCGAAGCACAGCCGGTGCTGTGGCTGACGGCGAACATTCACGGCAGCGAGTACGACGGCATTGCGGTCATTCATCGCCTGATCACCGAGAACCTAGTGCGCGAGTTGCGCGGCACGATCGTGGCCATCCCCACACTCAGCCCGGCAGGGCTGCGCACGGGTGCGCGCAGTCCCTATTATCTCAACGGCAGAGACCCTAACCGCCTGTTCCCCGGCCTACCGGCGGTCTACGACGACCAGACCAATCACTTTGCGCCAGCGCTGGAACAGGCGTATGCGCGTCTGTTCGACAGCATTCAGTCCACGGCCAACTACCTGATCGACCTGCACGACTTCGGCATCCGCTCTATTCCGTTTGCTTTTCGCGATCCGGTGTTCTTTCACAGCCAGGCGGACAAGCCGGTCGCCATGAAGCTACAGCAGACCATCGGCGGAATGCTCGACGCGTTGGGGCTGACGGTGATCAATGAGTTCGCCTCGAATCGCTACATGGACATGGACCTGCACCGCTCGGTGAGCGGGGCAACGCTCAACCGGGCGCGTATTCCCGCCATCACCATCGAGATCGGCGGGCAACAGACGGTGCACGACCTGCATGTGCAGGCAGTGGTAGTGGGCATCCGCAACGTCATGCGTTGGGCAGGGATGTTGCCGGGATCGCCTGAACCTTTGCCGCCGGTACCAGTCATCCGGCCAGGGTATCCGGTGCGGCGCACGATTCATCCGCGTGTGCCGTATGCCTGCATCGTCCATCACCTGGTGCAACCCGGCGACTTCCTGAAGGCTGGCGATCCGGTGGCGCGCATGGTGGACATCTACGGGCGACCGGTGGGGCCGGACGACGGGCTGCTGCGTACCCGTTTCGAGGGGTTTGTCATCGGGTTGTTCCCTGGCATTGCGTTCTATCCCAACGACGCCATCATGGGGCTGGCCGTGCGCGATCACAACGAACTGGTTGTGCCAGCGCCGCCCCTGTAGGGAGCAATGACAACAAAATTGCCAGCCCGACGGAGGCTGGCGAGGCAAACGATGTTGCGCGCGGGCTACGGCTGGCTTTGCGCCAGCCGTTCGGCGTACTGGCGCTTGTAGTATTCCAGGTATTCTCCGGTCTTGATTTTGCGCCACCACCACTCGTTTTGCTGATACCAGCGGATCGTCTCAGTCATCGCCTCTTCGAAGCTGTGTCGCGGAGACCAGCCCAGTTCGGCGCGAATCTTGTCGTTGGTCAGGGCGTAGCGGCGATCGTGGCCGGGACGGTCGGCTACGAAGCGGATCAGGCTCTCCGGCTTGCCAAGCGTTTTCAAGATAAAGCGGGTGACTTCGATATTGTGCAGTTCGTACTCTCCGCCCACGTTGTAGATGGCCCCCGGCGCGCCATGATGCAGCACGGTGTCAATGGCATCGCAGTGATCGTCCACATAGAGCCAGTCGCGCACCTGCATCCCGTCACCATAGAGCGGCAACGGGCGGTCGTCAATGGCCTCGGTGATGAAGAACGGCGCGAGCTTCTCCGGATATTGATAGGGGCCGAAGGTGTTGCTGCCGCGCGTGATAGTAGTGTGCAGGCTGTAGGTCACATGATAGGCGCGCACCATCATCTCGCCGCCAGCTTTGCTGGCAGCGTAGGGGCTGTTGGGCAACAGGGGATCGCCCTCGCGGAAGAACCCCTCTGGGATTGAGCCGTAGACTTCGTCGGTGCTCACGTGATGCACGCGCTGCACGCCCAGTTGGCGGGCCACGTCGAGCAGCGTGTACACGCCGACCACATCGGTATGGATGAAGGCGTCGGGGTCGAGGATGGAGCGATCCACATGCGTTTCAGCAGCGAAGTTGACGATGGCATCCACGCCGTATTGTTCGATCACGCGCTGCACCGTCGGACGGTGCGCGATGTCGCCCCGCTCAAAGTGATAGTTGGGCGCGTCCTGCACAGGGATCAGGTTGTCCAGGTTGCCCGCATACGTCAGCTTGTCCAGCACGACGATCGTGTAATGCGGATAGCGTGTCACCATGCGGCGCACGAAGGCGCTGCCAATGAAACCCGCTCCGCCGGTGACCAGGATTGTTTTCATCAATCGGTGCTCCTTGTCGCAGTTTGCGGCGCGGGTTGCACACCCTGCCCGGAGAGGATGAAGCGCCAGATGGCGTGTCCCACGCCGTCTTCGTCATTGGTGCCAGTGACGTAATCCGCGGCCCGGCGGACTTCTTCGGGCGCGTGTGCCATCGCCACGCCAATGCCCGCCTGCTGAATCATGTCCAGATCGTTACAGTTGTCGCCGAAGCACATCGTCTGTTGTAGCTCCAGGCCCAGATAGTCCAGGATGTGTAGCAGCGCGGTGCCCTTGGTCACGCCGGCGGGCATCACTTCGACGACCGATAGCAAGCCCGACCGCACAATCTGCGCCCGTCCATCGAAGGCGCTATGCAGTTCGTCGGCGAAGCGATTGACGGCTTCATGATCCTGATTCATCAGCACCATCTTGAAGGGGCGGTACTGCTCGCGCAGTGCCTGGTGCAGGTCGTGCACCAGCACAGGTTCAGGCTCATGATGGGCGACCAGCTCGGCCACGTTGTCGTCATGCGCGGTGGTGAGCAGCCCCATCTCGGTATAGACGACTGGCAGAAAGTCCCGCCGCTGCGCCAGTTCGATGGCTTCCAGCGCGTAATCGAGCGGAATGGGATCGGCGTAGAGAAGCGTGCCATCCGGCGTGAAGACCTGCGTGCCGTTGCCGCAGATCAGCGGGATGGTGATCCCAAAGCGCTCGATCAACGCCACGGTGGAGGGAAACGTCTTGCCTGTGGCAACGGTGAACAGCACGCCTCGTTCCTGGGCGGCGCAGACGGCGGCTTCGGTGAACGGCGGCACTTCGTGCTGCGAATTGAGCAGGGTGCCATCCAGATCGGCGACGATGAGGCGAATGGGCATCTTGGCTTGTTTCATAGGTTCGGCTAGAGCAGACCAAGCTGACTGTAGTCACCCAGATATAACTTGAGCGCCTTAGGGCGCAGCGTATTCACAGTCACTTCGGCGTGACGACCGATCAGGCTATCCTGGATGCGCGTAGGGATGTCGCGGATGATGCTATGCTCCAGCACGATGCTGCGCTCGATCTCGCTGTTTTCGATGACCACATGGTGATAGATGCTGGAGAACGGGCCGACATAACTGTTGACAATGCGCGTGTGCCGCCCGATGATCGTTGGGCCGCGCACCACGCTGTTGATGATCTCCGCGCCTTCCTCGACGGTGACGCGCGAGTCCACTTCGGAGGCGCTGTCCACGCTGCCACGGATTTCGGGCGTCAGTTCTTCCAGCACCAAGCTGTTGGCGTTGAGCATGTCACCCGGGCGACCGGTGTCGATCCACCAGCCGCGATGGATATGTGGGTAGACGACGTAGCCGTGCTCGACCAGCCACTGAATGGCGTCGGTGATCTCCAGTTCGCCGCGCCAGGACGGTTTGATCGCCTCGGTGGCCTCGAAGATATGGTGATCGAACATGTAGATGCCTACCAGAGCCAGATTGGAAGGTGGGTTCTTGGGCTTCTCGATCAGTTCCACCACGCGCCCTTCGCCATTTAGGCGGGCCACGCCGTATTGTTCGGGGAACTCCACCTCGGTGAGCACGATCTGACTGTTCCATTCGTGATGATGCGCGAACTCGGCGATCAGCGGGCTGATGCCGCCCTGGATCACGTTGTCGCCCAGGAACATTACGAAACGCTCATCACCCAGGAAGTCGCGCGAGATTTTGACGGCGTGAGCCAGTCCCAGCGGCGCTTCCTGCTGGATGTAGGTCACACGCACGCCGAACTGCGAGCCGTCCTGCACAGCCTCTTTGATCTCCGGTCCGGTATCGCCGATGACGATGCCGATCTCGGTGATGCCCGCGTCGCGGATAGCTTCGATGACGCGAAAGAGCACTGGCTTGTTGGCGACCGGGATCAACTGCTTGGCGCGGGTGTAGGTAAGGGGATACAGGCGTGTACCTTTGCCTCCGCTCAGGATCAATCCCTTCATGCCCACTTCTCCACGGGGTTGAACGAATTATGCCTGGGTATAGTAACTGCTCAGGGCGCTGTCGCGCGGTGCATTGACCAGCACCACGCCCAGCACTGGCACGTTGACCCGCTCCAGCTCTTCTCTAGCACGGGCGGCATGGTCGCGACGCGCTGCACCCGCCCGCAAGACCAGGATCAGCCCGTCGAGCTTGTGCCCCAAGACCGCCGCATCGCTGACGGCCAGTACCGGCGGCGCATCGAAGAGCACATAGTCGGCTCGCTGCCGCAGAGCAGCGATCACGTCATCCATGCGTTTGGAGCCGACCAGGTCGGCGGGGTTGGGGGGCAGTGGGCCGCTGGTCAGCACGCGCAGACGTTGCACTCCCGCATCTTGCAGGGGCGGGTCGGCCAGGGCCGCATCGTCTAGCAACATGGTGGTCAGACCGCGCTCGTTGGTCAGCCCCCATAGGGTATGCTGGGCGGGGCGACGCAGGTCGCTGTCTATCACGATGGTCTCGTGGCCGCCCTGCGCCAGGGCGATGGCCAGGTTGGCCAGGGTTGTGCTTGCCCCCTGGCCGGGCATGGGGGAAGTGAACACCAGCGCTCTGGTTGGCCGGTCGATGCCGTAGAACATCAGGTTGGTGCGCAGGGTGCGATAGGCTTCGGCGGCGGGCGCGTGCGGATTGGTGAGCATGATCAGAGAAGGGCCGGGCATGGGACTACCTCATGCGTGACTATCTTCGGCTGGGATGGCCGCCAACAGCGGCAACGCCAGGAAGGTCTCAACGTCTTCTTTGCTGCGCAAGATGTTAGATTCCAGGTATTCCAGAACGAACACGATCACGCCGCCGAGCAACAGTCCCAGAATCGCCCCTGCCAGGACGTTGATCCTGGTCTTGGGCGAGTGTAAACCGTAGGTAGCGGTGTCAATGAGAATGGCATCAATGCGGTCTTCACGGCGCAGATCGCGGTTGTCTTCGGTGCGGTACTCCACCAGCAGGCGGCCCAGCTCAGTGGCGACGCGGGCGGCCAGCGGACCATCTTCCATGTCTACGTCAATCTGCACCACCAGTTGGGTGGGATCGGAGCTGATTGTCGTGTGACTGCGCAGCTCACCAGGGGTCATATCGAGCTGCAGCCGGTCAATGGCCGCTGCTGCCTGCTGATCGGTGTTCAGGTAAACGACGTAGCTGCGCAGCAGGATGCGCAGCGTCTCGGTCAGGCCGTAGTCATTGCGTGCTGGTTGCAGCAGGACTCGTTGTGTGGCCCGGTAGACTGGCGTCTGCATCTTGCTCAGGCCATAGGCCGCTCCGGCGGTGATCAGCATGGCGAACACCATGATCCAGCCGCGGCGGAGCAGGATACGCACATATTGCATCAGGTTCATAGGCGATAGTGTCCTTGAACAGAGCGCTCTCTGCGTCGGTATTATAGCAGACGCGCGGACATTTGCGGCGGTTTGTCGGGCAAGCGTCTGCCAAGAAGTGGCCGGGCGGTGGCGATCATTCCCCTGGAATTTCAGCCAGCACTTCCAGGCCCAGCCGCTCAACGTCAGCGCGAGTGCGTAGCCGGTCGTCGAGGTACTCGGCCAGCCCGGCCAGGATCACCCCTGCCAGCGCGCCAATGGCAAGCCGCACCAGGGGTAGCAGACGCTGACTGAGCGGGGGTGGCACCTGCTGAACTTGCAGGCCATCCAGCGCTACCACCCGCGCTGGCGACACAGCGAACTGAGGGAAGTACTCGGCATTGCGCTGCTGCAAGACGCGGATGGCGGCCTGGGCAATGGGGGTAATCTGTGCGGCATCCTCCCACTGCACGTAGAGCGTGACGATGCTGCGGTAGCTATCCGCCGCAAACGCGCCTTGCAGGTCGGCGGCGCTGAGCAAGAGACCTTCGTCCGCCAGCACCGTGCTGACTTCCTGGGCGAAGCTGTCGCTGGTGATCCAGTGTGGCAGATTGACGGCCACGTATTCCGAGGCCAGCCACACCACGTAGGACGTATCCTGGTATGGCGCATCCGCGATCGCCCCTTCCGCGCCAGGGGGAGCAGCCGCGGTTAGTCGGACACGCACCTCATAGCGGGCAGGCAGGTCGAGCGCGGTACGCAGGGCAGGTAGCGTGAGCAGCGCCACTATTAGCAGTGGTAATGCCACCAGCCACCAGCGTCTTTTGATGATTTGCCAGAATGCGATCGGTTCCACAATCACCGCCTTGGACATAGATTGGCGAACACGGGTCAGCCGCGCGCGGTGATTATACCGCTTTGGCGTTGATGCAATCACTCCGATCCTTTTTCGCTTTGCCAGGACAGGCCGTGCATCTTCTGTTATACTTCGCGTAGAAACTCGCCTATGGGAGCGCAATCCGATGCCGCGACGAGACAACTATCCCCCACAAGACAGGGCTTATGATACCTACGACGAATACTATGAGCCGCAAGAGTACGGCTACGACGATCTCGATGCCACTGCCTATACTGCGGCGCAGCGTACCAGAGCGCGCGATCCCCTGGTGCGGCAGGCGCTCGACTGGGGCATCAGCGGCAGCATTCTGGCCATTCTGCTCTTGACGGCGCTCTATATTTTTTCTCCCGTTGATGTCATCCCCGATCTGATCCCTTTCGCCGGTCAGGCGGATGACATTGGCGCGGTGCTGGCTGGCGGAGGCACGGTGACCTTTCTGACCGTGTTGCGCTACGTGTTACGCTCCCGTGTCGGGCGCTGGGGATGTCTGATCGGCATCGTGCTGGCGGCTATCGGCGCATTCACCCTGTTCTGGCTGCTGCTCCAGCTTTTCGACGCCGTGCTGTAATTTCCCTGCCGTCAGGGACTCGGTTCCAGGCACGAGGGCAGAGCGGCGATGTCGTGCGGCCAGCGTTGCCCGTAGAACGAGAGATACTCGGCCACATGCGATGTCCAGTAGGTCATATCGTGATCGCCTACCGGATCAATGAAGTAGTCGTGCGCGATGCCGTTCTGCCGCAACAGGTCGGACAGGCGGCGCACGTTGGCAGCCACATAATCGTTCGCACTGTGATCCAGGTAGATGCGCAGCGCAGATAGGGCCGGATTGGGCCGCGCTGCCAGGTCCAGCGGGTTGAAATCTGGCCCGGCGTTGTCTGGCTCGAAATGAGGGCTATGTCCCCCGACGGCGCTGAACACGTCCGGATGGCGCAGGGCAATGCTGAAGGCCCAGAAGCCGCCTCTGGAAATGCCGCCGATAGCGCGTCCCTCGCGCGATCCCCACAGACAGAAATCGCGTTCCAGGGACGGGATGAGTTCGCTGAGGATCACGGTCTCGAACGAGGCGTCGTCTGGCTGATCGTTCAGTTCCGCCAGCAGGCCGCCATCGGGCATGATCAGCACCATGGGCGGCAATGTGCCATTGGCGATGCCTTGATCCATCACCGAAGGCGCACCCAGGTCTACCCACATGCCGTTATCATAGCCGGTGCCGTGCAGCAAGATCACATAGGGATAACGCTGCAGGGAGTCGTAGAAGCACGGAGGCAAATAGATGTAGTTGACCACCTCTGCACCTGTAACAGCGCTGGGGACAGAGTACTGGATCACCCGCCCGCTGGCTTCGGCACACTTGAAGGGCGTCGGTGAGGGCAGGGCGGTGGCAACTGGCGTGGGTGTGGGCGAGGGAGCCAACGTGTTCACGACGCCAGCTACACCGGGGGCCGCCGGCTGAGGGGTATTGGCTGCGGCGATGGGTGTCCCTTCGGTCAGAGGTGGAGACGTTGGGGGCGTCTCACCGGTGACAACGATGTAGACGGGGGTCTGAGCGGGTGCCAGTGGCTCGCAGGCGACCAGCAGAGCTAACGTCAGCGCAACGGTGGTCAATAGCAGGTGTTTTTTGGGTATCATGGCGGCGATTATATGCAACTCCGGATGGCTGCACAACCCCGTTTGGCGGTTGTTGCAACGGGCCTTAGAATCGTCGCATGCTCTGGCGGGCACACCTGCACCAGAGAAGTAATTACCGGGCCGGTCGGTGAAACCAGCGGCCCGGCCAGGGAATGAGGGACACTGTGGCTACTGCCCAACGCTTGCGACCAGTCTCTCCTACGCGCCAGGTAGCGCGCGCGCCGCGTTCGCCTGGGCGCTGGCGACGGCGGCTGCGTTATCAACTGCGGGCGATCTTCGGCCCTGGCGACGTGACCAGCCTGTTGCTGGTATGGGCGCTGATGATCGTCACGGCCCAGGCGCTGGCGGCTGCGCATTGGACGGATGGGCTGGGAGCGCTGGTGCCGGTCAGCTTGCTGGCCGTTGGCTTCGGTTTCCTGTTGGCGAAGAGCCATTATTCCGAGCTGCTCGCTTTGATCCTGAGCACCTTCTACAGCCTGGCTGGTATCCTGGTGGTCAGCGCCTTCACGCTGGTCGAAGCCGGGCCGCTATGGGTGCGCACAGATATCCTGCTGGGGCAGGTAAGGACTTGGCTCGACGAAGCCATCGCGGGGCAGCGCCCAGCCAACGACGACGTGGTCTTCGTGCTGTTCCTGGCGGTGTTGTTCTGGTTCATGGGCCACAACGCGGCCTGGCACGTGTTTCGGGTGAACCGTGTTTGGCGCGTCATCCTGCCCGCGGGCCTGGTACTGGTGACCAATCAGTTCTACTACCAGGGCGATGCCCCGCTGGATCGCTATCTGGCCAGTTTCGTCGTGCTGGCGCTGCTGCTGCTCATCCGCTCCCACTTCAAGGTGCGCGAATACGAATGGTTCGATCATCAGGTGAGCTTTCGCCCGGTGATGTGGCGGGCGTTCTTCTGGACAGGGGCGTTGCTGGCGGTGACACTGGTCGCGCTGGCGTGGCGCGCCCCTACTGCCAGAGACGATCGCGATCTCTCGCAAGTGCGCGAGTTGTTCTCTGGAGACACGCTGGTGAAACTCGCTGATCTGTGGAACCGGCTGTTCTCCTCGCTGGAAGGGCAGGGCATCGCCACCGCTGACTACTACGGCGGGGCCGAATTGCAACTGAGCGGGGCGATCCAGCTTGGCGACCAGCCGGTGATGCTGGTACAGGTCGAGGGGCCGCCGGACGTGCGTTACTACTGGCGTTCGACGGTTTATGATGCCTATGATGCTGCCGCGCGGCGCTGGCGACACGTCCGCACTGTGCGGGCGTTCACCGACGAAGCGGGGCTGCAGTTCAACATCGGCTCGCTGTTGCCGGGCGCGCGGGCGGCAGTCCGGCAACAGATCACCATGCTCATCCGCTCCACCGATCTGGTGCACGCAGCTCCGCAACCAAGCGAGATGGGGTTGCCGGTAGAAGCTGAACTGGATTGTGTGGAAGACTTCGGGCGCACCTGTGTGAACACCAATGGCCCGACCGATGTGGCTATCATCCGCGCTCGTGCTCCGCTGCGCAGCGGTGATAGCTATACCGTCACTTCACTGGTGAGTGTGGCGTCAGCCTCGGCACTGCGCACGGCAGGTCAGGACTACCCAGACTGGGTGCTGCGACTCTATCTCCAGGGGGCAGGTGATGTATCACCGCGGGTGCGCGAACTGGCGGCGCAGATCATCCGGCAGGCGGGCGCGGTCACGCCTTACGATCAGGCCAGGGCGATCGAATTCTGGTTGCGCACCAATATTCAGTACAACGAGTCCATTCCTACCCCGCCTCGTGGTCGCGACCCCATCGAGTGGTTTCTGTTCGAGCAGCGCCAGGGTTACTGCAACTACTACGCCACTGCCATGGTGCTCATGTTGCGCTCGCAGGGGATTCCGGCGCGCATGGCAGCCGGATTCGCCCAGGGCACCTGGAACCCGGAGCGCCAGACCTACCTGGTGCGCGAGCGCGATGCGCATACCTGGGTCGAGGTCTACTTTCCCGGCTATGGCTGGGTGGAGTTCGAGCCGACAGCCGACGAAGCGCCCATCAATCGGCAGGACGATACGGCCCCCCAGGCGTTGCTGCCGACGGTGACGCCAGTTCCCACGCCGACCCCGGTTGTCACGGCCACCCCAACGTTGCCTCCGCCGACGCCAGAAGGGGGAGCCGCGGCGACTCCTACTGGCGTGAGCAGCAATCCGCTAGTGCCCGCTTCGCCAACGCCAAGCCCTACGCCCGCACCCAGCGCGACACCGCCGCCCCCGCCCGATGTGACGCGCGTTGGTGGGCACGGGGGCAGCGACGTGTTGCGCGTGATCTTGCTGACGTTGGGATTGTTGGCGCTGGTCGTCGCGGCGCTGATCCTGATGGGGCTGTTCCTGATCTGGTACGTGGAGTACCGCGGACTGGGAGGACTCTCCGCCGTACAGCGGGCTTATGCTCGCCTGGCCATCTACGGGCGCTGGCTGGGCCTGCATTTCGATGCCGCAGCGACTCCCGACGAGCGCCGGCGCTATCTGATAGGGCAATTGCCGGAGATCGAGCAGCCGGTGACGGCTATCACTCATACGTATGTGGCGGAGCGCTATGCGCCGCCGTCGCTGCCGGAACAGCGGGCATTCGCCAACCGGCTGGCACAACAGGCGTGGAGCACAGCCCGATGGGCGTTCATTCGCCGCAAACTGGCGGCATGGCTGGGGCGGGGGCGTTGACGGCGCGGCAGATTCAGCCTTGACGGGCCAGAAACTGGCTGCTATGATGGCCCCGCAAACTCACCATCCAGTTTAGGTTGGCCTTTTGCCGCAGACAGCAGGTGCCCCGCCGGGCTTAATGGACTATCCGCCTGCCGAGGTGAAGACTCCCAACCGGCTCTCCGGTGTGTGATCACCATGCCTGGGATACGGTCTTCGCCTGATACGCGGAGACCGTTTTTTGGTCTCCTCTGCGGAATATCATTTCCAAAGAAAGGAGGAATGCGCGCTTGGCTATCAGCAAAGAGCGTAAGCGGGAACTGCTCGCCCAGTACGTAGAGATGCTGCAGGGTGCCAGCGGGCTGATCGTCTCGGAATATCGCGGCTTGACGATGGCGCAGCTCAACGATCTGCGCGCTCGCCTGCGCGAGAGCAATGCCCGGCTGACGGTCACCAAGAACACACTGTTCAAGCTGGCGCTGCAGGAAGTGGGCATGGCTGTGCCTGAGACGTTGCTCAAAGGGCCGGTCGCCGTGACTGTTGCTTACAATGATCTGGCCGCGGCCATCAAGACGGTGCTCGAATATGCTGGCACCAACGAAATCCTGGTGGTCAAGGGTGGCGTCATCGGCAGCAGCGTGGTCGCAGCAGACCAACTCGATGCCATTTCCAAACTGCCGCCGCTCGAGGTATTGCGTGCTCAACTGCTGGGCACGATCACCATGCCGATATCTCAGTTCGTCGGGCTGCTCGAAGAACCTGGGCGTCAGGTGGTGGCTGTCATTCAGGCGGCAACAGGTGGCCTGATCAACGTGCTGGCGGCTTACAGCCAGAAAGAAGCGGCCTAGACCACGGTCTGGCCGAATTCCGGGTAATGTGTCTTGTCTATCACCCGTACGCAAGTCTCGTGCGCTAACTTGAAAGGAAGCTCTGACAATGGCAGATCTGCAGAAACTGGTCGAAGAACTCAGCAGCCTGACAGTTGTTGAGGCGGCTGAACTGAAGAAGATGCTCGAAGAAGCCTGGGGCGTTCAGGCGGCGGCTCCGGTGGCCATGGGTGCGATGCCCATGATGATGGCGGGCGCTGCGGCTGCCCCGGCGGCTGCTCCGGCTGAGGAAGAGGAAGAGAAGACGGAATTCACCGTCGTGCTCAAAGATGTTGGCCCCAAGAAGATCGAGGTCATCAAGGTCGTGCGCAGCCTGACCAACCTGGGCCTGAAGGAAGCCAAGGACCTGGTCGAGGGTGCCCCGAACACCGTCCTGGAAGCGGTCAGCAAGGAAGCTGCCGAGGACGCCAAGTCCAAGCTCGAGGCAGCGGGCGCGGTCGTCGAGATCAAATAGCGCGCTTCCTGCCACCTAAACTGGGGGCGTCAGGCGGCATGGTCAACAGACCTGCCGCCTGTTGCTTTTTGCGGCGCATGCACACGCCCTGTTTCTCCCTTCGCTGGACTTGCCGGGCAAAACTTCATACACTAGAGGTAGCTTTGCGCGGTTACGTGAAAAGGTGGGGGCGGATCATGGCGGTTATCGAGGCGGATGATTTCGAGATCGAGATTCGCGACGTGACCTGGCGGCTGATTCCGGCTGGTCCAGAGGTGCTCTCGCGCATCCCGATCTTTGAAGTAACACGTGGTAACGGTGTGCTGGAGTATACCCCTGGCTTTGCCGAGAAACACGGTCTGCCGGGCACTGTGCTCTCGGTGGAATTCGTGCAGGCGGTGGTGCTGGGATACGATGCCAAGTCGCAGCGTTGGTTGCTTGGTTTTCACCTGGCGCGACAACGTGACGACAAACCGCGCTGGCTGGAACTGGTGCGCTGGCCTGCTGGCCCCAACACCGCTCATGCTGTGCCCGCGCAACACGCGGCCCGCGCCCTGGCGGAATATGTAGGGTGTCCGCTCAAAATCTTCGGGGCGAAGAAGCTACCTGCGGCGACTCCTCCTGGCTCCGGTCGCAGCGGGGCGACCGGCCCACTGGGGCCGCACCAGCGAGAGGAGATCGATCTGGAGCGAGTGCGCATCCACGCCCGATCGCTCAAACTGCCCATGCAGTATCCTGGTGTATGGTTGGGAGCAGGGCGGGGATCGGTCACCTTGCGGGTGGCGCGGGATCGGGCGGCGGGTCGGCAAGGCGAGGAAGTGCCCGCTTTTGTGCAGTGTGTGGTGGATACCGAGCGCGGTTTGATACGCCTGCAACCGCCTTCTGGCCTGCTGACAGGCTTTTTTGGCAACCGGCGGGGGCGCGAGGTCCGCGTTGCTGAGGTGCGTAACGTGGAATTGCGTCACACCATCGTGCACGAACACACAGCGCAGCCGGCAGGCCGCAATCTGGCGACTGAGATCACTTATATCTACTACACCTGGGGCGTCTACCTGACTCTGGCCGACGAATCCCTGCTGCTGATGCAAACATCGCACAGGACTAGCAGCGAGCTACAGCGCAAACGGGCTACGATTGGCGACAAGTTCGCTGTCGACTCTAAGGCGGGGCTGGAGTATCTGCGGCAGCACCAGGAAGATCAGGAAGCGTATGAGCGGGCCGAGGCCTGCGCCCATACGGTCGCCATTGCCCTGGCCAACGCCCTCAACGTGCACGTGGTCAAGACGCAGATAGACGACAGCGAAATCGCCTGAGCGCTCGCTAGAGCTGCAACCAGTGATAGGCGTACGGCGCTAGCGTGCATTCGTAGGGTGAGTGCCCTACGACAGGCCATTGTGCCCCGCTCAAGACATCCGTTGGCCGGTGCCCGGCATAGGCCGAGAGGTCGAACGTCGCAGTCTGGGGCTGATCGGTCAGGTTCACCAGCACCAGGAAACGCTCTTCTTCCGCGCCTGTCCGAGGGGAAGTCCACACGCGCCAGTAGGCGAGCACCGCCTCGTTCTCCGGAAGCACAAACTCGAACGTGCCGCGCCCAAAGGCGCGGTAACGCTTGCGCACGCTCAACATGTGATGCACGGCGTGCCATAGCGAACCGGCGTCGGCGCGCTGCCGGGCTACATTGACCTGCCGATAGCCGTATACATCATCGTCAAGGACTGGCTCATAGAGACGATCGGCAGCCGAAAAGCCGGCGTTCCTGGAATCGTCCCATTGCATGGGCGTGCGCACGCCGTTGCGATCGTGCCGCCAGATGTCATCGCCCATGCCGATCTCGTCTCCGTAGTAGAGGATAGGTGAGCCGGGCAGGGTGAACAGCAGCGCATTCAGCAGCCGGATGCGGCGTTGATCGTTGTCCAGCAAAGGGGCCAGGCGACGGCGAATGCCCAGGTTCAGGCGCATACGCGGTTCGGGGGCGTATTGCTCCCACATGTACTGCCGCTCTTCTTCGGTGACCATTTCCAGCGTCAGCTCGTCGTGATTGCGCAGGAAGATACACCATTGGGCCAGCGGAGGAATCTCTGGCGTGCGGCGCAGAATGTCCACGATGGCGCGGCGGGAGCGCTGCTTGAGGGCCATGAACAGGCGGGGCATGATGGGAAAGTGAAAGGCCATGTGAAACTCATCATCGTCACCGAAGTAGGCGCGCACATCCTGCGGCCACTGATTGGCCTCAGCCAGCAGGATGCGACCAGGCCATTTAGCGTCCATATGGGCGCGCATCCGCTTGACGAACTGATGCGTTTCGGGCAGGTTTTCGCAGTTGGTGCCTTCGCGCTCGAAGAGGTAGGGCACAGCGTCCACGCGGAAACCGTCCACGCCCAGTTCCAGCCAGAAGTCCAGGATATCGAGCATTTCCTGCTGCACAGCAGGGTTGTCGTAGTTCAGATCAGGCTGCTGAGAATAGAAGCGATGCCAGTAGTACTGTCCGGCCACCGGATCGAAAGTCCAGTTGGACGTTTCGGTGTCTTTGAAGATGATACGGGCCTCTTTGTACCTGTCGGGCGTGTCGCTCCACACGTACCAGTCCCGATAGGGGGAATCCTTGGAGGCGCGCGCCTGCTGGAACCAGGGGTGTTGGTCGGAAGTATGATTGACCACGACGTCAATGATCACACGCATTCCGCGGGCATGAATACCCTCTACCAGCGCCTTGAAGTCATCCAGTGTGCCATAGTCTGGATGTATGTTACGGTAATCGGAGACGTCGTAGCCATCGTCTACCAGCGGTGACGGACAGATGGGCAACAGCCACAGGCAATCGACTCCCAGGTCTTGCAGATAGTCGAGCTTGCCCAGCAGGCCGCGCAGGTCGCCGTGCCCATCGGCGTTGGCATCTTTGAAAGCGCGTACATACAGTTCGTAGAAGACAGCGTCTTTGTACCAGGTTGGGTTGAGTTCGCTGGACATGGAATTTTCCTGAAACGAGTGAAGGAAGGAGAAGACTGTCTCTGTCAGCAGCGTCAAATGAATTGAATGCGAATGACCATCTTGCCCAGACGCAATTCGTCGCCGTCGCGCAGAATGCACGGTTGATGAGGGAGGAGCTTCTGACCGTTGATGAAGGTGGCATTGACGCTGCCCAGGTCTACCACTTTCAGCGCGTCGTCTTGCAACAACAAGGCCGCATGTCGTCGCGAGACTCCCAGCGCCGTTGCGCCGTACTGATCGAGGGCGATTTCCGGCGCTTCGCCGGTCGTCAGGTCGGTGCGTCCTATATGCAGGCACTCCCCCAGGGGGACGATGAGCGGTTGATCGGACCCACGGATGTGCAGCGCAATCTTGCGCTGAATACCCAGGCTGGCCGTGCCCCAGCGGGCCACCTGACCTACTTTCGTTACGTCTACGCGGCGGGTAGTTGCTCCTTCGTCTGGCTTCGGCGCGTCTCCAGATGCGACAAACACCTGGCCGCAACACGGACATACGGTTGCCCCGACTTCACAGTCGGCACCACAGTTTGTGCACCTCATGATCGCTTGCCTTGTCCCCCTACCCGTGCAACAAGTATAGCCGAACCCCGAAGCCTGACAACCCTGCTGTCTGAGGTATACTGGCAAGGCAGGGATTTTCCGCGCAGACGGAGCGAAATGTGATGACGCCCGCTAACCCTGAGCCGACCCCGAGGTCTGCCGCCCGTCGCCTGTCTTTGCCTGACCGTTATTACGAGCGGGCGCTGGATCATTTTGCGAAAAGTCGCCTGGAGCTGGCCCTGGCCGATCTGGACGAAGCCCTCAGGCTTAATCCGCGTAAAGCGGAGTACTATGCTGCGCGAGGGCTGGTGTTGTTGCTGAGCGAGTGGCCAGCCGACGCGGAGACGGACTTCGCCCAGGCCCTGCGACTTGACCCTGCCCAATGGCTGGCCTACTACGGGCGGGGGATGCTGGCTTTTCAGGAGGGGAACTTCACGGAGGCCGTGGATCAATTCTCGCGGGCGCAACGGCTGGCTCCGCAGCGTCCGGAGGTCTATGTCTACCGGGCGGTGGCATTCTATCGAATGGGCAATGCTCAGGAGGCGCTGGCTGACCTGCAGGTTGCCCTGCCGCTTTTTGCGTCGCGCGATGCTCGCCGCGGAACGGTAGAGCGCTGGCTGGAAATTGTACGACGGGCGGTCAGGTAACAGGTAAAGCCATAGTTGCGCTGACAGGGCTGGTGCGTTAGCATCCTGGCTCGTTCATGCAAAGTGCAAAAATAGATGGGTAGGGTTCGATGAAAGCGATCATTCTTGCTGCGGGTAAGGGCACGCGCCTCTTTCCGGTCACGTTGACAATGCCCAAGCCCTTGGTGCCAGTGGCAAACAAAGCCTTGATCCGCTACGCCATTGAGACACTGACGGGCATGGGAGCTACGGAAATCGGCCTGGTCGTCAACAGCCTGGAGTCGCCTATTCGCCAGGCGCTCGGTGATGGCGTCAACACGGTAGGTGTGCCACTGACCTATATCGAACAGGCCGACCCGCGCGGGCTGGCGCACGCGGTGAAGGTGGCACAGCCGTTCCTGGGCGACGAGCCGTTTATCATGTATTTGGGTGACAATATTTTTCAGGACCCCATGCGCGAGCTATATACACGTTTCAAGCAAACGGGGGCCGGGGCGGCCATCGCCCTGACCGAGGTGCCCGATCCGACGCGCTTCGGCATTGCTGAGCTGGAAGGTGATCGTATCAAGCGGCTGGTGGAAAAGCCGAAAGAGCCGCCTTCCAACCTGGCCATTGCGGGGGTATATGTCTTCCAGCCGGCGATCTTCGACGCTATAGACCATATCAAACCGTCCTGGCGCAATGAACTGGAGATCACCGATGCCATCCAGTACATGCTCGACCAGGGTCACACAGTGATCCCCTACATCGTCAAGGGGTGGTGGATTGACGCGGGCAACGCCGATTCGATCGTGCTGGCCAACCAACTGGTACTCGAACAGCTCCCCTATACCCCCACGCGCCAGGACGATCCGCGCATCGAGGGTGGCTCAGCGGTCTCGCACCGCGTCATCCTGGGGGAGAACACGCGCATCATCAACAGCGTCGTGCGCGGACCGGTGATCATTGGCGACAACGTCATCGTTCGCGACTCCTACATCGGCCCCTACACGTCCCTGGGCAACGACGTGATCATCGAGAGCAGCGAGATCGAGCACAGCATCGTCATGAGCAACTGCACCATTCGCAATATTCAGGGCCGCATTGACGCCAGCCTGATCGCCGAGAACGCACATGTAGCGCGAGCGCAGACCCGCCCGGCTGCCTATCGTTTCGTGCTGGCGGAGAACAGCATCGTGCAGCTTGGCTGAGCGCCAGCGTCTGAAAGAAAACAGGCCCGCCAGAGATACGGGCCTGTGTCTTTGCAGGAGCGGGCGCTATTAGATGTCCAGTGTGGCGCGTTTGGCGTGCGTGGTGATGAAGCGTCGCCGAGGTGGCACGGCACTACCCATCAGCATGTCGAAGACGCGGTCGGCCTCTGCCGCATCCTCAATGGTCACCTGGAGCAGGGTGCGGTTGGCCGGGTCCATGGTCGTCTCCCATAGTTGTTCCGGATTCATCTCGCCCAGGCCCTTGTAACGCTGGATGGTGGCCCGTTCCGGGTTCTTCAGCGACTTGAGAATCTCGTCGCGCTGCTCGTCGGAGTAGGCGTAGTAGCGGTTCTTGCCCGACGCAATCAGGTACAGCGGCGGCTGCGCGATATACAGATGGCCGTTGGTGATGAGCGGCGTCATGTAGCGGAAGAAGAAGGTCAACAGCAGCGTGCGGATATGCGCCCCGTCCACGTCGGCGTCGGTCATGATGATGATACGCCCGTAGCGCAACCCTTCCAGGTTGAAGTCGTCGCCAATGCCCACGCCCAATGCCGAGATCAATGCCTTGACCTCGTTATTGTCCAGGATTTTGTTCAGGCGGGCACGCTCCGTGTTGAGAATTTTGCCCCGCAGCGGCAGGATCGCCTGGAAGTGACGATCGCGCCCCTGCTTGGCCGATCCGCCAGCGCTGTCACCCTCCACAATGTAGAGTTCTGAACGGCTGGGGTCTTGTTCGGAGCAATCGGCCAGCTTGCCCGGCAGGGTGGTGTTTTCCAACAGGTTAGCGCCGCGCCGCACCAGGTCACGGGCTTTCTTGGCGGCGTCACGCGCGCGCATGGAGGTCATACATTGCTCGACAATGCGGCGGGCGTCGCGCGGGTTGATCTCCAGGTATTCCATGAAGGCTTCCGAGGTAACCTGCGAGACCACCCCCTGCACTTCCGGGTTCATCAGCTTGACCTTGGTCTGGCTTTCGAACTGCGGGTCGGGGTGCTTGACGCTGACGATGCAGGTCAGCCCTTCCAGCGTATCGTTGCTGGAGAAGTTGGGGTCTTTGTCTTTGAGCAGGCCAGCCTTGCGGGCATAGAGATTGATCGTGCGCGTGATCGCAGCGCGCAGACCGGCCTGATGGCTACCCCCGTCGGGCGTCAGGATGGTGTTGGCGAAGTACAGTTCGGTCGTCGTGGAGGTATCCGTATACTGGAAGGCGACCTCTACGCCGATGGTCAGCGAGCCGCGCCCGTTCTCGCTGAGATCAACCTCCACCTCGCGCTCCACGTAAATGGGGTCGTGCAACGCCTTGCGGTTGCGGTTGAGATAACGCACGAACGAGCGAATGCCGCCCTCGAAATAGAAAGTCATTTCGTACGGCAAGGGGCGGGCGCGATCATCGCGCAGCGTGATAGTGACGCCGCGCGCGACGAATGCCATTTCGCGGAAGCGCTGCGCCAGTGTGTTGAAGCTGAACTCGTTGCGTTCCATGATGGTGAAGTCGGGCATGAAGGTGTGCCTGGTGCCCGTTGGCTCGCCCGGCTCCATGTCGCGAATCACTTCGACCGGAGTCTGGGGAACGCCGCGCCGATACTCCTGACGATACACCTTGCCGTCGCGGCGCACTTCGGAGACGAGCCATTCCGAGAGCGCGTTGACTGCCGACACACCGACGCCATGCAGCCCACCCGACACCTTATAGGCCGAAGAGTCGAACTTGCCGCCGGCGTGCAGGGTGGTCATCACCAGTTGCAGGGTGGAAATGCCGGTCTGTTTGTGAATACCGACCGGGATGCCGCCGCCGTTGTCGTTCACCGTCACAGAGCCGTCGGCGTTCAACGTCACTTCAATACGGTCGCAACGGCCTGCCAGCGCCTCGTCAATGGCGTTGTCAACCACTTCATAGATCATGTGATGCAGCGCCCGGATGTCTGTGCCGCCCACGTACATGCCGGGGCGCATCCGCACTGCTTCGAGTCCTTCCAGTACGCGAATGTTGTCTTCGGTCTGACGAGTCGGCACGAGTTCCTCCTGCCTCACATATTGCTTCAGTGGTGCGCCGGTCTGAATTCCTCTGCTAGGTACCAGTACTCTGTCGTCACGCGAAAAACAGGCTTATGATAGAAAGGCGCACAGGATGCAAACAACCGGTTGATGACAAGGCACAGCCCCATGGCTGAGTTTGTGCATGAGAACGAATGTTCGTATACTGGGATTATACCACAACTCTGATCGCTGTTGAACAGGTGCAATTATACCGTGCCGGAAGGGTGTCCGGCAATGAAAGGCTGGTCGTGGGGTGCGTGCAAAGTGTGACAGGCCATTTGCAGCAGTTTGCTGCCCCTCACCCCTAAATTCCCTCGCCGCGACGCAGTCGCGAGAGGGAGAGGGGGCTTGCTTTCTTTCGCCCAGGTGCTTCCCTTCGCTCGCAGCGCGGGAGAAGGGGTCGGGGGATGAGGGTCGCCGGGCACGGCAAGGTCGCTGACAACCTCGCTGGTCGTAAGCATCGCGCGGCAGGCCCTGGAAGTCCTTGTAAAGCCTGCAACCTGCCAGGCGGGTTTCGCGTACAGATGTAGCAGAGTGATATCCCACACGATTAGGTCTTGGGCGTGGCGGCTGACATGGTATGATCGGGGGGAGCGAAAGAGAAGCCCATGTTCCGACAGAGTAATCGTGGCACGATGGTATGGCTGGTCATCGTCGGCCTGGCCCTGGCGGTCACGCTGATTTCGGGGCGCGCTCCTACGGCGGTAGCAGCGGCCCTGCTGGCGATGTACCTGGGCGTGTTACTCGCGGTTGTGGGTCAGCTAGATGTGTTGGCTGTGGTGCGGCAGGCTCTGCGCCGCGAACCTCCTCAGGCCGTGCCGTCGGACGTGGCTCGCGAGGCGGCAGCGCGGGCACGCAGCCTGCCCAACTATGAGTCGCTCTACCGTTTGCTGGATATCGGCCTGATTGTGGACGAGCAGCGTCCGGATGGCATGGCCCTGCGACGCGGACGGTTCATCTCGCTGGACGACGACGGGATTCGCCCTTTTGCCATCGTGGATGTGCCACCTTCCCTGGGAGGAGGGTTGGCGTTGGTACGCTTCGAACTCTTCGACGGTTCGGGGCGTAAACAGTACGCCTACGAAGCGGAAAAGTGGTTGCAGCCGGGGGAAAACGTGCTGGTGCCAGACTATCGCCTGCCTGTTCGCAAACGGGCGGCGGAACTGGAAGCGGGTGGCTGGTCGGCCCATGTGAGTATAGATGGCGGGGTGTTGGGCGTTCATCACTTCAATCTGTCGGAGTCGCTGGCCGAATGGCGACGGCGGGCGGGGACAGATGGCGAGCTGCTGCGCGACCGCATCTGGCGTGGCGATCCAGACGACGAATCGCTCCCACTCAGCCTGGAGGAACTGCTGCGCCAGCAGAGCCGTCAGCTTCGGACGCGCTAGGAGAAGGTGACCGAAGCCATGCACGTCATCGGGCAACTCATAGTGCTCGTGCTCATCGTGGCGGTCTTGTGGTGGGTGATCCGTAGCCCTGCGCCAAGAATTACTGGCCGGGCAACTGGAGCATCCGGGAAGTTGCGGCGCGGGCAGAGCACGGCTCATATCGAGCAATCGCCGGTTGCGGTGAAGGCAACACAGCGGGCCAGGTACCCCGGTGGCCCAGAGTATGTCAACGTGACCGATCTGGGGTTGCTGGTCTATCAGGACAGCGATCAGCTCCGGCTGGTGCGGCAGGGTCCCGTCCCGGCAGATGCTGGCTACCTGCGCCCGTTCGCCGAATTGTGGTTACCGCATCGGGCACGGGGCACAGTGCGCTTTGAGATTCGTGATGGGCGAGGACGTCTGCGCTATGCGGACGAGGCGCGCTACGATCTGGAACACGGTTACAACACCCTGTTGCCTGGCACGTGGCTTCCGCTGCGCGACGAGAAGATCATTTTCGACACATGGGAATACCACCTGCTGGCTGGCGGGATGACCCTGGCGGTGCATCGGTTCGTGTGGCAACCGGCGGGCAGCGCATTACGACCCTACCTGGCCAGCGACGGCGAGATTTCGCCCGAGTTGCAGGCTGCTTTGCGTGCGCAGGCTGCACAACCGGTGAGCCTCTCTGAGTTGCTGGCGGGGCAGGGAGAGTGATGCCCCGGAATGGAACAGGTACGCCTGACAAAAAGTGGTGGAGGATTGATCGCAATGGGCAAGACAGCCTGGTGGGGGACGCCAGAACGGGTATCGGCGCGGCTGCGGCTGGAAGTGGAGATGATGCGCGCCACCTTTGGCGACACGTTCCGGCTGGTAGTGCCTCCTGAGGGCGAGCTGTACTGGATCGGCGAGGTCGAGATCAACATGCGGGGTATTCCGGAGCGGATGCACACGCTCAAGATTATCTATGTCGAGGGATACCCTAACCGGCCTGCCGAAGCTTACGTCGTCAAGCCGCACGTTTATAGCGAGAAGCATCAGTTCGTAGACGGCCAACTGTGCCTGTTCAACCCCTATGATGGTGTGGCCTACGGCTGGAATCCGAGCACGTCCACGGCGGTGACGGTGGCAGGCTGGGCTATTCAGTGGCTGTATGCCTACTACACCTGGCGCGCAACCGGCATCTGGCCAGGGGTTGAGGAAAGGGTATACCGTGGCAAAGGCCCTGGCTTCCAGAGGAGAACACCATGAGTCCCGAAACGTTGCCTGAACTGCCGCGCGATGTGCCCCGGCTGATACTCGCCGAGCGCGTGCTGGACAAGATTGTGCAGGGCGCACTGCGTTACCCGGAGCCAGAGACCGGTGAAGCTATGGTCGGCCTGATCGTCCCGCAGCCGGGGCGGTTGGAGCCAGATGTCTATGTGCTGGAGACTATCAGTCCGGGGCGCGATGCTGTGCGCGAGTGGGGCCGGTTCGAGCAAGGCGACGATTGGCAGGGAGACGTCTTTCACTGGTGGTATGTGAACTGGGAGGCATTCCGCGAATTGCGTCGCCCGTCCTATGGCAAGGCGCTGGCGGCCAAGTGGGACGTACCCCTGGCCCATGTGGGCGACTGGCACAAGCAACCAGGCGACATGATCGCTCCTTCCGGGGGAGATGCCCGCACAGCCCGCGCCATGATCGAGGACAGAGAGACGCCGGTGGAACTGGTGGTCGCGCCCATCGTCACCATGTATCCGCTGGCAGAGGTCTCGACCGATGAAGCGGAAGCGGGCGCGGAAGAGACCAACGCGCAGGGCATGCCCCCTCTGGGGCCACAGTCTATTGTCCGGCGCTGCGAGGAAGAAGGGTGGTTGGTGCGGATTGACTTCTGGTACATGAGCCAGCGCGCGCCGCGCTTCGTGGCCGTAGCGCCAGTCGTCTGGCCAGACGATCGCTTGCCCGCGTTGCCGCCACTGGCCTGGCACCTGGCCCATCCGCGGCGCTTCGAGCAGGAGTACGACCTGCTGCGCGAGGCAGGTTACACGGTGGATGTGGTACGTTGGGATGCTGATGGCCGTCCTCCTTATGAAATCTGCTTCGCTATATTCAGGGAGGGCGTCAGCCAGGTGGTGTTGCTGGTGACCGGTATGGATTATCCTAACACCATGCCAGCGGTGCGTGTGGCTCCGCTGGTGCCAGTAGAGGAAGAGCAGGACATGTTCGAGGCGCTCTATGCTGCGTCGCGCCCGCTGCTGACCACGCAATTGCCCGACTGGTCCTGGGACTCGCGGCGGACGCTGATCGAGCTGGTGTGGCATGTGGAGAAAACCACTCCAGCCCTGAAGGTGGATGGCGTATCATGACGCAATGGGATCGCGTGGCACGGCTGTTCAGCGACGACGTGATGACGCTGTTGTATTCGCGCACGGCGGCCATCGTCGGGTTGGGGTCAGGCGGTAGTTTTGTCGCCGTAAGTCTGGCGATGAGCGGGGTAGGGCGGTTTGTGCTGATAGACGACGACGTGCTGGAAGAAGCGAATGTTGTACGCCATGCCGCTGACCTGCGCGAGGTAGGGCGTCCCAAAGCCGAGGCGGTGGCGGACCTGATTCGCCAGCGCAATCCAGCAGCGCAGGTGGAAACGGTCATCGGGCGCATCGAAGATCACCTGGAAGCATTACAAGGGGCCGACGTGGTAGTGGTTGGCGTGGATCAGGAGCCGCCCAAGTATGCCATCAATGAGGCGTGTTTGAAATACGGCCTGACGGCAGTCTACGCCGGGGTGTACGAGCGCGGTGAGGGGGGCGACGTGTGCCTGATCCATCCGCGGCAGGGGCCATGCTATGCCTGCTGGGCAGAGCACCTGCGCGAAGGACTGGACGATCGTGGTCCGCAAGCACGGCTTGACTACGGATTGATCGGCCCGGATGGGACACTGGCTTCGGAACCTGGACTGTGGCTGCACGTGGTGCGGGTGGCGGCGATCCAGGCGGACATGGCGCTCAATCATCTGCTGCGCGGCACGCCTGCGCACCGTACCTGGCCAGGCAACACCATCATTCAGGCAAACACAGCGCTGGAGATTTTCGAGGGGCGAATGGCCCTGCCGCATACGGCGGAATGGGTCAGCGTGCCGGCCAACCCGCAATGCCTGGTCTGCGCCAGTCAGCGGCAGAACAGCGAGCGTCAGGAAGCGACGCTCTCGCTTGACGATCTGTTGCGCCTGGGACAGGCGGCTTCGGCAACGGACGATAAGATGCTCAACGACGAAGGGTAGGAGTATGGCTGATCACAACGACTATGTGCCTCCGGTAGACGATATTCCTCCTGAGGAGACTCCGGCGGACGGTGACATGGGGCCGCGGCTGGAACGGCTGGGCGGTGAGCCTGCGCCCGACATTACGCCGGAGGAGTTCGTGCGCCTGCAACAGGCAGGGCAGATTCACATTGATCCTCGTGGGCGCGTGCGCACAACCGTGCGCGACGAGACCGACGCCGGAATCTCACTGCGCAAGCGGCGCGCCTGGTATCACCCCCTATGACTTTCCTGACACTGGCGCAGATACGCGCTGCCCTGGCGCTGTCCGGCTTCGACAGCGAGGCCGCGCAGCGCCTGATGGCTCCTCGCCCGCGGGCCATGCGCCGTAGTGAGGCACGCGCTGGCGCGCCACGGCAGGCCAGCGTGTTGGTATTACTGTATCCCCGGGACGGCGAATTGGCCGTGGTGTTGGTGCGCCGGGCGGCTCATCCCCAGGATGTGCACAGCGGGCAGATCGGTTTGCCTGGCGGGGCGCGCGAACCGGGTGAAACAGCCCTGCAGGCAGCATTGCGGGAAGCTCGCGAAGAATTGGGGTTGCGCGAACCGGTGCACGTGCTGGGACAGTTGACACAGGTCTACATCCCGCCCAGCGACTTCATGGTGACTCCGGTTGTCGGCCATGTGGCGCGGCGTCCCGCCTGGCAACCTGATGCGGCAGAGGTGGTGGAAGTTATCGAATGCCCGCTGGGGTGGTTGCTCGACGACACCCGAAAGGTCGTCGAAGAGTGGCCGGTCGGGGATTCGTCCATGCGGGTGCCCTGGTACAACATCGCGGGCCACAAGGTGTGGGGGGCCACTGCTATCATCCTCAGCGAGCTGGAGCAGCGATTACGCCTGGTACTGGGGCCATGATCCAGTCAGTGGGCGTCCGGCTGTGAACGCTATCAGCTTTCCCGCTTTTGGCTGTATGCAAGATTTGACAGCGGGTGCGTACAAAATGCGTCAGGTAGTTTGCTGCGCTTTGGGTTACCTCACCTCCAGCCTGGTTTCATACACGGCTAAGGGGTCAACGAGGCGCGTGAACGCTAAGCGGAGGTGAGGGAAACACCCTCCCGTTGGGCAAATCGCTATGACCTTTGCCGCGCCTCCCGTTTCCCCTCACTTGCGCGTGAATCTGGCGCGTGGTACAGTGCAAAGGGAAACGCTCAGGTGCGGTAGGGAGAGCGTACAGCCAGTTTGTGTTCCAACCAGAGGATTCCCAGGCATGGCCGAGAAGATACTGGTGATTGACGACGAGCCGATGACCGTTGATCTGATCAGCATCGTGTTGGAACGACGCGGTTTTGAGGTGATCAAGGCTTACGGGGCAGAGGAGGGTCTGCGCGCCGCATACCGCACACACCCTGACTTGATTTTGCTCGATATCATGATGCCGGATATGGACGGCTGGGAAGTCTGCCGCCGTCTGCGCGAGTTATCGGATGTGCCCATCCTGTTTCTGACCGCCAAAGACGACGCTCGCGACCGGGTGCGCGGCCTGGAGATGGGCGCTGACGATTACATCATCAAGCCCTATGACAACGATGAGCTGGTGGCGCGCGTCCGGGCACATCTGCGGCGCGCGCCCAAACCCACCGTGGCCGAGGAGTTAGTATTCGACGGTGGCAACCTGCGCATCAACTTCATCAGCCGCGAGATATGGGTGCAGGGCAAACCGGTGCACCTGACGCCGAAGGAGTTTAATCTGTTGAGCGTGCTGGCGCGCAATGCTGGGCGGGTGATGAGCCGATCTGAATTGGTCGGAGAGGCCTGGGGGCCAGAATATGGCGACGCAGTAGAGAGCCTCAAACTCTACATCCACTATCTGCGCCAGAAGATCGAACCTGATCCGCAGCACCCTACCTATATCCTGACCTCGCGCGGGGTAGGATACCGTTTCAACGATCTCTAGATTGCCGCAGGACGGGCAACCCCGCGACCTGAGAGGTCAGACAATCCCCCAGGCGATCAGCGCCACCGCGATCCCTGCCGCGATCAGCAGAATCAGCAACAGCCTGAACAGCTTGCGGCGCGCCGATAGACCCCGGCGGCTCTGGCTGGCAGCAGCCATGACTTCCTGAAGCTGTTTCTGTTCGAGGCGCTGCAGTTGTTGGCGGGCAGTGGGGTGCAGCGGATTCAGTTCCAGCACGTTTTCAAAGCACACTCGCCGGTCTTCGTCGCTCTCTACCACGCTGGCCAGCCACAACCACACCTGCTCGTGATAGGGATCGATCTCGATAGCCTGGCGAAACAATTCGTGTGCTCTGGCTTTGTCTCCGCGTTTGGCCGCCTCTTTGCCTTGTTTGAACAGTTGCAGGAATTCTTTCGGCGCGTTCAGCAGATCGGATGAAATACCCATAGCCCCCCCTGGTTACCGGCCCTTCATTCTCAATCATTTACTATTTTACCATGTGACCAGCTCTATATGATGGCCATCATGGTGAGAGCTACGGCCCCCAGTCATTGGCAATGTCGGTCTGCGCGCCGCTGGTCACCTGGTAGATGGTCTGAGTGGCAAGCTCGAAGACGAACACATCCCAGTTGCCCGATCGATTGGATGAGAAGACCAGATAGTTGCCATCTGGCGAGAAACGCGGCTGAATGTCATCGGCGTCGGAGGCAAGGAGCAGTTCGGGAGTTCCGCCAGTTGCGGGTACCTGATAGATGTCGAAATGCTGGCTACCGCTCGCTTTGCCCTGGAAAACGAGCGTCTGTCCGTCCGGCGACCAGTCGGGCGCGAGCTCGATCAGCGCCGCACCGTCGGTGGTGATGGGGAATATCTGGCGCGAATTCAGGTCGAAGGCGCGCAGGTCAACCGGATTGGCCGGAGCCATGCGACTCATATCAGCGACGTAGACGATGCGCGAGCCGTCCGGCGAAAAGGTGGGCCAGCTTTCGATAGTGTTGTCGTTCGTCAGGCGCTGCAATTGGGCCGGATCGCCCTGGCGATCGATCACTTGCAGGTAGTATAGATCGGCTGTAGCGGAGTCCAGGCTGCGGGCAACAAAGGCCAGCGCACGCCCATCCGGTGACCAGGCGGGCATGTCCTGTTCGATAAGAGTCGGTTTGCCCGTCCAGTAGATGCTGGCCGGGCGAGGGTCGGTGCCCTGCAGATTGTCCAGTTGCAGGATGTACTCGCGCGTGCCAATGGCGTACATGATATAGGCGTACTCGTTGCCGTTCGGCGACAGGGCGGGCGCGTGCCCGCGCGTGTTGGGCGGGGTAATGGTACGCGCCGCGCTGCCGTCGGGCCGGATGAGCACAATCGGTTGATTGGCCGGGTCTGCGGGCACATTCCCGGAGCGCATGATGATCTGCCCGGTCAGAGCCGCGGGAGGAGACGGGAATAGGGTCGGTGGGACAGCGGGCACAGGCGTTTTGCTGGGCACGGGTGTCCAGGTGGGCGGTGGAGCAGTGGGGGAAGCTGAGACGGGTGGCTCGGTGGCCGTTGGGAGCAGCGCAGCGGATGTCTCGCTGGTTGGGGTGACGGCGGCAACCGCAGGCAGTTGCGGGCGTTCACTAGAAGGAACCCCGTCCTCCTCGCTTCCCTTGTTGCTCAGCACGATAGCGATCACAGCGATCAGCAGGACGACAGCCGCGATGCCGCTGCCAATGGCCAGGTAGACACTGGTGCGACCAGGCCCTTCACTCTTGCTCTCTTCTTCGGCGGGGGGAACCAGCCCTGCCGCCTCTTCCAGTTGTTGCAGCAAACGACGTGCGCGCTCGTTGTCCGGGTTGATAACCAGCACATTGCCCAGGCATATCTGTTTCTCGTGCGGATCGTCGGTGACCGCCGCGAGCCAGAACCATCCTTTTTCGTTGCGTTCGTCTTGCTGCACGACCTGTTCGAGCAAGGCGCGAGCGACTGCCCGCTGCCCCGCTCGCGCAGCTTCGATCCCCTGGCGCAAGAGTTCGTTCACCTGCGATGTCGGTTCGCCCTGGCCCATAGTTCCCCCTCAAGTCAATGTCGGCGGTTGATTATGGCAACCATATGGGATAGCGAGTGTCGCTGTCTCCCTCGAAAATACGTTGCAGACCGCTGCCATCAGGCTGAATGACGTATAGATCGAAGATCGAGCGATCGCGGTTGGCGCTGAAGACGATCCAGCGCCCGTCCAGCGACCAGGCAGGATCGCGTTCTTCGGCGCGGATGTCGCGTACCAGCAAGGCGCGTTCGCCGTCGCCGTTAGCTGTCATTATGTAGGGATCAGTTGTCCCGCGGCGGTCGGAAAGAAAGACGATCCACTGCCCATCCGGTGACCAGGCTGGCGAAAAGCTGCTGTTGACGTTGTCGGTGAGTTGTTTGTATGAGCCGCCGTCCGCCCCCACTCGCCAGATTTCGGTGGCACCCGGCCCGCTGCGATCCGAGGTGAAGGCGATCCACTGTCCATCGGGCGACCAGGCCGGTTCGCGGTCATTGGCAGGGCCGGGAACCAGGGTGCGCAATTCGCCGGTTGTCACGGAGAGCACGTACAGGTCGAAGTGCCCCTCTTTGTCGGCAGCGAAGGCAATGGTCTGCCCATCGGGTGACCAGGTGGACTCTCCTGCGCGTTTGGCTTCCAGACGGGTCAGGCGGCGCGCTGTTCCCCCGTCGAGGGGGGCGACGAACAGGTCTTCGAACTCTTCCGTGATGACCGTATCGCCTTCCATGTAGGTGCGGGCCAGGCGTCCCGTGAAGGCGATCTGCGCGCCGTCGGGCGATAGGGCCGCGTCGTAGACTCCCGCGAACAGGGGCAGCACGCCTTCCGACAGGTCGTCAGTAGCTAGGGCCAGCGACAAGGCCTGGGGCTGTGACCCATCGCCCCGCACGGTGAACAGCGTCCATTCGCTCTGGCCGAGTTGCCCGGATGCCAGCAGCGCATATGATCCCAGTGGCGGAGGCGTGACGGTGGGCGTGGGTGTAACGGTGGGGGTGCGCGTCGCGGTCGGCGTCCAGGTTGGCGGCATTGTGTCGCGGGGAGGCAACGTGCGCAACGTGCCGCCGATGGGGGTCGCGGTGGCTTGCCCGGCAACCCGGGTAGCTGAAGGGACCGCAGGAACAGCCGCCGCTGGGGTGGGCGTGGACTTCTGAACGGAGCGACGATCCCACCACCATAGCAACAGCGCAGCCAGCACCAGGCCGAAGGCAGTCATGGTCAGCGTCCAGAAGAGCCAGGATGGCATCTGTCGGCGACGGGCTGTTGGTCGTCGCAGGGCGGGCTGAGGTTCTCCCGTCGCTGGTACAGCAGCCGATGGTCCCTGGGCGGTCCGGTTGAGTTGCGCCAGGGCCTGACGCGCTCGCTCGTTACGCGGGTTGATGATCAGCACCCGCCTGAGGCACTGGCGACGCTCGTCCTCAGAAGTGGCAACCGAGGCCAGCCACAGCCAGGCCAGTTCGTTGTCAGGATCGCGCAAGACAAGACGACGGAGCATCTCGCGGGCCTTGGCCCGGTCGCCGCTGCGCGCGGCTTCGATGGCCGTGCGCAGAAGAGCTTGCAGGTCTTCGCTGGGCACCGTCTTCTCCCCTGTGAATGTTGTTGGCGGCGCATTCTGTGGCAGAGGCATCGCATAGCTGTAGCAGATGCACGCCCGCTGATACGCGCCTGCACCCGATAATCTTATACCGGTCTCTCAAACAAGACCAAACACGCGGAATGGGGTGGACACCGCGACGGAGTGCGCGCTGGAATCAGGCGGGGAAGATGGAGCAAGAGTATCAGCGCGGCCCCGCATTCCTACACATGGGAAACGGGATTCTAGCGAATCAATAGCAACAGCAGCACGCAGGCAATCAGCATGGCGAAGATCGCTAGGCTGATCAGCCCGTAGCGCAATACCAGCGAATTGGTCGTCTCGTGTTTGCGGCGGATGCGCTCCAGTTGGTTGCGGGCGACAGTGTTGTTGGGGTTGATCTGGAGCACCGTCTGGAGGAAACGCAGACGCTCTTCGTAGGTGCTGGCTACCTGGGCCATCCACAACCACGCGCGCTCGTTGTATTTGTCAGCGTCGAGGACTTGCTGGAATAACAGGCGCGCATTGGTATAGTTGCCCTGTCGCGCGGCCTGAATGCCCAGTTGCATCAGGTCTTCCAGCGTCGGTTCATTGTCTTCGCGGGTCATGGTATACGCTCCCCCGGAGCAGACCGATGGCCTGTGCCACACATTCTTGACAAATCCCAAACACATTTATAGTCTGCCTGCGCTGGCTCTGCAAGTGCTGGACAATGCGCAGGCACTGCGCCGGGCTGGGGTGAGGTAAACGCCCTTGCGTCAGGCAAACGCTGACGACTTTTGCGCGCGCCCCTTGCGCCGCAAAGCCGTTGACCGACAGGGGCGGTCGTGTTACACTTCAAGCGCAATGGTTGGGGCAGTGGCGGAATGGTAGACGCCGCGGACTTAAAATCCGCTGAGGGGAACCTCGTGTGAGTTCGAATCTCACCTGCCCTATCAGGTTTAGCTTTAACGAGCGCCAGTGACGGCGCTCCTGTCATTTCTGGCGCAGGACACGGGGGAAGTCCTGGCGCGTGAGGGGCTTCCGTGATACAGTGACAAATTAGTGATATTATTGCGCTTATCATTCTGTCATTATCAGGTGGCGTTTGCCTGTCAGGGGCCTTGGCCGTGTCCCTTTCACCGGTGGAGGCGTTCCATCTACGCCTGTCGTTATCATCTGGCAAGGCAGACGGGCGAACCGCCAGGGAGAAATCCTTATGTCTCTGGAATTGTTTCTCCGCCTGGTGGGGATGATGATTTTCACCCTGCTGGGCGCTCTGCTCGGAATTGACCTGGCCGACGCTCTCAATCTCCCTCCCGAAGCCAGCGGCCTGACGTTTGCCCTGATGGGTGCACTGGCCGGGCTGATCCTCACACCGTGGATGACCACCTATCCGGCGCGTGCGGCCCGGCGAGCCATTCTGAAGATGTCACCGGAGGCGCTGGTGGGGGCCATCGTGGGGCTGATGGTGGGGATGTTCGTGTCGGCGTTGTTCGCCTGGCCCCTGTCGCTGTTGCCCGATCCGGTTGGCCAGTTCCTGCCGACCGTCGTCGCCGTCGTGGGTAGCTATGTGTTCGTGATCGTCTTTTCTCTGCGCGCCCAGGACGTGTTGGCGCTGTTCGGGGGGATGCTCCGTGCCAGCCCGGCCAGCCTGCGCATGTTGCCCGGCGGGGCGACGGGCGAGATTCTGCTCGACACCAGCGTGATCATTGACGGGCGCATTGTGGATATCAGTCAGACCGGCTTTATCCAGGGAGCACTGCTGATCCCGCGTTTCGTGCTCAACGAGTTGCAACATGTGGCCGATTCGCCGGACATGCTGCGGCGCAACCGTGGCAAGCGCGGCCTGGAAGTGCTCAGCGAGCTGCAGCAGCGCAGCCGGACGCCGGTGCGGTTCATTGACGACGACATCGAGGGTATCAGCGCCGTAGATGAAAAACTGGTGTTGCTTGCCAAGCGGCGCAATATCCCGGTGATGACGAATGATTACAACCTCAACCGCGTGGCTGAGTTGCAGGGAGTCACGGTGCTCAACATCAACGAGCTGGCAAACGCGGTCAAAGCCATCTTCTTGCCGGGCGAAGTGATTGACATCCATATTGTCATGGAAGGGCGCGAACCCGACCAGGGTGTGGGTTACCTGGAAGACGGCACGATGATCGTGGTGGAAGACGGCAAGCGCTACATGGATCGCACGATCCCCGTGTTGATCACGCGCTACATCGTGACCAATGCCGGGCGCATGTACTTCGCCCAACCCGAAGGCTCGCTGCGGCGCTAGCGCCGCTGGCTTTCTAAGGGTTAGAGGGCCAGGGACAGCGCTTCGCCTGGCCCTTTGTGGTTTCAGCCGCGGTACTCGCGCACCTGATTCATGTTCTGGCGCACCAGGCGCAGGGCGCGTTGCTCCGCTTCGTAGAGGATACGCTCCTCATCCAGGGTGAGTAGTTGCCGGTCGCGCATCAGCAATTGCCCGTCTACCAGCACATGGGAGACATCGGCACCGCGCGCAGCGTGGACCAAGTTGGCGATCAGATCGTGGCGTGGACGCAAATGCGGGCGATCCATATTCACCAGTATCAGATCGGCGGCCATGCCTTCGGCCACGACACCGCTCTCGGCAAAGCCCATCGCCAGCGCGCCGTTGCGCGTCGCCATGCGGAGGGCCGTGTCGCCGGGCAGGGCCTCTGGGTTCTGCGTTTGATATTTCTCCAGCCAGACAGTCTGCCGGACGATATCCCACATATCCATCACTGCGTTCGAGGCTGGCCCATCGGAGCCGAGTGCCAAGCGGCTGATGCCCGCCCCCTGCAGGTCGCTCAGCGAGACATGGATGGGCATGGCCAGCTTCATATAGGTGATTGGCGTCCGCACGATAGTTACGGGCTTCTCGGCCAGCAGGGCGCGATCGTCGAGAGTCAGGGCCAGGCAGTGCGCGGCGACTGTGGGATGGTCGAAAACGCCCAGGGTGGCCAGTTGCTCGACCGGTGTCTGACCATGGCGAGCCTGGGAATTGGCGACCTGTTCCTGGGACTCGGCTACGTGTAGATGGATCGGAAGTTGATGTTGCTCGGCCAGTTCAACCACCCGGCCCAGGAACTCCGGCGGACAGATGTAGGGGGAGTGCGGACCCAGGCAGGTGTGAATGCGTCCGTCGCCCGCGCCCTGCCAGTCGCGGCTGAAGGCCAGTTGCGCTGCCGCGCCAGGGCCGATCTCCTTGTCGTCGCCGATGCCAAAGGTGCACCAGGTGAGCATAGCCTTCATGCCGCTTTCCAGCACCACCTGCGCCACGCGATCCATGTAGAAATAGTGGTCGTTGAAGGCCACTGTGCCGCTGCGGATCATCTCGCAGGCAGCCAGCGCCGCACCCCAATATACGTCTTCCGGCGTCAGGGCGCTTTCTGCCACCCAAATCTTTTCGTTGAGCCAGCGCGGGAAGGGCAGGTCTTCGGCCCAGCCGCGCTCGAAGGTCATGGGCGCGTGACAGTGTGCGTTGAAGAAGCCGGGCAGGACTACCTGTCCAGTGGCGTCAATGATTTCGTCTGCCTGGGTATCTGGGAGCAGGTGACCGATCTGCGCGATGCGCCTGTCCTCGATCAACAGGTCGGCGCTGTGCAGAATAGTACCGGTTTCGTCCAGGGTGACGATATCTGCCCCTTTGATCAGGATGCGCTTCATGATGGCTGCTCTCCTACTCAAATAATCTGGGTGGCGCGTATTTGCCGCGAATTGTACAGAGCTGCCATGTAGAGGACAATACAGGCGTGTGCAAAAATATGGCAAAAAACTGCCTTTTCGGGTGAGGCTCCTTTGCGCTACAATCTGGATTGCTCTTTTCTCCGGCTAGCTCAAGGGAATACGTACCATGGCCTTGCAAATCTACAACGTCTTGCATCGTGAGAAACAGCCCTTTGAACCGCTGCACGAAGGCAAGGTGAATATGTACGTCTGTGGCCCAACGGTTTACGATCACGCGCACGTGGGCCATGCCAAGACGTATGTTTCGTTCGATGTAGTGGTACGCTATCTGCGCTGGCGCGGCTACGATGTGCTCTATGTGCAGAACCTGACCGATGTGGGGCACCTGCTGGATACAGGCGAGGATCGCGTCCTGAAGAAAGCCCGTCAGGCACAGGCCCTGCCGATGCAGATTGTGGAGACCTATGCCCGCAGCTATTTCGAGGACATGGACGCGCTGGGGGTGGTGCGCCCCGACATCAGCCCGCGGGCCAGTTGCCATATTCCCGATCAGATCAAGATGATTCAGACGCTGATCGAGAAGGGGCATGCTTACGTCACCGAGCAGGGCAACGTCTACTTCGATGTGTATAGCTGGCCGGAGTACGGCAAGCTCTCAAACCGTCGCCTGGACGACCAGGAAGCGGGCGCGCGCGTGGACGTGCGCGACGACAAACGTCACGCCGAGGATTTCGCCCTGTGGAAAGCCGCCGAGCCAGAGCACATTCTGCGCTGGGATAGTCCCTGGGGCGAAGGCTATCCGGGCTGGCATATCGAATGCTCGGCCATGGCCACGAAATATCTCGGCCCCACCTTCGATATTCACGGCGGGGGCGTGGACAACATCTTTCCGCACAACGAGTGTGAGATCGCGCAGAGCGAAGCGGCCAACGGCGTGCCTTTTGCTCGCTACTGGATGCTGGTGGGCAGCCTGACGGTGCCGGACGAGTTCGGTATCCCGGTCAAGATGTCTAAGAGCCTGGGCAACTTCTACACCATCAAAGACGCGCTCAAGCTGCACCGGCCCGAAGTGTTGCGCACCTTTATCCTGACCAGTCACTATCGCAACCCCATCGTCTTCAGCGAAGAGGCGCTCGACAGCGCCCGTAAAGGCTGGGAGCGTATCTATGGCGCGGTGCGCCTGGTGCGCAGTAAGCTGAACAATGCTCCGTCCGGCGAGGCGGGCAATGCTTTTCTGGACGTGCTGACGCAGGCCCGGCAGCGCTTCGTCGAAGCCATGGACGACGACTTCAACGCGCCGGGCGGGCTGGCGATGTTGTACGATCTGACCCGCGAGGTCAACACGCTGCTCAACAGCGGTCAGCCGGTGAGCAAAACCGTGCTAGAGGCGATTGACGCGACCTACCGCGAACTGGGCGGGGCGGTGCTGGGCATCGTGCCCGAAGAGACGGCGGTCGCGGGTACGGGCAACGCCGAGCGCGAAGAGGGGTTAATTCAGATGCTGGTTGATCTGCGTGCACAGGCCCGCGCCGAGCGGGACTTCGGCACCGCCGATCGGATTCGCGCCCGCCTGGCCGAGCTGGGCATCGCCCTGGAAGACCGGCCCGACGGTACGGTGTGGCGCGTGGACTGAACTCTGAGCAAGCCGTCAAGGGCGCGCGATCTATGGTCAGGAGTACAGGCAGGGCGCGGAGCAGTGCCCTGCCTTATCTTGGGGGATCACCATGGCGACAGAATATCTGTATGGGCGCTGGCCGGTGCTGGAGAGTCTGCGCGCAGGGCGACGCACTTTTCAGCAATTGCTGATCGCTGAAGGAGTGGACGAGAAAGGCGTCGTGGAATCGGTGCTGGCGCTGGCCCAGGAGCACGGGGTCAACGTGCGCCGTGTGCCGCGTCGTGTGGTGGACGACCTGGCGGACAATGCCAATCACCAGGGGGTTACCATGCGCGTGGGTGGGTATCCCTACGTTGATCTCGATTCCATCTTGCGCACCAGTGCCGAGCGCGGCGAATTACCCTTTCTGCTGGTGCTCGACCTGCTCAAAGATCCACAGAACGTGGGGGCGCTGTTGCGCGTGGCCGATTCGGTGGGTGTGCATGGTGTGATCCTGCAGGAACGGCGTGGGGTAGACGTGACGCCAGCGGTGGTCAGCGCCTCATCTGGCGCGGTGGAGCATCTCAACGTGGCCGTGGTCACCAACCTGGTGAGTGCCATGCGCCGTCTCAAAGAGGAAGGGGTGTGGCTGGTGGGCCTGGACATCGGGCCGGATGCCGTCACGCCGGACGAGGTGGATCTCAGGCGTCCGCTGGCGCTGGTGATGGGCAGCGAGGGCGAAGGGCTGCGCCGCCTGGTGCGCGAAACGTGCGACCTGCGCCTGACGCTGCCCATGCGCGGGCACGTGCAAAGTCTAAACGTGGCAACAGCGGGCGCTATCGCTCTCTACGCGGCCTGGCAGGCACGCGGTTGGGAGGGCTGGAAACGCCCACAGATATAGGCGGGCGGAGTCTTCAGTCCTGGTAAACACGTAATCCGATGGTGAAGGTGCTGCCCTGACCGGGCGTGCTGTTCACCTGCCATTCCCCACCCATCAGCGCGACCAGGTTGCGCGTGATCGCCAGCCCCAGGCCGGTGCCCGGCTGATTGAGCACGTGGTCGTTGTCCGCACGCCAGAACTTTGTCCCCAGCTTGGCGATCTCTTCGGCGGTCATGCCGACGCCGGTGTCAGCGACGCTCAGGCGAACAAACGGCCCATCCTGGCACGCTCGCAGGGTGATCGTGCCGCCGTTGGGCGTGTACTTGATGGCGTTGCTCAGCAGATTGATCAACACCTGCACCACCCGTCCACGATCGCCACGCACGGCGGGTAATTCCGCAGGCAGGTCTTCGACCAGACGATGGCCGTGTTCGTGCAGTTGCTGGAGCAGCCCGTCGCGCGCCTCGGCGACCGCCGCCAGCAAGTCCACCCGCTCGTTCTCCACGCGCAGTTGCCCACTTTCGATGCGGCTGATATCGGTCAGATCGCTCACCAACACTTTCATGCGGTGCACATTGTTCTTGATGGTTTGCACAAATTTCTGCTGTTGCTCGTTGAGAGGGCCGGCAACAGCCAGCAGATCGGCGTAGCCGTTGATGCTGGTCATGGGTGCTTTCAACTCGTGTGCCACCAGGCTGACGAATTCCGATTTGGCGCGGTTGGCGGCCTGTACCGCGTCGTACAGGCGGCTGTTCTCGATGGCGATGGCGGCGCGATCGGCCAGACGCGCGACCAATGCCTGGGCGTCTTCGTCGAAGGCTCCAGCGCGGGCCGCTGCCAGGGTGACAATACCGATCACCGCACCTTCACGCTTGATGGGCACACACAGTATGGTGCTCGCCGGTTGTGTCCCTTCTGGCGAAACCTGCATGGCGGCGGAGTGAGAGGTGAAAACCTGGTGAATGAGGGGGTGCGTGAGGGATAGATGCTCCTGCCCGGCGAAGGGACCGGCTTCACCGTAGTGGGCTAGCAGGCGCACCTGCCCGGTTTCCGGATCGTACAGGCCCAGGCTGGCGCTCTCTGCGCCGCATAGCCGCGCCGACCACTCCAGAGTGACGCGCATCGCATGGGCGGTATCCAGCGTCTCGTTGAGCTGCCGGTCAATCCACTGCAGCATGGTCAGTTCTTCGAGGCGGGCGGTCAGCGCCTGATCCTTGGCGCTGTAGAGCTGCGCGTTGTCAATGGCAATGGCCGCCTGTGCCGCCAAAGCGTCGAGCAGGGCGAGGTCTTCTTCGGAAAAGAGGCCGGTGCGGATGCGGTTGTCCACATAAGCCACACCGATGATCCTGCCCCGCGCCCGCAGGGGCGTGGCCATAATGCTGCGCAGCGCGTGCGCGACGATGCTGGCCTGATCCATAAAGCGAGGATCGGTCTGCGCGTTGGTGGTGACGACGGGCTGCCCGCTGTTGACCACATGGCGGGTGATGGTGCGACTGTAGGCGAATTCTGAGCTGTCGAGCGTCTCCTGATCCAGATTGCGCGCCACACGCACGTCGAACGTGCCATCGTCATTGAGCAACATCAAGAAGCCTCGCTCGGCCTCGGTGAGCTGAATGATGGCGTCCATTACCTGATCGAGCACGACCTGCAGGTCGAGCGAAGACCCCAGGGCACGACTCACTTCGTATAGCGCGGCCAACTGTCGCTCGTGAACGTTTTCTTGATGAGTCGCGGCCAGTTCGGCCAGCAGGTTTTCCAGAGCGGTCAGCCGCTCGGCCAGGTGACCGACTTGCAGCGTGCCTGCCTGCGCCTGCTGCCGCAAGAGAATCACGGACTGACGGGCTTTCTCGATGACGTTGGTGAGTTGTCGCGCGGTGGGAGGGGGCGCTTCGTTCATTCGCTGCTTCCTCGGGAGTGGGTGTTCTGAAAGTAATCGCAGTAAGCGGTCAAGGGACATTCTTCGCAGCGCGGGCGGCGCGCCTGGCAGATTTCGCGCCCCAGGCGGATGATGTTCAGGTGAGCGGGGAGGTAATCGGCAGGGGGGATGATGGCTTCGAGTTCCAGGTGCGCGCGCTCGGCGCTGGTTCTGGGGCCGATCAGCCCCAGCCGCCGCGTCACGCGGTGAATGTGAGTATCTACGGGGAATGCTGGTTTATTGAACGAGAACAGCAGGATGATCGCTGCTGTCTTGGGGCCGATGCCGTCAAAACTGATGAGCCAGGCTTTGGCTTCCTCGACGGGCAAGTCGGCCAGAAAATCCAGCGAAAGCTCCCCGCGCTCGACGGTCAACTTCTGCAGGGCACGCTTGATGCGCGGCGCTTTCTGATTGGACAGGCCGGCGGGACGAATCGCCGCGGCAATTTCTTCAACCGGCGCATCACGCACCGCTTCCCAACTGCCAAAGCGAGCCTTGAGCGCGTCGAAGGCCAGGTCGCGGTTGGAATCGGTGGTGCTCTGGCTGAGGATGGTGCTCACCAGCTCATCTACCGGTGGCAAATGAGGCCGCCAGGTGGGATAACCGTAGAAATCTTCCAGCAGTTCGGCAATGCGAGCGTATTGTTTGCGGCGCAAGGTCAGAGTCTCGTCGTCGAGCAGGGAAGAAGTCGAAGCGGGCGGGGGGCACATGGGCACATGCTCTCTGTGTATAGCGCTGTTTGCTGCCAGGAACGGTCAGTTTTTCATACGATCAGGGCATCATACAGACGATCCAGACTCAGGTCGGGGACAACCGTCTCGCGTGTGCTGAGGGTGAGCGCGCCCGCGGACACTCCCAGGCGAACGGCTTCGTCAATGGGCATTTCCTGCAACAGGCCAAAGATCACCGCAGCAGTTACGGCATCACCGGTGCCCGTAGGGTCAACGACCCTGGTGCGCAAAGCGGGGATGTGACCGGCGCTGCTGCCGTCGGCGTAGGCCAGGCCCTGCTCGGCCATGGTGACGATGGCGATCTCCACTCCCATGCTCACCAGGCACTGGGCCGTCTCGATGGCTTCGGTGCTGGTAGTTGGCGGAGAGGGCGCTCCGCACAATGCCGCTGCCTCGCTGGCATCGGGAGCGACCATCAACAGATGGGACAGATAGGGAATGAACTTGGTCGCCAGGGCGGGCGAGGTAGGATCGGCGCACACAGGCACGTCGTAGCGTTCGGCCCAGCGGAAGACCGACTGCAACGTACGCGGGGTCAGGTTGCCGTCGAGGACGATCATGGCAGCCTTGGCGAAGAGAGCGCGACAGCGCTGCAGGTACGACGGGCCAATGCGGCTGACGATGTCGTATTCGCTGACCGCAACGACCAGTTGGCCTTTTTCGTCCAGGATGGCTACATAGCTGCCGGTGTGCTGGTCGGGCAGGCGCAGCACATAGCTGGTATCTACGCCAGCAGCAGCCGTGTGGCGCAGCAGAAAGTCTCCGGTGTGATCCTGGCCGACCGCAGAGAGCAGGATAGTGGGCACTTCCAGGCGTGCCAGGTTTTCAGCGATGTTGCGAGCCACGCCTCCCACACTGTTGCGCACCACCCCGCCGTTGGAGGTGCCCATTTGCAGCGGCTGATTGGGGCGTCCCTTGATATCTATTCCTGCAGCCCCGATGACCAGAACTGGCCCATCGCGTCTCATGTTCGCGCTCCTTGCGCCGCCAGCTACTGACCGAGCAGTGCTGAGGGATGGTGTCCGGTTTCACTGCACATTGTGCCGCAGGGTGCACGCGGCGTCAATGTGTGAAGGGGGCCGGGTGCGTGCAAAATGTGACAGGCGATTTGCAGCAGTCTGCTGCCCCTCACCCCTCAATCCCCTCTCCCTCGCGACTGCGTCGCGGGGCGAGGGGACTTACTGTCTGTCGCGCGAGTGCTCCCCTTCGCCCGCAGCACGGGAGAAGGGGCCGAGGGATGAGGGGCATCGGGCCGGGCAAAGTCGCTGTCAGCCTTTGCTCGCACTCACCCCGCAGACCCTTTGACATCTCTCAGGCGGGATGTTAGGATTGTTATGGCGCGCAGGATAGAGCAACGTGTCTACCGGGGGGACAAGCACTCACCGGTTTTTTCTTGCACCGGACGGCTCGACACTGGCTCTGAACCCTGGCGCAAACAAGGAGGAGCGGCGATGTATATCCGGCGCGACAAATCGAACCTGCACTTTGGCCGCCAGGCCCGGCGGCGCGGCAGCAAGTTCGTGATCACTCTATGGCTGCTGACGGTGATGTTGCTGGCCGGCGTCATCTGGCAGTTCAACACGGTGCAAGACTGGGTGCTGGCCAGTGTCGGTGTCCAGCCGACGGCCACGCTGGACGCGATCACACAGGCGCAGTTGGGCGAGCGCGCCTATCTGGCGGGCGATATCGAGCGCGCAATCTACCACTATGGTGAGGCGGTGCGTTTGCGCCCCACTGATATTGACCTGCTCTTCGAATACGGACGCATGTTGATCTATCGCAGTTATGCCGGACGAGCCTACCGCTACCGCGCTGAAGAAGCGCTGGAGGTAGCCCAACAAGCGGTCGAGCTGGCACCGGACAATGCACGGGCGCAGGCGTTGCTCTGCCTGGCCTTGTTGGAGAACAGTCGGCCTGAAGAGGCAATCGCAGTCGGCTTGCGAGCCGAGCAACTCGACCCAACCTCTGCAGAAGCTCGAGCTTATCTTTCGATGGCCTATCGCGGGGCAGGGCGACCCAACCAGGCGTTCCAGAAAGCGGATGAGGCAGTTCAGCTCGATCCCAACAGTCTGGATGCACGGCGTGCCCTGGCGCTGGGGCTGGCCTTTGTGGGGCGTTTCGACGCGGCTATTCAGCAATATGAACAGGCGATTCAGCTTCACCCCCGTTTCGATGCTTTATATTTCGAGCTGGCAGTCTACTATAAAGCGCAGGAGAACTACGACGCGGCCATTGCTGCTTACGACCAGGTGCTGGCGATGGAACCGGACAACGTGAAAGCCTACACGCGCAAGTGCGAAACATACTTCACCATGCGCGAAGATGCTCTGGCACAGGAAGCCTGCGAACAGGCCATTCAACTTGACCCTACCTATCCAGAAGCGCACCGTCAACTGGGAATGGTACGCTATACTCGCCGGAACTATGAGGGGGCGATCGAGTCGTTCGAGGAGTGCGCCCGTCTACAGGAAGAGCAAGGCGTGCCACTGCAGGAGCGCGAAATCGAGTGTTATTACCTGCGCGGGTTGTCCTGGGCGCTGCTGGCCCGTTGCGACCAGGCGTGGCCGATCTTGCAGGATGCTCTGCTGATGAATCCCGGCGAGCAAACCAAAGCCCATATCAATGAAGGGCTGATGTTGTGCGTCAACTATGATGAAGACTACGACATCCGCGATATCCCGACGCCGGTTCCGCCAACTCCGATCCCACCTGAACCGATCGGCATCTTCTGAGGGGGATGTAGATGTACCTGCGCACACCGAAGCGATATCGGCCAGGGCGACAACGCCATCTGCGGCTGGTATCGGGGCGCGTGGTGTTGCGCCTGATGATGATAGCGATCCTGGCGGGTGCGGGCTGGTTGATCTGGCAGAATCGCGAGCGCGTGCGCAGCTCCGTTTTGCCGGGCCTGGAAGAACTGGCTATCGCCGTACAGACACAGGTAGCTCCTGCTCCCACGCCGACGGCGACGCCGGATGTGATGCTGGCGCAGGTCGAATGCCTCAACTTCTATCGGCAGGGCGACCTGGAGAAAGCCATTGAGCATTGTATGGTGCTGGCCGAGGCTAACCCAAACGATGAGGAGTTGCACTATCAGATCGCCCATGCGCTGATCATCACGTCCAACTTTGGGCAGAACAAGACGCGCCTGCAGCAGGCGCTGGACTTTGCCGAGCGCACCATCAACGCCAACCCGACTGCGCCCGACGGGTGGGCCATCCGCGCGCGGGCGCTCGACTGGATGGGCGAATATGGCGAAGCGCTGGCTTCGGCGCTGCATGCGCGCGCGCTCGATGAGACCTATGCGCCCACCTATGCCTTTCTGGGGGAAATCTACCAGGACCTGGGCCAGTACGACACGGCTCAGATGTACCTGGAACGGGCGCTCGAACTGGACACCGGAGGGGTTGCCGTCGCGGATGCCTTTCGCAACCTGGGGCTGCTCTACTCCAATCAAGGGCGCTGGGAAGAAGCGTTGCAACCCTATCTGGCTGCGGTGCAGCGCGCGCCCAACCAATCCTATATCGCTGTGGAGCTGGCGAACAATTACATCGCGCTAGGCCAGATTGATCAGGCAATCGCCGTGCTGTCGCCCATCATCGAACGTAATCCGCGCGATACGACAGTGCTCTTTTCGCTGGGGAATGCCCATACGCGCAACGGGGACTTCGACCGTGCGTTTGAATACTACCGGCGCTGCCTGGACGTTGACCCCAACAACATCCCCTGCCTTTCCTATCTGGGCGGGCTGCAATGGAGCGATGGTGATTTCGTGACGGCGGCAGTCAACCTGCAGCGAGCGATTGAGCTTGGCTCGCAAGACCCCGACGATTTCTACCAGTTGGGGCACTCCCAGGCGTCGCTGGGGCGGTGCGACCTGGCCATTCCTTACTTGCAGCAGGGTTATCAGATTGCGGTGCAGCGCGAAGATGCGCGTCGCCAGGCCAGCTTCATTGCGGCGCTGCAATCGTGCGGGGTACGCACTCCCACCGAAAACACGCAGAGTGCCGAACAATGATAGCCCACTCGCGGAATTTTATATGCATTTCTAACGCGAAAAGTTAGCACACAGCGGCTTAGAGTGCTAAATTGAGCTTGACAGGGCGCGTGCGCGTTGCTAAGATCACGCTCGGTTTAGCACTCTGGGCTTGAGAGTGCTAATGCGAACCTGTTTGAGAGGCAGTACAACAGTTTACGGAGCACCAGCGAGGAGAGGAAGCATAACTCGTACCGAACCTTTCCAACTGTGTCGTCCGTTTATGCCCTATGCGAATTGCTGGATGCCTGCAAGTACTAAGGAGAGCGAACAATGCCCAAGCAGTTGATCTTCGATCAGGAAGCCCGCAACAGCCTGAAGAACGGCATTGACATGCTGGCCCGCGCGGTCATGACGACGCTGGGTCCCAAAGGCCGCAACGTGGCGCTGGACAAGAAGTGGGGCGCGCCGACCATCACGCACGACGGCGTGTCGGTTGCCAAGGAAATCGAGCTGAAAGACCCCTATGAGAACATGGGTGCCCAACTGCTGAAGGAAGCGGCCACCAAGACCAACGACATCGCCGGCGACGGTACCACCACGGCAACGGTGCTGGCCTACTACATGGTCACCGAAGGTCTGCGCAACCTGGCGGCGGGTGCCAACCCCATGCTGCTGAAGCGCGGCATTGAGGCGGCGGCGCAGGCGGTCTCCAAGCGCCTGGGCGAGATGGCCATCCCGATTACTACCAAGGAAGAGATCGCCTCGGTGGCGGCGATCAGCGCGCAGGATCGCGAGATCGGTGATCTGATCGCTGACGTGATGGACAAAGTCGGCAAGGACGGCGTGATCACGGTCGAGGAAAGCAAGGGGCTGGAGTTTGAAACCGAGTACGTCGAAGGTATGCAGTTCGACCGCGGGTTCATCTCGCCCTACTTCATCACTAATCCTGAGACGCAGGAATGCGTGATCGAGGATGCCTACATCCTGATCCACGACAAGAAGATCTCCGCGGCGGCAGACCTGGTGCCGATCCTGGAGAAACTGCTGCAGATCGGCAAGCGTGAACTGGTGGTCATTGCCGAGGACGTGGACGGCGAAGCGCTGGCAACGCTGGTGCTGAACAAGCTGCGTGGCATGTTGAATGTAGTGGCGGTGAAGGCCCCTGGCTTCGGCGACCGTCGTAAGGCCATGCTGCAGGACATCGCCATCCTGACCGGCGGCCAGGTGATCACCGAGGAAATGGGCCGCAAGCTCGAAACGACGACCATTGACGACCTGGGTCGCGCGGGCAAGGTGGTGGTGACCAAGAACGAGACCACCATCGTGGATGGCGCGGGTGACGAGCGCAAGATCAAGGGTCGTATCGAGGAAATCCGCGTCGAGATCGAGAACTCGACCTCTGACTACGACCGCGAAAAACTGCAGGAGCGCTTGGCCAAGCTGAGCGGTGGCGTGGCGGTAATCGGCGTAGGTGCGGCGACCGAGGTCGAACTGAAGGAAAAGAAGCATCGCGTGGAAGACGCGCTGAGCGCGACCCGTGCTGCGGTTGAGGAAGGCATCGTGCCCGGTGGCGGTGTGGCCCTGATCAATGCCATGAGCGCGCTCGACGACCTGAAGATGGAGTATGACGACGAGAACACCGGCGTCAAGATCGTGCGCAAGGCCCTGCAGATGCCGCTGCGTGGCATTGTGGAGAACGCCGGCTACGACGGCGGTGTGATCCAGGAGCAGGTGATCGCCGAGCAGAAGAAGCAGAACAACCCCAACATCGGCTTCGACGTGATGCGCGGCGAGTTCGTGGACATGATCAAGGCGGGCATCATTGACCCGGCCAAGGTGACCAAGGGCGCGCTGGAGAATGCCGCCAGCATCGCGGGCATGATCCTGACCACCGAGGCGCTCATCACCGACATTCCGGAAGAGAAACCGGCTCCTGCGCCTTCGATGCCGGAGTACTAAGCCGGTCTACTCGCGAGGATGCGGCGCGGCCCTGCCGAAAGGCGGGGCCGCTCTTTTTTTGGCGTACCTGGGGTGGAACAGTGTATAGTCGCCCATGAGAGCGTATTATTTATGCAGAGTGCGCTTTGGGGCGATGACAGACGATGGAAGCATTCGCGGTTGGGGCAACCATAGGCGGCTATACGATCCGCGAAGAGATCGGGCGAGGTGGCATGGCTACAGTGTACCGCGCCCATCAGCTTTCCATGGATCGGGATGTGGCGCTCAAGGTCTTGCCTCCCGAACTGCTGAACCAGGCAGCCTCACTGGATCGCTTTAAGCGCGAAGCGAGCATTGTCGCCCGCCTGGAGCATCGCGCGATCGTGCCGGTGCACGACTACGGCGAATACCAGGGCATTCCCTATCTGGTCATGCGCTATATGGAAGGCGGCTCGGTGGACGACATGCTGGCTGCCGGCCCTATCTCACCTGAGCGCGCTTTGCAGATCGTCCTGCAGATCGCGCCAGCGCTCGACTACGCGCATCGTCAGGGCGTGCTGCATCGCGACCTGAAGCCCAGCAATATCCTGCTCGATGCCAACGGTGACGCCTACCTGACCGACTTCGGCATTGCCCGGCTGATGGGGCACAATACTGAGCCGCTGACCACGACAGGTGTAGTGGGCACGCCTTCGTATATGTCACCGGAACAGGCCCAAGGGCACGAACTCGACGGGCGCTCGGATGTCTACGCGCTGGGGGTGGTGTTGTTTGAGATGTTGACTGGCGTGCGCCCGTTCGAAGGCGAGACACCCTACAGTGTGGCGGTGAAACACGTCACCGAGCCGCCGCCTTCACCCTGTGCGATCAATCCTGCCCTGTCGCGCGCGGTGGAAAATGTGCTGTTCAAGGCGCTGGAGAAGAAGCCGGAAAATCGCTATCAGACGGCTACGGCGTTGGCCGAAGCGCTCAAGCACGCCATCGAACAGGCGGGCAGTGGTCACGGTGTGCCCGCCATGATGGTGGAGACTGAGCCATCGCTGACAGAGCGTCTGCGGGCCAGCGCTGAGCGCCGCCGCCTGGATACGTCGCGCGTCCTGTTGCGCCGCCCCGATGCAGGCGTGGCGGTCAGCCAGGCTCCGGCTCCTGTGTCGCGGTCGCTGGCCGCTGTCCCTGTCGGTGTGCGGCGTCGGCGGCGTAGAGGGCGGCCCGGTGGCTGGTTCACCTGGGTGACGGCTGGTCTGCTCCTCACCGGCATCGCGCTTGCCCTGTTGGTGGGCGGTCTTTATATCCTGATGAACGATTCGGCGGGTGGGGCCACCTCGCCCGATTATGCGGCAACGGCTATCTTCAAACTGACGGCGACCAAAGATGCGCTGCTCCAGCCCACCCTGCCTGTGACCGACAGTCCGGATGGGATCACCCCCTCCCCGCTGCCCACCAATACCCCTCGTCCGCCTCAGACTCCTCAGGCCGAAGACTCTCTGCAACAAAGCGGGGCCTCACCCTCAACCGGATGAGACCCCGACCAGCGCCGCAGTCGGCGAAGTCTACCAGCCGCGCTTCTTGGCCGCCGCAATCTTGATCGCGCCCAGGAAGCGTACCAGCCCTTCCGAGACGCTGCCTTCGGGCAGATGGAAGCGCACCACGCGACGTTTCTTGGCCAACAGGGCTTCCAGGTCACCCTGCGCCTGGGCGCGCTTGAGCAGCATGAAGTCGTAAGGTTCGCCAGGGATGGGGATCTGCTCGTAGTTCTCGACGGTGATCTGGATGAACACACCGTTATTGGGGCCGCCCTTGTGCAACTGACCGGTAGAGTGCAGGAAGCGCGGCCCATAGCCGAGCGTGACTGCGCGAGTGGTGGCGTGACGCAGTTCCTGGCGAATCGCTTCGAGTAACTGCGTGTGGCGCGGCGTCGGAGCCAGATAGGCCATCAGAGCAATGTAATCGCCCGACTGCGCCCGGCTCATGTGGGCCAGCAGCATGTTCACCAGTTCCCCATAGTCAAAGCGACGCTGCCGGACGATGCGGCGCAGGGTCTCGGCGGTCTTGCGATCGGCGTAGAGCTTGAGGCCGTTTTCCTCTAGCAGTGGCACTTCTTCCGGCAGAGTGCCGTGCTCGGCGATATGTTCCAGCAGGCGTTTGGTGTTGGCTTTGCTCTCCTGCACGTTGGGCTGATCGAAGGGGTTGATCTGCAGCAGGTGTCCCGCGATAGCCGTAGCGAACTCCCAGCGGAAGAATTCACCGCCCAGGTCGTAAGCATCGCGCAGATTCAGCGTGAGCACGGGATGACCGGCGATCTTGAGGTCTTCGACCAGTGGATCCAGCGGGGCAGGCGGCTCGTCGAGTCGCAGGTAAACGAAGAAGCGGTCGTCGTCGAAGTCGCGCGGGTCTTCGGGCACTACACCGGCTACGGGCACGATCCCCTTGTTCTCTTTGCCCGTGCTCTCGGCGATCAGTTGCTCGGCCCACAGCCCGAAGCTGCTGATCTGTGACGAGGCCACCAGGCATACCTTGTCGCGGCGCTGCTGGGCCAGGTAGCCCATGGCCGCGCCCAGCCAGACGGCGGGGTTGCTGGCCGTGGGCACGTTGCGCGCACAGGCCGAGGCCATGTTGCGGGCGCTGCCCAACAGGCGATCCAGGTCGAGGCCCATCACAGCTGCGGGCACCAGGCCGAAGTAGCTGAGCACGCTATAGCGTCCGCCGATGTCGGGCGGGTTGAGGAACAGGTATTTGAATTTCTTGTCGAGGGCGATCTTCTCCAGCGGAGACCCTGCGTCGGTGATGGCGCAGAACTGTTCGCCGGCACGCTCGCCCTGACGCGCTTCGACCAGGCTGTAGAAATACTTGTACAGCGAGATGGTCTCTATGGTGCTGCCGGACTTGGTGGAGACGATGAAGAGCGTGTTGTCCAGGTCTATAGCCCGGCTGGCCAGGGCAATGGCCTGCGGATCGGTAGTATCCAGCACGATCAGGTCAGGGTAGCCTTCGATGATGCCGAAAGTCTGGCGCATCACTTCGGCGGCCAGGCTGCTGCCACCCATACCCAGCAACAGGGCATGACTATAGCCGCGGGCACGGACTTCGTCGCGCAGGCGGTAGATGGGCGCGTAGAATTCTTCGTCGGCGTAGATCACATCGAGCCAACCCAGGCGTGAACTGATCACTGCCTGATGGCTGGCCTCTTCCTTCCATACAGAAGGGTCTTTGTCCCAGATGCGGCGGACGATTTTCTGGCGGTCGAGCTGCGCGATGACTTCGCGCAGCTCGTCTTCGTAGGCGTCGGCATCCAGGCGCTGCCGTTTGATCACTCCGGTCAGCAAGACCTGTTTCTTGCCCTCGATGGCTTCCAGCAAACGCCGAAAGTCGTTGGCAAAGGCTTCTACACCATCACCCTGCAGTTGCTGGACGATCTTGTCCATGCGCACGCCGACTTCGGCCAGCTTAACCATTACGTCACGGGCCTCGTCCAGTCCTTCTTCCAGAGTCGGCGCGACTGTGCCATGATCGCGGAAGGCGGCGATCGTCTGCGGCGGCAACGTGTTGACTGTATACGGCCCGATGAGCGTATCCACGTAATAGGTATCGGGATAGTTGGGGTTCTTGGTGCTGGTGCTGGCCCATAGCGGGCGCTGTACGCGCGCGCCATGCTCGCGCAACGCTTCTTCATAGCCGCGCCGCCGCTCGCGGCCGGTGGTGCTGGACACGCCGAAGATGCCGGCGATGCGGCGACATCCCTGTTCGATCAGATGCGTCGTGAGCGCCTGGGCCGCGGCGACGTTGTCGAGCAGCACCGCATCAACGTCGCCGTTGCGAAACGAGCGATCGATCGACACCACCGGAAAGTCAAGGTGCAGATCGCTGAAGTGGGCGATCGTCTGGCGCGTGGGCGAGACGATCACGCCGGCGACCTGCTCGGCGCGCATCAGATCCAGATACAGTTCCTCCTTGTCCGGATCTTCGTCGGTGTTGCACAACAGCACGCGGTAGCCGTGGGCATAGGCGGTATCTTCGACGGCGCGACTCACGGCCGTGAAAAACGGGTTGCGGATGTCCGACACGATCAGGCCGATCGTGTTGGACTGCTGCGAACGCAGGTTGCGCGCGATCAGATTCGGCCGGTACTCAAGCTGTGCCACGGCCGCCAGCACGCGCTCGCGCACCTCCGGCCGCACGTGCGGATGGTTGGACAGGACGCGCGATACCGTCGCGGTTGAAACGCCCGCCGCCCGGGCGACATCTTTGATGCTGGTCATAACGCTCCGGCTCGCTCCTTCTGAAATCGATTGCAAATAGTATAACAGATATCGGCCGCCACAAGCAATATCCCTGTAACCGATTTCACAAGCATCAGCCTGCCGACCGTCACGAGCTGTACATTGGCCCGCAAAATGGGCCGTTTTCGTGGAGCAACCACGAGTTTCGGCGATTCCGAAAATTGGGGTATTGACAAATTTATTGAAATCGATTACAATAGCCACATCGTCCTGCTCGTGCTTCCCACGTTCGCCGTTTCTCGTTATTGTCGGAGTGGACAATGCTCGAACTCGATCAACGGCAGATCCGCTTACGCGCCCGTCCCACGGACAAAACCGACGCCATCCGCCAGGTCGGCCAGGTGCTGGTCGAATCCGGCAACATCCAGCCCGGCTATGTTGAAAGCATGCTGGGCCGCGAAGCCGTCGCCAACACCTATCTGGGCAACGGCATCGCCATTCCGCACGGCATGCCCCAGGACCGCGAGCTGATCAACCGCACCGGCATCGCCGTCCTGCAGGCGCCTGACGGCATCGCCTGGAACCCCGGCGAAACGGTACGTCTGGTGGTCGGCATCGCCGCCAAGTCGGATGAACACATCGACCTCCTGCGCCGCCTCACGCGCGTGCTGGGCGATCAGGAGCAGGTCGAACGCCTGACGCGCACGACCGACCCGCGCGACATCATCGAAGCGCTGACGGGCGAGCGGCCCGCACCGGCTGCAACGGCGCCGGCGCTCCCCGATTACGCCCACTTTTTCGACATCGTGATCCATAACGCGACCGGCCTGCATGCCCGGCCGGCGACCATGTTTGTCGATCTGGCGAAGCAGTTTCAGACCGCGATACGGGTACGCCATGGTGATCGCGTCGCCGACGGCAAGCGCCTGATCGAGCTGCTGCAGCTGGGCGTGGAGCGCGGTGCGACCGTGCGCGTGTCGGCCGAAGGGCCCGACGCCGAGGCCGCGCTTGAGTCACTCAAGGCAGCCATCGCGGCGGGCCTGGGCGACGAAGAGGAAGCGCCCGCGCCGGCAACGGTCGCTGTGAGTCATAGCTGGAAGCCGCAGCGGCCCGCGACGACGATCAGCGGCATCAGCGCCGCGCCCGGCCTGGCGATCGGCGTGACGCGCCGCTACGAGACGCAGCCGATCGTGGTTGAGGATCGCCCGGGCGATCCGCTGGAAGAGGGCGAGCGCTTACAACGAGCGATCAGCGCCGCGCAGGCCGAGCTGGACGAGTTGTATGAAGAAGTCAAGACGCGCTTTGGATCGAGCAAGGCGGCGATCTTCCGCGCACACAGCGAGTTCCTGAACGACGCCGGCCTGATCCAGCAGACCGTCGCGCGGATCTTCGAACGCCACAGCGCTGCCTGGGCCTGGCAACAGGCGATCAACGAGCGCGTGAGT